>CAJXZB010000001.1 GCA_913063405.1 uncultured Ulvibacter sp.
TTCAAAATCTGTTTAATTATGGGAGTTCCGATAAAGTGTGTACTTCTTTGTTCATATACCTGTTTTTATTGTAAAAATCAAAATATACAAAAAGAGGGAAATCCAACTATGAAAATCCCTCTTTTAAAAATGTTTATCGGACAATAATGTTTTCAAATAAAAATAAGACTACTCCTAAAATTATTCTAAATTTGTTAGGGAGCTTAAACGAATTACTAGGTTTCAATACATTAAAAAAAGAAATATGGGTTCAAGAAGAAACTTTGTCAAGAAGACTGCTATCGTAGGAACTGGCTTAGCATTAGCGCCAAGTATTGCCTTAGGGACGAATACAAACTATAACAACAAACTAAACGTAGGTTTAATAGGCGTTGGCTTGCGTGGCACTAACCATTTGAACAATCTCCTTTTACGTGATGATGTTAATGTTGTCGCAATATGCGATATAGATCAAAGACGAAATGACATTGCCTTGGATATGATATCTAAAGCGGAACAAACCAAACCAAAAGTATTTGGCGAAAACGACTATGATTATAGAAATCTTCTTGCTTCAAAAAAAGTAGATGCAGTTATTATTTCAACTCCTTGGTTATGGCACACCCGTATGGCAAAAGATTCTATGATAGCCGGTAAATATACTGGGCTCGAAGTTTCTGCTGCAAATACAATGGAAGAATGTTGGGACTTGGTCAATACTCATGAGAAAACTGGAACACACTTAATGATCCTAGAAAATGTTTGTTATCGAAGGGATATTATGGCGGTTCTAAATATGGTACGACAGGATGTGTTTGGGGAGTTAGTACATTTTCGTTGCGGTTATCAACATGACTTACGTTTTGTAAAACTAAACGATGGGAAAACTGCATACGGAAAAGGCGTAGAGTTTGGCGAAAAGGGAATTTCTGAATCTGCCTGGAGAACACAACATTCTCTACTCAGAAACGCAGACGTATACCCTACTCATGGCGTTGGACCAATTGCAACCATGTGCGATATCAATCGTGGAAATCGATTTGTATCTATCTCTTCTATGGCATCAAAAGGTATTGGAATTCACAATTATATTGTAAAAAATGGCGGCAAGGATCATCCCAATGCTCAATTAAAATTTAAACAGGGTGATGTAATCACTTCTATGATTGAAACTTCAAATGGTGAAACTATCATCGTAACCCATGACTGCAACTTGCCACGCCCCTACTCGCTAGGTTTTCGCGTACAAGGGAGCGAAGGAATTTGGGAAGTTGATGGAAATAGAATTTATATAGAAGGGAAAGTTGAAAAATCTCATCGATGGGATGAAGCAACACCGTGGCTTGATAAATACGATCATCCTCTTTGGAAAAAGTATGGTGTAAAAGCTACTGGTGCTGGTCATGGAGGAATGGATTTTTTTGTTATCCAGGCCTTCATAGAGTCGGCTAAGAAAAACATTGCTCCACCTTTAGATGCATATGACGCCGCTGCTTGGAGCGCTATAACCCCTTTGTCAGAGGTTTCTATAGCAAACAATGGAGAGTCCCAAGATTTTCCAGATTTTACTCGTGGAAACTGGGTGAAACGAAAGCCCTATAATTGGATTAAAGACGGTTATTAAATTTTGAATCCGACTATTGGAAATAAAATAATTGTTAGCGCTCCTGCTCGAATTTGCCTCTTCGGAGATCATCAAGACTATCTGGGACTGCCTGTTATCGCTTGCGCCATTGACAGACAGGTTATTCTTACTGCGGAATCCAACAACGATAGGATTTTTCATATTTCAATGCCAGATATTTCTTCGGAAAGGGATATTTCCATTTTCGAAACTTTTGAAATCTTGGAGTCTCAAGATTATTTTGGATCGGCAATACGTGTACTCAACAGATATGGCTGTAGGCCAACCAAGGGTTATGATTTGACCTTAAAAAGCAATATCCCTATTAATGCGGGTGTTTCAAGTTCATCGGCTATCTTGGTAGCCTGGATTCACTTTCTTTTAAAAGCTTTTGGCTGTGATCAAAAAATTACTTGTCAATTAATCGCGCAACTCGCATACGAAGCAGAAGTCTTAGAACATAACTCTCCAGGAGGGAGAATGGATCAGTATACCATCTCAATAGGGAACATCGTATATATTGACACAGCTACTGATTTAACATTTCAAACTATCGGTACATCCTTAGAAGGATTAATTTTAGCTGAATCAGGTGAGCCAAAAGACACTTTAGGCTTGTTAGCTCATGTGCGTAAAAATACTTCTGAAGCAATTGACGCAGTGGTCAAAAAAGCAACAGGATTCAGGCTTAAGGAAGCGACAATACTCGATTATGAAAGGTATTCCGCTAAAGTATCTGAAAAATTAAGGCCATATCTCTACGCTGCCATTAAAAACCACACCATTACGAAAGAGGCTTTAAAAGAATTGAGACAAGAACGAATTGATTATAAGCTGGTTGGTCAATTAATGACGATGCACCATTTTATTCTTAAGTACCAATTGGGAGTTACCACACTTAAAATTGACGCGATGATAGAGGCTGCTCTTAAAGCTGATGCTTATGGAACAAAGATTGTTGGTTCTGGTGGCGGCGGAAGTATTGTTGCTCTATGTCCATTGGGTGAAGAAGAAAAAATAATACAATCGATACTCGAAAGCGGTGCCAAAACTGCTTATAAAGTATCTGTTACTAAAGGAACACTGAATAAATAATGCACACGAATTTGATCATCTTGGCCGGTGGAGCTTCTTCTCGAATGAAGAAGTCACTTGCTCCCACCAACCTCTCCAAAGCTGAAATAACGCAAGCGCATTCGCATAGCAAGGCCCTTATTGGCCTTGGAAAAAAAGGTCGCCCAATATTGGACTATCTACTTCTTAATGCCGAAAAAGCTGGATATAAAAATGTCTATTTAATTATTGGAGAACAGGGTGAACAGTTTAAAAAACACTATGGAGATTTAAATACATTTAAAAAGTTTCACATTTCTTTTGCCGTCCAATTTATCCCAGCAGGTCGCACCAAGCCCCTAGGCACATCAGACGCCTTACTACAAGCTTTAGAGCAGTTTCCGCATCTACAGGATGAAACATTCACGGTTTGCAATAGCGATAACTTATACTCGGTAGCAGCTTTTAAAGCGCTTCAAAAAAATAGAGACTCCAATGCATTTATAAGCTACGATCGAGATGGATTGTTATTTACTATGGAACGCATTTCGAGGTTTGCATTGGTACTTTTAAATTCCGAAAATTATTTGGTCAATATCATTGAAAAACCTTCCGAAGAGAAAATTGAAAAATACAGAGATGTTAGGGGAAAGTATAGAATAAGTATGAACATTTTCAAACTAAACGGAAATGATGTTTATCCTTTCATCAAATATTGCCCAAAGCATCTTGAAAGAGATGAAAAAGAGCTACCCACGGCAATTTTAAATATGTGCAAGGTGCTACCAAAAGCTATGCGAGGAATCCCTTTTTGTGAACACGTGCCAGACCTAACATCAAAAGAGGATATCGAAATATTAAAAAAATATATTGACGATCATTTTTAAACAAAAAAAAGGCTCTCGTCAATGCGAGAGCTTTTTTTTCAGAAACACAATTATCTAAGCGTTCTGTTTTTTTATTAAGTTCAAGGCAGAGCCTTCACGATACCATTCTATTTGAGAATCGTTATACGTATGATTTACCATGATCGTATCTTTAGTTCCATCTATATGTGTAACCTCTATGGTTAAAGGCTTTCCTGAGCTAAAACTTGAAATATCAATAAAATTAAACGTATCATCCTCTTGTATTAGGTCATAATCTGCTTCATTAGCAAATGTAAGACCCAACATTCCTTGCTTCTTCAAGTTTGTTTCATGAATACGCGCAAAAGATTTTACAATCACCGCGGCCACACCTAAGTGACGAGGTTCCATCGCTGCGTGTTCACGAGAAGATCCTTCTCCGTAATTGTGATCTCCTATTACGACGGTTTTAACTCCAGCAGCTTTATACGCTCTGGCCGTATCCGGTACACCACCATACTCATCGTTTAACTGGTTCTTTACAAAATTTGTTTTCTTTCCAAACGCATTTACTGCTCCAATTAAACAATTATTAGAAATGTTGTCTAAATGACCTCTAAAACGCAACCACGGCCCAGCCATGGAAATATGATCTGTTGTACATTTACCAAATGCTTTGATTAACAACTTCGCGTTGGACAATTCAGTATCTTGAATAGGTATAAATGGCGTTAATAATTCTAAACGCTCACTAGTAGGGCTTACAGTAATTTGCACACCACTACCATCAGCAACAGGCTCCACGAAACCATTATCCTTTACTTCAAATCCTTTGGGTGGCAATTCCCACCCAGTTGGCTCTTCGAACATCACTTCGTCACCGTTGTCATTGATCAATTTATCTGTTATTGGATTAAAGTCCAATCGCCCCGAAATTGCAATAGCAGCAGTTATTTCTGGTGATGCAACAAAGGCATGTGTATTAGGATTACCGTCCGCACGTTTAGCAAAATTTCGGTTAAATGAATGCACGATGCTATTTTTAGGTGCATTTTTAGGATCTTCATAACGAGCCCATTGACCAATGCAAGGTCCGCAAGCATTGGTGAAGATTTTAGCATCCAATTTTTCAAATACTCCTAATATTCCGTCGCGTTCGGCTGTATACCGCACTTGTTCAGATCCAGGATTGATTCCTAATTCCGATTTCATAGACAATCCTTTGTCTAACGCCTGTTGCGCTATAGAAGATGCCCTAGATAAATCCTCATAGGAAGAGTTAGTACACGAACCTATCAACCCCCACTCTACTGCAAGTGGCCATCCATTATCTGTTGCCTTACTAGTCATGTCACTGCCTACGCCAGTAGATAGATCTGGTGTAAAAGGTCCATTCAATAAGGGTCCTAGTTCAGATAAATTAATGTCGATTACTTGATCAAAATAGTGTTCCGGATTCTCATATACTTCAGAATCGGCAGTTAGATAGTCTTTCACCTCATTGGCCGCATCCGCAACATCAGAACGGTCAGTTGCTCTTAAATAGCGCTCCATCGAGGAGTCATAACCAAAAGTAGACGTAGTGGCTCCAATCTCGGCTCCCATATTACAAATTGTTCCCTTACCCGTGCAAGACATAGAAATCGCTCCTGGGCCAAAATACTCAACAATTGCTCCTGTACCACCTTTTACAGTTAGAATTTCTGCAACTTTTAAGATCACATCTTTCGGTGCAGTCCATCCGGATAATTTACCTGTTAATCTTACGCCTATCAGTTTTGGAAATTTCAACTCCCAAGCCATACCGGCCATAACATCAACTGCGTCTGCACCTCCAACACCAATGGCAACCATACCTAACCCACCAGCATTTACAGTATGGCTATCTGTCCCTATCATCATGCCTCCAGGGAACGCATAGTTCTCCAAAACCACTTGATGGATAATACCCGCACCTGGTGCCCAGAAACCAATACCATATTTATTCGAAACAGTGCCTAAAAAATCGAATACCTCGTTAGATGTTTCATTCGCTCTCTTCAAGTCTTTTGCAGCCCCTTGCTTCGCTTGAATCAAGTGATCACAATGCACTGTGGTAGGCACTGCCACTCTATTTTTTCCGGCTTGCATAAATTGCAACAACGCCATTTGAGCTGTTGCATCTTGACAAGCTATTCTATCTGGAGCAAAGTCCACATAATCCTTTCCTCTGGTAAACGTCTTCGAAGGAGTTCCATCCCATAAATGATTGTATAATATTTTTTCTGAAAGTGTCAATGGCTTACCCACAATCTCGCGAGCCTTGTCCACTCTTTCCGCCATTTGGGAGTACACTTTTTTTATCATGTCGATGTCAAATGCCATAATCGTATTTTTTGGTTTGTTGAAGTGTTACTTCTCTAGAAAATTCAAGAGGCAACTCGCTGCGAAGATACAAATTCTAAAATAATTTAAAAATATCTAATGAAAGCAGATAATCATTGAATATTTCGTATATATTTAAACTAAAAACAAACTATAATTGCGAATAATATAATTTTAAATATATAAAATTGAGGATTTAGAAAAAAAATATTTTGAAAAAATTGAGACTAGTCTAGCAACTTTGAAAAAAAATGTGCTTTTCAGAAGAAAAAACGAATTTTAAAACAAACTTTGAATAATCTCCTCAATCGACAATCCTTCGGCTTCGGCTTTATAATTCTTAATCATTCTATGGCGTAGAATCCCTATTGCTGCATTTTGCACATCTTCAATATCTGGAGAAAACTTTCCTCGAAGTACCGCACGAGTCTTTGCTGCTAGGATAAGGTTTTGTGAAGCCCTTGGGCCCGCTCCCCAATCAATGTAGTTCTTAACAATTTCTGGGGCAGCCTGGCTCTTAGGGCGTGTCTTACCGACCAAAGTCACCGCGTATTCTACAACATTATCTGCGACTGGAACGCGGCGAATTAATTGTTGATAATTAATAATTTCTTGAGCATTGAACAAGGCGTTTACAGAAGATGTTTCACCAGAAGTGGTGCTTTTCACAACCTCAACCTCTTCAGCAAAGCTTGGGTAATCAAGGTTAATTGCAAACATAAAACGGTCAAGTTGAGCCTCTGGTAGTGGATATGTTCCTTCTTGCTCGATAGGGTTTTGAGTTGCCAACACAAAGTATGGTAAGTCAAGTTTGTAATGATGGCCAGCAACTGTAACTGCTCTCTCTTGCATTGCCTCTAGTAAAGCGGCTTGTGTTTTTGGTGGAGTACGATTAATCTCATCCGCCAAAATTATGTTAGCAAAAATTGGTCCTTTAATAAATTTAAACTCCCTATTTTGATCTAAAATTTCGGAACCTAGAATATCACTGGGCATTAAGTCTGGCGTAAACTGAATTCTCTTAAAATCGAGTCCCAGTACCTCGGCTACCGTATTTACCAGTAGTGTTTTAGCCAGACCTGGAACACCAATCAACAAAGCATGTCCTCCAGAAAAAATTGCGAGCAATACCTGCTCTACAACATCATCTTGTCCTACTATTACTTTTTTAATTTCTTGCCTAAGGGCGTTGTATTTTGAAATCAGTTGCTCTACAGCTGCTACGTCTGACATAGATTCTTAAGGATTTATTTTTTTGCCCAATTACTTGCATACTCACAATCGCGATAATCCTCATTTACATTTACGTATGTCTCTTTTATTTTCTTCTCTTGCCAAGATTCTATGGCTCGTATCTGCTTTTCTTTTAAAGCTAATTCTTTAATCTTCTCATAATCTCTAGCATAATCTGCCTTGTGTTCCTCAATTCTTTTGGTCACGGTAAGAATTTTAAACTTACTACGTCCCGTTCGGTCTCTATCCGTATACACTTTGGAGACCTCTCCTTTCTTTAAGTCATATATTTGAGCACTTAAAGCTGGATCCATTTTATTAAGGTCAAATTTTGTGTCGAATGTTGCAGGATTCATCAATTGCCCTCCATTATTCCTAGTTTCTTTTTCGTTTGAATAAAGTTTTGCAGCGGCATCAAATGGAATTGCTCCAGAAAGGATACTACTTCGAATTGTATCGATTTTTTCCTGAGCCGCATCGATTATATCCTGAGAAACATCAGGAAATAACAGGACGTGGCGCACATCAACCTCTTGACCCTTAATTTTTTCAACCATAAGAATATGGAAACCAAAATCCGTTTCAAAAGGCTCACTAACTTCACCTTCTAAAAGAGAAAAAGCATTATCCTTAAACTCTTTTGC
The DNA here is from genome assembly GCA_913063405.1 of uncultured Ulvibacter sp. Classification (GTDB taxonomy): domain Bacteria; phylum Bacteroidota; class Bacteroidia; order Flavobacteriales; family Flavobacteriaceae; genus Ulvibacter. Next base: position 7,746 of record CAJXZB010000001.1, read on the forward strand.
CATAGGTCCATTTCTCGTAATTCCTTCATATAAACCTCCTCTTGAAGAAGAACCCGGATCTTTTGAATACAATACAGCCTTTGTAGCAAAGCTAGATCCATTCTCTATAACATCTTCTCGTAGTTGTTTTAGCCTATTAATTACATCTTGCTTAGCTTCTTTAGTAATTTCTGGCTCAATAACAATTTGTGCTACTTCAACCTCAGCACTAAAGAATGGGCGATCATCCTCAGGAATAGAGAAGAAAAATTCACGAACTTCTTCGGGTGTTATTTCAACATTCTCAACAACTCTAGCTTGCATTCTATTCGCTAACTCAATATCCTTTTTTGCCCGAAAAAGGTCTTTTCGGAGTTCCACCATGGTATTTTTACGATAATATTTTACCACCTTCTCCTCGCTTCCAATCTCACTTACCATATACTGAATTAGCTGATCGACTTGAGGGTTAATTTCTGCATCAGCAATTAGAATACTATCTTGCTTGGCATGGTGTATATAGAGTTTATCCTCCATAAGTTTTCCCATCAATTGGCATCGAGTCACATCTTCAATAGAAACACCTGTGCTTTGTAATTCCACGTAACTTTTATCAATATCGCTGTCCAAAATAACGAACTCCCCTACAACAGCCGAAACTCCTTCAGCTTTATAGCGTTTGAAAGGCTGCACTGTATCCTTTTTTGCATCGATCCTCATCTCCGTATCTGGATTACTATTTACGACTCCAGTACTATCGACTGCCATAACTTCTTGTCCATGTGAAAATCCCTGAGCAAACAGGAACAGGACTAAAATTAGTTTATTGAGGTGGGTAGATTTCAAAGTCATTATTTTTAATTGCATCTTTTGTAATATCTTTTTCAAGTTTTTTGATAAGTTCAAGCTTTCTTTTATTCAAAATAATTTGTGTAATGGTAGATTTTATATACGAAAGCGGAGCAATATCATTGGGTTTTAACAGGTCTTCAATTTTCACCAAATATACTCCTAATGAATCTTGTAACTGTGTAAAATTAGATTTTTTTAACACTTGACTACTATTTGCCTCTACTACGGGTAACACTCCAAACAGCGCTTTCTTTTCAACCCAAATAGAATCAATAAAATTGTTAGCCATAAATTGAATACTCAAATCATCCAATTCTTGACGGTCTTCCAAATTGAACCTGATAAACTTTTCTTTAATCTCTCTAAGGTTTGAAAAGTCACTATTCACGTGAATATATCTTACTTTTACTAACTCATCATTGAGTTTAAAGTTTTCCTTATTCTTTTCATAAAAACTTTCATAATCGGTAGCAGGTATAGTACTATCTAATTGTCTTGAGACGATAGTACTTTTATAAGCTTCCGTATAAAGGTCATTCTTATATTGAACTACCAATCTTTCGTAATCATCCAAATTATCCTGCGATAGGTTTATTTTTGCTTGATCGATTAGCAATTGTTGCGTCGCCCACCTATTTATATAGTTGCTTACAATAAGGGTACTATCCTCAACCGACGTACCTTCAGAAATCAAACCTGTTAAATCACCCTCAAACAAATAATTATTATTTACTCTTGCAATAGTTATTTGTGTTGTTCCTTGTTTAAAATAATCACAAGACACAAATCCAATAACAGATAATAATAGGATGATTTTTCGCATTAAGATCTAAACGCTTTTTTTACTTTCTTAAGTGCTTTCTTATTTATTTCTACATTATATTTTTGTCTAAGTCCTTCCATCCATTTTGTCTCAAGATGATTTTGATAATCACTCAGCACTCTTCCTTTAACATCCTTCAAACTCTTTTCTCTGGCAGGAACAAGATACTCTACATCTACCACTATAAAACCATCGTTCTTTTCATAGACCTTAGAAACTCCTTTTTTCATCTCAAAGTTCTCGGGCAATTCTCTTTGCCCTTCTTCAAATTTCCCAGTAGAAACCAGAACATTGACCTTATCATCTGCATTAAGCATCTCCTTGATTTCTTCTGAAGTTTTTTCTTGCCCTAATAGTTCCTTAACTCTTTTAGCAATATCATTACTTGTGGAAGAGATGATATCTCCTTGGATTTGATCTTTCCCCATATAATTATCTTTTCGGGTTTCATAAAAACCTTGTAAGCCAATACTATCGGTTTTTGCCTTTTTCCAAATATTCTTATTCATCACATCGAAAATTAGAAGCCCACTTCTATATTCATCTATAGTTCCTGCATACTCTTCATTTTCAAGCTCAAGATTGTCCCTAAAATATTTTTTCAATTGTACCACTTCAAACTCCCCGTAATAATCATTAACGATATTATCCTTTAATTTGAACGTACTGCTACCTTTTTGACGTTCAACAAGAAACTGCGCAAAATCATTAAATCGTACGTCTCTATTTCCAATAGTAAATAAAACCTCATCATGAGAGGCAGGAATTGTATCATATTTCCATAGTCTTTTTGTAAAGTCCTCGGTTACGTAAGTATCAAAGAACGGTCTATGGCTTGTGCCATTTTTGAAGGTATATTTCTCCTTTATTTTATTACTCAAAGCAGTTGTGACGATCTTTGATCTAATACCTCCTTTAACTCTTTCCTCAAGTTTCGGAAACTCATCTTCATAGGTTGGAACAGGAAATTTTTGCTCTAGTCTAATTATGTGCCACCCAAAATCTGTCTTGATTGGTCCAGCAATGTCGCCCGGTTTCTGGAGGCCATAAACGGCATCTTCAAACTCAATAGCACGCAAATCTCCTCTTCTGAAAACTTTAAGCTTCCCTCCTTTTTTACCAGAATTTTTATCATCGGAGTATTGTGTTGCTAAACTCTCAAAAGACTCTCCCTGTTTTAGCAGCGCAAGTAGTTCATTGATTCTTTCTTCCGGGTCAAAAGCTTGGTCCTTTCCTTTATCTGTAATCATAATATGAGAGGCTGATATTTGACCATCTCTCTTTCTTTTATCATTCACCTTGATAATATGATAACCGAATTGTGTTCTAACAATCTCGGATATCTCTCCTTTCTTTGTGTTATAAGCCATTGTTTCAAATGGATACACCATACCAAAAACTGAAAAGTAACCTAGGTTTCCGCCTGTTTTATTGGCGTTTGGTTCTTCCGAAGACTTCTTCGCTAAAGCTTCAAAATCCTCTCCAGCCTTGGCCTTATCAAAAAGCACCTTCATTTTATTATATGCCTTTAATGTATCTTGAGGTTTATCTTCATAACCCACTCGAATTAAAATATGGCTCACATTAATTTCTTCCAATCCTCTTTCATAAGCTTCTTTGGTAAGCTCAGTACTCACTTTATCATCAAAAATATAATTTCTAGATAGCTGATCACGGTATTTATTAAATTCTGTAAGGTACGTCTTCTCCTCATTCAATTTCAGGTCGTAGGCAGCTGCTACTTTAAGCTTATAGTCAATAAAAAGGTCTAGATACCCATCGACACTTTTTTGAGATTCGTCCTTTACGAGATCCAAATTCTTATTGTAAACTCTTTTAAATTCTGAGACATAGACTGGATTCCCATCGACAGTTAACAAAATATCCTTTTTGCTTTGTGAAAAGGATAAACTAAAAGCAAATAGCACTACAATTGATACGAGATATTTTTTCATTTTTTCTGAAAATAAATTAGTTTAAATTTAGACAAAAGACCTTCATAAATACTAAGAAGGGCAAGGCTGCAAAAATAATAAAAAGCAGCTGTTATGCAAATAACATTACTAACGTTTTTAGTGAATTAATAGTATAAGCTTATGAACATAAACTATACCAAATTTTGTAAATTGTTTCATTATAAATTTTCATGAAATGAAATATACTTCAGAAATAATTATCGAATTACCGCGTAAAGATGTCATTAATAAACTGGATAGTGCCGAAAACATGAAACATTGGCAAAAAGGGTTAGTAAAGTATGAGACCCTAAGTAAAGATCCAAGAGCCGTTGGTACGCAAATGAAATTGGAATATCAACTGGGAAAACGTAATATGGTTCTTACCGAAACCATTTTAAAAATAGATTTCCCCAATGAGTTTCATGCAACCTACGATACCAAAGGTATGCATAACATTCAAAAAAACTATTTTCATGAAATAGACGCCCAAACCACTAAGTGGGTAAGTGAAAGCGAATTTCAGTTTGGTAGCTTTATGATGAAGGCAATGGGGTTTCTTATGCCTGGGGCCTTTAAGAAGCAATCCATGACATATTTAAATGATTTTAAGGGTTTTGCTGAAAAAGGAACTTCACTTATAGATAGCTGATGACCAATAGAATAAAACTTATTTGGGATTTTCGAGGTCAAAACGCCTCACCAATTGCAGAACATCATGCAAAGCATCTTTCGGAATATGTCATTTCTGAAGGATTAAATAATATTATATGTTCTACAGAACAAATCACTCCATTGCATTGCATTGCCTTTCTAGTGGTAGAAAAAGAACTAATGACCGTCCTTCGAGAGAACTTAAAACCGCATCGAGGACAGATCTATACGGAAATCTGAAAACAATATTCAAAAACTACTTTCCAGAAACTAAAAATGATTCGTTAACTTACTATTAAATATTTTTCCCAACTACATAATTTAGAGTATCATTGCGGCAAATTAAAATACATTGAATCATGAAAATTATTAAATCTCTATTTTTATTTATTTGCATTTCGGGGTTTGCACAATCCAAAGTTGGGACAATAGATATTGATGTTGTCTTATCGCAAATGCCAGAACTTGCAGGACTGCAAAAGCAAGTAGAAGATTACGCTAAAGAATTGGATGCCGGTTTTGATAAAAAAATGGCCAATTATAATACTTTGGTAAAGGCCTATACCGATAGTGAAGCGGGATTTACTGAAACGATAAAAAAGCAGAAACAAGAAGAAATCATTGCGTCGGAAAACGACCTTGGAAAATATCAGCAAAATGGATCAAAACTCATCAATATCAAACGAGATGAACTTGCCGGACCTTTGTATAAAAAAATAGGAGTTGCCTTGGAAAAAGTAGCTCAAGCAGAAAGGTATACACAAGTTTTACAAATAAACGAGACAATCGTTTATCTAGATAATGGTTATGATTTAACACTTAAAGTCCTTAAAGAATTAGGAATTGAAGTAAAACCAGAATAATAATTCCTAAAATAAGTATTGGAAGCACCGATTACCTAGAGTAATTTGGTGCTTCTTTCGTTATAGTAACATCATGAGGATGACTTTCATTAATTCCAGAAGCAGTGATTTTCACAAATTTCCCGGTATCCTTCAAAGTCTCAATATCTTTTGAACCACAATACCCCATTCCTGCTCGTAGCCCTCCAATAAATTGTGTCATGCTTTCTACTAATTCCCCTTTGTAGTTTACACGTCCAACAATTCCTTCAGGAACTAACTTCTTAATATCGTCTTCAACATCTTGAAAATATCTGTCCTTAGACCCCTGTTTCATGGCCTCAACAGATCCCATTCCTCGATACGACTTAAATTTGCGCCCTTCGTAAATAATGGTTTCGCCAGGGGACTCTTTGGTACCAGCCAATAAAGATCCTAACATCACAGAATCAGCTCCGGCAGCTATTGCCTTCGGAATATCTCCAGTATAACAAATTCCACCATCAGCAATCACAGGAACACCGCTTCCTTTAATAGCAGCCGCAACTTCCAATACAGCTGAAAACTGAGGAAACCCAACACCAGCAACTATACGAGTTGTGCAAATTGATCCAGGGCCAATTCCCACTTTCACCGCATCTGCTCCAGCATCTACTAGATATTTAGCAGCCTCGGCAGTTGCAATATTCCCTACCACTACATCGAGTTCTGGAAACGCTTTCTTTACACCTTTTAAAACTTCCACGACGCCTTTTGTATGTCCATGAGCGGTATCGATTATTACAGCATCTACTTGTGCATTAACCAATGCCTGGGCCCGCTCTACGGCATCAGCCGTTACACCTAAAGCAGCTGCAACACGTAGTCTTCCAAATGTATCCTTATTAGCAGTTGGCTTTAATGTTAGTTTAGTGATATCCCTAAATGTAATTAATCCCAATAGGGTTCCATCATTATCGACAACGGGTAGTTTTTCAATCTTATTTTCCTGAAGAATCAACTCTGCTTCTTTTAATGAAGTACCTTCAGCCACCGTAACCAAATTTCCAGATGTCATTACTTCGCTTAACTCACGATCAAAGTTTTTTTCAAATCTCAGATCGCGATTGGTTACAATACCTATTAGCTTTCCATTGTCATCTGTAATAGGAATCCCACCAATACTATACTCACGCATTGTTCCTTGAGCATCTCCAACTGTGGCGGTTTTAGGTAGCGTAACTGGATCCAGGATCATTCCGCTCTCCGCGCGTTTCACTTTACGAACTTCGGCAGCCTGTTGTTCAATGGTCATGTTTTTATGCAAAACACCAATTCCTCCCTCTCTTGCCATAGCAATAGCCATCGCGCTTTCTGTTACAGTATCCATAGCAGCGGATACAATAGGAACATTAAGTGTTATGTTCTTCGAAAATTTTGTTTTAATAGAAACCTCTCGTGGTAAGACTTCAGAATAAGCAGGCACTAATAATACGTCGTCGTACGTAAGACCTTCTCCTAGGATTTTATTTTCGTGTGCAGTCATTGCAATTAAATTTAAGATATGAAGTTACCAGTAAAGATTACTATTTAATTGCGTGCAAATATACTACAATTAGTTGGGAATTATTTGTTTTTCGACAATTGAAATAAAACAACTCCTGCGCCGATCACATATACTACTGTCATAAGGGTTCCAGAAATCATAACTATATATTTCATCCAAATAATCCCCTTCCACATAAAATAGATTCCACCAAAGGTGAGAATAATCGACACAAAAGGTTCAATCATTAAAAAAGCTTTTAATTTCTTCGGAAGGGAAGTAATGGCGATTAAACCACCTAATAAGAAAAAAATAAACGAAATTGAAAGAACATGTGTGTGCAAAATGGTTAACATTTCCCGCTCGCCTTTTTCGAACTTCATCACCTTCGCATCTTCAATTTCTTCATTGCCAAGATAGTTTTCTTCTATTCCATCGGGTCGAACCGAATCTGTCTGGCGCACAAACATCAATCCTGTAAAATACCCTACACTTAACACCAGAACGAAGGCCGTAATAAATAGCTTTATGTATTTTGGAAAGGTATGTATAACGCCATGAAATTCCATTTAAAGAAGCTTTGACTTTTGCAAGAAATTAATACTTTTTAATAAATCGTTCATTGCCTTAGTCATTGACTGAACAGAAATCGTAGCACCACTTATTGGAATAATATCTTCATTGTAAATTAACTCTGTTGAAGAACTTGATACTCCAATGAATTGCTTTAACCATCGCCTGCTTCCAATTTCGCCACCATATTCTTCACGATATAAAAGCACTTTACTCTTTAAAATTATTAAATCTTTATCAAATAAGACTAGATAATCGAAAGTAGCCGTTTTACTAGGAGCGTTTCCAATATAACCATAACCAAGAAATTTTCCTTCGGAATGGATTTTAAAAAGATTTTCTTTTCCGAATTCTGAAGGCGTAAATGTGTTTGCCTCTTCAGAAAAACTATAATTCTCTTTTGAAAAATTCTCGACTTCGTAAAACTTTCCGATTTCTTTATTCGCTTTCTTAGCAATTCGTTCAGGAACCAAAAAAGCAGAACAAAAAAATACCGCAACAACTACAAATACTAACTTTTTAAGCATTGAACAAAGGTATTATTTTAAAAGCGTCTTTAAAATTTTTAATGACATAACCTTCTGTATTAAAACAGAAGGCTATGAACTAATTAACAAATAAACAAAAACACTTATTTTCTATTTGAGATTTCAGAATTTTAACACTCAAGTTTCTAAAACCAAACTCCTATTCCGAAATTCATTCTATTTGCTACATCCCCGCCATCGACTTTATTGTCTCTGATCTGATAATCTCCTTTCACTACAACACCTGGTGCAATATGATAATTTAAACCTGCTGTAATATCCGTACGATTGTATGCATCGTTTCGTTCTAAGTCACCGTCAGTTTGTGCGTGAGTATCATAATTTTCATATCTAGCAAAGGCGACCAATTTTTGTTTGGCAGTCAATGACAAAATATTATATCCACCTTCTATATAGAATCCTTGCAAAGCACTTCCTAAGTCCTTTCCAGTTGCCGTATTATAATCTTCCGTATCACTCAATGATGCATAAATAAATTGTCCTCTTGCGCTAAATTTCTTGTATGCATATCTAGCGTCGAAACCAACCATTGCAATTCCAATGTTTGCACCATCAAGTTCTTCTATATTATCTTCAGCTTGTGTTTTTCCAAAATAACCAGACAATCCTAAACGCAATCCAGGAATTCCATAATAATCTGCCTTTGCAGCAACTGTAGGAGAATCAACTGTTGATTGAATTCCTTTTTGACGTCCTCCTCGAAGCCCATTACTTCCTTTTAAGAACCCAGAAAGACCTCCATCACCGTCTGATGTTGTAGACTTAAACCCGTTAAATACATATACTTGATATCCTAACGATGCTTCTGGAAAACGTCCTGTAACACCAACTCCTATTTCCCTCCAAGTAGTTGGAACAATAGCATTATCAACAGCTGTTCTCTCTACACCATTAAAAGTGGTTGGTTCATGATATTCATTTACAATTCCCATAGGTACCAACATCAAACCTCCACGAAGGCTAATATTATCGCCGATAGAATAATTTATAAAAGCCTGTTCCACGAATACCTCTTCCACATGTTCCAATTCAATCTCTGAAACGAATTGTACTTTGTCATTAAACTTATATCCTACCAAGAGCACCAAGCGTTGTACGTCCAATTCTCCGTTATCACCTTCTGGTTGATTATAATTAATTTCTCCATAAGCGCCAATTGTAACCTTCTTTCCAAAAGCATTGGCCAATATTCTTTGAGCGGCATTTTGCTGTAACTGATTTGTACTAGTTGTATCTTGTGTGGTTTGAGCAAACGAGAGACAGATTGTAAATAAAGCGATTAAAATTGGTAGTTTTTTCATTATTCTTATTTAGACTTAATATAAATAGTAAATTATTTCAAGTGCAAAAATAAAATCAAATGACGATTCTCACAAGTTTATTTAGATTAAATTTAAATAAAGAAGTGTTAAATTTTCAATGCTTTGTAACACAGCTATTTAGACGAGAGTTTTAACTCCTTAACATATTGAAGACGCGCTAGGGTGGCCCATTGCAGTAAAAGTTTAACCTCCTGTTCCTTTAGGTCTCCATGTAGCCAAGTATATGAATCCAGCGGCATTTCACCTTCTTCTACCATTTCGAGAAGCTCCTCCAACTTATGGTCTTTCTTCTTTGCGGAATAACTCTCCCAAACTGATACATTAAAATGACCTTGCCCGTGTTCTATATGGTTCGCTAACCAATACGAAAAAGGAGCTACCTCGGCGTACCAAGGATATCTCGTTTGATTGCTATGACAATCATAGCAATTTTCTTTTAAAATTGCGACCACTTCTACGGAAGGTTTAGTGTCTGCCTCAAAAACTACGACACTTTCATAACCGCCACTATTTTTATCTGGCCTTATACATTGCATAATCACAAAAACGGTCAACAGTAAAATAAATATGTATTTAGAAATCTTTTTCATTGCCTATTCTTTTAGAGATTTCAAATATACAATTACGGCCTTTCTAATATCCGAAGCGGCCTCCGTTGGTTTTGGTTGATAGACATTCAACACTCCATCATGTTTCGAGGTTAAAAACGGAATATCATACCCTTTCATCAAAAAATCCGATAGAGCAACGGTATACGTATCATTCATTTGCAATGGCTTTCCATTGATCATCCAACCTGCAAAATTACTTTCCTCAATATTATATCTCTGCAAATAGGCGCCAGTGCCTCCTCTAGATTTTCCGTAGTTAAGTACCTCATAGAGCAAGCTCCCTTTCATCTTAACCTTCACAACATTACCTCCAAATGGAAGTACCCTAAAAATATCTAGATTCATTACATCTCCAGCTAACATATCGTCCAAGCGAATTGAACCTCCATTGACAAGCGCCACATCCGTATGTTCGTCAAATGAAACAGCCATCGCCTTCGTAATCAAATCTCCAAGATTTGTCTGTACCCCCCTACTAGCACTGTCAGTTCCGTCCAAAGGCGGTTTCGCATTATAAATTACCTCATTTGGATCTGTGATTACTTCTCTTAGCTTAGTATTCAAAATTTTGTTCCAAGAATTTACTATAGCTTCGACTTCGGGTTTTGAAGCTATTTTCTCATCGATAGGCATCAAGTAAGAATCAATCTTTAGCTCTTGGCTAATGCTGTTATACGCACATGTATGGATATACACGGTTTTAGCATTTGCATCTGCCTTGGCAATAATTGCATCCCCCTCTGGTACTAACATACTATTATGCTCGTGACCGCCCATAATAAACTGCATGTTCGGTAGGCGTTTTGCCAACTCTACGTCCTGCTCGATCTCCAAATGCGTAAGTCCGAAAACAAGATCCACCTTTCCATCTAAGCTTTGATAAGCTCTTTCTGCTTCAGAATAGATATCTCCATAATGAACAAAATCTTGAGGGTTTGACGGAATTGTAACACTAATAAAACCAATCTTTACTTTTTTCCCGTTACTATCAACAACCGTGATAATATGCGTATCCTTAACAGGAATGTTTCCAATATTCCGTTGAATTTTAAAAGGTTGCTTTCCATTTTTCCTACTTTGACGTACATTAGCAGAAGCCCATTGAAATTGGGATTCATTCAATCGTTTCTGAAGTGCTTTCTCACCAATATCAAATTCGTGATTTCCAAAAGTCACTAAATCGAAGTTCATCGCATTCATTACTTCCACCATATGTTTTCCATAAACACGTTCTCCTTCTACTTTTACAGTTCCTATTAGCGATGGGTTTAAAAAGTCTCCGGCCATAAACAAATAAGTATTTGGATTAACCTTCGCAATCGAATCTCTTACATGGGCCACACGAGCCATTCCGCCGTACTTTCCTCCACTCAAGGGAGCAATTTCATACACATCGTTCAATTGAACAAACTTAAAGACAATCTCATCTTGCGAAACTTTAGTACTTGATACGGGTGCGACCGCCTTACATCCTAACAGTATAAAAGCGAATAGAGGCGAAAGAATACCTAGTTTTCTCATTTTAATGGTATTGATTAAATAATTTTGTAGCCTCGTTATAAGCGCTTTCAAAAGACATAGTGTTGATACTACTTTCCACCTTTTCTGTAGTAAAATAACTCAACATTTTCTCTGTTGGCATATTCCCTGTCAATTCATCTTTTGCCATCGGGCAACCTCCAAAACCCTGTATTGCACCATCAAATCTTCTACAGCCCGCTTTATACGCTGCATCCACTTTCTCATGCCAGGCAGTAGGTGTGGTATGTAGGTGTGCCCCAAACTCGATATGAGGGTATTTAGGAATTAATTTCGAAAACAAATACGTTATTATCTCTGGAGTAGAACTCCCCACTGTATCACTTAAAGACAAAATCTTAACACCCATGGCCGATAATCTTTCTGTCCATTCTCCAACTATTTCTACACCCCAAGGATCTCCGTAAGGATTACCAAAGCCCATTGAAAGATAAGCAACAACCTCCTTCTTATTGACTTCCGCAAGAGACAAAATTTCTTTTAAAGCCTCTATAGATTGTGCAATGGTTTTATGTGTATTTCGCATTTGGAAGTTTTCAGAAATAGAAAACGGATAACCCAAATATTGAATCTCAGAGTGAACAACAGCCGCTTCTGCACCCCGAACATTCGCCACAATAGCCAACAATTTACTCTCCGTTTTGGTCAAATCTAATTGCGCTAATACTTTGGCTGTATCCTGCATCTGTGGAATCGCCTTGGGTGAAACGAAACTACCAAAATCGATAGTATCGAATCCACATCGTAACAACGATTGTATGTATTGTACTTTTTTTTCGGTTGGAATCCAATCTTTAATTCCTTGCATTGCGTCTCGCGGACATTCTATGATTTTGACTTTTTGCATTAGGATAAAGATATAAATTCCCGAGCAGGCAGGAATATTTTCAGCTTAAAATTCTCTTTACAGATTAAGGGAACAAAATAAAAATTGCAATCCCGACGAATACTAAAACCTGTAGCCACTTTAGATTCATTCCAATCGATTTGCTTTTTTGTAATACTTGAGAAACACTTCCAGCCAAGAACGCAATAAGGCTAAATGTAACAAACGAGACCATCATAAATGTGATTCCTAAAACAAAAAATTGAGAAACAGTATTCTCTGTAGTATCCCAAAGAAAAGCAGGAAAGAAAGCCAAGAAGAAGATCATTACCTTAGGATTCACCAAATTCATAATCACACCTTGTTTAAAAAGCCCCCAATTTGATTTTTTAAGAGCGTTTTCTGAAAAACTAACCTTAGCGTCACTTTTATAAACGCTATAAGCCAGAAACAATAAATATACAGCTCCAAGGACTTTTATTCCGTAAAAAATTCCTTCCGAAGCTGTTATCAAGGCAGAAACACCAAACGCCAACAAACTTGTGTGAACGATGCAACCACTAATTAGACCGGCCGTTGTTGCAATACCACTTTTAGTTCCATTAATTAATGACTGTGTCAACACGTAAATATTATCGGGACCTGGAGACAGTGACAATGCCAAGGTAGCTAGAGAAAAAGAAATAAGGTTCTCAACCATAAGATTCGTTTTTCAATAATTCTTTATTAATATCTTTAATAAGCTTTGGCCCTTCATAAATAAATCCCGTATATAACTGAACTAAACTCGCGCCAGCCTCTAATTTCTCTAAAGCATCTTCGGAAGTATGAATACCTCCTACCCCAATTATTGGAAATGCTCTATTACTTTTTTCCGAAAGAAATCGAATTACTTCAGTTGATCGATTACCCAAAGGCGCTCCGCTCATTCCACCAGTCTCTTTTTTGTTTTCTGAAGTAAGTCCTTCTCTAGAAATTGTCGTATTTGTTGCAATAACACCGTCAATTTTTGTTTCTGAAACTATGTCGATAATATCTAGCAATTGCTCGTTCGTTAAATCTGGTGCAATTTTCAATAAGATTGGCTTACGCTTCGATCGACCATTGTTATTATCCTGAAGTGTCTGAAGCAATTTCGTTAAAGGCTCTTTGTCTTGTAATTCACGAAGATTAGGAGTATTAGGAGAACTAACATTCACTACAAAATAGTCAACATAATCAAACAAAGCCTCGAAACAGATTACATAATCATTTACCGCCTCATCATTTGGAGTTACCTTATTCTTCCCAATATTACCTCCTACCAAGACATTTTTGTTCTCTCTTAGTCGTTCAACCGCGTCAACAACTCCACCATTATTAAAACCCATCCTATTCACCAGCGCACTATCTTCTTGTAGTCTAAAAAGTCGCTTTTTCGGGTTGCCTGCTTGTGGTTTTGGAGTTAGGGTGCCTATCTCAATAAAACCAAATCCGAAATTAGACAACTCCTTGTACAATTTGGCGTCTTTATCGAAACCAGCGGCAAGACCTACAGGATTTGGAAACGTTAATCCAAATAAATTTCTCTCGAGTTTAGTATTCTTAATTTCGTAGATACTTCGGAAAAGACCTCCAAAACCAAGTTTATTAAGGAGTCGTATCAGCGAAAAGGTAAAGTGGTGAATTTTTTCTGGATCGAATAAAAAGAAAAAAGGACGAACAAGTGCTTTGTACATATTCAGAATTGAAATTCAGACAAAGGTACGTTGCTATCTTTCAAATTAAAAACGTTTTATAAAATTGAACAGCCTTCGATTATTCGAGGGCTGTTCAATAAACTATTGATTCTGTATATGCTTTAAGCGAACTTATTATTTCAGTACAAAGCTAACACGGGCAAACACAAATCGTCCGCCAATTCCAAATTGTTGGACTCTTCTAGACCAGTCGAAACGACCTGAACTTCGATTATTTTGCTTTCCAGAAACACCTGGCTCTAGATCGTCTTCCGCTCTATCTGGATAAATATCCAGTAGGTTATTTGCACCAACAGTTAAGGTCATACTATCTGAAACGTTATATCCTACAGATAAACCTGTTACTATTTTACTGCCAAAAACTTGTTGGCGATCTATATTGGTTGTAGCTTCAGTCACTTCACCAAAATATACATTTCTTAGTAACAAATACCTGCAATGTTTTGTACACTAGCAATTGTGCAAACAATAAATGCTAGCAACAACATCAAATAGTTTTTTTGTTTCATGAGGTTTGTTTATTTGTTAATATTGTATAAGGTAGACTAAATATATTTAACTATGCACGCATAGAAATTACAACTCTTTTATTTCTACCTAAATTATTTCTCTAAAAAAAGACATTATGATTAAAAAACAACAACTCATAGATCGTTTCGTTGGTTATGTTACCGTAGATACCGAAAGTGACCCAGAAAGTGACACCACACCAAGCAGCAAAAAACAATGGGATCTTGCCAAAGCCTTGGTTGAAGAATTAAAACGTGTTGGTATGGAAGATGTGAGTATTGATGACAATGCTTATATCATGGCAACCTTACCTAGTAATGTAGATCACGACACACCCGTTATTGGTTTTGTTTCGCACTTTGACACCACTCCAGATTTTACTGGGGCCAATGTAAAACCTCAAATCATAGAAAACTATGATGGAAAAGACATTGTTTTAAACGAAGCCGAAAATATTATTCTTTCTCCATCAGACTTTGACGACTTACTTCTATACAAAGGCCAAACTTTAATCACAACAGATGGCACGACCTTACTTGGGGCTGATGACAAAGCTGGGATTGTGGAAATTATTTCGGCTATGGAATACCTGATCAATCACCCAGAGTTAAAACACGGAAAAATAAGAGTTGGCTTTACACCAGACGAAGAAATTGGCAGAGGCGCCCATAAATTTGATGTCGAAAAATTTGGAGCAGATTGGGCGTATACCATGGACGGTAGCCAAATTGGGGAACTAGAATATGAGAACTTTAATGCAGCTGGCGCTGTGGTGACCATAAAAGGAAAGATCGTACACCCAGGATATGCTAAAGGAAAGATGATCAATAGCATGTATATTGCGACCGATTTTATCAACTCATTACCAAGAATGGAAACGCCAGAGCACACCGAAGATCGTCAAGGGTTTTTCCATTTATACAGCATCAATGGTGAAGTAGATGGAACTAAGCTTCAATACATTATTAGAGACCACGACAAAGGTCATTTCGAAGCTCGAAAAGAGATGATTCAGAAAGTAGCAAACGACCTAAACTTACAATATAAAAGAGAAGTTATTTCGGTAGAAATAAAAGATCAGTATTTCAATATGCGTGAAAAAGTAGAACCAGTAATGCACATTGTTGATATAGCTGAAGAAGCTATGAAGATGGCCAACATCGAACCGCTTATAAAACCAATTCGTGGAGGAACGGACGGCTCACAATTAAGCTTTATGGGACTCCCTTGCCCGAACATCTTTGCTGGAGGTCATAACTTCCACGGTAGGTATGAATACGTTCCTGTTGAAAGCATGCAAAAGGCGATTGAAGTAATTGTCAATATTGCACAGTTAGTTGGGAAACCAAACTAATTTGAATTTTGACATAAAAAAACCTTCAGCTTTCACTGAAGGTTTTTTTATGTAGTAATGGACTTACTTTTTCTTTACTGGAGCATTTAGCTTCGAACTTAGTTCCATCGAAATTGAGCTGCGTTCGAATTTCATTTTCCCCGCACCAGATTCAATGATACAAGTTCCATCATCATTTAAATTTAGCACCTTTCCGTGTAAACCACTTTTGGTAATCACTTTATCTCCCACTTTAAGATCAGAAGAAAACTTCTTTTCCTGTTTCTGCTTTTTCATTTGTGGACGTATTAAAAATAAATACATCACCATAAAAAGAAGAATTATAGGAAGAAAGCCTTGAATTTGCTCCATAGTATTGTTTCCTAAAAATTATTTAGTTACTGCTGGCGCACCTTGCACACCTTCTTTGGCATTAACGAAAGCTTTGATTACCAAAGTTTCTTTACCTTTTTCAGTGTTTGCAGTAACCGTTACAGTTTTGCTAACTTGGTTTTTACCACTACCGTTAAACTTAACAAGTAATTCACCTTCAGCACCTGGTGCAACAGGTTCTTTAGAATAAGAAGGAACAGTACATCCACAGCTACCTTTTGCGTCAACAATAACTAAAGGAGCTTTTCCAGTATTAGTAAACTTAAACACGTGTTCTACATTAGTTCCACCTTCAATTTCACCGAAATCAAATTCGTTTTCAGAAAAAGTCATTACTGGAAGTTCTCCAGCAGCAGCATCACGATTTGCAGCAGCAGTTACATTTTCTTCGTTTACTTTATCTGCAGCGTTATCCTTACAAGAAGTGAAAGCGAATACAGAGAGTACAGCTAGTATTAAAATTAATTTTTTCATAGGATTAATATTTTAGATTTAAGAGATGCGAAAATACTTATTTTTTTACTTTTATCTAAGCCCTCTACCAATTTTATTTAATTTCTTAGAGGTTTCGAAGTCTTTTACCAGTTTATCCAAGATTCCGTTTATAAAAATACTACTCTTTGGCGTAGAGTATTCCTTAGAGATTTCGAGATATTCATTTATGGAGGCGCGAACCGGGATAGATGGAAAATAAAGGAACTCCGCTATTCCCATTTTCAAGATAATCATATCAATCTCCGCTATACGTTCTTTATCCCAATTAGGGGTTTTTCCTTCAATTTCAGAAGATAGTTTTTCATCATTAAGTAATACTTTCCGAAGTAATTGTAACGCAAATTCTCTGTCATCAATATCCTTATACAGTTCTGGAATTAATACCGTCGCCACATTTTTTTCTGAAAGTTTTCCCAACATTTTCACCATTGCGGTGTTAACAATAGGGAAATCATCTACCCAAGTAAGACGTCTGTCCTCCAAATAGTCATAAAACTTTTCATTGGGTGCAATCACCTCCTTAAAAACTCTAACCACAAAACTTTGATCTTCCTGATAACTAGTTTTCTCGATTGCTAAATAGTCCCGATACCAATCCTGTTCGCACAATGAATTAAACAAAATAGCCACATACTCGACATCCTCTGCCCAATAGTTGAGTTTCTTCTTCTTAATGGTTTCTGAAAGTGTCGTATTTGACTCCAGCAATCGAAGTACTTTATTTTCAATAAAGGTTTTGCTTGGATTTTTTTCTTCTGCAGTGGCAAGATGCTTCTTCTGCGAAACCAAGAGATAATTCTCTGCATGATTTCGCATTTCCACCATTAACTGAAGCATCAACAAATACAAATCCAGCATTTGGCCTATACTATAGAAAAGGAATTTTTCTTGCTTATCAAGGTCCGGATGTTCGCTTTGATTAAAAGCATATATTGACTGTAGTACTTTTACCCTGATGTGTCGTCTTGTAAGCATATTTTTAAAGAACTTTATATAAACAGCAACGCACAAGAGATTCCTGTGCGTTGCAAAGATATAATATTAAAAAGTTGAAAACTACTTTTCTTTTTTTCTTGTTGCAATTCTTGCTCTTGCAACATCTAATGCTGCTTGATGAGTTGTGATTCCACTTATCTCGGCATTATTCAAAATCTCTAAAGTTGTGTTGTAAAGGTTTTCTGTTTTACGAATAATCTCTTGTCTGCCATAGTTTTCCAACTCAGCATATACATTAATAATACCTCCGGCATTAATTAGGAAATCTGGTGCGTATACAATTCCTTTTTCACGAAGAATCATACCATGTTTATTTTCATCTGCTAATTGATTGTTAGCAGCTCCGGCAATCACTTTAGCTTTTAATTGATTGATCGTAGTATCATTAACCGTAGCTCCTAATGCACAGGGGGCATAAATATCCATTTCTTCTCCATATAAGTTGTCTCCAGTATAAATTGAAACACTATACTTGTCTCGGATTTCTTCTAAACGCTCCAGGTTAATATCGTCAATGTAAACTTTCGCTCCTTCGTTCGACAAATTTTCTACTAAGGCCTCACCTACATTTCCAATTCCCTGAACATAAACAACTTTGTCTTCAAGTACCTCGCTCCCATAGGCAAATTTTGCAGCAGCTTTCATTCCCATGAATACGCCATAGGCTGTAATTGGAGAAGGGTTTCCAGCACCTCCGTTTTCTTCAGAAATACCCGTAACAAAAGGAGTCACCGTACGCACTAAATCCATGTCACTCGTCACCATACCCACATCTTCTGCCGTTATATACCTTCCGCCAAGAGAATGAACAAATTCTCCGAAGCGAAGCATTAATTCTGGTGTCTTTTGAGTTTTTGCTTCACCAATAATCACTGCTTTTCCCCCTCCTAGATTTAATCCAGTTACAGCTGATTTAAAAGTCATTCCGCGAGATAGTCTCAACACATCATTAAGAGCATCCCATTCACTATTGTATTTCCACATTCTGGTCCCCCCAAGAGCAGGTCCTAGAACCGTATTATGAATTCCAATTATTGCTTTTAATCCAGTATCTTTGTCATTGCAAAAAACAATTTGTTCGTGATCATCAAAAGACATTTGTCCAAAAACTGGATCAATTTTTTTAAGTTCATTTGGAGTCATTACTTCAGTCAACATAGCATATTTGTATTTAGGTATCCCTAAAAAGGACGGGCAAAAATAAGGGTAAACTAACGATCCTACAAAATAATTGATGTTAAATTACGAATTTGTTAATAAATTACGAAAATCCTAAATGAAAGAGCTTCAACACCTTAATCGCTATTTTATTAAGTATAGAGGTCGTCTAATCTTTGGTTTGATGATTACTATTATTGCACGAGTTTTTGCTTTATTGACTCCGAAGTTCATTGGAGATTCTGTAAATGTGGTTGAAAAATATATGAGCGGTGATATTACCGACCTTGGGCAAGTAGAATCTGTATTATTGACCAACATCCTTCTAATTCTTGGCACCACCCTTTTAGCCGCGTTCTTTACATTCCTCATGCGACAGTCAATCATTGTTGTTTCGAGATATATTGAATATGATCTGAAAAATGAAATTTTCCAGCAATATGAAAAACTTTCATTGAGCTTTTACAAACAAAACAGAACCGGTGATTTAATGAATCGTATAAGTGAAGATGTTGGAAAAGTACGAATGTATGCTGGTCCTGCCATCATGTATAGCGTAACAACAGTTACCTTGTTTATTGTAGTAATAAGCTATATGTTTTATAAGGCACCTGTATTAACCTTATACGCTGTGGCTCCACTTCCGGTGCTTTCCGTTGCTGTGTACAGATTGAGCGTTGCAATCCATAAACGAAGTACAATTGTACAACAATATTTATCGAAGCTTACATCCTTTACACAAGAAAGTTTTAGTGGTATTGCGGTAATTAAAGCTTATGGCATAGAACCCCAAACAAATGTAGATTTTGCTGCTTTAGCAAAGGGTAGCAAGGATAAGAATATCGATTTGGCTAAAGTACAAGCATTATTCTTTCCATTGATGATGCTTCTTATTGGCGCTAGTAATTTGTTAGTTATCTATATTGGAGGAAATCAATATTTAGACGGCAAGATAGACTTCGGAACCATTGTCGAATTTCTAATTTATGTAAATATGCTTACTTGGCCTGTGGCGGTCGTGGGTTGGGTAACGTCCATGGTGCAGCAAGCCGAAGCTTCTCAAAAACGAATTAACGAGTTTCTTAAAGAGAAACCTAATATTGAAAATCTTACCCATGAAGTGACGCCAATTCAAGGAAAAGTAGAATTTAAGAACTTATCCTTTACCTATCCTGACACCCAAATCACAGCACTTAAAAATGTTTCTTTTACTGTGAATCCAGGAAAAACACTTGCCATTGTTGGAAATACAGGATCTGGAAAATCGACGATTTTAGAATTAATTGCTAGATTATATGATGTTGATGATCAACAATTGTGTATTGACAATACAAATGCCAAAGACCTTAATTTAACTATGCTGCGTGGAAGTATTGGTTATGTACCACAAGATGCTTTTCTATTTAGTGACACCATAAAAAATAATATAAAATTCGGAAAAGAAGAAGCCACTCATGAAGAAGTAGTAGCTGCTGCAAAACTGGCTTCGGTATATAAAAACATTAAAGAGTTTACCAAAGGATATGATACCATTCTTGGAGAACGAGGAATCACGCTAAGCGGTGGGCAAAAGCAGCGTGTTTCCATAGCAAGAGCGGTGATTAAAGACCCACAAATTTTGCTATTCGACGACTGCCTTTCTGCGGTTGATACCGAGACGGAGGAAGAAATCTTACAAAACCTGCATAAAATATCGCAAAAAAAGACAACAATTATTGTAAGCCATAGAGTATCTTCAGCAAAGAGTGCAGATAAAATTATCGTATTAGAAGAAGGTAAAATCATACAGGAAGGCTCTCATAATGAGCTAGTAAACACAGATGGCTACTACAAGGAATTATATGCAAAACAACTTTTGGAAAAAGAAATGTAATTTAAGTTGCCTTATTTGGTTTTTTTTTAGATTTTTGGACAACATAAACTACAAAGAACAATTATGAGTGAGCAGTATTCGATGGAGCAAGAAGAGATATTTTCAAAAGTAATGCGTGCAGGAAGACGCACCTATTTTTTTGATGTAAGATCGACAAAAGCAGGTGACTATTACCTTACTATTACAGAAAGCAAGAAATTCACGAATGATGATGGTTCATTCCATTATAAGAAACATAAAATTTATCTGTATAAAGAAGATTTCTTTGAGTTTCAAGACAATTTAAATGAGATGATTCAATACATAATTGACGAAAAAGGAGATGAGGTGATTAGCGAACGTCATCAAAAAGATTTCAAAAAAGAACCTGACACGACTCCAACTGAAATGGAGGCAACAACAGAAGAGCCACTACCATCTACTTTTACAGATGTTGATTTTGATGATATTTAATAGCTAATACCAACCAAAATTATCTATTAACAAAACCGTTCTCAAACATATTTGGGGACGGTTTTTTTTATCTTTATATTTAAGTTTTTACCATTCCAAATTATGAAAAAATTAATTTTTCTTGCAGCAATGTTCCTTTCAATCCCAGCTGTAGCCCAAGAATATAAGGTGGATCTAAACTATTATCTACCACAAGACGTTACCTACAACCAAAATATTCCAACACCAAAAAGTATCATAGGACATGAAGTAGGTGATTGGCACATTACTCATGATAAGTTGGCCCAATACATGAATGCACTCGCAAATTCAAGTGATCGCATGACTATTGAGAATCGAGGAAGCACTTTTGAAGGGAGACCTTTACTTTTGATTACCATTACATCGCCATCCAATCAAAATAATATTGAAAACATTCGGAAAAATCACATATTGCTTACAGAAAACAATGGCAACCAGACAATTGCCTCAATGCCTATTGTTGTATACCAAGGTTTTTCCATTCATGGAAATGAACCTAGTGGCTCTAATGCCGCTCTTGCCCTAGCCTATTATTTGGCTGCTGCTCAGGGTCCACAAATTGATGATCTCCTAAAGAACGCGGTCATTCTTTTAGACCCATCTTTTAATCCGGATGGATTACAGCGCTTCGCCTATTGGGCGAATACAAATAAGAGTAAAAACATAAATCCAGATCCTAATGATCGCGAATACGACGAAGTTTGGCCTGGAGGTCGTACCAATCACTATTGGTTCGATATGAATCGAGACTGGTTACCAGCACAACTTCCAGAAAGCCGAGCCCGTATTAGTACTTTTCATCAATGGTATCCTAACATATTGACGGATCATCACGAAATGGGCACGAATTCTAGTTTTTTCTTTCAACCAGGAATTCCATCCCGAACCCACCCACTTACACCGCAAAAGAATCAAGATTTAACAGGAGAAATTGCCCAGTTTCATGCGACAGCACTTGATAAAATCGGTAGTTTGTATTATTCTGAAGAAAATTTTGATGATTTTTACTATGGAAAAGGCTCTACATTCCCAGATATTAATGGAAGTATTGGTATTTTGTTCGAACAGGCCTCCTCTCGCGGACATGCACAAGAAAGCGACAATGGAATTTTAACCTTCCCTTTTACAATACGGAATCAATTTACAGCAGCACTTTCTACCCTTGAAGCTGCCATAGCAATGAGAACCAAAATATTAAGCTATCAACAGCAGTTCTTTGCGGATGCACGAATAGAAGCAAGCAAAGGCGGCGCAATAATTTTTGGTGATGAAAAAGATGCTTCAAAGGCATATCATTTAGCCGAAATACTTAAACGACATAAGATTAAATTTCACGAATTGAATTCAGATTTCTCATCAAGCGGTAAAAACTTTAAAAAGGGATATAGCTATATAGTTCCGAAAAATCAAAAACAACATCGCCTTATTAATGCAATGTTCGAAAAGCGCACCAAATTTAAAGACAGCTTATTCTATGATGTCAGCGCCTGGACTTTTCCTTTAGCCTTCAATCTAGATTATGACGAAAACACTGGAATGAATCGGGCAGGAAACGAAGTTACAGATTTGAAAAAGAAGACAACTACAGCTCCACCGATTTCCAAATATGCTTATCTTATGGAATGGCACGATTATTATACCCCAAATGCCCTTAATCTAATTCTGAAAAAAGGATTACGTGCCAAAGTTGGAATGAAAAAGTTCGAACTTGTTGGTAAGAAATACGACTACGGTACCATTTTGATTCCAGTTCAAAATCAGAAATTATCTGCCAATGAATTGGCAGCATTCCTTTCCGAAGTGGTAGAAAAAACCAATGTTTCAATTACCAGTGCTTCCACAGGGTTGACCAGAGGTATTGATTTAGGAAGTGGAAAATTTAGAGCTTTGAAACTGCCCAAAGTGGCTATGGTTGTTGGAGAAGGAATTAATAGTTATGATGCGGGAGAAATATGGCACATGTTCGACCAACGCTTTGATATGCTACTATCAAAACTAGACACCCATAATTTTAGTCGAATGGATATAAGTAACTATACCGATATTATTTTACCCAGCAATTGGGGAAGTGCTTTGGATAAAAAAGGTGCAGAAAAATTGAAGACTTGGGTCGAAGCTGGAGGCACCTTAATTGGTTATAAAAATATAGGAAGATGGCTCAACAGTAACGAATTGCTGAAAATGGATTTCAAAACGAAACAAGATACCGCTAAAAATGTTTCATTCGAGCAGCGAGGTGATTATTCAGGCGCACAAGTGATTGGAGGTGCTATTTTCGAAACGAAACTGGATCGCTCTCACCCGATTGCATTCGGTTATAAAAACGACCGTTTACCAATGTTTAGAAACTCAACGCTTTTTGTCGAAGCAGACAAGGATAGCTATAACAATCCAATTCAATACACCGAAAACCCTTTGCTAAGTGGATACATCTCTAAACCAAATCTGGAAAAGTTGAAAACTACAGTTCCTTTTAAAGTAGATGGTCTTGGAAAGGGACAAGTAATTTATTTTACGGACAATACCAATTTTAGAGCTTTTTGGTATGGAACAAATAAATTGCTAATGAATGCAATTTTCTTTGGTGATGAAATGTAATATCCAAGTTTTTAACACCTAACCTAAGCGTATTCGCTTTATACTTTTATGACTGAAAAACTATACGAACGTTTCTCTCCAGACATAGATTTTTCGGTATATAATCATTTTATAATAGGTTCGGGAATTGGTGGACTAACTGCTGCAACTTGGTTGGCAAAGGCTGGAAAAAAGGTTGCAATTCTTGAAAGACATTACGTTCCAGGCGGTTTTACGCATAGCTTTAAACGAAAACATGGCTTTCAATGGGACGTAGGTGTTCACTATGTTGGCAATATGGGCAAAGAAGATTCCCTGATTGGAATGTTCGGTTTCCTGACAAATGGTAGGCTCGAATGGGAGTCAATGGGTGAAATGTATGACGTGGTTCATATAGGAGACAAACAGTATAAATTTAAAGCAGGTAAGGAAAACTTCAGAAAACAATTCATTGAATATTTTCCTGAAGAACAACAAGCGATAAACGACTATATCTCTCTAATTGAAAAAGCCAACAAACGAGGTGCCTCCTCCTTCTTCTTTGAGAAAGTCTTTGAACCCTAGTTAAGCAAATCGATTGGACGAATCATTCGAAAAAGATATGCTCGCTTTTCTCAAAAAACGACCTGGGAGATTTTAAACGAACTTACCTCAAACAAACTTCTGATCGCTGTTTTATGTGGTCAATGCGGAAACTATGGCCTCTCACCTAAATACAGTAGTTTTGGAATTCATGCTATGGTAATTGCCCAAAAGGAGGTGCAGATCAAATTTCTCATAAAACTATTGAGGTATTGAATTCGTTGGGAGGTAGGGTATTCATCAATGCCAATGTTCAAGAAATAGTAACTAAAAACAACAAAGTAGAAGGCATAAAAGTTGACGACACCTTCATCAAATACTCTAAGGTTATTAGCAATGTAGGTGTAAATAATACTTTTAATTATTTACTTTCTGAAAGTGTACGAAAGAGGTCCAATTTCAATTTAAACGAGGTAAAGCCAGCTATCGGCCATATCTGTTTGTACATTGGATTAAATAAATCGGGAACGGAGTTAAACTTACCAAAACACAATGTTTCGTATTACGCCCATGAAAACACCGACGAGTTAATTGAAAATGCAAACTTATCTGAAGCTCCCACTAATTTTGCTTATATCTCATTTCCTTCTGAAAAAGATCCCGAATGGGAAAACAAGAATCCTGGTACAGCAACAATTCAAGCCATAACAGTTGGTAACTACAACTGGTTTTCCGCTTATGAGGATCAGCCGTGGAGGAATAGAGAAGAAACTTACAAAAAAATAAAATCGGCCTTTGAAGTTTCAATGCTAAAGCGTCTTTATAGTTTATTTCCAGACCTAGAAAGACACGTGCAAGTAACAGAAGTTTCTACACCACTTTCCACACGTCATTTTTCAAATTATAAGAACGGGGTGAAATCTATGGGCTTGCACATACACCAGGTAGATTTCAACTACCCTTCCTCCGGCCCAAAACTAGAATTAAGGGTTTAAAATTGGTTGGGCAAGATATTACTTTGATGGGTGTTTCTGGAGCCATGCTATCTGGTGTGTTATGTGCAACGACTATCTTAAAAATGAAGTCTTGGAAGCTTTTTAAAGAACTAGGACGCCAAAGAGCTAAATAAAAACAATTCTAATTTTGGAGAATTTCAATACACAAAAGTTGTATATACAACTTTTGTGTATATTTGTATTATGAAATTCCAAAACATAGAAAGATTTAATCCTTCCGCCTGTATTTCAGGAAAAATAATGCGTATCAATCGCATTACTGCAAACATTTTTAGAAAACATTTACGTCCATTCGATATTACAGACAGCCAACTCACACTTCTTTTTGTTCTTTCAAAAAAAGATGGGATGACACAAAAACAGCTATCTGATTTTATAGTGATCGAAAAATCATCCTTGCATCGAAATTTAGTTCGTCATTTTGAAAAAGAGTATTTAACCAAACAAGATTTCCCAATCATCAGAATCACCCAAAAAGGAAAAACACTGGTCAATGAAATCATCCCTGAATGGGAAAACGCAATGCTCGAAATTCGCAAATTATTAGACGAAGAAGGTGAAACGGCCATTAATACACTTACATCAAAACTATTAATAAAAAATAATCCATGAATTTACAACTCGCCTATCTTGGTTTAACTTTATTCACTCTTTTAATGATCCTTTATATAGGCATCAAAACAATTAATAAAACCTTTTTAGATCCGCTACAAAACAAGAAAAAAAAGATCCTGTTTATTTCTTTATTACTGTTTTGGCAAACTTATATTTTTGGAGTTGCGACTACTGGAATTCTTCAAAATTATAACTTCCCTCCTAGATTTGTTATTTTCTTTATTCTTCCAGCCTTTATTTTCACAGGAATTTTTATCTATAAGAACCGCAACAATCAATGGATTCAAAATATTCCAAAACAATGGTTAATTTATTATCAAACTTTTAGACTAGCGGTTGAAACATTGTTAGCACTTTCAGTAACAGCGGGAATATTACATTCCAATGTTACAATTCACGGTTACAACTACGATATGATATTTGCTTTTACCGCACCATTTATTGCATTTTTAGTGTTTCAGAAAAAAGTATTCAACCAAAAAATAGTGCTTTTATGGAACTATCTCGGATTGGCTGTCATTGCGAGTATTATCTTTCTATTTATAACCACCATTTATTTTCCAGAGTTTTACGGAAGTGAAACCAACTTACTATCCACTGATTTTGGAAAATATCCGTACATTTTAGTAGCCGGGTTTTTAATGCCATCGGCCGTGTTTATGCATATACTGTCTATAGTTCAGCTAAATAAAGGTTTAGAATCTAAATAAATTAGAAAGCTTTTGATTCGGTTCACTCGTTTCTAATACGCTATCTTTGCCCTTTTTTAAGCGAAAACCCATGTTATTACAGAAAACCATCAAGAATTTTACACAGAACCCAAAGAATGATATTCTTTCTGGGCTTACGGTAGCTTTGGCTTTAGTACCTGAGGCCGTTGCATTTGCATTTGTGGCTGGCATTGACCCTTTAGTTGGACTTTACGGCGCGTTTATGATGGGAATTGTAACTGCCCTTTTTGGAGGTCGCCCTGGAATGATTTCGGGCGCCACGGGAGCCATGGCAGTGGTTATGGTCCATATGATTCAAAAAGGGAATGAAGTTGGTCATGCTCTGGCTACGCCAATAGAAAACCTAGGTCTCCAATGGCTTTTTATCACTTTACTATTTGTTGGAGCGATTCAAATAGCAGCAGGAGTTTTTCGATTAGGAAAATTTGTAAGACTGATTCCACATCCAGTAATGATGGGATTTGTAAATGGATTGGCAATTGTTATATTTTTATCACAGTTAGGACTTTTCAAAGAGAATGTAGATGGCGTTCAACAATATATGCAAGGAACTCAATTATGGATAATGCTTGGCTTAGTTGCCCTTACCATGGGAATCATGTTCGGTTTACCAAAACTGACCAAGAAGATTCCTTCTGCACTAGTAGCGATTATAGTTGTAGCCTGTGTTACAATTTTTGGTGGTGTAGAAGCGAGTACTGTTGGATCATTTATTAAAGATGGTGGTGGTGCAGGATTGCAAGGTGGTTTACCTACTTTTCAAGCACAGATTTTTGGATTGTTAGATACGCTGCAAGGAAACTGGGGACTTATTCTTTCTACCGCTGTAATACTGGCAGCTGTTGGTTTGATTGAATCTCTTATGACCTTAAACTTGATTGATGAAATGACTGAAACCCGTGGAAGTGGAAACCGCGAATGTGTTGCTCAAGGTGGTGCAAATATACTTAATGGACTGTTTGGCGGTATGGGTGGTTGTGCAATGATTGGACAGTCCATCATCAATGTAAATTCTGGTGGACGAGGACGACTTTCGGGAGCAATTGCAGCAGTAGCTTTGCTTTGTTTTATTCTCTTTGGAGCATCCTTGATTGAACAAATACCGATTGCTGCTCTCGTTGGTGTTATGTTTATGGTTGTTATTGGAACCTTCGCTTGGAGTAGTTTCAGAATACTACATAAAATCCCATTACCTGATGCATTTGTATTAATTGCTGTATCTGCTATTACCGTTTGGCAAGATTTAGCCATTGCGGTTATTGCCGGAGTGATTATGTCAGCTTTGGTGTTCGCTTGGAAGAATGCCACCATGATTAGAGCAAGAACACAGATCAAACCAGATGGAACGAAGGTTTATGCCGTCTGGGGACCACTTTTTTTTGGTTCCGTTCAGAATTTTAATTCAAAATTTGATCCCAAATCTGATCCCGATAAAGTAGAAATAGACTTTATTGAATCTAAGGTAAGTGATCACTCAGGTGTAGAAGCCCTTAGAAATATCGCAAACAAATATATGGAACTCAATAAAGAGGTCAAATTGACTCATTTGAGTCCAGATTGTAAGACGTTACTTCTAAAATGGAACCCAGAATTTGAAAGTGTTATTGAAGAGCAGATTGACGACCCAAGATATTATGTTGCAACCAGCACAGTGGATAACGAAGTCTAATTAAGTAGGTAGAGATGCCATTAGCTTTTTTAACAATTCTGAAAGTTGGTCTTGCTCGGAGGAACTCAGTACTTCAATAGAAGTTGAAGCTTCATTAAACCGAATCTCTATCGCTTTATCTATTATTTCTAGTCCTTTTTTGGTCAAACCAGCGCGTTTTATCCTTCCATCTGAAGAATCTGCGGCTCTATAAATTAAATCGAGTTTCGTTAGACGATTCAACAGTGCGGTCATGGCGCCAGATGTTATTAGAACCGACATCATTAACTCCTTAGGAGTGAACTCATAAGGCTTTCCCGATCGACGCAAAGTAGCCATCACATCCAAATCCGTATAGTGAATACAATGAGGTCGAAAAGAAATTTTACCTAGGCAAACAACGTCTTAAGGCAGCCATTGGTGAAATCTCCTATTCCAATGCCTTGAAAGATATAGAGCTATCGAATTCAATTTTCGTTTACAATCCAAAAGATGAGCGAATTGGTGGGCTCACACAACAGGAACTCGACTTTCTAGAAGTGAAAAGTTTCCAAATATATAGTACAAAACATCCACACGGTAGCACTATTTATGGTTTAGTGGATGCTATAAAAGAAGGTAATCTAAAACTTTAGCGCTTAAACTCTGACCTCTTGTGCGAAGGCTTAGTCGTTTTCTCTAGTAAAATAGAAATCAACCTTTCGATCTTCTCCTTGCACTACTCCTTCAATCCAAGCGTGGATAGAATCTTTCACAGGATTGGTATAGGTAATTCGCTTCGGAAAATCATGAGCCTTATTCTCGAAAGTAAAAATTCCTCTTTCCGAAGAAATCATCTTAAAAATAACAGGCTTTTCTTCATTTTGCCCTGGCACACTAACCGTCATTAGAACCCCATCCCGATTTTCTTGAAGATCCATTGTCTCAACAAAAACTGTGTCACCCTTGGCCATCGTATAGCTTAATGCGGAAAGTGTACCATCGTTTTTGCGAAACCAGTTTTCGAAGGATTGGCTTTTCTCAGAAATATTCGTCCAATTTCCTTCTAACCAGGATAATTGGTTAATAATGGTGTGGGGTTTTTCTTCAGAAACCACCTCGTCCGTAACCAAATTTTTAGTTTCGGTTTTACAGGAAACCAAAAGTACAGTACCGATTAAAAACAGTCTAACTATCTTCATATTTAACATATTAATTAAAATTTATAGAATCCGAAGTCCGTTAGCTACTTCCTTGCTAGGCTTGAGAAGGGTCACTCTTTTTCCTTCAACTGCTCCTAACACCAAGCATTCACTCATAAAAGGCCCTATTTGCTTCTTCGGAAAGTTAACAACAGCGATCACCTGTTTTCCTAACAATTCTTCCTTGGTATATCTTTCCGTTATTTGAGCCGAAGATTTTTTGATTCCCAGTTCTTTTCCGAAGTCAATTTGCAATTTGTACGCTGAGTTTCTAGCTTCTGGAAAATCTTGAACCTCAACAACGGTTCCAACCCTCATTTCCACTTTTTCAAAATCGGTCCAAGAAATCTCCATTGGTGTAATTTTTATGCAACCAAGATAGTAATTTTGCGACGTATATACTACCTTGTAGAACCATATAAAAATAATTACTCATGTCTCTTACCCCTTCAAATATGCTTCCTTTAGGAACAACTGCTCCCGACTTCACTCTTTTGGATACTGTGACAAATAATCCCGTTGCATTACAAGACATTCGAGGTGCAAAAGGTACCGTGGTGATGTTTATTTGTAATCATTGTCCTTTTGTAAAGCATGTAAATGAAGAACTCGTCCGATTGTCAAATGACTATCGAGTTACTGGTTTTGGTTTTGTAGCCATTAGCAGTAATGATGTTGTTAATTATCCTGAAGACGCGCCAGATTTAATGTGGAAAAATGCGCGCGATAACAATTTTACTTTTCCGTATCTCTATGATGAAACACAAGAAGTGGCAAAGATCTACGATGCCGCCTGTACACCCGACTTCTATTTGTTCGATTCTGAAATGAAACTTGTTTATCGAGGACAATTAGACAATTCTCGTCCAGGAAATGGTATTCTTGTAAATGGGAGAGACCTTCGAGAGGCATTGGACAATATACTGAACAATAACCCACAACGTAAGGATCAAAAACCAAGTATTGGTTGCAACATCAAGTGGAAATAATTAGATTGATTTCGGGTATTGTTACCTTTAGCTGTTATATAAATGAAACCTAATTTAAACAACTAAATATAATGAAAACACTATATCTCTTTACTGCTTTATGTATAAGCTTAACCGCATTTGGCCAACATACTTTTTCAATTGTAGCTGTAGATCCAGTCACTGGAGAAATTGGAAGTGCTGGAGCTACTTGTATTGCCGATGAACATGGTGCTCAAGATATAAGCGCAATAGTTCTTGGTGTTGGAGCCATCCACACTCAATCTTATTGGCACCCCACCAACCAAGCTAATGCTACAACGAGAATGGAGGCTGGAGATTCTCCACAAGAAATAATCGATTGGTTACTTGCTAATGATGTAAACAATGATCCTTCAGCAAGACAATATAACATTGTCGATTTAAACTCTGGAAACCCAAGAAGTGCAGCATATACAGGACCAAATTGTTTTGCCGAATTTATTGATATTACTGGTCCAAACTACGCCATTGCTGGAAATATTCTTATTTCTCAAGATGTCGTAAATGACATGGAAACGGCTTTCGTTAACACAACTGGAACTTTGGCCGACAAACTAATGGCCGCGCTACAAGGGGCTAAAAGACCTGGAGCAGATTCAAGATGCCTTAGCGATGGAATTAGCTCAGCTTCGGCTTTTCTTAGAGTTGCCGATCCAACCGATACAGACAGTTCTTATGGAAACCTTTCTCTTGATCTTAATGTATGGATTACAACTACGACCTTTGAACCCATAGATGCCCTGCAGGATTTGTATGATACAACACTAGGAATCGAGGAAAGTTCGTTAGAAGCTAATCAAATCTTACTCTACCCAAATCCAGCAGAGGAAACTGTTACAATTCAAAGTGATAAGATGATTTTAACTGGTTATGAAGTTATTGATATTACTGGAAAAGTAATTACTAAACGAGCTATTACTGCTCCAAATAATAAGATACTACTAGATGTAATTGGTTACGCCAAGGGCGTATACTTTGTGAATGTTTACAAAAACGGAAACAAACTATCTACAGAAAAACTAGTAGTTCAATAAAAAAGTATTTATTAAAAACACGTCGTAAATGGCGTGTTTTTATTTCCAACCTTCCTGTTTGATTAAGTTCTCAATATGTGCATAATGGTGGTTGCAATGCCACGCATAAATACCTGTATTTTCGGCAAGTGATACTTTTTCATTTTTCTCTGGATGTATGAATTCTTTTTGAAAATCATCATCAGACATCCCTTTCAATAGAAAAACCAATTTAGCATGTAAGGCTGTTAAACCTTGTAAAGACATCTCAATTGAAGCCGTAGTATAATCGAACAACTTTGCCCAATCCGCTTCATTATATGCCTTTATTAATGGGGTGTCCTCTGTCAACGCCCACTTAAATCTAGTGTAACTGTTGTGATGACTGTCATAAACATGATGTACCACCTGTTTAACAGTCCATCCTTCAGGACGATAAGGTGTATTTAATTGCGCTTCCGAAAGATTTTCCACCAATTGAATAAGCCTATTAGGAAAATGTTCTAGAATAGAAATCCAGGCTTGTAATACTTCAGGGGTAATATTTGAAGGGCAATCGAATATACCAATTGGGTATTTTAATCTCTCTATATCCATAGTGTAAAAATACAAAACGCTCCAGTCAACTGGAGCGTCTTATTTCGTAATTTTCTGAACGATTTTTCGTTCTATTATTTCCGAAAACTTATCCTTTGATATCCATCAACTCCACGTCAAAAACCAAAGTGGCATTTGGAGGAATAACTCCCCCAGCACCCTGTTCTCCATATGCTAGGTGCGAAGGAATTACAAAACGGGCTTTATCACCTTTATTTAACAACATGATACCTTCATCCCATCCCTCAATTACCTGCCCCATTCCTACTGGAAATTCGATAGGGTTCCCTCGATTATATGAATTATCAAACTCTTTTCCATCTGGCAACATTCCTTTATAATGAACAGCTACCGTCTGACCTTTATCTGGTTTAGCTCCGTCTCCTTTTTGAATATGCTTGAAATGCAATCCACTTTCGGTCTTATCAAAACCTTGGGTTAGTTCTTTCATTGCCTCTTCTTGAGATTCTCTAGCTCTTGCTTCACGCTCTGCCCTTGAACCTGTAAACTGTCGAAATACCTCAACAGCATTCCAGTTTTGTGCTTCTTCACCAACACGAACAATTTCAACATTCATAGTATCTCCTTGAGCTACGCTATCAACTACATCTTGACCTTCAATCACATGCCCAAATACGGTATGTTTATTGTCCAACCAATCTGTTGGAATATGTGTAATAAAGAACTGACTTCCATTAGTTCCCGGTCCAGCGTTTGCCATAGAAAAAATTCCTGGTTTATCATGTTTTAGGTCTGGGTGAAATTCGTCATCAAACTTATAACCAGGTCCTCCAGCACCAGTACCTGCAGGATCCCCTCCTTGTACCATAAAGTCTGGAATTACACGATGAAATGATAGTCCGTTGTAATAAGGTGTTCCTTGAGGTTTAGCTTCATTTTCTAGGTTTCCTTCTGCCAAGGCCACAAAGTTACCAACCGTTCCGGGTGTTTGTTTGTACGTTAATTGACCTAGAATCTCCCCTTTTTCAGTAGTTATTTTAGCGTAAATACCGTCTTGCATTTTCTTTTTGTTTAAATGATTGAACTCCTACGTATAAGCTTTGGAGTTTGAGGGTGCAAAGATACTATTTTGGATAAAAGGAGGAAAGAATAAGTTCTGTTAAATTACTATATTCACTTCTTTAAATATAGTCAATGCAAACTAAACTATTAACTCAGAATAAAAACAGCGCAGACAGTAAATAAAGAGTCAATGTTAGGAATTATACTCATGTACTTCATTGGAAAACAGTTTTATAAGCTGGCAGAGGAATTCGATAAAAACAGATGGCTTTTCTCCATTCTGGGTATCCTTACTTATTATGCAGGGCAGGTTCTGTTTGTCTTGGTTCTATTTCTTAGTGATACTTTCTTAACGAGTGATTTTATAACAACAATGACAACAACCACCGACGAGCTAAAATTAAGTGTAATAGCAATTCCCATTGGTCTTTTAACTTGTGCTGCCTTGTATTTTTTATTAAGAAAAAACTGGAAAAAAACTGGAACGCTGGAAGAAAACTTAATCGATGAGATAGGTAGGTATTAATGACAGTAAAAAGTGCTGCAATAAGTTTCTTAATTCGCTACTTCACTGATAAACTTGATGCGATATAGGCGAAGCTCTTCAACATCATAATCCCCATCAAATTCATCCATAGCGACTTCAATATTATCATTCTCAGCTTCTAAAAAATATTCGTGTATTTCTTCTTGTTGATCCTCATCCAAGATATCATCAATCCAATAACTAATGTTCAGCTTGGTACCGCTATATACAATCGCCTCCATTTCCTTAATAAATTCAGGCATTTCTAATCCCTTTGAACTTGCAATATCCGTAAAAGGAAGCTTTCTATCAACATTTTGAATAATATATAGTTTAAGAGCACTATTACTTCCAGTAGACTTCACAATAAAATCATCTGGGCGTATAACATCATTTTCCGATACATAAGTCTGAATTAGTTGTAAAAACGAAGCTCCATACTTCTTAGCCTTACCCTCTCCAACTCCATGAACGTTAGAGAGTTCGTCTATATTGATAGGATACTTAAGCGCCATATCTTCCAACGACGGGTCTTGAAATATTACAAACGGAGGTAAACTAAGTTTATCTGCAACTTTTTTACGTTCAGCCTTTAACAATTTGAAAAGGGTATCATCTGCAGCTCCACTGCCCTTCTGAGCCACGATTATTGTATCGTCATTTGCTTCTTTAAACGAATGATCTTCGGTCATCATAAAAGAAGCCGGAGCTTCAATATAAGCTCTTCCTTCTTTTGTTATTTTTACAACACCGTAGGTTTCGATATCTTTTTTAAGATAGCCAGCAACCAACAATTGTCTCAACAATGCCATCCAAAAAGCAGCATCATTATTTGAGCCACTCCCAAAGAAATCTTGCGTATCGGTGCGGTGCGATTTAATCATTGCATTAACATTCCCAACCATTACGTTTACCACCTCTTTAGACTTATACTGCTCGTTCGTTTTATCAACTACAGTCAAAAGCTTCATCACTTCTTCTTGCGCCTCATTTCTTTTCTTGGGGTATCGCATATTATCATCCAACTGCCCCCCCTCTCCAGTCTTGTTGTCAAACTCTTCTCCAAAATAATGAAGAATGAACTTGCGTCGTGACATAGAAGTTTCTGCAAAAGCAACTACCTCTTGTAAGAGCGCATGACCAATTTCTTGTTCGGCTACTGGCTTTCCGCTCATGAACTTTTCAAGTTTTTCAATGTCTTTATATGAATAGTACGCCGAGCATATGCCTTCACCGCCATCTCTACCGGCTCTTCCTGTTTCCTGATAATAGCTTTCAATACTTTTGGGGATGTCATTATGAATCACAAAGCGCACATCTGGTTTGTCGATCCCCATACCAAATGCAATAGTAGCGACCACAACATCTGTATCTTCCATCAAGAACATATCTTGATGTCTCACTCTAGTTTTCGCATCCAAGCCTGCATGATAAGGCACCGCTTTTACTCCATTTACCTGTAAAATCTGAGCCAACTCCTCCACTCGTTTTCTACTTAAACAATAAATGATTCCGCTTTTACCTTCATGTTCTTTTACAAACCGAATGATATCAGCGTCAACATTTTTAGTCTTTGGTCTAATCTCATAATATAGATTTGGGCGATTAAACGACGCTTTAAATGTATTCGCGTTTTGTATTCCAAGATTTTTGAGGATATCCTCTTGAACTTTTGGAGTAGCAGTTGCTGTAAGACCAATTATTGGAATATTATCACCTATACGTTGTATTATGGTTTTAAGGTTTCTATATTCCGGGCGAAAGTCATGTCCCCATTCACTAATGCAATGTGCTTCGTCTATCGCAACAAACGAAATTGTCTGCTCCAATAAAAACTCGACATATTCCTCTTTGGTCAGAGATTCAGGAGCCACATATAGCAATTTGGTAACACCGCTTTCTATATCACTCTTTACTTTTTTTACTTCGGTCTTGTTCAGAGAAGAATTAAGAACATGAGCAATACCCTCTTCAGAAGAAATTGCTCTTAATGCATCCACTTGATTTTTCATTAGAGCAATTAAAGGAGATACCACAATAGCGGTTCCGTCTTGTATTAATGCGGGAAGTTGATAGCATAATGATTTACCGCCTCCAGTAGGCATTATAACAAAGGTACTGTGGCCCAAAAGAATACTTTTTATAACTCCTTCTTGCAGTCCCTTGAACTTCGTAAATCCAAAATATGTTTTGAGTGCCGCGTATATATCAATTTCACCCACGCCGCTCAGGATATTTTAAAAATAATTTAGTTTTGGTCATCAAAATAAATTGTTTTAACACGGGAACAATCGTAGTTTTGCAACCATTATCAAAAAACTGCATCTTAATAATAGTGTATTGCGATTGTTAAACTAATTTATGATTCTGTTTATAATCTAAATATACTAATTTCTGAAATAGTTTCAAACTATCAAAAGCGTAAAATTTTGAATAAACAATCTCGAATTATTTCCATCGCAAAAAATACGATCGCTACCGAAGGGAATGCCATTTTAAACTTGGGCAATTTGGTAGACGAAGAATTTGCTTGTGCGGTTAATGATATATACAATTCGAAAGGCAGAGTTATTGTTACTGGAATAGGAAAAAGCGCAAACATAGCGACTAAAATTGTTGCCACTTTAAACTCCACTGGAACCCCTGCAATATTTATGCATGCCGCAGATGCCATCCACGGAGATTTGGGAACCATTCAACAAAACGATTCTGTTATATGCATTTCCAAAAGTGGTAACACTCCAGAAATTAAAGTCCTGGTTCCACTCATAAAAGCTATTGGAAACACTTTAATTGCCATTACCTCAAATAGAGAATCTTTTTTAGGAGAACAGGCAGATTATGTATTGCACGCCTATGTTGAAAAAGAGGCTTGTCCAAATAATCTTGCACCAACAACTAGCACTACTGCTCAACTTGTAATTGGAGATGCACTTTCTATGTGTCTTCTAGACCTTCATGACTTTTCAAGTAAAGATTTTGCTAAATTTCATCCTGGTGGATCCTTAGGAAAAAAACTTTATTTACGTGTAAGTAATCTTACTTCGTTAAACGAGAAACCCCAGGTAAATCCAAATACAGATGTGAAAGATGTAATTGTAGAGATTTCTAAAAAAATGCTCGGAGTAACGGCTGTTGTTGAAAACGACGTTGTCGTTGGTATTATAACAGATGGTGATTTGCGTAGAATGCTCACGAAGGTAGATTCTTTTAAAGGTCTTAGTGCAAAGGACATTATGTCTAAGCATCCAAAAAAGATAAGCAACAACGCAATGGCTGTTGAAGCAATGGAAATTATGGATACCTTTGGTATTACTCAAATTCTTGCCGAAGAGGACGGTAAGTATTGTGGAGTAGTTCATATTCACAACCTTACTAAGGAAGGTATTATTTAATGACGAAACGTTTAGGAAATAAAAATAACAAGTCCAAAGAAATGTCTTTTTTGGATCACCTTGAAGACCTTCGCTGGCATTTAATTAGAGCAACGCTGGCCGTGATGGTGCTCGCTTGTATCGCGTTCCTTGCCAAGGACTTTATTTTTGACGTTCTTCTTTTTGGCCCAAAGAACCCAGATTTCCCCACATATAAGTTATTGTGCAAAATAGCCACCAACATTGGTTTAGAGGATAGTTTTTGCTTTACAGAAGAACAGTTTAGAATACAGAGTAGGACGATGGCGGGGCAATTCTCCGCTCATATATGGACCTCCATTATGGCTGGTTTCATTATTGCATTCCCCTATGTATTATATGAATTTTGGAAATTCATAAGTCCAGGACTTCACGACAACGAACGAAACACTAGTAGAGGGTTTATAGTTATTGCTTCTCTTTTGTTTTTTATAGGAGTGCTTTTTGGATATTATGTTGTTACCCCCTTATCTATTAATTTCCTTGGAAGCTATCGCGTAAGTGATCAAGTGTTTAACGACTTTGACCTCAGTAGCTATATTGGATTAGTACGGGCCTCTGTAATTGCCAGTGGACTAATATTCGAGCTACCTATTCTAATCTATTTCTTG
The DNA here is from genome assembly GCA_913063405.1 of uncultured Ulvibacter sp. Taxonomy (GTDB): domain Bacteria; phylum Bacteroidota; class Bacteroidia; order Flavobacteriales; family Flavobacteriaceae; genus Ulvibacter. The sequence continues at coordinate 45,249 of CAJXZB010000001.1, forward strand.
ACAAAAGTTGGTTTGGTAACACCAAAATTTCTTCGGAAGTACAGAAAATTTGCTTTGGTTATCGTTTTAATCATTTCAGCCGTTATAACACCTCCAGATATTGCAAGCCAGGTGATTGTTTCAGTACCAGTAATTATATTATACGAAATAAGCATATTTATATCTAAAGCCGTAATTCGGAAACAAAAAAGAAAAGAGAAAACTCATGGCTAATAACCCAATTGAAGAATTTAACGCCTACCGTTCAAAAATGAACGAGAAAATGCTTGAGGAGAATAATAAGGTCATCAAACGTATTTTTAATTTGGACACTAACGCCTTTATGGAAGGCACCTTGTCTAAAAAGACAAAGGAACTACTAGGTCTGGGCAACTCCTTAGTACTTCGATGTGATGATTGTGTAAAATACCACTTGGAACAATGCCACAAACTTGGCATTAGTAAAGAAGAGGTTGTAGAAGGCATGAGTGTTTCTCTTTTGATAGGGGGAACCATCGTTATTCCACATCTACGAAAAGCATTTGAATATTGGGAAACTCTTGAGGAATTGGCAGAAAATTAATTCTTACTTTTACAACGAAGCACAATCCAGACAATCTAAATGAAACTAAAAGCAGAAGGGCTCATAAAATCTTATAAAGGCCGAAAAGTGGTCAAGGGTATTACTGTAGAGGTAAATCAAGGAGAGATTGTTGGTCTTCTGGGGCCAAACGGAGCAGGAAAAACAACTTCTTTCTATATGATTGTTGGCTTGATCAAGCCTAACGGCGGTCGTATTTACCTTGAAGGGACCGAAATCACAAACTTTCCAATGTACAAAAGAGCCCAAAATGGAATTGGGTATTTGGCACAAGAGGCATCTGTCTTTAGAAAATTGAGTGTAGAGGATAATATTCTAAGTGTTTTGCAACTTACCAAGCTTTCAAAAAAAGAGCAAAACATGAAAATGGAGTCGCTTATCGAAGAATTTGGCCTGGGTCATATACGCACGAATCGCGGTGATTTGTTAAGTGGTGGAGAACGTAGACGAACAGAGATTGCCAGAGCACTTGCAACAGATCCACATTTTATCTTGTTAGATGAGCCTTTCGCAGGAGTAGATCCTGTTGCGGTAGAAGATATTCAGCGTATTGTTGCCCAGTTAAAAAACAAAAACATTGGTATTCTTATTACCGACCATAATGTACAAGAAACCCTTGCTATCACGGATCGCACCTATCTTATGTTTGAAGGAAGTATTCTTAAACACGGAGAACCTGAAGAACTAGCAGCAGATGAGATGGTTCGAAAAGTTTATTTGGGTCAGAATTTTGAACTTCGGAAGAAAAAGTTGGAATTTTAGGAACTTAGCTTTCTTTCCAGAAAAGTGACAAAACAACATAGAAAAGTATAATCAACGGTATTGCCATAAACTTCAGCAGTATTAGCAACACAATACATAAGATTAAGAATGTATAGCGCACTGCATTACTCTTAAAATCCCAAGTCTTAAATTTCAAAGCAAAAAGTCGCATTTCAGCATTTAAGAGCAACGAACTCACAATAGTCAAACCAATCAAAAACCATTTGCTTAAGATAATCTCTTCCACCCATTCTGAATACTGAAAATGTAAAATCAACGGTAAACTCAATATTAGTAATGTATTTGCCGGTGTTGGCAAACCTATAAAACTATCCGTTTGTCTTGTGTCTACGTTAAATTTTGCAAGTCTATAGGCAGAAGCTACAGCAACCAATAGTCCAATAAAAGGTAAATAGCCCTCAAATCCACTGTTCCATGTATTATCTCCAAAGGTTTCAGAAAGATTAATCGTACTTCCAAAAAAAGCTTCGCTTAACAATTGTACCATAACTATGGCAGGAACCACTCCGCTTGTCACCATATCTGCCAGAGAATCCAACTCTAGTCCAACATCACTTTGTGCATTCAGCAAACGCGCAGCCAAACCATCAAAGAAATCAAAGAAAATTCCGAAGAAAACAAAAAACGAAGCAGTTATAAGATCTCCAGAAACGGCATAGAGAATAGCGACACAACCACACAATAGATTTAGGGATGTTATCATGTTCGGAAGCTGTTTTATCATAATAAAAAGATCATTTGTGTAAAAATAGGAAAGTATTTGCGTCTAACATTATGAAAACACAATATGTACCTAAAATTATAGTTTAGTATTCTGTAAAATAGTGAGATATTTGTCCAAATTTTCAAGCTTGAAGAAGAAATTATTTTTAGCATTTTTATTAGTCTCATTTGCAACTTTTTCGCAAACGGTTAGAAAGTACTCTAATGAGTTTATGAATATAGGTGTTGATGCGGCCGCTTTTGGCATGTCTAATGCCGTTGTAGCCTCTACGAGTGATGTAAATTCTGGATATTGGAATCCTGCTGGATTGGTAAACCTCGAAGACCGCCAATTGTCGCTAATGCACGCTTCTTACTTTGCAAATATTGCCAGTTATGATTACGCTGCTTTTGCAATGCCTTTAGATGATAAAAGTGCTGTTGCTCTATCGGTTATCAGGTTTGGAGTCGACAACATTCTAAACACGACCCAGTTAATTGACAATCAAGGAAATATTGACTACAATCGAATTAGTGTTTTTTCTACAGCAGATTATGGTGTAACCTTTTCATATGCTCGAGCACTTCCGCTTGACGGATTAAATTTTGGAATCAATGCTAAGATTATTCGCAGGGTAATTGGAGATTTTGCTTCTTCATGGGGTTTTGGACTGGACGCAGGAATTCAATTTAAAAGCAAGAACGATTGGTATTTTGGATTGATGGCTAGAGACATTACTACCACCTTCAATGCTTGGGCTATAGACGAAGACGAATTCGCTACTATCCAAGGTGCCATTGAAGGGCAGAACCAAGAGTTACCAGAATCGACTGAAATTACAATTCCGAAATTACAGCTAGGCATGTCCAAGAAGTTTGTTTTCCGACACGATTATTCTCTACAGACGGAGGTCGACCTAAATGTTCGATTCGCTGAAACAAATGATATTATTTCTTCTTCTGCAACTAGTATTACTCCGGCTCTAGGGCTTGAATTTGGGTATATAGATATGATTTATTTGAGAGGTGGTGTTGGTAATTTTCAAAACATACGACAATTGGACGGTAGTGACTCTATTGGCTTTCAACCTAATATTGGTGTTGGTTTCAAGTACAAAGGAATCCATGTCGATTATGCCCTTACCGATATTGGTGACCAAAGCGCTGCCTTATACTCCAATGTATTTTCTGTCAAATTGGATTGGAGTATTTTTAGATAATCTCCTTATATTTTTATTGATTATTCGTTACTTTGATTTCTGAACTTGAATTCTGAAACCTCGTGATAAAAAAGTACATTTTATTTGCTTTCATCTTTATTGCTGCAATTGCATATGCACAATATGGTTCTCTTTCTGAAACTTCTAAGGTTAGTATTCTTAGTCTTGGTCCTGGAGGTAATCTCAATGACTCTTTTGGACATTGTGCTTTTAGAATTAACGATAAGGAGAATAATATTGACATTGTTTATGATTATGGCCGATACGACTTTAACACCCCCAATTTCTATCTTAAATTTGCAAGAGGTAAGCTATTATATGAATTAGGGACAAATAACTACCTGCCCTTTTTCGATTATTATAAAAGGCAAAATCGCTGGGTAAAGGAGCAGATTTTAGATCTTAACTATTCCGAAAAGCAGGCATTGTTCAATTTTCTTCAGAATAATAGCAAGCCTGAGAACAAGAAATACCGCTACGATTTCTTTTATGACAATTGCGCTACAAAGATTCCAGATGTGCTGGAAGCGGTTGTTGGTGACAAACTGGTATTTAAAGAAGGTCATATTACCGAAGACTACTCTTTTAGAGAATTAATACAAAAAAATGTAAATGCCAATTCTTGGGGTAGCTTAGGAATGGATGTTGCCATAGGTGCCGTGGTTGATAGAAAACCAAGACTTGTTGACTATCAGTTCTTACCAGAATATATCCTCAAAGGAGCCGATAACGCAATAGTAAAAAGAAACAATGACGAAGTACCATTGGTAAAACGAACCGTCTCACTTTTCGAGGCAGCGGAGGAAAAACATGAAAGTAACTTTTTTACCAGTCCCTTATTTATTTTTAGCTGTATTGGACTGTTAATCTTACTTATAACCTACAAGGACTTTAAGAATAGTACAAGAACGCGCACATTAGATACTGTTATCTTCTTTATAACAGGAATTATTGGCGTAATGATATTATTTCTTTGGTTTGGCACAGACCATTCAACAACGGCGAACAACTATAACCTTTTATGGTCTTCCCCCCTTTCACTTCTTTTCTTTATCTCAATTTTCCAAAAACAGCCCAAAGTTTGGTTACGGAAATATGTGTTCTTCCTATTACTGTGTTTTGCCTTACTTAGTATTCATTGGATTACTGGCGTACAAGTATTTGCAATTGGACTAATCCCCCTATTTATCGCCTTGATAATACGCTACTTATACTTGATGAAGTATTTGAAAAATACTTCTGTCTAAATCTCCTACTGCCCTCTAAAAAATATAATTGTACTAAGTGTTTTAACCACGATGCTAATATCTAAAAACAGGCTACGATGTTTAATATAGTAAAGGTCATATTGTAATTTTTCCAGTGCGTCTTCTTCTGAAGAACCATATTTAGCATTTACCTGTGCCCAACCCGTAACGCCTGGTTTTACTAAGTGTCTGACTTCATAAAACGGTATGGCTTCCGAAAGTTCTTTGACAAAAACAGGTCTTTCGGGCCGAGGTCCTATAACACTCATTTCTCCTTTAATTACATTTATGAACTGTGGAATTTCATCGAACCTCGACTTCCGAAGAAAACGTCCAAACCTTGTTACTCTAGTATCCTTAGCGGTGGCGAACTGTGCACCGCTTTTTTCGGCATCGATCACCATACTTCTCAATTTATAAATCCTAAAATGCTTCCCATTAATTCCAACCCGAACCTGTGTATAAAACAAAGGTCCCTTATTGGCAAACATATTTCCAATGAGTATTAAGGGAAACAACACAAATCCAAAAGCCAATCCAACAATTGAGAACAATAGGTCTAATAACCTATGGAAAAATAAATAGAGTTTATTCTGGTTGCTTCGGCTAAACGGGAAATATCTATAAAAGTCCTTATCTACATGCTGAACAGGCACTCGATGTGTAATTTCCTCATAAACTTGGGTATACTCACGAATCGCTACACCGTCTTCGAGCAAAGCTATCAATTTATTATATAAAGAAACTGTCATTCCGCTTGAGTCTGGCGTTGCAACTACAATTTCTGAAACGGTATTGCTTTCTACCAAACCATCAATATCCTTCATCTTCACTTCATCAAAATCCTTGAAGTGAGGGCTTATGTACTTTTCGGAACTCGTATTAATAAATCCAACAACCTTATAGTTGGGGTCAGACTTTTGTAGCGAGGACACAATGCCATCTATATCTGATTCATTTGCAATTAGCAAAACCCGCTTAAAAAAACGAGGTGCTGAAACCAGAACGATATATGCATATCGCCATAAAAACAATGCAACATTTATCGAAATATAGAAATAGACTATTTGCAAACGATTTTCAGGAAGTGTAGGCGTAAAAAATGGAGTTAGTAAGTAGAATAGAACCGTAACTGAAGAAGTGAGAACAATGTTTTGGACAACAACTTCGAACTTACTGGCCTTTTGAAGGTTATACAATTCGAAAATAGTGGCAAAAACACTAAGATATAAACCTAAAACTATAGACCAGACCCAGTGTCGGGAATTTATTTTAAAATAATCAAAATCAAACACCTGTCCTACCAAATATAACAGGGCAAGTACACTTACAATGTCAAGAATGCGCAACAGGACTTTTCGTTCTGAAATGTCAAAATGAATGTTAGACTTCTTGTCCATGATTTGGTTTCGGCTTGTTAAAAGTAGGGATTTCTTAGCTCATAAGTGCAAGCCAGCTCTTTTTTACTTTTTCCCAATCGAACAACTCTGCCGCCTGACGACCTTTCCTAGAAAGACGTTCCGTTTTCACCGTGTCTTCAAGCAAATTGGTTATAGCATTAACAAAAGCATCGGCATTATTTGGCGGAACAAGTACACTTGTTTCTTGATTCACCAAAAATGGAATTCCCCCAACATTTGTGGTTACAATAGGCAACCCTAATGCAGCCGCCTCTATAAGGCTAACGGGCGTATTATCGAAATTAGTTGTATTTATAAAAATGTCATGTGAGGCAGAAAGTTCAATCCACTGTTTCCTTGATAATTTACCCGTGATGGTTACTGGTAAGCCTTTAGCTTCAATTTTGCATTTTTCGAGAGAGCCATCTTTTTCCGGACCCACCATTGTCAATGATACGTTAATACCCTTATCTATCAACTTTTTGAGTATTTCGACAGCCAACAACGGATTGTAAATTTCGGCGAAAGACCGAACCCATAGCAATCGAGGCTGTATCTCTTTCCGAAGAAGGAACGGATAGTTTCTAATTTCAACCGAATTGGGAATATGCATAATATTATGATATCCATTTCGCTGAAAAGCTTCCATTAAATATTTAGAAGGAGCCACGTTGATTTTAGCTCCCTTAAAAAGCCTTTTAGAATAACCAGGACTCTTAGAAAGGCGCTCAGGCAAATTACCACCATGCAATATAGGAACATATGCTACTGCTAAAATTCGGCAAAGCCAAGCCACCATAACGGCATAGAAGAAATTTTGCGTACTGTAGGTATCGATCAAAACATGAGAAACCTTAGGGCCAAACCTGAGCGTTGCGACTAACATATTAAAAAATCGTAGTAGCTTATTGTGTTTCGATGAAGCAGTAAAAACCTCAAAGCCTTCCTTCTCTAACAATAGACTTAAAGTGTCAATTGTTGAAACCGTCTTCCCTTTTTCGGAAAGCTTATTTCCTATGTAAAGAACGCCTCTTTTTTGCATCGACAATTGATATTAAACACAGACCATATATAAACGCAGGTGCCGCTATACGCATGGAGGAATGATTTATAGTTAAAAACCAAAAAAGTACAAATGAAAAAAGAAACAGGTTTGACCTGTTCTTGGTCCAATAAATCATTGGAGTAATTAATAATATAAATAATGCCAACAAACCAAAAGCTCCATGCTCGGATAACATTCTACTCACTTCATTATGACTAGCTGAATCATGTCTTGTTTTCTCCAATCGTCTCTCTTTCATTTTTCCTATTCCAATTCCAGTAATTGGGTTTTCATAAAAAGCCTCTAATTCAGAATTTAACAACTCCGCTCTTCCAGTCGTGAGATCTTCTTTTTCAGTTCCAGACGCATCCTGATTGGCATATCTTTTATCTATTAATCCAGATGTAGATAAAGACGTATAAATCCAGGTCAAAAGTATTATAACAAAGATTCCAGCAATTTTAGGCACTAGTATTACTTTTTGCTTCGTGCGAGAATTCAAAAAATAAATACCGAAAAAAACAACTGCACATAAACCAGCAGTGATTACTCCACCTCTTGAAAACGTAATGATACCTCTATAACTTACGAATATTAGTAATATAATATCAATACTATTAATTACCCAATTTTTAATCATAAATAGTCGAGAAAAAAGGATGAACATACCTAATCCTAAAATCGTTGAAACTTGATTCGGACCAAATCCTCCAGACGCAGCAAAATTTGACTGTGTACCAGTCAAGACATCACGAATGTTAGGGGTATAAACATACAAGTACAAGGTCACGGAGAGAATTGGCAACAATGCAGATAACAAAATTCCCTGTAACCGCTGTGATGTGACTTCTCGATTATAACAGTATAATGCAGAAATACCCAAACATATAGGGCCACTTAAGTTAAATCCGATTGCATTTGCAATATTAGTCTCGTAATTGAGGTTAATTGCAGAAAATAATATGCCTGGTATTAAAAGAAGTAGAAAGAATATATAGGCCCAAGATTTGCGATGAAAACCTCTATAAAACATACCCAAGGTTAAGAACCCAATAACCGAGTATTTCGCAAACTCGTATGAAAAAGCACCTCCTGTCATTCTAGAGAAAACCTCAAACCCAGTCATATATGCTGCTGCTAGTAATACTTCATCGTTTTTATTTCTACTTGAAAAAATTCTATAAAAAAAATAGATGACAGCTGCAAACAAAAACAATTTTGCCGAAAATTCATTCCAATAGACAACCATTGCCATTCCAATATGGAGTAGCAATAAATGAATATATGTTATTCTATTGAGTGGTTTAATAATTCTTACTTTTGATAAATATCTAAGATCAAAGGTAAGATACTTTCGAACGAATATAACGTACCAATACGTTTTGAAAAATCAGAAGCATCAGCTTCCTTCGATTTAGGATCACTAAAATAATACATAATGGCCTCGGCTAGAACCCTATAGTTATTTGGCGGTACAATTTTACCATAATTGTTGACAACTTCCTTACATTGTCCAACATTAGTACAAACAACAGGCAAACCCGCTAATCCATATTCGAGCAGTGATACAGGCAATCCTTCAGACTTAGAAGACAATGCTCCAATTGAAGCTGTCTTTAGTAATTTTATCACATCATTTTGAGCGCCATATAGGTTAATCGCATCTATATTATTTTCAGATATAAATGAAACTAAACTATCGTAATACGGATCATTATTAATTTTACCTATGAGGTGCAATGATGCTAAGGGATATTCTTCTTTTACCAACTGAAAAGCCTTAAAAAGGTTCAAATGATCTTTTTGTGGTCTTAAGTTGGCTAAACAAACAATTCTAAATCCTTCAGTACCTCCAAGAATAACATTCGAATCTCCTGTCATCGATTCGGAAACAAAGTTATTCAAGAAGACTACTTTTTTACATTTCAAATTCTCGATTGCCCAGTCCTTAAGAATCTCATTCACAGAAATTATCGCTGAAAAAAACCTCGAACTCCATTTTAAAATTCCATACTTTCTTTCTCCTAACATTTCGCTGTTTCCGTAGTGATCATGCCAAATCAATCGTGTATTGGGCTTTAAAATTTTGATCAAAGTGGCGTAAAAGAAGCTACTGGAGTGCGCGTGAATAACTTCAATCCTATTTTTTTTTATAAAACCCAGTAACTTTCGAAATGCCGCTAGATCCAATGTGCTTTTTTTATTCAAAAAACAATAACCAATTTCCTTATCAATAGTTGAGTTAAGCAGGCCTTCTTCCCTGCTCACACATAAAAATGATTTGTCAATATGACTAGACAATTTGTTGGCAAAGGTAACAGCCATACGCTCAGCTCCTCCTGGATGTAAAGAATCGATAAGTTGCATTACCTGCATTATAATAATCTTTTTAATTGTGCCTCGAAATCGTCTAAGGTATACGAATGAGACCATACCATTCCTTTTTTTGACATCTCATTGAGGCGGTTTCGGTTCTCTAAGCTCAATAAAAAAGTTGAAACATCAATTTCTAACTCAGCATCAATCAAAAACCCTCGGTCGCCCCGCCCCAACATCCAAGGTACACAAGAAATTTTAGTAACTATCGGGACGACACCCCAAAACATGGCTTCAGCAACAACTTTGGGCCAACCTTCAGATTTTGAAGGAAGCAATAAAAACTGAGCCTTTTTATATGCATCTTCGACTATTTCCTCCGATTGATTCCCGAACAAATGAACAATTTCGGTTAAATTATTTGCGATAATATAGGCTTCTAGGTCCTTTCTCTTGACACCATCTCCATACATGCTTAAACTACAAGCCACTCCCGACTTAAACAATGCCTCCACAAATTTCACCGCATACAATGGTCTCTTTCCTGAAACAAGACTTCCAACAAAAAGAAAATTATTTTCAGAATTAAAAACGCGTGTAGTCGTTTCAGATATTTTTTTATTGCGATAGGTTGCTGTAAAAAAAGACTTGATGTTTTTAGAATGTTTTGGCCATTCTCCATAGACAAGTACCTGCATGTTTTTGGTAAAAAAAGTATTGCCCAAAATCCACTTCTGAGATCTATAACTCAGTGGTTGTTTTGCCTTAGGGTCCCAATTTCCAGCATATTTGGCCGTTTTCGTCTTCTTCGGAAAGAAAATTTGCGCGACACACCCAATCAAAGTAATGGTAGCTGGACATCGCAAATGTATGTGGTCTGCCTTGGCCATTTCCTGAAGCAACTTCATAAAAATCAAAGGCATATTTACCAAAGACAAGAGGCTGTTTCCAATACTATTAAAAGCGACCTCTGGAATGCTAATCACACTAATGTCCTTTCTTTGAAAAGACGCCAGCAAAAGGGCGCCGGCATACTTAGTTGGGGAAACAATGGTTACCTCATCTACCTTCGAAAACCACATATCCATTTCTTTTACATATGGAGCATACGATTGTTGCTTTTCATTCTTAAAAAGTGTGGGGGCCAATGTAACTACAAGAAATTTCATTTTTTAAATATAATCTGACGAATCATTCTTACTAATCACTTCTGCCGGAACACCTAAAACCGTTGTTCCCGATGGCACGTCCTTAACAACCAGAGAATTTGCTCCTATAACAACATCGTTGCCAATTGCAATATTTCCTACAATTGTTGCATTTGCCCCCATATAAACATTATTTCCTATCCTAGGCACACCTCTATTATCGCCCCTTCCGCTCACACCTATAGTTATACCTTGCGAAATATTACAATTGTCTCCAATCACACTATTCGCGTTCACAATTATTTGTCCAAAATGACCAATGTAAAAAGATTTCCCAATTGTTGCGGAATAGGGAAGTGAAATTCCTGTGATAATCTCTATCCATTTTTGATATAATACGCAAAAGAATAGCAGTATTTTTTTTAAAACACTCGGAAGGTTACTTCTGAAAATCGAATTACTAATGCGATACACAAACAATGCCCATAAACCTTGTTGAGTAATCAATAAAACAAGTGTTCCCTTTCCAGAGTATCGTTTGTATTTCTTTATATCAGACCCGAATCTACTCATTGATCAGTTGTGTATAAAATGCTATATTTTTATCAAGAATAAACTGCTTTTCGTACTTTTTTCGTACAACTTCATTGCCCTTTTCTCCAAGTTCCTTGGCCTTCTCTGGGTTCTCAATACACCAGATCATTTTTTCGGCAATATCATTTGGGTCGTATACATCGCATAACAATCCCGTTTCCATATGACTTATCGTTTCTGGACCGGGTCCATATTCTGAAAAAATTACTGGTTTTTTCAACAACATTGCTTCTAATGATACCAATCCCTGAGTTTCCATACGAGATGGGAAAATGCAAAATAAAGCCTCAGCATATTTTGTATTTAAAACATCTCGCTCAACAGAGCCATGAAAAATGACATTCTCTAAATAAGACTCATCATAGGTAGACTTCAACATTTCCATATAGGAAGAACCATCCGGATAAAACCAATCTCTACCAAACACATCGAGTATCATTTCAGGGCGCTTTTGTTTGAGTATTTTAAAAGCTTCGATAAGTTGTCTTATTCCTTTCTTTTCACAAACAGTGCCCGCAAACAGGATGCGGTCTTCTTTTATTTGAATTTCTGGGATGACTAGCGTTGTATCGATTGGATAATTAATAATCTCAATGGGTTTATTGTGATAGCTCAAATACTTTTGAGTATGCATCTTCACATAATTGGACACTGCAATAAACGCATCAGCGTTTTTAAAAGAGCGCTTCTCTAGCAATCCCTTTCTCCAATTAATTCCTCTTTTCTCGGCTTCGGAAAAGAAATGATGGCCGCCGTGTAAGCGAATCACCTTCTTAGCTGAATGCTTTTTTGAAATGAGTGCCAAGCCTAGTTCAGAAGCCTCTATAATATCTATTGGTTCTTCCGTCTGGAGTTCTTTCAATTTCTTATTTATCTGAATGGCATTTTGCATAAAATCTGGAAATCTGCCTTTAGTTTTTGGCAATCGATATAATCGCACCCCTTCATCCTCAAGATATTCCGCCACCTTACTCGTGCCAGGCCCTACCACCGAAACCTTATGGTTTTTTTTTACTAATTCACGTCCAATCGTTTGCAAAAATGTTCCAAAACCTCCTGGGTACCACAATGGATACTCCGAAGAAATAAAAACTAAATTCAGTGGTTTAACCATCTCTATTGATCCTTTTTTTTAAGAGTACTCTAATGCTTCCAGCTGTTAATTCTTCTTCAGAAAAATGCATATAATCATCGTGTAAAAGCACTTCTTTAAACAGTGAATATCCTTCATCACTTTCTTTTAAACTAGTATACTTTAAACTAACAATATCAAAATGTTCCTCAAAAACCTCGATGTAATGCGGTAAGCGTAATCTATTATGGTAATCGAAAGTAGTTTGAATTTTATCCCATTCTTCATTACTGTACTGTAAAAAATCATATAGTGATATTAATTTGTCAGTATATGCCCTGTGATCACAAGGAGAAATTAAGTGCAAAACATAGCAATCATTAGTTATCTTTTCTGAAAAAGACTTATGTAATTCTCGAATTACCTCCAGAGGAACATGCTCCAAAACAAATCTCGAAAAAATAAAATTGGCTGCAGAAAGATCCCCTTCAGCCACCGATGTTTTTGGAAAATATTCAACTCCAGCGGTTAACTGATACTTCCCTGAAAAATGAAAGGAGTAATCTGGGAGTTCTTTTTGAAATAACTTATTAAGCCTAATTATTTTGGAAGGTTGATAATGTTCATTGACATCATAGGTATAAACCTTTTTTACTTCTCCTGAAGCCAATAGAAAATATGGTAATACTGGCAACCACCCTGAACCCATTTCCACGCAGACAGTATCCTTCAAAGACATTCCATTAGAATTTAATATGGCACTAGTTTCAAAAAATGACCTACGTCCGGCTTTTATTTTATTTTCCAAACTACCATTATTAGCAAACTCCTGTAACTTATGATATAGCCACATTCCCAGGACTATCGGAAACTTATCCAACATCTTAAAAATTAGGGATTTTTGCTTATGGGTTAATTTCATTGATTTTATCTGGTTTAAACCTAATAAATTCTCATTACAGCTAATTACAATTCTTTAATGATTTTTTTTGAAGGTTCTTCAATATTGCCAGTAACTATCTCATACCAGTCATTAATTTTTGAAATCGAAGGTTGCTCAAGCGCCTTTTGGATGGTATCCAAAATACCGTTTTTACTATGAATCCAATGTACTACATTTTGTGATGGCATACTCTTAAAATGTGGATATCTATACACTTTTTCAACAGACCAATCCTTATTTTCTTCAATGTCATAATTAATATAAATACACGGTTTATTAAACATTCCAAAATCAAATGCCATCGTAGATCCTACATTAATTACCAGATCTCCATAGTACGCCAGACTTACTAACAATTTTACATCTTCATATGTAGGGTAAACAGCACTCCATATTCTAGAATTATAATTCCACAATGGCGGCATTTCAATTAGGATATTTGGAAATTTTTTTAAGACCCAATCGTATCTATCACTTATGTCTACTGGACATCTTCTAAAAACGAGTTGATATTCCCTATCCATTCCAACCGCCACAATTGCACTGGCTATATCATTTAAATATTCTGGATCGTATGGTGATGTAAGGGCATCATCCCCAGAAAAACATATTATTTTCTTATTATCATCCAATCTATATTTTTTAAAAAAAATATCCTTTTCAATGATGTTAGACTTATCCTTATAAAATTCAAATTGTGGTGTTCCCGTTACTTTTATTTTATCTGAAGATATTTCTGGATAAAAAACCTGAAGTTCCTCCTTCATATATTGAGACCAGGCTAAATAGACATCTGCTTTAAGAGCAAGTCGTGCCTTTGGAATATTATCCCATGAATAAATTACCGTAGTAGTTTCAATTCCCAGGTCCATAGCAGCAGCAAAAATTGCGGGAGCTTTTAAGGCGCGTTGATGGGTACAAAAAACACTATCGGGATTATGATTTTTTAAAATAACACATACTTCATTATAAAATTTAGTATTCCGAAGTGCTTTATCATATCTTTTTTCAAGATTTAAAATGGTTCTATATCCAACGACAAAATTCGCAGTAAATGTTACAACCGTATAAAATAGTTTTAATTTTAAGCCTTTATGTCTACGTTTCCTAAAGTCTAAAATAATAGGGTTATTAACCTTTTTCGCATTGTATTTTATTCTAGAAACATGAATAAGTTCTCGTAGAAATTTCTCCCAAATACCTTCCAAATAAATTGGAATCTCAATTTTAGCATCTAAAGAAACCTCCTTTTCAATTTGTGAAATAGTATCGTTATCAAAATTGTGAAAAAGGCTCAACGATGCCGACACATTTTGGAAAGTTTTAGAATATAAATAGTTCTTGATTCCAACGCCGTCTGGAACGAATAATAGGATTTTTTTTCTTGACATTGCGGTTTAGCTGTTTGGGACTAATTAGAGGTTTTTCAAAAGTAAACTTGTATTTAACCATTGCCAAATATGGAAACTACTTTCTTGATCCCCATTAAAATAAATATCGAGTTCCTTCTGCAATTCGTTTGGGTTGAACCAATCACAACTTCCTAAATAAGCCACTTCAGTCTTTACCCATTGTTTTAGATCGTCACCTAGCCATTCTCGCTGAGGTGTTTGTAAAGGTCTTTTTGGAGCAAATCGAATTGAGTCTGATAAATACTTATCCACCAATATCCGCAATAAATATTTTTGGCTCCCATTCTGAATTTTATACTTTAAAGGCTGAGCAAAGGCTAGTTCCACCATTCGATGATCTAAAAAAGGTTCTCTAAGCTCCGTACTAGCAGCCATTGAAACTCTATCATTAAAACGCAACGCCCTTGGAATTTTAGTATAAAAAAGATTTCGGTATTGCAGGTTCTTAACGTTGTCTTTAAACGGCTTAGAGTACATTGGCTTTTGTGCTAGCGCTAAAAAACCTTTATCTGAAACCGAAGCTCTAAAAGGTGATTTTCTAATCCCTTGGATTGTACTATCACTTGGCTTGGTATAGTAATCATAACCGGCCCATTGCTCATCCATTCCCTGACCATCAAGAAGTTCTTTCACCTCTTGCCTTCTGGCGGTTTTAAATATATTTCCATAGGCTATTGTGGACACACCTCCATATGGCTCGTCTTGCACAGCGGAAAGTTTTTTTCCTAAATGCTCAACCTCATTTACGTCTAGTAAAACTTTATGCAACGGATTCTGAGTTGAGGCAATCATTTCTTCTACCCATCGTAGTTCATCATTGGTATAAAAGGTATAGGCATTAATTCCTTTCTTCTCTTGGGTAGTATTTACGAATGCTAAAAGTGTTGAACTATCGAGTCCACCACTTAAGTTAAACCCTACTGGCACATCTGCCCGAAACCGTAAATTGATACTATCCTCTAATAAAGTTTCATACGTAGCAAGTACCTCTTCAAACGGAAGTTCGTTCTCATGTTTCTTTATCGATTCCTCAAAATCACACCTTTTTTTTATAGTAACTTGCTTGTTTTCTAAAGTTAAATAGTGTCCTCTAGGTCGCTGTTCAACCCCTCTCCAAAAGGTTTCATTAGGCATTCCATAGCTTCCGTAAACAAAATAAGATACCCAAACGGTGTCATTTGTTTCCTTCTTAATTCCTGAAGCAAAAAGTGTTTTTATTTCCGAAGCAAAACTAAAACCATTGTCAGCACTCACATAATAAAGTGGTTTCACACCGAATCTATCCCGTGCCGCGAAAAGTGTCTTTTTTTTGGTATCCCAAATCGTAAAGGAAAACATTCCGCTAAATCGATGCAAACAATTGGCACCCCATATTATATAGGCAGCAAGTAATACTTCGGTATCCGATTTTGTCTTGAAATTATAATGAGAAGCTAATTCCGATTTAAGTTCTAAATAATTGTAAATCTCACCGCTATAGACAAGTTTATAGCGACCATCTTGAGAAACAAATGGTTGGTTCGCATCTGATGAAAGATCTATAGTCGATAGTCTGTTATGTCCTAATACAACTCCATCATCTATATATTTCCCAGTATCATCTGGCCCGCGATGGGCTTGTGAGGAGAGCATCGCATCCAATCGCTTTTCGTTGGATTTCTCACCAATAATCCCTACGATACTGCACATTAATCATCGAGCTTATTTACCAATTCTTCGGCCAATTTCCAGTCTTTAGGAGTATCAATATTTACATGACGATTGGCGTCGGATTCAATATAAGAAATCGTACTCCCATAGAGCGAGTTTTGTTCAAAAAGGACATTGACTTTGGTGAGATAGATAGCACCATCCCGAACAAAAGCATCTGGAAGATCCTGTCTTCGTTTGATTATTTGTGATTCCCCAGTTGCAATTTTTAAGGTTTTTGCTTCGGAAGCCTCAAAAACCCAATGTGGGTTGTACTCGTGAGGCACCTTTAGAACAGAAACCAAAGAATCGGTTCCAACCTCCTTAAACTTTTCAATGGCCGCATCTATAAAAGCCGCTTGTCTAAACGGATTGGTTAGCTGAAGCAGACAAACTGCGTCATAATCTTGTCCTTTTTCGGAAAGAGCTTGCAACGCATGTTTTACCACTCCAAGGGAGCTTGCCGTATCCGTCGCTAAATCAAGAGGTCTCTTAAAAGGAACCTCAGCTCCTATTTCTGAAGCTAAACGCATTAGGATTTCGTCTTCAGAAGAGAAGACAACGACATCCAAAAGTTTCGACCCCAGCGCTGCCTCAATTGTATATTGCAATAGTGGTTTTCCGTTTAGAAGTTTTCTATTTTTATCCGGAATTCCTTTACTACCTCCTCGGGCAGGTATGAGACCTAAGACCCTCATTAGTAGGTAATCGTTTTATGATAGCGAAGCTCAATTGTCGCCAATATATCAGCAATTTTCTTACCACTTTCGCCACCTCCGTATACGCTACTTTTTGTATTCTTTGGAGCATCCAATTGCTCTTGAATAGCACCTTTAATTTCGTCTTCGTTATAAGATACATCAATCACATTTTCACCTCTTAACCTTCTATTTTGCCGAGTCCCAATGTTCACTACTGGCACTCCTAAGAATGCACATTCTCTTATCCCAACACTACTATTTCCAATAAGACACTTGCTCTGTCCCAGTAATTTCAAAAAATCTAGAGGTTCCATATTCTTGAAAAAATGAATATTCTTTGGGTTGTTATTCTCTCGATACGAACGTATTCCGTTTGAGGTTCCATCAGCTCCAGCATCAACATTAGGCCAGAACCAAAAGGTGGGAATTCCTAATCCATCTATCACTCTCAAAGTCTTTAAAACATCTTCCTTTGCGGCATCATACTCCGTAGTTACGGGATGTTGCATCACGACCAAATAATCTTCAGAAATATCAATATGTCCTCCTACTCCACCATATTTCGCTATTGGATCAAAATCAAGTCCTTCCGATTTCAGCACCTCGGCAGCAATATCAATAGAAGGACAACCCGTATTAAACACATAGGCTGCATCCTCTCCGAGTTTTTCCACTCTGGCTTTAGCATCTTCTGAGGTCACAAAATGAATATCTGCTAGTTTTGTATTTGCATGTCTTACTTTTTCATCAATATTCCCTGTCACTTCTCCTCCCTGTAAATGAATTAATGGAATGTTTTGGTAAGCAGCCGCGATAGATGTAGCAATGGTTTCAAATCTATCTGCAATTGTAAGAACTGCTTCTGGTTCGAGATTGTAAAACACATTCGCAAGCTCCATAACACCCAAACCTGTAGTCTTGGCCATTGCCGTTTTGTTCTCTCCCTCCAACACCATAAAAACTTTATCATCTATAGTGAACCCATCTTTTTCAATAAAATCAACAGTGTTTCCATATCGATCCAATAAAGCAGATCCGGCAACAACCAATTGCAATTCTAAATCTGGGTGGTTCTTAATGGCTTGTAAAGCTGTTTTCACTCGACTATAGGATGGACGGGCAGTAATGACAGCACATATTTTACGTTTCGACATAGATGGAAATTAACGATAGGTTAAAAATATGAAAAAAAATCGTGGCAGCTAAAGAAACAAGCCGCAACGATGCACTCTTCTCTCTTGATTTAAAAGTATTCATTACTCAATATCGTTTTCGGTTAAAAAATCCCACTGCTGAAGGTTCTTTGAAAGCCTTTTACCAATTACACCTCCAAACTTCGAGGCATCCATTCCATATCCTTTTGGTTTTTTGCCTTCAAGGTCATCGAAAGTAAGAATGTGTCCTTCTTTTAGATTTTTATTGACAGCAAGAGATTTTTCAAAAATATTTTTCAATTCGGAAAAAGCTGAATTATCATTCTTATCAATTGGGTTTTTTAGTGCTTCGGAAATTTCAGCAACTCCTTTTACCAATTCCGAAGTTTCATCAATTGTAAGGGAAGAAGTAACATCAGGACCGAACTGTTCTCTATCCAAAACCACATGAAACTCCAATATTTCGGCACCAATTGCCGTGGCTGCAATTCCCGCTACCACAGAAGCCGAATGATCTGAGAATCCTACGGGGACATTATAACGCTGTTTTAATTCAGAAATAACATTGAGCCCATAATCTTTGGGCCGTGTTGGATAACTCGTTGTACATTGTAAAACAGAAACATTCGCATTGTGATCTTTCAGAAAAGAAACAGCCTTATCCAGTTCTTCATAGGAGCTCATTCCGCTAGAAATAATAATAGGCTTTCCTGTATCGACAATTTTCTTCAGCAGCAAAAAATTGGTGACTTCACCACTTCCAATCTTGTATTGTTCTACTCCCGCTTTCTCCAAAATATCCACCGCTGCATTGCTAAAAGGGCTGCTAATAAAGAGCAACCCTACACCTTTGCAACGTCTGCCAATTTCTATCCATTGCTCTTGTGTAAACTGCATGCGTTTCCAGTAGTCATATCGTGTCTTATCTTGATCTGAAAATTTTATACGAAAAGGCTCGTAAATGCTACTTTCCGCCTCGGCGATATGAGTTTGAAATTTTATGGCGCCCACGCCCGTTTTCGAAACGACCTCGATGTATTGGAGCAGCAATTCAAAACTCCCGTTGTGGGCTTGCCCTATTTCAGCAATTGTAAGCATTGTCTTTTATTTAATATTCTTTAAGTCCTTCATTAAGTCCCATTCGTTTAAAGAAAAAAGGTCTCGTAATTTTATTGAGCCATAATCGATTTACGGCAGATTTAAAACCTACGCTAACCTTCCATTTTTTTGATATTGGAATCTCTCTAAGTTCTGAAAAGGCGCCTTTTATTTTTTCAAACTCATCATAAACCCAAGCATCTGGTGTATTCCCGATATGATAGGCATAGTTCTTTGCCGTAGCCAACCGCCACAATCCTGCTTCATCATTTGGAATATCGATATAATCTTTATCGGCTTTCGCGGCATACGCCATCCGACTTAACTCTGAGGGTGCAAAATCAAACACCTCACGTCTTAAGGTTGAAACAAAATGACCGCAACCAACCAGCGCTGAGAATCCTTTACGATTCACGGTTAATTGGTAATCCAATCTACTTTTCTTCATATACATGGTATCTAATGCATCAATACTTTCTGCAAAACGAAGTAAATCTCCTTTGTCACAAATAGATTGAAACTTTAGTCTTCGTTTAAAAAATCCGTCAAAAAGTGTATTTTCTGAATGCACTCTATAGAAAGTTGGATTTGGAACCGGCGCCACCATTCCCGCTTCAGGAAAATGAGTGAATACTTCTTCAACTGCTTGAATCCAACCATCCTTGAACAAAACATCCCCATCGCTTATGGTAATCAATTCTTCTGAAGCTGTTCTCGCCACTGGAAGTACTGCATCAATCTTGCCCATATTACTTCGATGATGAATCAATTGATCAATTTTACCAGAATTATATAATTCCTGAAGGTACTCGGCAACTTCAATACAACTGCCATTATTAACAACGGTGAGAAGGCTCTTGGAGTGTTTTGTTTTAATAATCGATTCAATACATAGTTTGGTAAATTCTAAACCCTTTTCAAAGTACCCATCCAAATTTGGTATGTATACAGGAATAATGATACGATGGTATCCATCCTGCTTTATTCTTTTATCTTTTTCGGGATTAGATCCTATGCGCATTGCTAGTCATTAAAACAATTCTTTAGGCAAAATTGTGGTCTAAAAATTTTATTAAATTTACTTATTTTTAACGACTTTTCTGGATAAGCAGTTTTCCAATTATCAATTGCCATTCTCAAAATCCTTTGGGCAATTTTATGCAGGGTCCAATGGTTTGTCACTCCCATTTTCTTAAAGTTATCAAACATTTTTTGCTCCAACCCCACATAACGCTGTCGCTGTGTGGACAATCGGTTTTCATCATCATATACTCTGTAAAAGGCTAAAGGTTCGCCTATATAATGAACCTTATGTCTAAAAAAAAGTCGTTGATAGAAATCGACATCTTCTCCTACTTTAATATCTTCATCGAACAAAAAATCTGATGAAAACACTTCCTTTCTAATTAATGGTGTTGGAGATTTAACTACCCAAACTCCAAGTGCATTCCAAAACACATTTCCAGAACGACGGTGTTCTTTCGCTTTTGACGCTCCAATAAAATCACCTGTTGGTTTCGAGTCTTTATCTACCACAACGGCACCAGAGTGGATTAAATCAACATCTGTAAATGTAACTAGAGCGTTCACTTGTTTCTCTATTTTATCTTCTCTCCAAAAATCGTCATCATCTAAAAAAGCTATAAAATCACCTTTTGCTTTTGCAATACCAAAATTACGTGCTGAAGAAAGACCTCCGTTTTTTTTATGGTGATAGCTACAACCCAAGAAACTAGCACAAATTTTCTCTGCATAATTCTGTTTCGAACCATCATCAATTACCAATATCTCAATAGCCGAATACGTCTGGTTCGCAACACTGGCAACTGCCTCTCGCAAATAAGTATCGCGATTGTGAGTTGGTATAATAACGCTAACTAAAGGCTTATCCATTTTTATATTTATGAGAGTCTCTTCTTTATACGCTTAATGATACCAGAAATACTATTTCTTTTTTTAAGGTACTCTGCTTTCTCTTCTTCTCTTTGCTTGATCATGTGATCGTAGTGAATTCCGAAGTACTCCTTAAAAACCGCTTCATCTTCTACTTTTTTTTCTTTTAAAAACTTTGGGTCATTACTTAGACCTGTTAAATCAAACAACGTCAATGGATACTTAATATGCTGAAATTTGAACCGTCCACTAACGAAACACTTTATATAAAATGCCCTATCTGCCGCAATGTGATACTTTTCATCATAATACCCCATTTGTTCAAAAACATTCCTTTTAAACAATGTACTTTGATGTGGCAAAGAGGTTTTCATAAAATAATACATAGTTAGATCATCAACATATACCTTCTCTCCCTCATCAAACTTATAATCTCCATAAATAATATCCCCTTGAAAATTTTCGTTCGAAGTAAAATCTTTAAGCGCATCATTTCCATTTAGAATATCGCCGCTATTCAAGAATAAAAGATAGTTTCCTTTCGCGATTTTTATCCCCTTGTTTTGAGCGTTAAAAACTCCATCATCCATCTCGCTAACCCAGTAGGTAATTCGCCCTTCTTCTTGCTTAATATAATCTAGACTATTGTCACTGGAGCCACCATCGATAATAAGAAACTCATAATCCTTAAAGGTTTGGTTAAAAACCGAATTCATTGTTTTGCGGAGTCCCTCCGCATCGTTAAAGTTAATCGTGATTATGGAAAGTTTAGGCGCCTCCATTTATTAGTTTGTATACCAGTGATACATTTTTTTTAAACCCTGGATCAGTTCAATTCTAGCCTTCCAGCCCATATCGTTGATTTTGGTTACATCTGTCAGTTTTTTCATGGTACCATCCGGTTTTTGCGGATTGAACACAAAGTCACCTTTAAACCCAATAGTTTCTTTCAATAAGTCCGCCAAACCAGCAATTGTTATATCACATCCCGTCCCAATGTTAATGTGCGTATTCCTAGCTTCCACGAGTCCTTTAGTGTGCTCATTAAAGTTATAATTTTCCATTAGGAAAAGGCAGGCTTCGGCCATATCTTCAACCCAAAGCAACTCCCGCATAGGAGTACCCGTTCCCCAAATTTCAACACGTACTTCTTCGTTCTGTTTTGTTAGTCCAAGATCCTTAAAAATTTCTATTATTTCTTCTTCAGAAGCATTCCCATCTACGCCAACAATTGGAAGTCTATTAAGGTCATTCTTTATGGCATTCCAATCATTCTGCTCCCAACATTTTCCTAAATGAATTTTCCGAAGCAAGGCAGGCAGTACGTGTGCTTTTTCAAGGTCAAAATTATCATTTGGCCCGTACAAATTAGTTGGCATAGCCGAAATATAATTCGTTCCATACTGTAAATTGTAGCTCTCACACATTTTAATCCCTGCAATTTTTGCGATCGCATATGGTTCGTTGGTATATTCTAGAACATCGGTTAGTAGATAATCCTCCCTTAGAGGTTGCGGTGCATTTTTTGGATAAATACAGGTACTTCCCAAAAACAACAATTTTTTCACCCTATTCAAGTAACTCTGATGAATAACATTGTTCTGAATCATCAAGTTATCATAAATAAAATCGGCCCTATAGGTATTATTTGCTGCAATCCCTCCAACTTTCGCGGCTGCCAAAACAACATACTCCGGTTGTTCTTTCTTAAAAAAAGTCGCTACCTCTTGGCTATTTGTTAGGTCAAGTTCACGGTGCGTTCTAGAAACAATATTTGTATATCCTTTCTTAGTTAGCTCTCTTACAATTGCACTTCCAACTAAACCTCTATGGCCAGCGACATAAATTTTAGCTTGTTTATTCATCTAATTACTCGAAATAATTATTAATTCTGAAACCGCCGTCCTTCAAATATTGATTTTTCTGCATTAAACGAATATCATTAGTCATCATATCCTTTACTAAGTCTTGTAAATCGTATTCTGGAACCCATCCTAATTTATTCTTCGCTTTGCTCGCATCACCAATTAAAAGTTCTACTTCTGTAGGTCTAAAGTATTTTGGATCCACAGCTAGCACCTCTTTTCCAATTTCAATTTGAAAACGCTCATCATTGCACTTGGAGACGTATCCCTTCTCATCTACCCCTGTTCCTTTAAACTCTAGCTCAATTCCTACTTCGTTAAAAGCCATTTTTATGAAATCTTTCACCGAAGTTGTTTTCCCTGTTGCGATTACCCAATCTTCGGCTTCATCTGCCTGAAGAATCATCCACATTATACGTACATAATCTTTGGCATGTCCCCAGTCGCGTTTGGCGTCCATGTTTCCCATAAACAACTTATCCTGAAGCCCTAACGCAATTCGAGACGCAGCTCGGGTAATTTTTCTAGTTACGAAGGTTTCCCCTCTCACAGGAGACTCGTGGTTAAAAAGAATTCCGTTTGATGCAAATATCCCATAGGCTTCTCTATAATTTACCGTAGCCCAATACGCATATAATTTTGCAACAGCATAAGGACTCCTTGGGTAAAAAGGCGTAGTTTCGGTTTGAGGGACTTCTTGAACTTTTCCGTAAAGTTCTGAGGTAGAAGCTTGATAAACCTTAGTCTTATTTTCGAGTCCTAAAAACCGAATAGCTTCCAAAATTCGTAAAGATCCTATACCATCTGCATTCGCTGTATATTCAGGAATCTGAAATGATACGTGTACGTGACTCATTGCTGCCAAATTATAAATTTCGTCTGGTTCAATTTCCTTGATTAGACGAATTAAATTTGTGCTATCTGTCATATCTCCATAGTGCAAGATGAAGTTTCTATTATCGGTATGAGGATCTTGATATAAGTGATCGATTCTATCTGTATTAAACAAGGAAGAACGTCTTTTTAGACCGTGAACAGTGTATCCTTTCTTCAAAAGGAATTCACTTAAATAAGCTCCGTCCTGCCCCGTAACTCCCGTAATAAATGCTACTTTCATAGTATTCAATATAATTGTTTTATTATTTTAAAAGCTCACGATATGTGAGCGTGTATGCTTCCGCTTGTTTCTGAAAATTAAAATTTTCTTCAGCGTACTCTCTTATAATACTTCTATCATAATCGTCTCTTCGCACGTATACTTTTTTAATGGCTTCTGCCAAAGATTTTCCCGATATCTCCTCAGCCAAACAGCCATTAAAATTTTCTTTTATATGTTCGGTCATTCCACCAATCGCAAAGCTCACCACTGGAGTACCACAAGCAAAAGATTCTAGCATAACGTTTGGTAAATTATCCTCTCTGCTTGGCATAACAAATACATCCGACATAGCATAGCAGGCTGCCATTTCGGCGAATGTCGATATACGGCCCAAAGGTACTATTTTTAAGCCTTTATTATTATTTTTTATTTCCCCTTCACCAACAGTTAGAATCGTCATTGGCATTTTATCAAGAAAGGGTAATGCGTCTAGCAAAAGATCAAAACCTTTCCTTCGATTATCCAACTTATCTGAAATAAAAAGCAAGACAAAGTCATCTATTCCTATACCTCTTTGTTTCCGAAGTGCTTCCGAATCTTGAATACTAAGTGTTCCAAAGTCTATTGCGTTGGGAATACATTTCCTAATTCTTAAATATTCAAAAACCTTACTGTTTTCGGCTTCTTTCAACACCCATTCAGAGGGTGCAATAATTGCTCCTTTCTTAATTTTTGCAATGCTTGATGCCTTTATTTTTTTAACCATGGAATTCAATTCGGGTACAAACTTTACATTATTCTTGTCATCATTACGATAGTGAAATAATCCTAAAAAAGGATTCAAATCGTGTAACGTCCATACAATGGGTTTTCTGAACTGATTGAAAAACGAATGATAATCTAGAATAACACTTACCATGTGCAAATTAACCATTGATGAATCCTTCATCAATGGATGCGTGTGCAAATCGAAATTGGAAAAAGGTAAGGACAGCATCTCATAGCTAAACTGCCTTTCGTTTCCCTTGATTTTGTTTTGCATTTTTTGTGCTTCCGAAGGCAAAATCAATGAACGTAGCTTTCTAATAACCTTTTTAACCAACGGCATTTTTTTATATTTAAAAAAAGGATCATCTACAACTTCGCCGTTAAAATTAATTGTTAGATCTGTTGATAGAAAGCCAGAGGAGATACCTCTGCTTCGAAGGGCATTGTGCAATCTGAGTGCCGCTATTCCTGCTCCTCCTTTACTAGATGTGGTGACTTGAAGTACTTTCACTTTTTGGATCTACCTATTTGTTGATGGTATAATTGTCTGGAAAAACCTCTAAAGTAACGAATAAAATACTGCTTTGAATAGCCGTGAAAAAAATAATCATTTAGCACGGTTATTAGCTTGTTCATTAGGCTTCCTTCTTTTTTTTCTTTGCGACCCCAAGAGTGGTCCCACAAATGGACAGCATAAGTCGTATCGCTTATATGGTTTCTATAATCGTTCAATCGATCTTGATAGGACAGTGGGTAGAAAACCTCTGGGGCAAATATTCTTTCATTCTCTAAAATCGTAGAATCGTTTATCAAATCTTTAAACGTATGCGTGATCACTGGCAACGAAAATTCATTAAACTCAGATGTCCTATAGAAATTGGCCATTTCCAGCATAAACCGATGTCCTTTTTTTGCTCCAAAAAAACCATACGCCGCTCGTCCATCAACTTCATAACCAGTGAAAAAATCCAAGGATAGTAGTTTTTCTGATATAGGTTTTAAAAGAAGCATATCAGTATCAAAATAAACTCCACCATGTTGAGTCAAGGCTTGTACCCTTATGCAATCTGAAGCAAAGGCGTATTTTTTCTTTCTCAAGGCGTTTTCGTAAAATTTATTTTGATAAGCCTGAGTATTGGATTCTGTCCATTCCTTTATTTCAAAATCGGGGCAGTGTTCTTTCCAACTCGTAATACACCTTTGGGCGATCTCACTTTTCTCAAGTGGTCCAAACCAACAATAATGTATAATCTTTGGGATCATAGATTTAAATATGCTTGTTTCTCTAATTAGTTACTTTTGATCTGAAAAGTCTTTTCAAAGTCCTTATCACTTTTGCACTCAACTTCCTTTCACCTTGGATTTTTTTAGACTGTCTCTCTTTTAATTCTTTATATTCTGAAGGAAAATATTTTTCTAAAACCTTTTCTCGCTCTTCAGTAATCTTTGCTTTGTTCTTGGGGTCATTGGACATTCCTTGCAGATCAAAATTTGAAATCACCATCTCCAAATGTTTGTATGATGCTTCAGCTTTACAAATAGCATATATAAAAAATTCCCAGTCTGAAACTATGCTATAATCCTCAGAATAATAAAAGTATTTATCAAACAACTCCTTCTTGATGAACGATCCAGGGTGAGGTAATGAACGCTCCAAAAAATAATGAAAATGTAGTTCTTTAGGATATTCCTGTAACATTTCCTTACCGCAATGAGTGAACATTAAATTCCCAAAATAGATCTCCACATTCCCGACAATCTTCTTATTTGCTTCCCACAGAATTTGAGAATCACGAAACGTATCTCCGCTATTCAAAAATAACACATACGTTCCTGTAGCCATTTCTATCCCACGATTCATTGCCTGATAAACACCACTATCAGCCTTTATTAGCCATTGAGAAATGTGATCCTTGTATTCATCAATTATCGCTCTACTTCCATCACTTGAATCCCCATCAACAACTATAAATTCGAATTCAGTTAAACTTTGGCTAAGGACACTCTTGATAGTAGACTTTAAGCCCTCGGCATTGTTATAGTTAACTGTAATGACGGAAATTTTTGGCATGAAACTAGGGTTCCTTTTGTTATTAATTTTATCTTTCAGAAAAATATCGTGCTGGTTAAAATCAATATGTAAATATAAGTTTTTACCAGAGAAATAATCTTACGTATGATATTGCTTCAAAACTATTTTTAGAAATGATTTCAAAGGAGAAGAAATTTATATTTATTCATAATTTCAAAACAGGTGGAACGAGCATTGAGAAGAAACTGGGGCATTTTGATGTTTTGGAACGCGATGTTCAGGATCATCGTAGCATTCGCGAAATAGAAGCGCTAACAAATAGAGCATATTTTTTTAGAAAAAGTCTCTACGCTTTAAAAATTGGAAAACCTAAGTCCTCTTTGAAAAACCTTCAGGGTTCTCTGTTCCCAGAACTTACCAAAGCTCAATATGCGGCATATTACAAATTCTCATTTGTGCGAAACACTTGGGCACGAATGTATTCTTGGTATGCTAACATTATGAAGGACGATGTACTAAGAAAATCTTATAAAATTGAAGGTTCAAATTACACCTACGAACAATTTCTAAAGGAGAAAATAAATCACGAGACCTTCTCTCAACTATATTTTGTTTGCGATATTAACGGAAATGTACCTATGGATTTTATAGGTCGTTTTGAAAACCTGCAAGAAGATTTCAATATTGTTTGTGAGCATTTGGAAATTGAAGACCCAACCCTTCCGAAGTTATTAATTCGAAAATATAGCCACTATACGGATAACTATACACCAGAAACCAAAGAGCTTATTTATAAGCTATATAAAGATGAAATCGATTATTTTGGGTTTGAATATGGAGAGTAGCTACAAAAATCAACTAAACCAAAGGAAAATGAAATTAAAAAAGAGGGCGAGAAAAATTGCATCTAAGTATTATCATATGTTGAAGAAACTCACGTACAGCGATAATGATGTCTTTTTGATTTATTCGATGGGAAAAGTTGGATCTTCTAGTATTTATACCTCTCTTAAAAATCAGAAACGATATTCCGATATATATCATGTTCATTTTCTTTCCAACAATTGGCTTGATAAAATTCTTCCCGAGCTGCATGAAAGTTTTCATTCAAACATAAAATTAGGTTACGACATTCTAAATTTTATCGAAAAGCATCCTCAGAAAAAATTACGAATTATCACCCTAGTCCGGGAACCAGTAATGCGTGGGATTTCGGATTTATTTCAGAACTGGAGGCATTTATACGACGATATTGAAGAAATAGATAATACTAAATTAAAAGAGCGAGTCGAAAATATCAAACATGATTATACACTAAACTGGTTTGACACAGAGTTTTTAGAATATTTAAATGTTGATATTTATAGCTTACCATTTGACAAAGAAAAAGGCTATGCCATTTATGATTATGATCGATTTGATATTCTATTAATAAAATTGGAGGCGCTTAACGAAATTGGAGCCAGTGCCATGGCCAAATTTCTTGCCGAAGAGTTTAAATTATCAAAAGCGAATACAAGTGCTTTGAAAAAAACAAATGAAAAGTATAATTTCCTTAAGAAAAATGTGAAAATGGATGATACCAAGTTGACAAATCTTTATGCATCTAAATATGTTCAGCACTTTTATTCAGAGAATGAAATTGAAGGATTTAAAAAAACTTGGTCAAAAAAGAATTAACAGGACAGGAAATACTAAAATTTAGTAGCCAGCTTACTTATTAGTAGACTTATTCGCTTTAGTGCTCTATTTATGAAAGAACCTCTTTGGTGAATTGGTGGCCCTAGTGGTTTTACTTTATAAGCAATCTCTATTTTACGATAGCCCTGATAGTTGTTTTCAGCTAGAATCTTCTTATAGCCATCATACAATTCTTTTAGTTTTGGAAAATCATTAAAAGTATGCCGATTATACTCTCTCGAAATGTCCGTTTCAGTATTGGATAGTTTACTGAAATGATAAAAAACGAGATGGGTTCCATCATTTAACTGCACCTTATCTCCATCGATTGAAACAATACTCCTTTCATGAAGGTTCCAAGGTGCCATATTATAATTGTGAGTCTTTAACACCTCAATCTGAGAATAATATATAGGTGCCAAGGCCATCCATAACTGATCCACAAAGTATCCTAAATTAGGCCAGTTGTATCCAAATTTCAAAGTTCTTTCTTCCCACCAATCTAGCATTTTAAGAGATTGTTCATTTTTGGTATTTAGTCCAATAAATCCAAGGTTATAAATTCCAAAATTTAAAAAAATATTCTCATCTGGCAACTTTCCATCCCTTGGAATTGGAGATAATATATGTGGTGTTAAGGCCGCCGTCTTTATTTTTAAAAGCTCGTTAACTGATTTTAAAGAATCATAAAAATAGAGATCAGGATCCAAATAATAAACCACAGTTGCACCTGAATTAAGCTTAATAATATGCTTAAAAACGCTCGGTTTCACAGCAGTATTGAACTCAATAATGTTATATCTTGAAATTAGTTCAGCCACATCCAAACCAGAAATTTCTTGAACAGGAAGTATTTGAGCAGGTTGAAAAATACTGTAATCAACCAGATTAGACTTCTTATCAACAAGAACAATATAGAACTTAAAATATTGATTGTGCCGAAGGAACGACTCCTTCAATGCATTTGCTTGTCCTAAATAATTATTAGAGCAAATAGTAAAGGCAAATTTCGTGGTGATGCTCATAGATTAGACTAGCTTATTTTTTTTATAAAACGCTTCCTAAGTTTTTCGCATTTATACCGAAAAGGGTGACGCACTTGTTGTTTTCTTAACACCTCTCCGTAAAGATCAAATTTAGGGTTATTTAACCAAGGATGAAACAAACTAATATTGAAATATAATTTCACATTGTCAATGAAATCATCAAAAATGCTCTTGTCGTTACTATTCGTCGAAAAACCACCAGCAGCGAAACTTGCGATTACCAATGGAATATATTCAAAACTTCCCTTAGCCCAACATCGAAGATTAAAATCCCAATCTGAACTTTTTTTATATTTCATATTAAAATCCCCAACCTTATTTTTTACAAATTCTTTATTGTAGAACATTGCCTGATGACAAATGTTTTGATTTAACAATTTTCCAATATTAAATTCACCGGCATAGATGTCTCCATCCTTTGCCCAACCAGTATTCCCAACCACCTTAACATCACCATAGACTATATTAGCCTCAGTCGTTTCTGCGGTTTTTGAAACCAGTTCCAAAACGTTATTCTCATAAAAAGTATCATCACTTCCCATAAAGAAAATCCATTCTCCAGTAGCAAGATTCATAGCCTTATTCATAGCATCATAAATTCCTTCATCCTTTTCTGAAACAATATTAATTCTAGGAAGTTGTTCCTTATAACTTTCTGCAATTTCTAAGGTATTATCTGTCGACATTCCATCCATTATGACTACCTCAACTCCATCGAAAGTTTGATTTGAAATACTTGCAAGTGATTTTTCCAAGGTTCCCCCTGAATTATATGTTGGTATAATAATCGAAAATCTGGTCATTTGTCAATCCAAATAATGGTTTTAGTATTGATGGCCCTAAATAACTTGGTGATTTTTAACTTAATTTTGAACATCCAACTTTGATTTTCTAAATGACTCTTCACAATACTACCTGCTTCAAAAAGGTATTTATTTCCATCTCCCGATTTTTGTCCCTTTCTTTTTCTAAAAGCCGCAAGTTGCTTTTTAGTGCAATACAACTCTTCATATTTAAAAAACCGAAGCCAAAGCTCGAAATCTGATGCCATTGAGTACTGCAAACTTAAATAGCTACCCGTTTTTTTCCAAAGTTCACGTGTCCAAAAGGTAGATTCCTGTTGTATAAATGAAAAATCCTTTTCATATCTTTTTAAATAAAAATGATATTTAGAAGCGACAGGATCTCTTTGGTAGAGCAACCTTCCATCCTCGTCAATTACAGAAGGATATCCTTGTAACCACTGTAATTTTTCATTTTTTATAAATTGTGTGGCTACATAATGCAATGCGCCTTCCCAAAGTACATCATCTGAATTAATCCAACACATAATTACTCCACTTGATAAGGCGAATCCTTTATTTATAGCATGGTACATTCCTTCATCAGGTTCGCTAACCCAATAGTGCAAATGGGTATCATATTTTTTTATAATATCTACGGAATGATCATTGCTACTTCCATCAATAACGATATACTCTAATGAAGGATAATTCTGTTCCAAAACCGAAAGAATAGTCCTTTCAATAAAATCTCCTTGATTAAAATTAGGAGTAACAACAGTAATTTTTGGATACTTTTTAGACTCCATTTTTGATATTAATAACGTATGCTAAGCCAAACAACGATCACAAAAAAGTGGTACTCGAAAAAGCTTTGTTCGTGGAAGGAATAAAAAAAGTGTCCATTTGCCAAAAAGCTTTATCTTGCTTGCGCAGTAAAAAGTCAACATTCTCAATAGGAGAAAAGCCAAGTTTTTCCATATACTCACACATTTCCCAATAGCGTAGACTATCGTTTGTCAATTTGAAATTATAGGTTTCAATAATTATTAATTCTGCATTACGCATTATGGCATTGGCTCCTTCCAATATTGGTATCTCAAAACCGTGAGTATCCAATTTCAACAAATACGGCCCTTTTAAATTACGTTTATTAATTTCATTGTCTAAACTAATGACAGGAACTTCGATACAATTTTCTTCAAGGGGAGTTTCAGACGCCAAACCACCAAATAGATCTGCTTCATTAAAATATATATTACCTTCAGTTCTACCTGCAGCCGCAAGTATAAAATCGACCTTTGGATTGTCATTCTTGAAATTTTCAAGTGCTGATCTATGTCCTTCTTGCGCTTCAATCATGAGGTAATTCACTTCAGGAAAAAATTTCATACAATCTTTGGACCATCTGCCGTCCGAAGCACCAACATCTATAACCGTGTCTATCTTCAACCCTCGATCCTTGCAACGTATTAGAGCAGCTTGTATGGTCATTGGGTTTTGATACTTGGGGTACGATTCGGCTCCCTTTTTTTGAAGTTTGTATCCCAAGGTATTGAACCCTTTTTTTATTATTCTTTTTATCATGTTTCCTCTTTAAAGATGTTTCATTATACCCGAACCAAAGATCTTTTAGAACTTTTTTTCAAGCACATTGAATTTAGGGTTTAAATTAAGAAATAAATTTTCCAAAATCTTTATAGATTCATCGCTTTTAAATTTTGATTTATCTTTTTCTAAAGTTGCGCTTTCCAATAAACGAAATCTGCTTTCAGGATTCATGATCTGTATTAAGGCATTTTCAATGGAGTCCGCATCATTTGGGTCAAAATAAATAGCTCCTTCCCCTAACTGTTCTCTATGTCCTTCAAAATCTGAACACAATACTGGGCAATCCAATGCTCTTGCCTCTAATGGGGGCATGTTGGTAGGCCCTAATAATGTGGGCATAACCAGTGCTATTGTATTCTTATATAAACTAAAAAGCGCCTCATTGGAAATAAATCCAAGATAGTTTATTTGATCGATTATCTCAAGGTTCCTTGCTTCCTCAAGTACTTCTTCAAGACACCCTTTATCACTACCACTAAATACCAAAGACACATGTGGGAATTTTTTCAAAAAAGAGCTAAATCCAATTATTAAATTTTGATGGTTTTTATGTTCCCAAAATTGAGCTGGATAAAAAAAATAACTATCTTTTTTTAATTCAAACTGATTCAGTATAGTGATCTGGTCACCAGGGCTAACGTCCAAATCAATAATATTTCCTGGAAACATTGGTAATACGTCTATCTTATTACTCTCTATGTTCAGGTACTTAATAAGTTCGGCCTTTCCTGCTTCCGACTCAGCAAAAATTGCTTTCGCATTTTTAATTGTGTGATTATACCATTTCCTTCTCTTATCCAGCTGAAATGCACTTGAGACCTCAGGGAAAGGTGGCAAAGTTAGATGTCCAAGGTCCCAATTTGTCGCAATAAATGGAAAATTAGGAATGTTTTGCTCCATTTGACCTACGTAATATATTATGTCAACTGTTGCCTTCGTAAGTTGCTTATATATTGCGTTGTTAATTCGTTCATTCTTTTTACTGTTAATTCGATTGGTTATATTTCGGAATACATAAAACTTTTGAATAATTGACGTAAATAAATTCTGTAGATACAGCCCTTCATTTAATTTTCTTGTCAAAACAATCGATTCTTTGTTGCTTGGAAAGTTCAATGGTTCAAAACTAACAAAGCATACCTCTAGCTCTTTAGTAAACTCTTTTTGATCGATGAGTTCGATAAGCTTGGAAGTATACGAAAACCCGCCTCCTACATAGGGACTAATATCCTTATTAATCCAAACTCCAATTTTCATGTTTATATTTTTTTGCGATTGCTACACCATTCCAAGAACTCATTCCTGGTGCATCAAAACTTAGCCAATGATAAAATCCAATCAGCTTGAATTGAGATTGTTGTAAATAATTTTCTATTTCAGGTCTAAACAAATAGCGCATAGAATGCTTTTCATCAATTGTTTCGGAGGATTTTGTGACCTTATTTACTATTTCAATGTTGTAGTTAACATCTACCACATTAAGTTCATTATGCATTACTGGAGTGGCAGACCGCTTTACTTTAATTTCTTCATTTTCCAACTCTTTAACTCGTGACGTTGGCAGATCGGTCAAAACTCCAGGGCCATACCAAAAATCGAAGATAAAAAGGCCATCTTTATCTAAATGAGCCGCAGCTGTTTTGAAGGAGTTAAGTAAGGCGTTGTTTGAATTTTGATAACTAATAACGTGAAAGAGCGAGGTCACAACCTCATATTTCTTATCTATTCTGAAATCATTAATGTTTCCTGTAAAAAATCTAAGTTTAGAATTGGACGAATAATTTTCTTTAGCTTCGGCGATCATTTGTTCTGAAAGATCTACACCATCAACGATATATCCTCTTTCAGAAAATAAATCGGCATGTATCCCTGTTCCACATCCTAAATCCAATAATGCAGAGGCCTTATCTTGGGAAAAACTACTAATAATTTTATCAATGTACTCTACCTCACCTGTATAGTCCTTATCCTTGTATAGTAAATTGTAATACTTGGCGTATAAATTAAATTTATCCATTATTTACTGATTCCAATAACCTTTGAGAAACTTCATCAATTTGGTCATTTGTTAGTCCTAATCCCGAAGGGATGTAAAATCCATTTCGCGCCATTTTCTCTGCAACGGGATAAGGTTCATTACCAAACAATCCCATTTTAAGAAATACTGGTTGCTCATGCATACACCAAAAGAACGGCCTTGTACCAATTTTTAGATTTCCTAAATCCTTCTGAATTTTTTGTGCAAGCTCTTCAGATTCGGCAACTAGACCATACACCCAATAAATATTTTCGGCATAGTCTGTTTGTCTCCACGGAAGTTGCAACTTTTGAATTCCCGTAAGATTGGAATTATACCGCGCCCCTATTTCTCTTTTTCTTGATACAATAGTTTCGACCTGTTCTAACTGCGCAACGCCCAGTGCAGCCTGCATGTTTGTCATTCTATAATTCCATCCAATTTCAGAATGAACAAACCTTCTGCCAGGCTGAAAACATAAATTTTTAAGATATTGGCAGCGTTCTGCCAGAGCATCATCATCTGTTAAGATCATTCCACCTTCACCTGTTGTGATATGTTTATTGGGATAAAAGCTAAAAATACTTATATCTCCAAACGAACCACATTTTTTCCCATTATACTCTTGACCGTGCATTTCTGCCGCATCTTCTACTATTTTTAGATCATATCTTTTTGCCAACTCCAAAATTGGGTTCATATCTACTGGCAGACCATAAATATGGACGATTACAATAGCCCTAGTTTTAGAAGAAATCCGTGCCTCAATTTGATTTACATCCATATTCCATGTTTGCTCATCAGAATCAACGAGCACTGGGGTTAGACCTTCATTTACCAATGATTGAACTGGAGAAATAATCGTAAAGGTTGGAACAATAACTTCACTACCCTTTTCCAAATTTAGCGCCCTTAATGCGACGTCTAAAGCCGCAGATCCATTACAAACTGCAATACCATGCTTTCTTCCAATATAAGTCGAGAACTCCGACTCAAAACGCTTCACAAAAGACCCTTCAGAGGAAATCCAACCTGTATCAATACATTCATTGAGGTATTTCTTTTCGTTTCCACTGAAGTGAGGGGTATTTACAGGAATCATTTTAAATCAATATGTTTAGAATCAATCGGGTCAAATCTAGTCTTGTCCCTATCACCAGAATAAGGACCTTGTTTTACCTCGATCATTTCGCTTTCTTCAAGCATGTAAAATCCATGACCTCCAGAAGCGAGCAGAATAACATCACCTTTGGTAATTTCTCTACTTTCCAAATAGTTTTTATCATCATCATAAAAATCGACTCTTACTTTTCCAGATTTCATAAACAACACTTCTTGTGTCCATACTACCTCCCTTTTAACAGGATTGTGAACATGAGGTTCGATTACGTAATCCTTAGGGCGTTTCATATACCCCAATTGCTGAGAAAAATCATTTGGTGTGAAAAAATCTATTCCATCTTTTTGATAAGAAACTCTAACAATGATTGCCAACAATTTTTCTTCGAATTTTATTTCTTCTATCATTTTCTCAGTAAAAATTTTAACTTCCTATAGAGTCTCTTTTTGTTTAATGCTAAAATACTCAAATTTTCTTCCTTTTGTGCCAGTATATCAAAACTAAGATTAAAATAGGTTCGCTTTTTTGGATGTATCTTTTTTACCTCAGCAATAATATTTTCGATCTCAATAGAGGAATAAATTCCATCTCCCCCTATTAGCCTTTTTAAATAGTCCAGCACAAGTTTTTTTTCTTGAGTGGTTTTCAAAGAGCTTTTCCAAGTGTCGAGATACTTTCTTACCGGCTTGTCATGGTCTTTTAAGCTCTTAGTATCAATGGATCCCGAATTAATAAATTCTCCCTTCAACTTATATGGAGCATCAACTGGAATATCAATGTCCAGGTAATTGCTTATTTTTTTTAGTGTTGTCTCCGCAGATTGGACAACATCCTCATAACTTACAAGTACATGATTTTTATATTTTTTTGTAGCATTTTTGATTACGGTCGGCGCCAAAAAAAGATCATCCAAGCGATCGTCTTGTTTTAAAAATTCAAACGAATCTCCATAGAAATTGTAATTTAAAATTGATGTGTATACTGCTATTGGATGACGCTTCAAAAAGATATACTTCGCATTTGGAAAGAATTCATACAACTCATCAATAATATGATAATACCGAGGGGTTTTATCTAAAAAATAGTCATTCTTTCCTCTTTTATCATCATAGAGTGACAGCGCCAATTTTTTTATTTTTTCCTTAAAGTCAGCCAAACCAATTTCCTTTTGATTTAGATAACTCACAAAATTAATAGTAGCAAAGTTTGGGTTATAATTATTAGAGATATTGGTTTCCTTGTATGTATGAATTAGTGATAACATTTGCCAGGATTCTGGAGAAGACGATATAACCTGTGACGTTAACAGCAGTTGCTGCAACATGGAAGACCCCGATCTTGGCTGAGATATTAAAAATATTAGATTTTTTTCATTCATCTAAGTATTCACTTTATAACCAAACATTTCTAACAAATCCTTGGATTTTTGTATAAAATCGGTGTTCATTTCGTCAGTGAAATACTCTTCCCACTGACCGCTCAAGCCTTTACGAAAAAAGTCCACTTCCTTATTTTCAATGCTTACACCGCCTTTTTTTTGCATGTTCTTTAAGGTTTTAAATGTTGAAATATCAATTGCTAAATTCAAAACATCCAAATCAATACTATGCCCTAAAAACTTAATTACTCTCTTAAAAATAGCGCTGGTATCATTCTTTAAATCCTCGTATGCTACAATAATTATTTTTTCAGGGTGAGTTTCTTGATAATCAATTGCTGCTCTTACATGCACATCCCAGTCACCAATATCCCCAAAGGATCTCGAATTATAAAACTCTTCAAAACTTCCTTCAAAATGTTTTAAGTCTCTCAAAAAATAATAATAGGATACGAGCGCATCTCTACCATCCCGAACTATATAAATAATCTTCGGATATTCATTTTTTACAAAATGTGACTTAATAATTCGAAATCCTTTTAAATTATTTATTTGTTCTGCCGTTGATTTATGAATAGATGGAATGAAATCTTCCAAATCGGTATAATTAATCTTATTCCTATTTGGGTTCAAAAAATAATTGATCAATAGAAATCGTATCCAAGTATTTCCCGATTTCGGATAGGAAACCAGATATGTGTCAGATTTTAGCAACTTGATACCATCAATCTCGTTTTGCTTAAAAAACACAGCTCGAATTTTTCTATATACACTTGTTAAATTCAAAATGTTGAAGTTTTTACATGAACCATATTTGATCTGTACAGGATCATTAACTTTGATCAAGATATTGGTACTTTTCCAGCATTTCCCTGGAAAGATCGATAAACTTTTCTAAGGACTCATTATTTACGGTTGTATCATTTTTATATCCGTCACTTTTCCCTTCCCTAACAAAATTACCTGTATCATTCCAAGTACGATATGATTTTGCTTTTTGCCAACTATATCCTTGCTCCATTATTTTCATGTTTTCAAAACTCGTTGCTCCAATTACTTTTTCTAGCTCTAACTCTGTTCTATTAATGGATAAAAATTCACATATACGTTTCAGCTCCTTTTTTTTATTCGTTAGTAAATCTTCATATTTGATAAAAAGAATATTTGTTCCATATTTATTTTCTGTCCAACTTTTTAAGTGGTTATTCCATGTCCCAACAAAACATTCTCCTCCATTTTCATATAAAGTATTAAGAGCAACCTCGTGTTTTAGATTACTCATCATATAGTAATAGGATCGAACGGCTGCCCTACCATCCCGTAAAATATAAATAACATTTTTGAACCTTTCGTTTGGCAACTCGTGCCCCTTAAAAAAATGACGCGAGTCATATCTAAAAAACATGGGATTATTATAATATTCTGTTACACAGCTATTAACTATGGACTTAGGAATATCGGATCGTAATCCGTACATCAAATGCGCTATAATATGTTGCAACAGGGTATTTCCAGATTTAGGATATCCCATTATAAACACGTCCTCTTCATTAAAATTACCAAATCTCTCAAACCCAAATTTTTTTAACTTTTCAAGATCAGGGAGCGACGAAGGAATATTTTTTTCTTTTTTCTTAAACATATCAAAATATTTTCCA
Source organism: uncultured Ulvibacter sp. (assembly GCA_913063405.1). Taxonomy (GTDB): domain Bacteria; phylum Bacteroidota; class Bacteroidia; order Flavobacteriales; family Flavobacteriaceae; genus Ulvibacter. The sequence continues at coordinate 83,302 of CAJXZB010000001.1, forward strand.
ATCTATTTTTGGAGCTACAACCCCTGGTAAAACTGTTGTGTAGGTGGTCCCTGATGCCGATATTTTCTCAATATTGAAACTAAGAACTTTTGTAAGATGAAATATTTGCCTAACGCCTGGCATACCGGCCTGTAATGCAATTCTGTATGTGCCCTGATTTAGTAAATATTCAGGAATAACAACTTCATAGGAATATATTCCCGGGGTCTTTTCAGTAGCTTCAAATAAATGAGAACTAGTCGAAAAAACAATTATCTCTTTACTATTATAAAGTTTAAAGTTTAAACGCATATTATACACTGTTTGCAGTATCTCAGTCTCAATATGTAGGTGTATTCTCTGGTTGTCAATAAAAGAGCCGAGAATCTCCCCATCAGAATTTTTAGTACAAACGCTTCGTAATACAAAATCTTCGGTGCCAGGAGCATCTTCTTTTTTCCATACAACTTGTTTTTTCTCTTCGGAAAACTTGTCTTCTTTTTTAAGATAATGTTCTACGCATGCATCAACATTTCCTCCAAAAACCACGGACCCATTTTCCATGACCATAGCTCTGGTACAAAGCTGCTTTACACTTGCCATATTATGACTCACAAACAAAACTGTACGCCCTTCACCTTTAGAAATGTCTTGCATCTTCCCAATTGCCTTCTTCTGAAATTCAGCATCACCAACAGCCAACACCTCGTCAATCACTAAAATATCAGGCTCCAAATGTGCGGCCACAGCAAAAGCTAATCGAACTGTCATACCACTGCTATAGCGCTTAGTGGGCGTATCGATGTACATTTCACAACCAGAAAATTTTATAATTTCATCAATCTTGGAGGCAATCTCTGCCTTGGTCATTCCCAGAATTGCACCGTTGAGATAAATGTTTTCTCTCCCCGTAAGTTCGGGATGAAACCCTGTTCCAACTTCAAGTAGTGAGGCAATTCTACCTTTGGATTTAATCATACCCGTAGTTGGACTTGTTACTTGAGATAATAGCTTTAACAAGGTCGATTTTCCTGCTCCATTTTTTCCAATGATACCAAGTATCTCTCCTTCTTGCACTTCAAAATCAATATCTCTTAAAGCCCATACATATTCTTCACTAGCCTTAGAGCTTCGATCATTAACGGCACCTATGGTTAAATAGGGATCTTCCTTCCCTCGAATACTATGCCACCATCTATTAATATCATGCTTGAGCGTACCTGTTCCAACAAGTCCTAATCTGTACTGTTTGGAAACATTCTCTACTTTTAAAATGACACCCATGTAGGTTCTTTTTGCATTTAGAATTGTTGTCGAAAGTTAATCATAATCGCTCATTTTAACTAATTCAATTTTCAGGAATGGTTCTCTTTCAGTTTTTGTAAAAGCGATTCAGATACGGGTGTGTCAAATTTCCTAGCAAAGAAGGCATCACTCTCCAAAATAGCGTTAAAATCCATCTCGTCCAAAACCCCAGGATTGCTCCCATGCTTTTCTTCCCAAAGAATGAATCTTAGATTATTCGAAATAGCACGATCCTTCAATTCAGAATTCATAACTACGGTTTGCATGTAAATCTCCTCGGCACAAAACGTATGTTTTAAGCGCTTCAACAAAGAAGGATTCTTTCCATTGTAATCATTAATATAATTAGTAGTTGTCCTACTCAAACTCCAATAAGTAGAACCTCCATATAGTGTCGGAAGCTTTTTAGACAACCTTCGTTTTAAACCAAATTTCTTCTGAATGTTAAGTACTTTCAGAATGGTGGAAATAGATTTCTTAGCATCTAAGGCATCATATAAATTATAATATTCTATACGATCCATTCCTCCCTGATTCCAACAAGCTGCGGGCATAGTAAAATGCTCAAGAAAATCCTTCTCTTTATTCTTATTAAAAAATTCCTTAAACGCCTCCTTGCTTTTGATGGGAAAATCTTGCCCAGTGATCAAATGGAAGTATTGTATGTTTTTATCTTTTAAGGCTTCAGAAATCAAAAAAAGTATACAGCGAAGATGATTCCGTCCACCCCAATTCACTTTGTATTTTTGACCCACTAGGACTACATTTGACAACCCTTCAAGTTTTGTTAAATCGGAAGCCAATGCGCCACCTTTCTTGTCGATATGGATATAAACCGAAAAGTCTTCGTCAAAGAACTTTGCAATTTCCGAAAGTTGATCGAAATTTTTAAAAGCAGTTATGAGTATTGCTTGTTTCATTTAAATAGCCTTTTAAATGAAACTAACATACGACCTAGCTTTGGGTATTTCAATAGGAAGTACTTGCCTCCGTTAGGATGAAATAGAAATAAGAACCTTGCTTTAATAGCATCTAATATTCCACGTTTGTCTTCGAACGAATAGTTAAGGTATTCAATATCCTTAGCATAGATTTTATTAACTATTCTTTTTCTAGTAGCTGTAAAGAACAAGGAGTAATGTTGAAATCGCTTCTTATTCACATTCTCTTGCTTTTTAAATGCTTCGGAAGGAATTGATAATTCGTTAGCTAATTCAGAAAGCCCATCCTTAATGTTCTCAAATCGGATAATTTTATCATAGACAATTTCCAAACCATCCACATTGAAATAATCCCTTTGGGCGTACAAATGATCTGAAATATTATGGTCTTTTTCTTTCGACAACGACTCTTTGAACTTTCCAACACCCTCCAAGAAGTTAACAAAACTGTCGTATAAACCTTCATTGGCAATCGACCACAAATAATCTGAATACGCCCGATCCCAAGGATTTCTAATAATTACAAATTTGTAATACGAATCCCAAGTTTCTCTATCAATATAACCGAAATTCAATAATTCTTGTGGAGTAGCATGTTGCAAGTACAATCGGTTTTCGGGACACCAACCATAGAGCATTTCATAATTAAGTTCTCTGTTTTTCAATCCTAAACCTTTTTCAATGGAGGTTCCTGCACATTTCGATATATGAATAAAAATACATTTATGTTCGTGCGAGATCATATTTGAGTAAGGCTTTACACTGTATCGATGAAAGTTTTTTCTGTTCTATTAAAAAGTATAAGACCAATAAAAAAGATTCCAATCCCAATTGCTGCAGTTATCCCAAGTGTCGACCAGTTAAATGGAGTATCGGAAACACCAAAAAGTATATACCTAAACCCTTCAATAATTTGTGTCAATGGATTGTATTCAACAATCCAAGAATACTCGGGTTGCTTTTCTTTTATGGCGCTAAGTGGATAGGGCACTGCAGAAAGATACATGAGCAGTTGAGTTGCGAACCCCAATAAAATTGAAAGATCTCGATACTTAGTTGTAAAAGTCGAAATGACCATTCCGAAACCCAATCCGTATATAGCTAAAAGGAATATATATACGGGTATTAATAAGATTAAAACAGAAGGTGTTATATCGTGTCCCAAATAGACATAATAGCAGTAAAAACCCGTCAATATCAGCAACTGTATTCCGAATTTAAATAAATTGGAAATTACCTTCGACAATGGAACAATAAACCTCGGAAAGTAAACTTTTCCAAAGATCCCCGCATTGGACCTAAAAGTATTTGAAGTTCCCGTAAGACAAACTTTAAAATAGTTCCAAGCAGTAATTCCAGATAAGTTAAAAAGGAAGGCAGGTACAAGACCTGTATCAATATTCGCTATATTATTGAAGACGAGCGTGAACACCACCGAAGTAAATAATGGTTGAATAAAAAACCACAATGGCCCTAGAACCGTTTGCTTATAAACAGTTACGATATCCCGTTTTACAAATAAAAAAAGCAAGTCGCGATAGCGCCAAATCTCCTTAAAATTAAGATCAATTAACTTCTTTTTAGAAGATATTTCATATAACCACTTATCTTCTTCCAAACGCTTTACGAATTAAAATTTTCCCAAGTTATCTTCATCCCATCTTCAACAGAGAATAAGGGATCGTATCCTATCAATTCTCTGGCTTTATCAATATTTGCCAAAGAATCTCGAACATCACCTCTGCGAGGGGGTCCATAATTAGCTTCAATCTCTTTTTCCGAAATCTCCTTGAGACTGTTCCACAAGGTGTTTAAACTAATGCGCTTTCCGTAAGCAATGTTAAAAACTTCATTTATTGCAGTTTCTTTCGCAAAAAATGATCTTACGTTAGCCTGCACTGCATTTTCCACATAAGTAAAATCCCTTGTTTGATCTCCATCCCCGTTCATTGTAGGAGATTCATTATCGAGCAATGCTTGCATAAACAGCGGAATCACTGCCGCATAAGCACCGTTTGGGCTTTGCTTGGGTCCAAAAACATTAAAATAGCGCAAACCAATGGTCTCTATGCCATAGGTTTTATTAAATACATCTGCGTACAGCTCATTTACCAATTTGGTTACCGCATAAGGGGATAATGGCTTGCCAATTATATCTTCTACCTTTGGCAGTGATGCACTATCTCCATAAGTAGAGCTAGATGCGGCATACACCAATCGTTTGACATTCGAAGTCTCTTTTTGAGCAACAAGCATATTCAAAAAACCAGAGACATTTACCTCATTTGAAGTAATAGGGTCGTTAATAGATCTAGGAACAGAACCCAAAGCCGCTTGGTGGGAAACATAGTCTATATCTTTCATCGCATTCTTGCAAGTTGCAAGATCTCGAATATCTCCTTCCATAAACTCAAATGAAGGGTGATCCCTAAAAGCCGAAAGATTAGCTATAGAGCCAGTAGCGAGGTTATCTAGCACTCTTACTTTTTTAGCTCCATATTTCAAGAGATAACCAACAAGGTTAGATCCTATAAAACCCGCTCCTCCTGTTACTAGGAAGCCATATTCTGAAAGGTCTTTGGTATGATAGGGTGTTTTAAACATTATAGTCTGCCATCAGTTTCTTCTTTCGGAAAGAAGGATTTTACATCAAAAATTACGGATTTATCAGCACAATATTTTTTTGCGTCAAACCCATTAAACTTGTTATGAGCTACGGTTAAGATAACGGCATCATAATTACTTTTTAACTGAGAATCTTCAGAAAGCAATGACACCCCAAATTCTTTCTTCACTTCCTCGGTATTTGCCCAAGGATCAAACACATCAACATTAAGGTTAAACTTCTGCAATTCATTAATAACATCAATAACCTTACTATTACGAATATCTGGACAATTCTCCTTAAATGTAACTCCCATTACAAGAACATTTCCATTCTTAACACGGACATCCTTTTGAATCATTAGTTTAAGCACCTCATGAGCGACATAACCACCCATAGTGTCATTCATACGTCGTCCTGCGAGAATAATTTCCGGATTATAGCCTTCTTCAATGGCTTTTTGAGCAAGATAGTAAGGGTCTACTCCAATACAATGGCCACCTACCAAACCCGGTGAAAACTTTAAGAAATTCCACTTTGTCCCAGCAGCTTCAAGCACATCTTGTGTATTAATATCGAGAAGACGAAATATTTTTGACAATTCGTTTACAAAAGCAATATTAATATCACGCTGAGAATTCTCAATTACCTTAGCCGCTTCGGCAACCTTAATGGTTGGTGCCAAATGTGTTCCTGCAGTAATAATAGAAGCATACAAATCATCAATGTAACGAGCAGATTCTGGAGTTGAGCCTGAAGTAACTTTCAGAATTTTAGTTACAGTATGTTCTTTATCACCAGGGTTAATTCTTTCAGGGGAGTAACCTGCATAAAAGTCTTTGTTAAATTCCATTCCAGATATTTCTTCCAGTATAGGAACACAGATATCTTCAGTAACACCAGGATATACCGTCGATTCGTAAATAACCACATCACCTTTCTTCAATACTTTACCCACTGTTTCGCTAGCCTTTTCAAGAGGGATTAGCACCGGTTGGTTGTATTTGTTTGTGGGTGTAGGAACCGTTACTATAAACACTGTTGCCTCTTTTAATCGGTCCGCATCTTCACTAATAGTAAGTCCCTTAGTATCGGTAACATTCAATACAATTTTAAGCTCCTCACTTGAAACTTCCAAAGTATGGTCCTTTCCATTATTGAGTTCTACTACTCGTTGGGAGTTAATATCAAAACCGATCACGGTATATTTTTCTGCAAAAGCAACAGCCAGTGGTAAACCTACATATCCTAAACCAATAATGGCAATAGTTGGATTTTCTTTCATCTAATTTAATTTACTAAGGAAGCAAACATATAGCCAATGTCTTTTTGTAAACTCCAATTTTTAAGATATTCTATATTAATTTTTACTTTATCGGGCCATATAACGTTATCGTTATATCTATTTGGATGTTCTTGTTGCAACAACAAGTTATCCTCATTTTTATATTTAAGTGTCGCGGGACCTGTTATTCCCGGTTTTAGAGACAAAATAATTCTATCTTTTCCTTTCAGGCAATCAGCATAACCCTTAACATCAGGTCTAGGACCTACAAGACTCATATCTCCTTTCATTACATTGAACAACTGAGGAAACTCATCCAGTTTAGTGCGGCGTAGCCAACCTCCAAACCTTGTTTCACTTCTCTTCATCGCGAAAAGGTCTTTGTGATCTTCATTCTTTAATGAACGTATCTTATATAATTTGAACGATCTCCCGTATTGGCCAATTCGACTCTGTACAAACAGACCTTTTTTAGCCGTACTAATGGTTGCAAGAATAAGCAGCAAAATTAAGGGAATTATCACAATTACCAGCAATACTATTGAAATAGATATATCTAAAAGACGTTTTATAATTCGCTGGTTTCTTGTAAGCATTGTTCAAACAAAATATCGTTGTCAAAAATCATACGATTCTTGGCTATTTTAATCTAAAAAGGCTCTTTATTCTACTTAAAAAAGAAGGTTTCTTTTCGTCATCGTGATAGCCATTTGCATAGGCTCCATAACCATAACCATAACCATATTTAGCCTTGTCCTCAAAAAAATTGAGTACAAAACTTAAGTTAGTAACCTCACCTTTCTTATATTTCTGATTGATCAAGGAGAACATCCCTTTCTTTGTATAATTTTGTCGAACCATATAAATTGTGGCGTCGGCAAATTTAATAAGCTCTAAAGAATCCGCTACGAGTCCCAAAGGTGGGGAATCTAAAATAATGTAGTCATACCGAAGTTTTAACTCTTCAATCATAGCCTCCATGCGCTCACCCATTAATAATTCTGAAGGATTAGGAGGAATTGGCCCAGAGGTAATAACATCCAAATGTTGTACCTGCGTCTTCTGAATAATTCCGTCTAAGTCTGTATCATTTATTAGATAGTTTACAACACCTATGCTATTATTAATGTCAAAATCTCCAAAAATCTTTGGCTTTCTAAGGTCAAGTCCTAATAAAATGGTTTTCTTTTCGCTCAATGCAAACACTGATGCTATATTTATAGAACAAAAAGTTTTACCCTCACCACTTACCGATGACGTAACCAAAACGGTTTTCGTGCCTTCGATTCCTTGCTTTTTATAAATAAACTGAAGACTAGAACGAACGGCTCTAAATGCTTCGGCAACCGATGACTTTGATTTGTTCAACACCGTAAGATTACTGTCCATAGAACTCTTTCCAATTACACCTAATATTGGAATTTTAGAAAGTCGTTCAATATCAGCGATCGTATGTACCTTAGTGTCAAAAAATACTTTTATGAATACAAATAGAAATGGAAATAAAAAACCAAACAAGGCCGCCATGACATAATTGAGTTGCGTATTTGGTCCAACCTGACCACCACCAGTGTCTTTTGCAGAATCAATAATCAGCACATCACTAACATTTGCTGCCTTCACCAAACCGGCTTCGCTAAGCTTTGAAAGAAAAAGATTGTAGGTCCCTTGACTTAATTTATAGCGTCTTTCTATTTTTAGCAATTCCTGTTGCTCTTTCGGAAGTTTTAAAATATCCGCTTCGTAACGCTTAATATCTCTATTAATACTAGCCAAATCTTGGTTTTTCAATCCTTTTGAAGATCTAATATTCTCAAGAAGCACCTCCTTTATCGCATCGATACGACGATCAATATCTGCAAAAACAGGCGCTCCATCTTTATAGGAATATTGTAATTTATTTCGCCGTTCAGCAAGAGCCAATATACTCGAAACACTGGATGCTATACTACTTTCCTTAATTCCAGCCACTGAAGGTGCTGGCACATCTCTATAATCAGTCTTATCAATAAGATAGTCTTCCAAGACATTAAAATAATTCAACTCTCTATCTATCCCTTCCTTCCGTATATCCAACGAGTTTAATTTGGAATTTATCTCCTGCCCTTCAACCGCTAAATCGAAGATTGCGTTATTATTTTTAAATCTATTTAACTCCTCTTCTACACCTTGTAGTTCATCAGATTTCTCAGCAAGACTACTATCAATAAATCGAATGGTTTTTGTCGCAAAAAGATTCTTTCGCTCTAACATGTCTTCGCTCAAAACCTGAACGGACGTATTGAGGTAATCAACCAACTTATACTTATTAACACCATTAAGTTTCAACTCCAATACAGAAGAACCTTTACTTTCTGGTTGAATATTAATATTTAAATAATTCTTAACAATATTGTCAAAATTTATAAACCTCAAATAATAGGTTTTATTTGGAACTACCTTTCTTTCTTCACTAGGCATTAATGTCCCATTGAAAAAAGGCAGCTCTATCTTTTCTCCAAGCTGGAAATCTTTTTGAAAGTTTTGCGCTTCAAAAAACTTATAGGTAATCTCTTTGGTTCGATAATCTTGTAATCTAACTCTTCCCTCGTCAAATTCAAGGCTCAATGTAAAGGTTACCGAATCTTTAAAAGAAACTTTTAGATGCTTGTCTAATACTTGAAGTTTGGCAGAATCTAATTCAACATAAAAAGGAGTTTGTTTATAAGCATCAACCTTCTGGTACTTCCCTTCTCTCGAATACTTAAGGTAATATTGTAATTGTTCTACTACTTTTTCGTTATGAGATCTAGATTTCAGTGTAATAATTGCAGTATTAACCTTGTCTGTTGTCCCTCCCCAGTTAAATGTCAAATTTGTATTAGAAGTGAAAAATGGATTTTGATCATCTTGAATCGAAATCATGTTCTCCATCTGATAGATTGGAAGCTTCCTTAGATTAATATAGTAGGCAATTCCAAAAGCGATAGCCAAAGAAATTAAAAACAGTGGCCAGAATCGCAACAACTTAAAAAGAAAGCCCTTTAAATCAAAAGCCGAGTGGCTATCATCTATTTCATACTCTTCGTTCATCGACTTAAGCTAATAAATAATAAAACGGTTGATGTAAGTGCAGTTACCACGGACAATATTGTAGTAAAAGATTGTAATCCAGTCGTTCCAGAGCCAATAGACTTTTGAGGCAGCGGATTTACCAATATTAAATCATTAGGCTGTACATAATAATACGGCGAATTCATTGCATCTATTTGAGTTAAATCTATATGATGCACTTTTTGCCCAAGTGGATACTGCCTTATAATAACTACATTCTTTCTATCTCCTGTAATTTTAATATCTCCACTATTCGCGATCGCCTCCATGATACTCAATTGATCTCTATAGATAATTTTGGAGCCAGGGCCACCAATCTCACCGTTAATAGTATATCTAATTCCCGCAAGCTTAACGGTAACAAAAATATTTGCCTCTTCATTAAAATATTCGTCAAGCAACTTTTTTTCTATCTCATGTCGTACCTCTTCCACAGTATAACCAAGCACCAGCACCTCTCCAAGACTCGGAATTCTAATTTTCCCATGCTGGTCTACAACAAAACCATCATAATACAATCGCTGCTCACCTGTAGCATTTGGATTAGCGTCACTTATAGGGTTAAAAATACCTACAGTTTCTTGATCCAAGGCCTTTACCCGAATACTCAATAGATCATTTATCTGAAGTCTATATGGTTCTTGCACTTTGCGAATCGCAATAAGACTATCGGTAGGAACTTCGGGCTCTTGTAGATAGGTAAGTTGCTTAGTTGAAATACATGAAGATAAGCATACCATTACAACTAGTAGTAACAATGAATACGTAGATTTCATAGAAAGCAAGGGGTTGTTAATGAGCAAATATAACGCAACCTATGTAATAATGAAACATATTTTATTTTTAGTGGTTAAATTCTGCTTAATTTGCACAAAAATTAACCTTGTGAATTACCTCTCTGTTGAAAACATATCCAAATCCTATGGCGAACGAATTCTCTTCAAAAATATCTCCTTCGGAATAAATTCTGGACAGAAAATTGGGTTCGTAGCAAAAAATGGAACTGGTAAAACTTCGCTTCTCAATATTCTCTCTGGTGAGGACAACCCAGATGATGGTTTGGTTGTTTACCGAAAAAATCTAAAAGTATCTTTTCTATCTCAAGATCCTGATTTAAATCCTGCTTTAAGTATAGAAGAAACGATCGTTTCTTCGGACAATCCTATTCTGAAAATAATTTCTGATTACGAAAAAGCAATTGAAAACCCTGACGATGCTGAAGCATACCAAAATGCATTTGACGCAATGGATGCGAATGAAGCCTGGGATTTCGAAACACGGTACAAACAAATACTGTCTAAACTAAAGTTAGACGACCTATCTCAAAAGGTCGCCAACTTAAGTGGAGGACAGAAAAAACGTCTCGCCTTAGCAAATGCCCTGCTTACCCAACCAGACTTATTGGTAATGGATGAGCCTACGAACCATTTGGACCTAGAAATGATCGAATGGTTAGAGGCCCTTTTTGCTAAAGAGAATTTTACGTTGTTTATGGTCACTCACGATCGCTATTTTTTAGAGCGTATCTGCAACGAAATTGTTGAGCTAGATGAAGGCAGTCTATATAGCTACAAAGGAAATTACAGTTACTATTTAGAGAAACGCGAAGCTCGTATTGAGACCCAAGCTTCGGAAACCGGAAAGGCAAAGCAACTTTATAAAAAGGAATTAGAATGGATGCGCCGCCAACCAAAGGCACGAACTACTAAAAGTAAATCTCGAATCGATGACTTTTCAGAAATAAAATCAAGAGCACATCAGCGCAGAAACGACCACGAAGTTCAGTTAGAACTCAATATGGAACGGCTAGGAACCAAAGTGGTAGAACTGCATAAAATCTCAAAATCGTTTGATGGAAAAGAACTCTTCAATAAGTTCGAATATAATTTTATTCAAGGAGAACGCATAGGAATTATAGGAAAGAATGGAACTGGAAAATCTACCTTCTTAAACATTCTTACGGGCTCCATGGAACCAGATTCGGGGAAAGTTGTAATTGGAGATACCGTTAAATTTGGCTACTATACCCAAAAAGGGATAAAGGCTAAAGAGGGACAAAAGGTAATCGATGTCATTCGAGAATTTGGAGACTACATTCCTTTGAAGAAAGGAAAACAAATCTCAGCTTCTCAATTATTAGAGCGTTTTCTCTTTGATCGGAAAAAGCAATATGATTTTGTTGAAAAACTAAGTGGTGGAGAACGAAAACGATTGTATTTGTGTACAGTGCTTATTAAAAACCCTAATTTCCTAATTCTGGATGAGCCTACCAACGACCTAGATATAGTTACACTAAATGTTTTGGAAAGTTTCCTAATGGATTTCCCAGGCTGTTTGCTTGTGGTATCCCACGACCGTTACTTTATGGATAAGATTGTGGATCATTTATTTGTGTTCCGAGGACAAGGTGAGGTTCAAGATTTTCCTGGTAATTACTCAGACTTCAGAATCTACGAAGACAGTACTCCGAAGTCAAAAAAAGAGGAGAAAAAGGAAGAATCAAAACCCAAAAACGAGTGGAAAGCTGATGCTAGCAAAGCGAAACTTAGTTATAATGAACAAAAAGAATATTCAAAACTTGAAAAGGACATAGCTAAACTTGAAAGAGAACGGGAAGCACTTCAGACTAAATTTGCTACAGAAAATTGGGATAATGACGAGATCAACAAACAGTCGAAGAAACTTCAAGAAATTATAAATGCCGTTGACACTAAAACGGAACGTTATTTTAAACTGATGGAGAAATTGGAAGGTGAATAAGAATGAAAACAAACTTTACAAGAACATTTTTTCCTCACGATCATAAAGAAGATCATTTTAAGGCTTTAGATGTTTTAAGGGGAATTGCGGTGCTATTAGTTTTGTTGTCCCATTCTAGCAATTCTAATTGGATGTTTCATGAATTCTTAAATTTCCAAAGGACGGGTAAAATAGGCGTTTATTTATTTTTCGTGTTATCTGCTTATTTACTAGACAGACAAATTGCAATTATGTTAATTTCCAAGAAATCTAACAGACGATATTGGAAAAACTACATACTACGACGTTTCTTAAGAATTTACCCTTTATTTATCGTAGCATTACTCCTTCACGGACTACTTTCATTTTTTGAATATCCAACTGTGATTCATTCCATAAATATCCATAGTCCTAAACTTTATTTTCCCTACGCCATTGCTTGGGGAGGTGTTTTAATAGCCGCGAAATATGGCCAATTTGGAATAAAAAAAATACTAGAATGGAAAGCCTTTCGACTATTAGGTACAATTAGTTATAGTGCCTACCTATTCCATATGATAGTCTTGGTACTACTTAGTAATGCAACAAATATTCCTGAAAACTATAAAATCTACATATTCTTTCTTGCAACAATCCTTGTTGCTATATTAAGTTATGTTCTCATAGAAAAGCCTTTATCGAAGATTAGACTTTATAACAGAGAAGTCAAAAATGAATCTCTAAAGAATAAAAGCTAAATGTATTACCAGATTAAGTCGTATTTAAAATTTCTAAAGAAATCCTCCAATCAACATGGAGTTCACTCTCCGTTTGTCTATGATTTAATTACAAAATGTTTTTATGACAAAACACGCTATCCTGAATATACTAATCTTACCGCCTATCAAAAAAAACTACTGAAATCATCTGAAAGTATTGAAGTTACTGATTTTGGACAAGGCTCAAGAGTGTTTACATCCAACCAGCGAAAGGTTTCGTCCATTGCGAAAAATTCCGGGATTAGCTTCAAAAGACAGCGACTACTTTTTAGGTTAGTGCGTTATTTCAATTCTGAAAACATACTAGAGTTAGGCACCTCTCTAGGATTAGCAACGGCGGCAACAGCACTTGGAAATCCTTTGGCTCAAGTCAAAACTATTGAAGGTTGTTCAAATACAGCGAAAATGGCGCAATCTTATTTCAACAAATTTCAACTCAAAAATATATCGGTTCATACAGAAACCTTTGAGCAATTTTTTATTGAAAATACTTCGGAAGTATACGATCTAATTTATATTGATGGAAATCACAACAAAGAGAAAACACTTAACTATTTCGAAATCCTTCAGAAGCGAGCCTCAAATGATACTGTTCTAATTTTTGACGATATCTATTGGAGTCCTAAAATGACTGAAGCCTGGGAAGCAATAAAAATGCACCCCAAGGTTACGGTAAGCATTGATACTTTTTATTGGGGTTTTGTTTTTTTCCGAAGTGAACAACAAAAGCAACATTTTAACATTAGATTGTAACAAGTATTGTAGCTTTACGTCTTATGAATAACTTTGATAGCAAGACCTTCCATGAGCTTAGTCATAAAAATTAGAAATATTATTAGAGATTTCCCGCTAGGACAAGAAGTTGTAAAAGTATTGAAGGGAATTGATTTAGACATTGAACGTGGTGAATATGTAGCTTTAATGGGGCCTTCTGGCTCTGGAAAATCTACGCTCATGAATTTATTGGGCTGTCTAGACACTGCAACGGGAGGTTCCTATGAGCTAAATGGAAAAGACGTAAGTAATATGTGCGATGACGAACTTGCCGAAATACGAAACAAAGAAATTGGATTTGTTTTTCAAACTTTTAATTTACTTCCCAGAACCACTGCCTTAGAAAATGTTGCGCTTCCAATGGTATATGCAGGGGCTTCTAAAGGTCAGCGAAAGATTCGTGCCGAAGAAGTCTTAACAGATGTTGGTTTGGCAGATCGAATGGATCACAAACCCAACCAACTTTCGGGAGGGCAAAGGCAAAGAGTAGCAGTAGGGCGTGCCTTGGTGAATAAACCTTCTATTATACTCGCCGATGAGCCCACTGGAAATCTTGACTCTATAACTTCGTTGGAAATCATGGGGCTATTTGATGAAATTCACAAACAAGGAAATACGGTTATTATAGTTACACATGAAGAGGAAGTTGCAAAACACGCCCATCGTGTAATTCGTCTTCGTGATGGTATGGTAGAAAGTGACAAACGCATTAAGTAACCAATATTTGGAATTTGCACTAGGGGGCGGTATCTTCACTGCATGGAAATAAATTTTTCCAATCCCATTCTTTTAATTGTCGGTGGAATAATTTTTTTGGCCTTAATTTATTTTTGGAATAAATCGAATACAAGCAAGCAGCGACAACGAAGAAGAAGAAGTTTCCGAAGCAATTACAATCAAAAAAAAGGAGAAAGAGAAGAATAGATCATATTCTCTCGAACTTTCAACGTCTAAATCATGGTAAGTGTATTAATTACGAGCTACAACCGCCCTTCTGCCGTGAAAACCTGTATCGAGTATATTCTAGCATTGAATTTAAAAATACCTTTTGAAATTGTAGTTAGCGATGATGGAAGTAGTGATAATAATATATACACCCTTAAAACATTTACTTCGATTGACACCCTCGTAACCGCAGAAAAAAACCAAGGCCTAGGAGCTGACATCAACAAAGGAATCAAAGCCTGTAAGGGTAACCATATTTTATACTGTCAGGAAGATTTTTTATTAAAGAAAGAGCTTTCCAATGTTCTAGGTGATGCCATAAATTGTATCAAAAAAAACAGTTTGGATATGGTTCGCTTTCAGGCGAACTATCATTTTCCGAAACTACATCTCATTGAAAAAAATATTTATAGGATCCCTAAGTTTTCCTTTCGCAATTTTTATGTGAACACTTTTCAGTATAGCGACAATCCCTTTGTAACGAAACGTAGTTTTTTTGACACCTACAGATATTTTATCGAAGGCACTAGCGGAGATTATGGAGAAGCAGAATTTGCGATTAGAATAGCTAGCTCTAATGCCAGAATTGGTATTACACAGCCGTATTACGTAGTGCATGATGGATCTGACAGCTCAACTATGACTCGGACCAAAAAGAGTTCTTTGACGGCTAACCGCAAGAACCTTCACCGATTTGCAAGAGCGGTGCGACAGCATTTTGAATGGTTGTTTTATTCAAAATCACGAAGAAGGCTGATTACGTATAATTCGTCATTCAAATAACCAAGTTGAAACTATGACAATCAATTGGTTATTTGTAGCTTTAATTATTGGGTTCGTGTTCGTTATTATCTCGAACAAGAAAACTAAAAACGAGTTGAAGGACTTTAAACATAAAGAAAAATCAGAAAATGAAGATCTACACAAAAACAGGTGACAAAGGAACCACCGCACTTTTTGGAGGCACCCGTGTTCCAAAGCATCACATACGCATTGAAAGTTATGGAACTGTTGACGAATTGAACTCCTATATTGGACTCATACGAGATCAAGAAATAGATCCTCGTTCTAAAGAAATATTGGTTCATGTACAAGATCGCCTATTTACCCTTGGAGCCATCTTGGCTACCGATCCTGAAAAGGCAATCCTTAAAAATGGAAAGGAACGTTTAAATATTCCGAAGATAGAAGAAGAAGACATTTTATTGCTGGAAACTGAAATGGACGCAATGAATGAGAGCCTCCCTCCTATGACCCACTTTGTTTTACCTGGTGGACACCCAACGGTGTCATATTGTCATATTGCACGCTGTGTTTGCCGTCGTGCCGAGCGTTTAGCTACGCTGTTACACGAACAAGAACCTACAGATGAACGCGTTTTAATGTACCTAAATAGATTATCTGACTACCTATTTGTACTGGCACGGAAGTTGACTTACCTCTTACAAGCTGAAGAAATTAAGTGGATTCCTAAAAAGTTGTAATCCGTTTTTAAGATTAAAGTGTAAGTATCTTGTTCTCAGCTTATTACATATGTTCTTGAAAATATTGTAGAAATAATTGCGATTTTCCTTGACTTTATAATCTAAAAAATTATTTTTGCACAAAATTAAAACCCAAGTAATATGTACTGGACATTAGAATTAGCATCCTATTTAAGTGATGCCCCATGGCCGGCAACAAAAGACGAATTGATTGATTTCGCGATTAGAACTGGAGCTCCCCTAGAAGTAGTGGAGAATCTTCAAGCAATTGAAGATGAAGGTGATTCGTATGACTCGATTGACGAGATCTGGCCAGACTATCCAACAGATGAAGATTATCTTTGGAACGAAGACGAATATTAAATAAGGGTTGTTAAGCAACCTTTCAACAATATATACTAACAAAAAAAGTCTCAATCGTTGAGGCTTTTTTTTTGCTTAAAATACAGGGCGTTAAAAGGCACGAACCTTTTGGCAATCTCCTTTTTTTGCAGTTTTTTTGTAGTAGGATAAAAGTAAAGTCGTTATACGAGAAATGAACGACCAAAAAGATAGAATCAATGAGCTTTTTAGACAATGTATTAAAAGTTTTTGTTGGAGATAAATCCAAGAAAGATATAGGAGAATTACAACCTTTGGTTGATGAGATAAAAACACACGAACTTGCTTTGGAAAAGCTGTCGTTAGACGAACTTCGATCTAAGACAGATCGATTTCGTGAAATCATCAAGGAAGACCAAAAAGAACTTCAAGCGCGAATCGATCAGCTGCAAAAAGATGCAGACGTTCAAGAGGATATCGATAAGAAAGAAGATATCTACAACCAAATCGATGCCTTAAAGACGGATCGCTACGAAATTGAAAAAGAAACATTAAACAAAATTCTTCCCGAAGCTTTTGCGGTTATAAAAGAAACTGCAAAACGTTTTAAAGATAACGAGGACCTTATTGTAACTGCCAACTCCTTTGATCGTGAGATTTCTGGAGAAAAGGACTATGTAACCTTAGATGGTGACAAAGCTGTTTGGAAAAATTCTTGGGATGCTGCCGGTAAAGAAATTACCTGGGATATGGTGCATTACGATGTGCAGTTAGTTGGTGGTATTGCTTTGCATCGAGGAAAAGTTGCGGAGATGCATACTGGAGAGGGTAAAACCTTAGTTGCAACCCTTCCAATGTACTTAAACGCCCTAGCGGGGAATGGAGTACACTTGGTAACGGTAAATGATTACCTAGCAAAACGTGATAGTGCTTGGATGGCACCTTTGTTTCAGTTCCACGGAATTAGTATCGATTGTATTGATTATCATCAACCTAATTCGGACGCAAGAAGAAAAGCATACAACGCAGATATTACCTACGGAACCAATAATGAGTTTGGTTTTGACTACCTAAGAGATAATATGGCGCATGCGCCAGGAGATTTGGTACAACGTCCACATCATTATGCAATTGTCGATGAGGTCGATTCTGTATTAATTGATGATGCCCGTAC
Organism: uncultured Ulvibacter sp.; assembly: GCA_913063405.1. GTDB lineage: Bacteria > Bacteroidota > Bacteroidia > Flavobacteriales > Flavobacteriaceae > Ulvibacter. The sequence continues at coordinate 100,705 of CAJXZB010000001.1, forward strand.
GCCTTTGATTATTTCGGGAGCGGTACCACAGGGGGATCGACACGAATTTAATGAGCTGAAGCCAAAAATTGCTGATATTGTTGATGTTCAGAAAAAATACTTAACGGGTGTTCTTGCTGAGGCAAAAAGACTAATCAAAGAAGGTGATACAAAAGAAGGTGGCTTTCAATTACTTAGAGTGTTTAGAGGTATTCCGAAAAATAAAGCCCTAATTAAATTTTTATCTGAAGAAGGTGTAAAACAAATCCTTCAGAAGACCGAAAATTTCTATATGCAAGACAACAACCGGGAGATGCCAAAGGTAGATACCGAGTTGTACTACGTAATTGACGAGAAGAACAATCAGATAGAATTAAGCGACAAGGGTGTTGATTACCTTTCAGGAGCAGATGATCCAGATTTCTTTGTAATGCCAGAGATTGGTGTTGAAATTTCTAAAATTGAGGAGCAAGGATTGTCTTCAGAAGAAGAAGCGAGTCAGAAAGAAGTTTTGTTTCGTGAATTTGGAGTGAAGAGTGAGCGTATTCACACTATGAATCAATTACTTAAAGCCTATTCCTTGTTCGAAAAAGATACCCAGTACGTGGTTATGGACAACAAAGTAATGATTGTTGATGAGCAAACCGGCCGTATTATGGATGGGCGTCGTTATAGCGATGGTCTTCATCAAGCGATCGAGGCAAAAGAAAATGTGAAGATCGAAGCAATGACACAAACTTTTGCGACGGTGACGCTTCAGAATTATTTCAGAATGTATAAAAAACTTGCTGGAATGACAGGTACAGCGGTTACGGAAGCTGGTGAACTTTGGGAAATTTACAAGTTGGATGTGGTTGAAATTCCAACCAACAGACCTATTGCACGTGACGATAGAGAAGATAAAATTTACAAAACCAAGCGTGAAAAATACAACGCTGTTATTGAAGAGGTAGTTGGACTTTCGAACGCAGGGCGACCTGTTTTGATTGGTACTACTTCGGTTGAGATTTCGGAACTACTTAGTCGAATGTTGGGCATTCGTAATATTGAACACAATGTCTTGAATGCAAAAATGCACAAGAAAGAGGCAGATATTGTTGCCGAAGCTGGTAATGCTGGAATTGTGACCATTGCTACGAATATGGCAGGTCGTGGAACAGATATTAAGTTAAGTGACGAAGTAAAAGCGGCCGGCGGACTTGCAATTGTAGGTACGGAACGTCACGATTCACGTCGTGTAGATAGACAGCTACGTGGACGTAGTGGTCGTCAAGGAGATCCAGGAAGTTCACAATTTTACGTTTCTTTGGAGGATAATTTAATGCGTCTCTTCGGAAGTGAGAAAATTGCGAAGATGATGGATAGAATGGGCTTGAAAGAAGGCGAAGTAATTCAGCATTCAATGATTTCAAAATCTATTGAACGTGCGCAGAAAAAAGTAGAAGAAAATAACTTCGGGATTCGTAAAAGACTGTTAGAGTATGATGATGTAATGAATGCACAACGTGAAGTTGTATACAAACGTCGTTACAACGCTTTGTTTGGAGAGCGTTTAAGAGTAGATGTTGCGAATATGATTTATGACACTGCCGAAATTATTACAGAAACAAATAAAGGAGCCCAAGATTATAAGAACTTTGAGTTTGAGTTGATTCGTTATTTCTCTATGAGTTCGCCTATTTCTGAATCTCAATTTGAGAGTATGGATGTGATGGCTATAAATGGAACTATTTATAAAGCCGCTTATCAACACTACCAAGAAAAAATGGATCGCAATGCAGATATGGCGTTCCCAGTTATTAAGAACGTTTACGAAACGCAACGAGATAAGTACAAAAGAATCTTAGTACCTTTTACAGATGGTGTAAAAACCTTAAACGTTGCTACAGATCTTGAGAAGGCTTATGAAACAGAAGGGAAACAACTGGTAAAAGATTTTGAGAAGAATATAACGCTGGCCATTATTGATGATTCTTGGAAGACCCATTTACGTAAGATGGATGAGTTGAAGCAATCGGTTCAACTTGCGGTTCACGAACAAAAAGATCCATTGCTTATCTACAAGTTTGAGGCCTTTGAGTTGTTTAAAGGAATGATCGAAAAAGTGAATAAGGAAGTACTTTCGTTCTTGTTCAAAGGAGAATTGCCACAAGAAACACAACAGAATATCCAAGAGGCTCGCGAGCGCTCTAGAGAAAAAACAAACGAGCAAAAAGACGAAATTCAAAATATGGATGAGCGTTCTGCCGAGTCTAGAGCTGCTGGACAAACACAACGACAACAGGTAACCGAAACTATTGTTCGCGAGCAACCAAAAATTGGACGTAACGATAGAGTTACGATCAAGCACGTAATGAGTGGTGAAAACAAAGAAGTGAAATACAAGCAAGCTATTCCTTTAATTGAAAAAGGAGAATGGGTGTTGGTGAATCACTAAATCAAACGGTATTATAATTTAGAAACCCTCGAAATAGAAATATTTCGAGGGTTTTTTGTTTTTTAGTATCTTCGGAAAGCAACCAATGACAACCTGAATGAAAAACCTACGAATAGAATTTAAATGGGCGATCATATTTACCATTGCCACCTTGGCCTGGATGCTCCTTGAAAAAACACTGGGCTGGCACGATGAACAAATTGCCAATCATGATTGGCTTACCTTCCTTTTTTTACCTTTCATTGTCTTGATGTATGTTTTGGCGCTTCGTGAAAAAAGAAGGCGTTATTACAACAAAAAAATTACTTGGAAGCAGGCCTTTCTAGCTGGATTAATGGTGAGCATTTTTGCCGCAGCTCTCTCGCCATTAGCTCAGTATATTACACACAATTATATCACACCAGAATTTTTTGTAAAAGTCAAGGATTATTCAGTAACCAATAAGCTAATGACCGTAAATGCTGTAAATGATTATTATAACATTACCAATTACATCATGCAAGCCGCATTAAGTTCATTAATCGGAGGTACAATTATTTCTGCCGTCCTTGCTTTTTTTATGAAAAGAGATTAGGACTAATCCGTAACCTTTTTTTCCATATAGCGTTTCAGGAAAGGAATTTGCACCAAGAACAACCCTAAAAACCCTAAGCCGTAAACTAGCGCTTTTGAAATTTCATAACCTGAGAATGGATTATCGAAGCTAAGTTTGTTAGTAAGGTCTATGCTGCTCTTAAATACAGAAGAATACGAGGACGGATACACATAGAAAACAACCATCCACGTTAGTAATAATGTACAAATCACAAACCAAGAGTTTTTAGAAATAAGTGGTTTGTATCCTTTCTTTTTTGCTATAACCTCAACTGCCGACATCACATTGCTCAAAAAATCTGCAGAGGGCTTATAAGTCCCTGCTTCTTTGATTATCGCTCTAGTGGATTGATCCAAATGTTTATATTGCTCTTCCATTGCTATTTGTTATTTCTGGCAGTACAAAATGTTTTAGTAAACTAAACAATTTTTTCCTGCTGCGATATAATTTTACTTTTATATTGTCTTCTGAAAGCTCCGTAATCCCTGCTATTTCTCGTACCGATTGGTCTTCAAAATAATACAAGGTTATAATAGCAGCTTCCTCTTCGGGAAGTTTTAATATACATTCCTGAATGGTCTTTTTGCGCTCCTTATCTTCTAAGAAGTGTAGCGCATTGTCAATCACTTCAACTTCTCCTTCGGTAATATCATCAATAATTTCTGAAGCTTTGTACTTTTTATTTTTCCGAAGAGCATCCAACGCTTTCCGATACGCAATACTATACAACCAACTAGAAAATTTCGCCTCTCCCCTATAACTACCTAGCGACTCAAATGCCTTGACAAAACTATCCTGTGACACCTCCTCGGCTTCTTCTCGCACTTTTACCATTCTATATACAATGGTAAACACAAAATCTTGATACCGCTCCACCAATACTCCAAAGGAGCGCGTATCTCCTTTTAAGGTTTGATCTATTAATTGTTGGTCGGTGGTTGTGTTCATTTTATAGTAAGACGCACTATTGTATCTTATGGTTACATAAAATAATTTAAATAAATTGTAACCAGATATAAGAATGCTCCGTCCTACTATCAAACAAATTAATAATCAATCTGCCTGCCGGCAACGACGGGTCTTAAATCAAACAATATGCATCCAGAAATAATTATTATCCCAGTAATGTTCGGAGTTATCTTCGGAATTTTTTATTTATTTATTTCCGCAAGAAACAAAGAACGCCTAGCACTTATTGAAAAAGGAGCAGATGCTTCCATTTTCTACGGAAAGGATCGAAAGGTCACACCAATGTGGAAAGTAATTATCATCAATTTGGCCTTGCTTTCGATGGGAATTGGAATTGGAATTTTTATCGCTGCCTTTTTACATCATACCCTGGGTGTCGATGAAGACATCGCCTATCCTGGTACTATCTTTTTAATGGCAGGAATTGGTCTTTTTTCTGGATACTACCTCACTAAGAAGTTAAACGAAGACGCATAGAACCAAAGTTCAGTTTAGTTGCAACGGCCATTTTGACACTTTCAAAATGGCCTTTATTTTTTAAATTATGAATACTAAAAGCATCTTATTTATAGTTGAATGGGCCTTAAGAATCAATGTCTTTTTTAAACTATTCATTTACGGAGCTGGAAAAATTTTAGGTGGACAATTTTATAAAAAAGGAGAAATTCCAGAAGCTATTGCAAGCATTCCGCTAGGAGATGTTGGAAGCTATAACCTCGCTTGGACATTCTTTGGGCATTCTAAAGGTTATATTCTGTTTATTGGCATTTCCCAACTTATTGGTGCTTTCTTATTTCTATTCAATCGCACAAAACTGCTCGGAGGTGCAATTCTCATTCCAATTTTGTTGAATATTATTGTTGTAGATGCCTTTTTTGGTGTTGCCTACGGAGCTTTATTTAGCGCCTGTTTTTATTTGGCAAGTATCTTGTTTGTGTTCTATAGGAAGAAGGAAGAAATTGTAAAAGCAATAAGGAATCTTCTAATACCTACACAGATTAATACAATAAAAAAAATCCCATTACAGGTCTTGTTAATAGGAATAGCTTTTGGTGCTGTATTTCTAATTGAATTAGTTTTTATAGGCGTATTTGGTTATGAAGACAGGTAATTAATGTAGCGATACGTTGCTGTAATTTGCATTAATAGTGAACATGCTATTAGAGTTCTTTACTTTATTAAAGCCTCTAACCAATACATTATTGTTGTTTTTGGTATGGCTTAATTCCAAAGATTTCGGGTACTTTAGCGTGGATTTCTTTCCATTGAAATAAAACGAAAATGCCGTATCCGGAATTTTTATCGTTGCATCTGTATTCTCTAAAACGACATCTATACTTTTAAAACTATTGGATACATTATAAATATATAAATTACCGAATGATCCTGACAACAGGGCATTTTTAGTAACAGTATTGATATTTACATCACTAGAATTAGCTTGTAGATTAATAGTATCTACTGTATTAAGCTTGCAATCATCCACATAGTTTACCTTTAAAACTCCATCTTTCCAGTTGTTAACAGAAACAGGAGCGTAAGAAGCATTGATGAGGGATTCTCCCCCATCAATACTATTCGCCGCAAAAGAAGCATAATTAAGCTTTGCATTTATATTATAAACATCTGCCATTCTCACCTTTCCGTGACGTACGTTGATGTTGGTTTTTGTTCCTTTAGGCATTTTAATGATGATCTTCCTCTTAGCTTTGGTATTCTTACAGTCACTACTCTTAGAACCTTTTATGGTAATAGATTTGTTTCCATGCTTATCTGTGGTTACGGTTTTTGAATAATCATCATCATCATCTTCAAACTGCTCTGCCCATTTTTCAACATCTCTCCCAAAGCTCTCTCCCCATTTTTCCATTTCTTTACCAAAGTCTTCACCCCAGGCTTCCATTGTCTTTCCAAATTCCTCACCCCATCTTTCCATTTTTCTTTCAAATTCAGGGCCAAATTTCAACTCAAACTCTCGCCCAAATTTTTTCCCCCAATCTTCCATAACGTCTTCAAAACCATCGGCCCACCTATCTAAGTCATCCAACCAATCGTCTGTTTCTCTTACGCTTACATTAGAACCATACCTTTTGTTAAGTTTATCAACATAACGTTGCTTATCCTTTCTATATTCTTCAGTATCGAAAGAAATTGAAACACTATTATTAAAGTTATAGTTAACCGATCCATTATCGCCAATAACACTTGGTCTTCGATCACTAAATGGCCAATTTGGAAATTTTTCAAAATTTGGGATATCTGGAACAACTACATTCCAATCCAAATCTCCAAGACTTTCCAAGCTTTTAAGCGCTTCCAATCCCGATAATGATTCTAAACACTTTAGGCTCTCAAGGTTATTCAAAGATTCAAAACTCTCCCAATTATTTCCAGAATTTGAGGTAACAACTACTTTTCTACTATTGCCAAGAACATCCAAATTCCAATTTTTAAAGATCTCTCGCTTCTCTTTTTCTGAAAGATCTTTCCCTTCAATAAATGCTTCTACTTGAACCACATCTTTGTTCCAAGTTTCAAAAACAACATCGGCATACGATACATTTATTGAAACCGTCGCATCATCTCCAACATTAAAGCTTTCTTTATAGCTGCTTTGAGCAGCTACAATTGATGTTAGAAGCAGCAATACAACTGCACTAACTTTATGACTGCATACTAGTAAACTCTTCATTTTCTATATTTTTAAGTTCTTTTAATTTGTTTTTAAGTTTGAACAGCAATTCCAAACGTAATTTCAAATTATCAATCAAAGCAGTAACCGTCGCTTCGGAAGGCCCTACGTCATTCATTTCCCTATTTAACGAAGTATACTCCTTGTCTAATTCATTTAACCGAAGCATATAGCCATCTATCAAATCCTTATTCTCATCGGTAGTTTGTAAGGACGCCAGTTGCACATTAATTCCTGTCAAATAAAACTCTTCAACCTTCTTAAGATCTGGTGAAATATCTCCCAATGTAAATTGAGGAGTATTCTTCACATCATTAATTTCTGCAACCTGAACCTCTGGATCATTCTCATTGGATAGTTGTTCGTATCCAAAATACCCTAAACTAAAAAGTAGAATTCCAATGGCAGCAATTTTCAACCAAAAGTAAGAATGACTGTTCTTCTTCTCTGGTAAGGACGGTTTTAGCCTCTCTTCAAAACGAGCTTCGTGCCCTTTTGAAAGTTTTGGTGCGTCCTGTCTATGCTCTTTTAGCATTTTTCTAATATCCTGTGCCATATCGCAAATGTTTTAATGATTCTTTTAACTGTGTTTTACCTCGATGTAAGTTTGTTCTAGAGGCGCTTTCAGAAATCCCTAACACCTCAGAGATCTCTTGATGGTCATAACCTTCTAGTAAAAATAGCTGAACCACAACTTTGTAATTTTCTGGAAGTTGTTCTATTGCTGAAGTAATTTCTTCAACTGTGGTTTCATCTGAAACCGACCAGTCATGTTCGTCATCCGCAATATGAATTACTTCTTCATTAATTAGTTCAGCATCAATTTTACGCGCTTTGATGGTATCGAGACACGTATTCACTACAATTCTTTTTAACCAGGCCCCAAAGGTGACGTCCCCTTTAAACTGGCTTAACTTCCGAAACGCTTTTATAAACGCTTCCTGCATTGCATCTTCCGCCGCTGCTGCATCTTTTAAATATCTGCTCGCTACTATAAACATCCCATCGCAATACTGCTTATAAAGCTGCATTTGCGCTTTAGGGTTATTATCCTTACACTGTTCAACAAGTAGTTGGTTAGACACTTATGATGGTTTTTTGGTTGCTGTTCCTCTAAAAGACGACACATTACTTTCAATGTTGCAAAAAAGTAAAAATAAAGTATAATTCGGCATTTGATGTTGTTAGCTACCACATAAAAATAGTGTCTAAAAACCAAATTCAGACACTATTCTTATTGTATTTCTCAGAAACTAATTTATGCGTCAAGAATCAACAACAATTCTTTTCTTGCTCAGGTATAGGAAGTACAGATGACCTTCCTTTTGGTTTTTGAATTCTTTTCTTAAAAATAACATTAGCCAAACGAGCCACATTTTCGAATTCTCCATCTTTAATCAGCTTCAGAAATTTCTTTTCATTCTTTTCTCCAATTCCCTTCAGCATTTCACTAAATCCCTTCTCAAGATCTCCGTATTTGTATTGATATAATTCCAAAATGTTAAACAAGTCACTTTTATAATTTTTCAGAAAATAATACAATTGAGAATTTATAACCTCGGTATCTGCAGGTGAAAAAGTAAAATTATTTATTGCACAAACAGAATGCGAAGGGCTTCCAATAAATCGTAAAGCCGCAATCTCTCTAGTAAGTGATTTTAGCTTTGGCCCTCCTACTCGTGAGTTTACCATGACCGCAATCCCAAAACCACTTTCAGACCACATCGTATATCTTGCTTCATAATTTCCAATGATCCCAGGATGGAAAAATGCGTCTCTGCCAAAATACTCATTGGATTGCGCTTGCGTATCTGGGCGAAAAACACCCATTCCGGTTTGAGAAGATCCAAAAGCCCCATAATTACCCATCATTTGTGCTTTTGTTTCTTCGGTAATTATCTTGTTCGTATTTATTAGGATCATCAATCTGGCAAGGTCACCAATCGACATTGACCACCCCCCCGCTGGACCTTCCCAGCCAGTATATTGTTGATTCGAATGTGACGTGCCATTTTCTGGATAATCAAACGCTAAATTTGGGATCGAATTTCTTCTCCAGTAGGCATTGAGACAAGGAGTTTGCATGGTGTCTCCTGTAATCACGCCACCTTTCATTCCTACGTTCCACCAAACGTAATTCTCATAACCTCTTTCTCCATCCTTAAAGTCATTGCTTTTATTCGTAGTTATAAAATCTATGATCGCTCCTAAAATGCTATAGCCAGTATTTGAATAATTCACATCATCAGGATTACCGACAATAGCGCTTGATCTATATCCCCAATAGGCATATCGGGGATGTATTCCTGGATGATCTCCTCCATCAGGAAATTTTGCCCGTAAATCATCTTCTGTTTGTGGAAAATTGAAAGTTGGATCCCAGGCCAAACCTGAGCGATGTGTAAGTAAATCTGTAATTGTTATCTCTTGCCAAGCAGGTGGCGTAAATGGCAGGTATTTATCTATAGTGTCATCCAGATTAAGAAATCCACTCTCGAATAGTTTTAATACAGCCAACGAAGTAAGTGTTTTTGAAACCGACCCAACACTACTAGGAGTATGATAACCGAAATCTACCTCGGTGTTTTCATCTTTGGACAGTCCATATCCTTTAAGGTAACTTATTTTGTTGTTACATACGATCGCAATCGTACATCCCTTTACTCCATTCGAATCCATAAAACCATCGACTATACTGTCAACATTATTTAATACTCCTAAGAATTCGGAATCCTTGGCAATTGTTGTTTGATAATTAAAAAGACTACATGGTTTGCACATAATTTCTAGTTTTAAGTAGTTAAAAATTGATTTAATAAATAATAGAATATGCCAAGCGTTACACTGGCCAATGTTAATTGACAAGGGAGTCAATGGTAGTTTGTAAACAGAGAAATCCAACTCTAATTGGGGATAGGCAAATCTAATTATTGTATAACAATATGAATAACAGCTATGTAACCATTACCCCAATAAATGTAACATTCAGGGTTATAAATTACTATGAAGAAAAAAATCCTTAAAAACAAAAGCCAATTCAAGAAAGCCAGAAAAATTTATTTGTACTTTTATGATCACTTTAACAAGAATAGGGTTGTTAGGAAGAAAATATGGTCCGCCTTCAACTGGTTAATTTGACTACTATTAATATCTAAAACCTTATTATGAAAAAAAAAATAAAAATACTTTTATGGGCAGTTGGAATAATTGGGTTATTACTTCTTGCATTCAATTTTATCTTATGGCCAATTTTACAGAAACAAACAAAAAAGAACAGTCCAGAACATCGTGTGAGTTATACAAAAGGCGATTTAAAACTAGATATTTTTTACTGTAGCCCTTCAAAAAAAGATAGAGAAATTTTTGGAGGCTTGGTACCCTACGGTGAAGTTTGGAGAACCGGTGCCAATGAGGCCAGTACTTTTACAACTAATAAAGATTTAATGATAGCCAGACAACCCCTAAAAGCAGGAAAATATACACTTTGGACCATCCCTAACGAGGATAACTGGAAGATCATATTTAACAGTAAGATGTATGGCTGGGGCGTAAAACTAACAGATCAAAAGGCATCACGAGACCCTGATTTTGATGCATTAGTCGTTGAGGCAACTGTATCGCGGAGCTTAAATATAATTGAAGATTTTTCAATTACACTTAATGATCCTTCTCCAATTACCACAGTAATGATATTCGCTTGGGATAATGTAGTCGTCCCCTTGGCAATCCGAGAACTATTAGATTAAAAAGCCTCCGCTGAAGCGGAGGCTTTTTAATCTAATAGTAAGTTGAGTGTTACTGTTATGTTATCTTGTGTCGCTTTGGAAAATGGACAAATTTCATGTGCCATATTTATAAGGTCCTCTCCCGTTTTCATATCTACACCTGGGATATAACAATCCAAAGTAACTTCTAAAAATGCTCCATCCTCATCCTCACAAAATCCTATTGTAGCCTCTACGCTAAAATCATCCGAAATATTTAATCTCTTTTTACCCGCTAATAATTTAATTGCGCCTCCAAAACAAGCCGCATACGCACACCCAAACAACTGTTCTGGATTAATTCCTTCACCACCATCGCCTCCCATCGATTTTGGGACCGATAATTTAGAATCAATTTTTCCATCTTCTGTTGAGACGTGACCACCTCTTCCTCCTACTGCAGTAGAAGTTGCTTCATATAAAGTTTTCATAAGTTTGGATTTATTAATTTATCGTATTTTAAATATACCACCGAATTACCACTTTATCAAACTAAATTCATAAAAATGTCATAAATTCACTACGTGGCAAAAGCTGATAAGCATATGGGTTCTTTGGAAGAAAAGAAAGGTATTTTACAACCTGGCTCTTTAAGTCAATCTGCTGCGGAGAAACTAAAAAAAGAGCGAAAAAAGACGTCGAATGCCCAAGATCTCATTTCGAGTATTTTGGCAAATAGCACCCCACATTTAAGTCGTGCTATAACTCTAATTGAGAGCACGGCACCAAAACATCAACAACAAGCCAAGGAAATTATTGAAGCTTGTCTCCCATATGCCAACGATTCGATTAGAATTGGAATTACGGGGGTGCCTGGCGTTGGTAAAAGTACTTTTATAGAAAGTTTTGGAATGCAATTGGCGGATCTAGGAAAACGGGTTGCTATTTTAGCGGTAGATCCAAGTAGTAGTCTAAGTAAGGGGAGTATCTTAGGAGATAAAACCCGAATGGAAGAATTGGTGAAAAGGCCCTTTGTTTTTATTCGCCCGTCAGCTAGTGGTGATTCGTTGGGTGGTGTAGCACGAAAAACCAGAGAAACTATCATACTTTGTGAAGCAGCGGGATATGACCATATAATTATTGAAACAGTTGGAGTTGGACAGAGTGAAACTGCGGTACATTCTATGACCGATTTCTTTTTGCTTCTGAAACTTGCTGGAGCCGGAGACGAATTGCAAGGTATTAAGCGAGGCATTATGGAGATGGCGGATGTAATTGTTATTAATAAAGCCGATGGCGAAAACCAAAAAGCCGCCAGACTTGCAAAAACAGAATTTAATAGAGCATTGCACCTATATCCCACAAAAGACAGCGGCTGGTCACCCAAAACTGTTACAGCAAGCGCACTTCAAAATGAGGGCATTCGGGAAGTTTGGAAACTTATCTCCGATTATATTTCCAAAACTTCAGAAAACGGGTACTTTCAGAAAAAAAGAAAAGAACAAGACAAATTCTGGTTGCTACAGACGATTGAAGCCAGATTGAAATCTGATTTTTACAAAAATTCTTCCATAAAGAAAGAACTCAAGAAACAACTAACACTGCTTGAGGATAATAAAACGACCCCCTTTGAAGCGGCGAATTATCTTTTAAGCCTTTGATTTTCAAATGGCAGAAATTTCGAAAATTCAGAACCTATACTTTAATCCTAGAAGGTAAGAGTCTTTTCCTCCGTAAAAACTAAACTCATAATGATCTTTTTGATAAGGAGTTGTAAAAATGTAAGTGTTACCTATTCCAACTAACATACCACCTAGTACGTCCCAAACATCATGGCGGTCGTTTTCACCTTCTAACCTACTGTATGCAACAAATACGGCTAGAGCATAGGCAGGTACCCCATACTTCCAACCATAGCGCCTCTGGATAAACGAGGCGCCGGAAAATGCCGAAGAAGTGTGTCCAGAAGGAAACGCATGTCCGTCGGCTGCGCTCTCTGGCCTAGGTTTGTTAAAGGAATATTTAAGAATATAGGTCAACCCTACTGTTCCTCCATAGGACTTTAAAAATTGCCAAAATCCCTCTTTATCTCTCATAAAAAGAGTACTTAAACCGGCTGATCCGGGCAGGGCGATTTGAAGGACATCTCCAATATCTTCAATAACAATCTCTCGTTTATCATCGGCAGCAAGTACATCCTGTGCCCAACAAATACCAGTAAAAAAACCTAAAAATACAAGTGTAATTAATCTCTTAATAATCATCATATGGAAGCTTGTTAGACGTTTAATTGTCTAACGATACATTCTGGTTTAGAATTACGTTGGAAGAGTCCAAGATGATTATGTCGGACTTACAAACTATTTATGGAAAGTGATTTTTTATACTCCAAAGGCGTTAATCCCTTCATTTTCTTAAAAGTTGCGTAGAAGGTCGATTTCGAACTAAATCCTGCTTCATTTGCTATTCCCATTAATGAATAATGCTCATATTGATCATTTCGGATGGAATCTACAAAAGCCTCCACTCGATATCCATTGATAAAATCCTGAAAATTTATATTTAAATGAACATTTAATATTTCGGAGATATATTGCTTCGGAATTTGTAGTCTTTGAGACAATATGGTAAGCGAGAGTTTAGTATCCTTGAAACCTTGATCAATTTCCATGTGTGAGATCAAACTTCTTTTATATTTTTCCACCAAGTTCACGTTGAGTCCTGAACTCTTATATTTTTCACTTTCATTAGACAACAACACGTCCTTTGGAGAAAGAATTAGTTTGCTAGAGATATAGTAAAAAATAAACGCAACAACTATCAAGGTATAAGTCGCGAATGCTGCATCACTAAAAATTTCTATTTCTGGAAAGTCGAACCATCCCAAAATATCATTTACTATGGATGTACTCATGAGCAGCGTTAGCGGAATAATTACAGATAACATCCATCGCTGCTTCTTTGAAAAAAATAATTCTTTAATGGTTAAAAACAAATAAGATAGGAAAGACAATTCAACTGCGAGTTCAATTATATCAACTAGTAACAAATCCTCAAGAGCAGTATTCATTACCTCCGAGATCTCAATTAAAAAATATAGAACATTTGGAACAAAATAAAAGAAATCCCTTCTATAGAATTCATCCGATTCTGAAACATAGTACTTGACGAATAGAAAAAGAAATGTTATAAAAAGAGAAATATCGAAAAAGAACCAGTCAATACCTTTCACAAATAAATTGTTTGCATCATCTCCAATAATAAAAAGGAGTATTGAGGCTATGGCTCCTGCTAACAACCAAAGTAATGACCTCTTATAGTAGGATCGTTTCTTGAAGAATACAATTAAAAGAAAAACACCCTGAAATAACGCAACTATTTGTAGAGTTGAAAGCATTAGAAAGGTTTATAAAATAACGGGTAATTTATACCAATAGTATCTTAAAAAGCATCTTTAAACCACTCCACTTGTGCCTCTAAACCTTCCCTAAGACCAGTCGTCGGATTATAATCTAGTAGTCTTCTGGCTTTATCAATATTGGCTTTCGTTCGGGATTGATCCCCTGGACGTGCGGGTTGGATGTCGATGGCTATTTTTTTTTGAAGAATACCTTCCATAGTTGTTATTCCAGCAGCCGTTGTATTCTCTTCTTCGGTTCCAAAATTGAACACTTCTCCATTGCAGACAGCCTCCTTACCAATTACACTTACAATACCATCAACTATATCCTGAACGTAGGTAAAACTCCTTAGATGTTCCGCACTACCCTCATACAATGGAAATGCCTTATTATTTAACCCACAATCAATTAATCGGGTATATAGTTTATCTGGTCGTTCTCTGGGTCCATAAACCGAATATAATCTTAGTGAACAACTTTGCAGCATTGCTCTTCGTGAATAGGCCAACACCAATTGTTCTGCAGCAAGTTTAGTAACACCATACCAGGAAGCGGGTAAAGGAGCTTGGTCTTCGGTAAGTGTAGCTTCTAATCCATAAATAGAAGAGGTAGCAATATTTACAAAAAATGGTTTCGACGCCAACGGTTCAATGACGTCCAATAACCGCTGTGTTCCTAAAAAATTATTGGTAATGTAATCCTGAAAACTGCTAGAAGCCGATATTCCCGGCTGAGCAGCAAAATGAAATATATAGTCAATTTCTTCGGTAATCACCGTACTCAAATCATCTGTACGAAGATCTATTTTTTGTACTTCTATTCCCTGTTTTGCAAGTGCTTCGGAATTTAATTTCTTTAGAGAAACATCGTAATAATCTGAAAAATTATCAATACCAATTACCTCATACCCCATACCTGCAAGTCTTTCTGAAGTATGTGAGCCAATAAATCCAGCAGCGCCGGTTACCAATATTTTCATTCCATTTGTCATATTGAATATTCAAAAGTAAGTAAATTCAATGTGTACCGTATCAATTTTTAAAAAAGTTAATCCATACAAACCATACCGAACCAGATAAACCATTAAAGGGCTAAGCTCTTAGCCTAAAAAAAATTACTTTTGCAGAAATCTTATAGAGACTATCCATGTACGAGTTTACCATAATAGTACCCGTTTATAATGAAGAGGACAATCTGGAGCGGGTGGAAAAAGAAATGTTGGCTTACACCAAGATCGCAACAAAAAAGACTTCTATTCTTTTTGTTAACGATGGATCCAAAGACAAAAGCCAGGAATTGATTGAAGCTATTTGTGGCCGTAATGAAGCATTTCACTTTATCGACTTTACAGAGAACAGAGGATTAAGTGCTGCGATTAAAGCAGGTTTTGATACAGTAGAAAGTGAATTGGTTGGCTATATTGACTCAGATTTACAAACGGCTCCGGAAGATTTTAATCTATTGCTGGAGCACATTGAAGAGTATGATTTGGTGACAGGTGTGCGCTCCAATAGGAAAGATTCGTTTGTGAAGAATATGTCTTCCATAATTGCAAACGGGATTAGGCGGTCATTCACTCATGATGATATGGATGACACTGGATGTCCGTTGAAAGTGATAAAAACAGTGTACGCTAAGCGTATTCCTATGTTTAAAGGGTTACATCGCTTTTTACCAGCTATGATTTTATTACAGAACGGAAAGGTCCTTCAGGTTACAGTGCAGCACTTTCCAAGAATTGCAGGTACCGCGAAGTTTGGATTATGGAATCGCCTTTTAGGACCATTGATGGATTGCTTTGCCTACCTTTGGATGAAGAAAAAATACATCAATTACGAGATTAAGAACAAAGGATGAGTAATTGGCTTATTTATGGGATTGGTTTTTTAGCTCAGATTCTCTTTTCGGGAAGGTTGATCGTACAGTGGATTCTTTCCGAAAAAAACAAACGGATAATCACCCCTTCCTTATTCTGGAAACTTAGTTTATTAGCGTCTTTTTTACTTTTCGTCTATGGCTATTTACGTGATGATTTTGCAATTATGCTGGGCCAATCGCTTACCTATTACATTTATATTAGAAATCTGCAACTTCAAGGAGAGTGGCAGAGGTCTCCAAAGCTAATGCAATGGTTTCTATTGCTCTTCCCAATATTTATAGTAATATATGCTTATAACAATGGGGAGTACGATTTACAACAATTATTTTATAACGAGGACATTCCGCTTTGGTTATTATTGCTTGGCATATTTTCGCAGTTGCTTTTTACATTTCGCTTTATTTATCAGTGGATTTATTCAGAAAAAACAAAAACCTCTCAACTACCTGTTGGTTTTTGGCGGCTTAGTGTAGCAGGTGCCTCTCTTATTCTTACGTATGCTATTTTTAGGCAAGACCCTGTACTTTTTGTGGGGCATATTGCCGGATTAATTATTTATATTCGGAATATATTTATCTGGAAAAAACAAGTTAATGCAGCTTAAAAATAACCATATCTTATTCCTAGTTCTTGCCTGTACTGCCATTTTCTTGGTCAACCTTGACGCCCTACCAGTGAATATTATGGAGGCCCGTAATTTTACCACTGCTCGCGAAATGCTCAACGATGGTAATTGGTTATTAACAACATTAAATGGTGAGGCTCGATATCAAAAACCGCCTTTACCTACTTGGCTTACCGCATTTTCTGCAGCGGTTTTCAGCTTAAAGAGTCTCGCGGCTTTGAGGCTGCCAGCGGCTATAATGGCCATTATTTTGGTGTTTTTGAGTTTTAAGCTTTCAGAAAAAATTACTCAAAACAGAACATACGCATTTGTTAGCGCACTTATTCTTGGTACATCTTTCTATCTGGTTGCCTCAGGAAGAGATGGGAACTGGGATATTTACACGCACGGTTTTATGATGGTGTGTATTTATCAACTGTATTTATTTTTTACTGAAGCCAAAAAAAAATTCCTCCATGCTTTTTTAGCAGCTCTCTTTTTTGGTTTTTCATTTATGAGTAAAGGGCCCGTATCAATGTATGCACTTCTTCTACCTTTTTTGATTTCCTTCGGAATAGTTTATAAATACAAAAACATTAAATCCCGGATTCTACCCTTGCTCTTATTTCTGGTTGTGTCTGCAATACTCTCAGGTTGGTGGCATTTGTATACGTACACCTATGATCCAGTTGCCGTAGCAGAAATCACTAAAAGAGAAACCTCTAATTGGACTGGTTATAACGTACGACCCTTTTACTATTATTGGAGCTTCTTTACTCAAAGTGGTGTATGGACAATTCCTGCATTTATAGGATTACTATTTCCTTATCTTAAAAATAGGGTGCGTAATAAAAGAGCCTATTTATTTACGTTCTTATGGACAATTTTATCCTTAGTGTTGCTCTCCATTATTCCAGAGAAAAAGTCCAGATACCTACTTCCAGTTCTAATTCCCCTTGCATTGAATACCGGATTTTATATAGAATATTTGATTTTAAAATTTCCGAAGCTAAAAGACAAACGAGAAACCGTCCCTGTGTATTTTAATTTTGGCTTGATTGCCGTCATTGGTCTTGCATTTCCAATTGCTGGTTATATGTTTCTGAAAGATGGTCTTACCGGAAAATGGGTTTGGTTTGTAGTACTTTCGGTGGTATTATTTGGTATTGGTATATTGATGTTTCGTAATCTTTTTCGAAAAAATATAAAGGCGGTATTCTATTTAACCGTCTCATTTATTGCAGCAATTATGTGTTTTGGGTTGCCAATGGTAAGTGCGATAACCGTAAACCCAGAGTACAAATCGCTATCAGAATTACCTAATTGGCAAGAGGAAAATAATGTAAAAGTCTATGAATTTACTTATTTCACTCCAGAATTGATTTGGGCATATGGTGATACAATAGAAGTACTTCAAAAAAAAAGTATGATTAAAATACCTTCCGAAACTCAATTTGCGATATTAGTGAGCGAAGAAGAAACAGAAAGATTTAGAAACACATTTACCGATTTCTCGATTGAAAAAGTTATGCGTTATGATATGAATGCCAAAGGCAAAGACGATCGGTCGCACAAACTGCGCCTATATCGTGATTTATATTTGGTCAAGAAGAGTTAAAACGGTTCTGAGCCCATTCCTGCACTTTGTAGCATGGAAGACCTAACAATCCTCCAAAAAACATTCCAGTGATCACGTCCAGGGGATAGTGAACTCCTAAATAAATACGACTGTACCCAAGTAGAACGGCCCAAAATAACAGTAGGAAAGGCGCGTACTTATAGAAAGGTTTCAGTAACAATCCTAAGAATACCGCAACTCCCATGGAACTTGTTGCATGTGCAGAGAAATAACCAAAACGACCGCAACCATCTGCAACGAACCGCATATTATCCTGTAAGCTCTCTAATCTACAAGGGCGAGGGCGCATTATATTATACTTAAAAAGGCTCGCCAATTGATCGGTGGCTGTTACAAGTAAAGCAGCGCAAACTAAAACTATTATAGTCCCTTTTGTCCCTAACTTTTTATAAATTACATATAGTAGTATCACATAAAGTGGTATCGAAGACCATTTTTCGGTTACGACACGCCAAAACTCATCCCAAGATTCGCTTCCAAGATTGTTTAGAAATAGGAAAAGCTCAGTGTCATATTTCAGCAATTCTTCAATCATCTTCGTAACGAGAAATTTCGCGATCATAAAAAGCAGACGCCTCTTTTATGTAATTCTCGGTTTCGGTTTCCAATTCTTTTTGATCATGATTATCAAAATCCTCTAACCATTCCACTTCATCATTTTCTAGATTGATTATGAAGCGAGGAAATTCTGTATGTATTACAAATATGGCCGTGGGAAAATCACTATTATCACCGAGTAAATATTTTGGAAAGTCCATTTTTAAGTATTTAGGCTTTTACATAAAATAACAAAGTTACGGTAAAAAAAACCTCGAGCTGAGAACCCGAGATTTTTAAATTAACAAACAACACAATACTCCAACTTAATTTTCTTTTTTCATATGTATATTATCTCGGAGCTTTCTTTAATCAACTTAATTAGCCTTAATTAGCCTTAATTAACTTAACAATATAAAACTAAGGCATTATTTCAGCTATTAAGTAATTCCCGATAATACTTTCCTTTTAATCTTTAGTTAATTTTTTCTAGCCTTAGATTATTTTATTGTGCTTATTATCAGTTATTTACATATAATATATAGTAGCCATGCCCATATAGTTCAACATTAAAATCAAGGATTCCTGTGCTTTGTTATGACAAAGGTTTACGCATGAAATCGATTCTTTTACTCTATCATGCTCTTTATAAAATACAAATAGCCTTGAGTTACCTCCAAGGCTATTCGATCAAATAAAAACAACTAAACTCAAATGAGAGACTCTACCATCCGAAGATATCTAAAATTGGCTGTGATCTTTAAAAGGTCTTTAGTACAATGTTAATTAACAAATCCCCTTTATAATCTCTCACTCTTGAGTTATTAGTATAAAGGAACACATATGCCTCAACATATTAGTGAGTTCCGATAATACTTCACCATATTAAGCAAAATACCCTCATTGTAAAGCTTCTAAGTGTTTTGGCATAAGCTTCAAAAACCCAAGACACTTACGTCTTGGGTTCAATTTACTAACTATACAAATTACACTAATTAATAATCACCTTCTTAAAACCTACTTGACCGTCTTGATTTTCAACTTTCACCCAATAAATACCTTGAGACAATCCATAAGTTTTCTTCGGGGTCTTCAATAATGGAGCGCACAAACTCATCTGGCAAGCCATCGGTAGGAGCAATTGAAGTCCATTCAACACCGTCGAAAACAGCGACTCCAAAATTCGTCCTAAAATAAAGTGTACCGTCGCTAGCTTCTGTAATTACCCCAGAATAACGAATGTCAAGATTTGCAATTCCGTCTGCGAAAGAATAAATAATAACATCTGTACCATCGAACTTATCTATTCCTGTTCCATCATAACTTCCCACCCAAATATTGTCATTACTATCTTGAAAAATCGCTCCAGGCGTATCAGATGAAAAACCATCGGCTGTTGTATAACTTATCCAGGTGACACCGTCGAACTTTACGAGACCAAGTCCCGCGGCCACTGTAAACCACAAATCTCCATTTGAACTTTCAATCATTGAACTTGCAAAGAAAGTCTGACCATTTATGGTTACATAATTTGTCCAGGTAGTTCCATCAAATTTGCTCAAACCTAATCCAACAAACCACATATTCCCCTGAGAATCCTGATCCACTTCCCAAATATCATTGCTTACCAAACCATCTACGGTGGTATAATTCGTCCAAGTTGTACCGTCAAATTTACTAACACCTTGAGAATCGAAAGTTGCAAACCAATAGTTTTCACTGGCATCTTGAAATACCGAGGTAATTGCATTACTAGGTGCTCCGCCTAAGACACCATAAGAGCTAAAATCAGTACCGTCAAATTTTCCAATTCCAGAGGTAGTATTGATAGTCCAATCGCCGAACCAAAAATCTCCGTTCGTATCTTGAATTAAAGAAGATATAATTCCGTATATTAGACCATCTGCGTTGGTATAATAAGTCCAAGTCTACGCACTTACATTTAAAAAAGTGGTTACCAGAAGTAAAGTAAATAGTTTTTTCATAGCCATGTTTTTAGCGGTTAAAATTTTATTCACGTCAAAGTTTATCGAAAAAAAGGCCCTTTCGGTAATCCCCTATAATAGTTTACTCGGAAAAAATAAACAAGTTATAAAATGAGTAGAACCACCTATAAACACAACAAGTAAGGGTCATTGTAGAATATAATTAATTCGTCGATTGATTGATCAATTTCTTGGATAGATAGTTGAAACGCATAAAAAGCATGATAGCAGAAGCCGTAAGTCCAGCGAGAAGTCCCAACCAAATCCCAGAACTCCTATAATTTGTATACATACTTAAATAATAGGATACGGGAAAGCCAATAAGCCAATAGGCTATAAAGGTTATAATCATGGGGATTTTCACGTCTTGCATACCTCTAAGAACACCAAGAGCAACTACTTGGATGGCGTCTGAAATTTGAAACACCGCGGCAACGATCATCAATTTTGAAGCTATTGAAACTACTTGCAAATTATCGCTAAAATTAGAAGCATCATTAAAATCTAAATACAACTTGGGTAAAGAGGTATTAAAAAGAATAAAAACTATTGCGAAAAAGACACCTAACATTGAGGTTTGGATAAGTATAGAAAAAGCTATTCTTCGTAGTTCCTTGAAGCTTTGTAGTCCTTTCTGATTTCCAACCCGAATCATAGCAACAACCCCAAATCCCATTGCAACCATAAAGGTCATAGAAGATAGATTTAGGGCAATTTGATTGGCCGCCTGTGGGTTTTTACCCAATATTCCTGACAGCCAAATCGCAGCGGTAAATACAGCAACTTCGAAAAACATTTGCATAGCAGAAGGAAAGCCCAAATCAATAAGTTTTTTTAACATATTTTTTGAAAGCGTAAAAAACTTAATCTTTCGCACAAATTTTTTCGATTTATGATGCACTGCAAGAATATACCACAGATATACTACCATAATTACCCGGGAAGCCAAGGTGCCAATTGCAGCTCCAACTACTCCTAATTCAGGCGCGCCGAACTTTCCGAAGATAAAAATATAATTCAGAATAATATTCACAATATTAGCAGCAATTGTAGCATACATTGGATATCTCGTCATTGATAAACCATCACTGAATTGCTTGAAGGCTTGAAAAATTATCAATGGAACCAAAGATGCAGCAACCAAGTTTAAATATGGCATAGCCAAATCAACAACTTCTGGCGGTTGCCTCATAGCATACATTAATGGTTTGGCAAATAATACGGCGATAAAAAGAACAACCCCTAAAACCGTACATAAAAACAAGCCGTGTTTAAACGAAGATTTCCCTGCACTAAAGTTCCCTTCACTATCGGCTTCGGCAACTAATGGCGTAATGGCAGTAGAGAACCCTATTCCCAATGACATAGCGATAAACATAAAACTATTTCCAAGTGATACGGCTGCCAACTCAGCAGAGCCCAATTGTCCAACCATAATGTTGTCAACTAGGGCGACCACGATATGTCCCAATAGCCCCAGCATTACGGGGGTGGCTAAGGAAAAGTTGGTTTTAAACTCTCTGGTATAATTAGAAAACAACACTATAATTTTGAGCGGCTAAGTTAAAAAACACAAAAAGGATAATGGCACAAACTTTCTTATATTTAGACTTATTATTTTATACCTTAAGGCCAACAATATATGTCAAAAGTGATCTTTTAATATAAATCTCAATAGTACCTTTTGAAACTGCCTCTAATCTAAAACACCAATTATCGACCCTAAAAGTATACTAACCGAATTTATAGAAGCTCCAGAGTTAAAATTCTATTCTGGAAAGTTTGACTTCACGTCATTTGAGTTTTCCAAAGAAGAAAAAATAAATTACTTGGCCTTTATCTTCCCCAGCAAGTTGATGTTGGGAAAGCAGGCAGAATGTTGCTTTGAGTATTATTTGAAGCAATCATCACGATATGATTTGATGGCTGCCAACCTTCAGATTCAAGGGGTTGACCAAACTTTGGGAGAGTTAGATTATATTGTTTTTGACCAAAAAAAAAAGTGCACATTACATATTGAACTTGCATGCAAATTTTATTTATATGATCCTTCAGTCTTGAACGATAGAGAAGCTAATTGGATTGGTGCCAATAGAAAGGACACGTTAACAGAGAAGCTAGATAAACTGATTGATAAACAGTTTCCGCTACTATATAATGACCAAACCAAATTAAAACTCAAGGAGTTAGATATTTGGGTTAACACAATTGAGCAACAACTTTGCCTTAAAGCCTTTCTTTTTATACCCAAAGGTCATCGGAAAAATGATTTTTCAGAAACCATTAGAAATTGTATCTCCGGATATTGGACTTCTTTTTCCGAATTTGTTTCTGAAAGGAAGGAGGCACTTTATGTTGTTCCGAAAAAGAAAGAATGGCTTCTTCCTCCAGAAAAATTTGAAAAATGGCATGTCCTTTCCGAAGTAAAAGCAACTATAGGAGCAAGTATCAATACTAAAAAATCCCTCCTTGTTTATAAGAAAACTAAGAACAAAATTGAACGGCTTTTTGTTGTTTGGTGGGAGTGATTTAAGAGGTTGTTAAAAATAACAACCTCTTAGAAAACTATGAGATTAATCTAGCTATATCAATTATTGGTTTTTAAAGCAATATTCACAACAGGACCGGAAATAACACCAGAGCTACTTTCAAATGCAAGAACTAATGGAACATATTCCGTTGTTAGAGAAACATCCATTGCTATAAAAGGCATAGTTCCAATTCTTTCATTCGCTGGAATCAAAATTTCGGGATTAAACGAATAATTTTCTGGAGCTAGTTCTGTTCCTTCCTCAACAATCACGACTCTAAAAATTCGATCTGAGCTAGATGCTTCGGAAACAAAATATGGTACTGGAAAGGTAATCGTTGGATTATTTGTTGAAAGCGGTAACTCCAAAGCACCGTTCAGTGTAAATCCAATAATTGCGGGCCTTTCCGCTTCGTAATCATCATACGTTTCGCAAGAAGCTGCAAATAATACGGCTAAAAACAGGGTAAGTAATATATATATATTCTTCATCTTTCTTGATTTTAATGATTAATAACCAGGGTTTTGTGCAGTGTTAGGGTTTTGGTCCAACGTACCCTGCGAGATTGGTAATTGAAATTTATAATCTCCGGCAGGCAAGGATAAAACTTCAGAAGCTGTACCACTACCATCTGCCAAATCACCTGCGTTTGACCGTTGAATGGGAAGTGCCCATCTCTTAAGGTCATAAAACCTTTGATATTCAAAAGCAAACTCCAAACGTCTTTCTAATTGGATAGCATTCAACAAGGCACTACCTGTTTCACCGGCTGGTGGAGTAAGATATCTTTTACTTCGTATTGCGTCCAAGGCGGTTCTAGCTCCAGACTCATTTCCAAGTTTAAACAAGGCCTCTGCTTTATTGAGGTGCGCCTCTGCCGCGCGGAAAATCTTATAATCAACTTTCCCATCGAAAGCCCCATTTTTTCCTAGAAGTTTTTTAATTGCATTAAACTGCAGGCCTCCATTACTTCCAGAAACGATATACGCCTCTTTTCGAATGTCATCAGCCAGGTAGGTATTAACCAAATTAAAAGAGGCAACATACTCGGGAATTATAGAGTTGAGACCTCCTTGGCTCCAAGCAACACCAATACTATTATTCAAACCTTCTTCACTATTAGGTATGTAAAAAATAACTCCAGCTAAACTATTATCCTCCCATACACCTACAACATCATCACGATCTGCTACTGTTTTAGTAACAGCATTGGCCGCATCTATGGAATTTTGCCATTGGCCCATATATAAATAAACTCTAGAAAGCAACGTATTAACAGCATCCTTTCCCATTCTTCCTGGAGGATTGCTAACATTAATAGCTGCGGTTGCTTCTACCAAGTCAGAAACTATTTTTTGGTAAACCTCACTCACAGTCTCCCTTTCTGGTTCTATGTTTGGATCTAATTCGATAACATAGGCAATTCCTAAGCTTCCATTTGCATCCCCAGATTGAGTTGGGATTTTCCCAAATGTTCTTACCAAATCGAAATGCGCCATGGCTCTAAGTGCTTTTGCTTCAGCCATAATATTAGCCTTACTGTCACCAGTAAAATTCTCCGCGTAGAGTAACACTTGATTCGCTCTAAAAATGAGTGTATAGGCATCTGCATAAAAATTTGCCAAACTAACACCACTACTAGGAGAGTATCTAAAGTTGTGAAGAATGTTCTTCGTTCTTCTTCCACTTTGCGAAATAGTAGTATTGTCACTAGCTACATCACCAGCACTTAAAAGAGACCCTGCATCGCTGCTTCCATAATATCCAGTTGACACTACACCGTCCCTATCAATCGAGACCAAAGCCTTATATACTCCACGAATACCATTCTCGAAATCGTCAGCTGTCACAAAGGCGTTTTCCGTTGCAAATTCGTCAAAAGGTAGTTGATCTAAGTTTTCGCTACAGGAATATAAGATCCCTGAAATAAAAACTACAATAACAATTTTATATATTATATTTTTCATTTTTATCATCTTTTATAAATTAAAAACTTACATCCAATCCAAACTGAATTGACTTCGTATTGGGATAGCTATATAAAGTAGCCTCCCCTGGTGCTACTGCATCGGCAAAATCAATTGTTTCACCTGATGATAATCCAACTTCAGGATCCCCCCAGAATTTTGTAAATGTTAACAAGTTCTGTCCTTGCCCGTAAATTCTTAAAGAATGTATTGGAGAATTTTCCAACAACCTTCTGGGAAAAGTGTAGGACAAAGTCACGTTTCGCATTCGTATATAGTCTCCTCGTTCAAGAAACCTATCGGAATTCACCGCTGCGTCATTTCTGAATGATGGACTGGGTTCAACATTTGTGTCTCCAGGAGTTTTCCAATAATTAAATGCACCAACTGCCTGATTATCATCTACATTAGCGCCATCTGAAATATAATTGCTTTTTACAAAGTTATTGATCCAGTTACCATATTTAAAAACAAAATCAGTTCGCAAGCCAATACCTTTGTAAACTACGTTATTAAAAAATCCACCTTCTTTCTCTGCTATAGTAGACTTACCTTGGAATACCCGATGCTCTTCATTTTCTGGAAGGTCGTTTGAGCGATACGTATTTCCATCTGCTCCAAAATATAGTGGCGCGCCCGTCTCAGGATCAACCCCAGCATATGGCACAAGAAAATGTTCATTGATTTTAGTACCCTCACTAAACCGGATATTAAATGTATTGACTGCATCAACATCCTCTCCGTCCGGAAGACTTACAATTTCGGAATCACCAAGGAATATTATATTTCCACCTAATGTCCAAGTAAAGTCAGAAGATTTGAAAACATCGGCTTGTAAGGATATCTCTAAACCGCTGTTCTGAATTTCACCTAGATTTCCGAATACAAATGCTGCACCGGACTCATCAGATCTTGGAATTTGAAACAGGAGATCGGTCGTGTTTCTTTTAAAATAATCTGTTACGCCTCGTATCCTCTTATTAAATAAATTAAATTCTAGACCAATATTGGATGTCTCGGTTGTTTCCCATTGTAGTAACGGATTTCCAATATTGGAAGGAACAGTAGCTGAACCTCCAGGATAGGATTCAAATTCTACATTATCCTGTGCGGCGTATCGTGAAATACCTTCTCTATTTCCTACCGTTCCGTAGGAGGCGCGTATTTTTAGGTCATCTATTACTTCCACTTTGAAGAAGTTTTCTTTTGCGATATTCCATCCAATACTTCCGCTATAAAATGTCCCATATTGAACATCACTACCGAAATTTGAGGATCCATCACGACGAACAGATGCAGATGCCAAGTACTTCTCATTATAATCATAATCTGCAAAAGCACCATACGAAACCAATGCCAACCTAGTTCTTTCTGTATCTGTTTGACCTCCTAATACTACTGCACCATTAGACTGAGTTGTAAGCAATGCCGAAGGAAAACCAGTACTTCTTAGACGATAAAAATTGAACTCATTAAAATTATATTCGAACAAGCCAAGCACGTTTAAAGTATGTTCATTTAGGTCCAAATTATAGTTTAAACGATTGCTAACGGTTAAATCCAAACGCTGTGTACCAGAATCCCTTTTATTACCATTTCCATTCAGAATTATTTGTAAAATTCCACCTGGTTGAGAATAAGACTCTTCACGAAAATTTAAGTGACTAACTGCTGTATTGAAACCATAACTCCAGTTCTTAGAGAGTATTACCTGTGTATCCACACTACCAAGTGTCACATTTTCAATATCCTCTGCAGGTTCTGTTAATAAGGCACCTCTAACATTAAACGTAGTATGAGTAGGGTTATAAACTGGATTACCATTTTCGTCTATAACTGCCTCACCGTTTTCATCTAATAAAAACTCTGTTTCATAGGGATTGTAATCCAACATAGCTCGAAAAGGATTTTGTGCGTTATTTCGATCCCTTGGCTCATCACTTACGGATCTAGAATAACCAACATTCACCCCTACCTTTAACCATTCTTTAGCATCAAAATTAGCATTCAATCTGGCATTCAATCTTTCGAAACCGCCCAATTGATCTATTATTCCTGTATTCTTATCGTGGCCAACTGAGAAAAAATAGTCCATTTTCTCGGCCCCACCAGAAATTGATATATTATTATTTTGAATAATACCTTCTTTCAACATTAAGTCCTGCCAATCAACTTCATTGTCTAATAGAAGTTGGCGCTCTGGGGATCCAGGTTGAGTTGTAACACCTGGTAGGTTGGCAGCAGAGACTACTCCAAGTGCATACATTTCAGACTCAAATTGAAATTTTTGAGTCGCGTTCATCATTTTGAAGTTTGGGTTTATTTGACTTGTAGTACCATACCTAGAACTATATCGAATAATTGCATCTTTATTCCTATTCCCTTTTTTCGTCGTAATTACAACAACACCGTTGGCTCCTCGAGAGCCGTATCGGGCAGTTGTAGCAGCATCCTTCAGGATTGTAAGATTCTCTATATCCTCTGGAGCAATAGCTCCTAATTCATCCTCTCTAATGGGTGCACCGTCAATAACGTATAAAGGTGAAGACGCTCCAGCACTTAAAGACCCAGTACCTCTTATCCTAACGAAGGCTCCCTGCCCAGGTTTACCATTTGCCGCTGTAACCTGTACACCGGCTGCTTTACCTTGCAATAAATTATCAATACTTGTGGTAGGTGCCAGTCGTGACAATTCGGCGGCCGATATAGAAACCACAGATGAGGTTTGTACCGTCTTATTCCGAGTTGTGTATCCAGTTACAACCACTTCCTCCAACAAAGAACCTGCCTTCATTGAAACATTAAGAACGTTTGATGCACCTATTTTTATCCTCTGGGTTTCAAAACCAATGTAACTAATAGATATTGTTTGTCCTTCACTTACCGCTATAAAGAAGTTTCCGTCAAAATCGGATTGAGTTCCGTTATTGGTTTCAACTACAATAACGTTTGCTCCCGGTAGAGGTAAACCCGTATCATCTATGACAGTACCAGAAACGTTTTTTTCTTGCGCGACAGCCATTGTTATGCTGAATAGCATAAACAAGAGCCATTTACCTTGATATTTTTTCATAAGCAAAATTAAGTAACCAATTGAGGCTTGAAGAGATAGATGGCAACGCTAATTCAAAAAGAACATCTTATAATTCATTAAGTTTAAAGAAACAAAGATGTAGGTAAACCTCTTCAAGCCCTGATTGATTTGGTTATAGCATTAAAATTATTGAAAATGAATAGATTAGAAGAAAATCCCCATCGGGATTAACCAATTATTGACACTACTAGCTTTTATTGTGCACGTAGTCCCCCGATGTATTGAGATGGTGTTTGAGATAAGTGCTTTTTAAACGACTTGTTAAAAGAAACCTTATTATTGAAACCTACTTCGTAAGCTACTTCAATAATATTCATTTTTTTATCCGTGTCATTCTTTAAAATCTCTAGGGCTTCTTCAATTCTATATGTATTAATAAGTTCGAAGAAACTAACGTTAAAATTCTCATTAATCACTTGAGAAGCATTATGCCTTGTGGTATCCAATCTCTGTGATAAAAAATCGAGATTAATATTATTTCTTTTGTAGATTCTCTCTGTCTCCAATAAATAGATCAACTTCTCTTTTAGCTCCTTTGAATAACTTGGTGTTAAGCTTGATTTAGTATATTTTCTCCCTTTTTCCCGTATAGCCTTTACAACAGGATCAATTGCAAACATATTAGGGCGTAAATAAGATATATACCCAATGTAAAGAACCATAGAAGCAATAGTACTCACTTGAAGGTTAAACAGAAGTCCCAAATTGGGATTTACTGACATGATAAGAATCCCATACACCAAATAGGAAACAACATAGACCTCCACAAAGAGCACCAAATTTATCATCCATCGCTGCACAGGCCGAGCAAACAATTTAATACGCTCTTTACTTTTCAAAAGAAGGCGAAGTAACAGAAATCCATATACCAGAAGCGATACTATCTTAGTAGAAACCGTTATTAAAAGATAAGGTCTACGGTCTAGGGTACCAACATCTAATAATATATTCATCTTTTCCTGTCCAGAAAGCAAGAAAACTGGAATAAACACAATTAAAATGAAAATTGTAGGTAATAGGTGCAATAGGTCTATCTTTCTAAACTTGTAATTCAAAGCAACCCGTTTAAAATAGAAATAGATAAGAGGGCCATATAAATAAATACTAACA
This sequence comes from uncultured Ulvibacter sp., assembly GCA_913063405.1. Classification (GTDB taxonomy): domain Bacteria; phylum Bacteroidota; class Bacteroidia; order Flavobacteriales; family Flavobacteriaceae; genus Ulvibacter. The sequence goes on from CAJXZB010000001.1 coordinate 129,828, forward strand.
GCCGACATATATAACGTATGTGGCACTCTATATTTTAAATTGGTTAAATGCAAAAATATATGAAATATAAATGATGCATTTATTAGCACAAACGAGCAAATAAGGATAGTGGCAACTTTGTCTTTCTGCTTTTTAAACAATAATAAAAAGAAAATAAAAAACCCAATTATCGAAGAGAACAAATAAAAGAAACTAAGCCACGTAAAATTAACACTATACTTTTCATAAAGACTTGAAAACTCCATGGTATTCCTAAAACGAGAGAAAAGACCTGAATCGACAAAACCAACCTCAGAGGAATACTTCATATAGTATTCAGCATAAATACTTGCTTGTTCAATATTATTATTCTCAGCAGCCATAATTGCCTGCTCTTTGTATAATTTAAGGTGTTCTTCATTAAATTTAACCTTATCAACCGGTCTCTCAAAGAACAGTACATTGGAAGATACTTCGTTATTTTGCACCACAGGAGTATTCTCTTTTATATCTGATGCACGTAAATTATTATTGGAAAATAACAATATCGCGAAGAGTATAAAAAAGACACCTCTCTTTATAATTGCAAATTTTGACATAGGTTAGCGTTTCACTTGCCTACCTTAAATATACGATTTGTTTCTTGAAATCAAAGGAGTTTGGTAATCCCCGATAATAGTTTACCTCTTGTTAGGCAATAAATATCATTTAAACTCCTGAGACACAAAATTTTTAAAGGAATCAACGACGAGTATAGATAAATCGCTTTTCTACTAATGTCTGTTAGTTTTTTATACTTTTAGACTCAGTTTTAGTTCCATATTTATCAAATAGATAAACCAAACTCGCCATAGCTGCACCCCCTAATTCTAGCTCTCGCTTATTAACGGCCTCAAAAGTATCGTTTGCCGCATGATGATAATCGAAGTAACGTTGTGAATCTGGACGTAGTCCAGCTAGCACCATTCCATCATGTTTTAGAGGACCAATATCGGCTCCACTACCTCCTTTTTCAAAATAGTGAATTAAGTAAGGTTTAAACAAGGATTCCCAGCCTTCTACTTGTGTAAAATTTGCGTCATCAATATCGAATGAAAAACCTCTAGGGGTAAAACCTCCAGAATCACTCTCCAAGGCGAAAACATGGTTTTCATTTTTAAGTTTGGCTTCTTCGGCATACTTTCTCCCTCCTCTTAAGCCATTCTCCTCATTCATGAAAAGAACTACGCGTATACTATGTTTTGGCTTGTAATTGATCTTTTTAAACAATCTAAGCACTTCCATTGATTGCACACAACCGGCTCCGTCATCATGAGAACCATCACCTAAATCCCAAGAATCTAAATGTCCTCCCACTATCATAAACCTATTAGGATAGACACTTCCAGTTATTTCCCCTATAACGTTATAGGATTGCACATCAGGATATGTTTTGCAGTTTTGTTTAAAATAAAACTTAAGCGTTGGCAGCAATTTCAATATTCCACTTAAATAATCGGCTCCTTTTGTGCTTATTGCACAAGCCGGAATTCTCTGGGCTACAGGTGTATCACCGTAGCTCATTGAACCCGTATGAGGGTAATCATCCAATCGAAGATTCATAGAACGGACAACTACACCTACGGCTCCATACTTTGCTGCCTCCATAGCCCCAGCATAACGTTGATCCACACAGCCTCCATAGGCTTGAAATGTATGGATAAGATCCGCCTTCATTGGCCGGTTGTAAAAAACGATCTTTCCTTTAATCTGTTCTTCACCATATCTGGCCAAATCCTCAATCCCTTGCACTTCAATAACCCCTGCCTTTAGCCCTCCATCTCGTGTTGCTACTGAGCCTCCTAGCGCGCAGATATTTGCCATCGAAGTTATTCCTGGACCAGTTTCAACATATGCATATTCAGGAAGACCACGTGTCCACTTTGGAACCATTACCGGTTGGAGCCATACTTTATCAAGACCCAATTTATCCAATTCTTCTTTAGTATAATCAACGGCATCTTGGGCGCTCAAGGTTCCTGAAAGGCGTCCACCAATCTTATTCGAGAGATGATCAAGCCAATCATAACTTTTCCCATTAAGCAATGCCATATCAAATATGTTACGCAGCGTGATAGAATCTTCGGTATTAACCTTCTGCGAGAAACTTTCAGAAGTAAAAAGCAGGCACAGTAAAAGTATAGTGATTGTCTTATTCATAATTTAAATGGTATTCGAGTGTTTAGAGCCTCATGAAAAAATAAAATTAATCATTTTCAAGCCGTTTTCTATATTCCGAAATTTGAGCCCTAATCTTAGGATCTAACTCCGGTTCTTTAATATCCTTATACTTTTTAATCTCTTCAAGCAAAATGGATGCCACTATCAATCTGGCGGTTGGTTTATCGTCTGCTGGAATTGCATACCAAGGTGCATGTGGTTTTGAAGTACGATTTAGCACATCTTCATAACATCTCATATAGTCATTCCATAACTCTCGTTCATCTAAATCCCCTGGCGAAAATTTCCAATTCTTGTTGGGTTTATTTAATCTTCTAAGCTGTCTTTTTTTCTGCTCATTCTTGGATAAATTCAGAAAAAATTTAAAAATCAAAGTTCCATTTTCGGAGATTGTCTTCTCAAATTCATTGATTTGATCAAAACGTTTATCCCAAAAGGCCTCATTCACATCATCAACGCTATGAATATCTGGTAAAAGCTCACCTAAAATATAATTGGGATGTACTCTTGTAACAAGTACATTTTCATAGTGGGTACGGTTAAAAACGCCGAACTTACCTCGCGCAGGTAGCGCAATATAATGACGCCACAAATAATCGTGTTTGCGTTCTAAATCAGTGGGAACTTTGAAACTATGAACTACAACGCCACGAGCATTAAAATCTTTAAAAACTTCACGTATCAAACTATCCTTACCCGCAGCGTCCATTCCTTGAAAACAGACCAGGACGGCATACTTTCCGTGGGCATATAGAGTATCTTGTAACTTACCTAATTTCTCTCTTGTTGTTTCTAGAGTTTTTTCCAAGGTTTCTTCGGAAGCATCCATATCCACGAATGACTTAATCTCCGAAATCTTAACTTGATTCGAAACCTTAAAGTCAGAAATATTCATTTCCTTCATACTTATTTATTTACTCGCGAAAGATTTCACATCATCCTCACTTACTTCAGCTCCACCTAAAATAATAAGGCGTTCAACAACATTACGTAGCTCACGAATATTACCTGTCCAGTCGTATTCTTGTAATAATTTGGTCGCCTTCGAGGAGAATTTCTTTTGTGCTGTACCATGTTCTTGAGCGATCTTCTTTGTAAAGTACTCAATTAATAATGGAATATCATCGCGACGATCGTTGAGAGCCGGAACCTTTATCAAAATTACAGCTAATCGATGATACAAATCTTCACGAAAATTACCGTCGGCAATCTCTTTCTTCAAATCTTTATTTGTTGCGGCAACGACTCTTACATCCACCTTAATATCTTTATCGCTCCCTACTCTTTGAACTTTATTTTCCTGAAGTGCTCTAAGAACTTTAGCTTGAGCCGAAAGGCTCATATCCCCAACCTCATCTAAAAAAATAGTACCCCCATTAGCAGCTTCAAACTTACCAGCTCTATCCTTGACAGCAGAAGTAAAAGCTCCTTTCACGTGACCAAACAATTCACTTTCTATAAGTTCGGCTGGAATTGCTGCACAATTAACCTCAATCATTGGACCCTTCGAACGTGCGCTTTTTTGATGTATCCAATGCGCCACCAATTCCTTTCCTGTTCCATTTGGACCAGTAATAAAAACTCGCGCTTCAGTAGGTGAAACCTTTTCTATCATTTCTTTAATTTGAGAAATGCCGTCAGACTCACCAATCATCTCATAGTTCTTGCTAACCTTCTTCTTCAAGAGCTTGTTTTCTACAACTAGCTCTTTTCTATCTAGCGCAATTCGTACCGTATTGAGAAGTCTATTTAAATCGGGTGGCTTCGAAATATAATCGAATGCGCCTAAGCGCATTGTATTCACCGCGGTATCCAGGTCTCCGTGACCAGAAATCATCACCATTGGAATTTCCGATTTGATCTTTTTAACTGCCTCAAGCACCTCAACACCATCCATCTTAGGCATCTTGATATCGCACAAGACTAGATCAAAATCTTCCTTTCTAATTAGCTCTATTCCAGCGAGACCATCTTCGGCTTCCTTTACTTCATAAGTGTCGCTCTCTTCGGTTAAAATTTTAACCAAGACTCTTCTAATTGCGGCCTCGTCTTCAATAATTAATATTTTCGGCATCTAATTATATTTTGAATTTTACTCCCGCTCTAAGATAAAAAGTATTCTTATCATTTAGCTTATAAAGATTGTTATCATATTGGTCTCTTAGTCTAATTTCATTATAAAAGGTATATCCACCATATGCATAGAATAACAAATGTTTGGTAAACCCATACTCATAGCCAAGCCCTCCAAGTACCATTGTCATTGAAATATTCTCGGCTAAGGTAGATGATCCATCTTCTTGAACCACATTTCTTCCATTCTGTATATTTGAAAAGAATCCATCCAAAGTAATAAAAGCTTGTACCGTATTCTTTTTATCCCAGAAATATTTCAGATTGGTCTTTGGACTCCCTAACGAATAAGACCAATCTGAGTGAAATTTTCTATAATAATTGACCACTGGAAGAGGAAAAGGTCTTCCTGCATTGGTCGAATAATTTAACCCAATTATAAAGCGACTGGGCTTTTTAACTTCATCCCCCTTCCGATCTCTAATCAAAAAAGCAGAACCCGTAAAATTAATGTCCCTGTTTTTTATGGAATTCTCTTCGAAGTTAGATGCTAGTTCAGCCCCTGTTTTGAAAGCAAGTCGCCAGTCATTTTTTACTTTAAAAGTATATGCCAAACTAACGCGAAATAATTGAAATTTTCCCAATTCGGCCCTATCGAAAGGCACGGGATCCTTTATATCCAAGTCAACATCTCTATACTCTATACCTGGAATGATATAGCTGCCATTTGTCCCTAATTTAATAGGATAATTTACAAACCCACGAAACCGATTAACTGAATTCTTAGAATTTGTCTGAGGTACAAAAGTATACTCAATACGGGCCAAATCCGATGTTTGTGAAAAACTGCTAGCCGAAAAGAACAGGCAAAACATAATCATTCCTGTACTAAGAAAGCTATTTACTCTCAACAAGTTCTTCTTCATATAAGCTTAGTGATTTGATGGTTTTTGATACATATGAATATCTCGTTGAGGAAATGGAATGGTAATATTATGTTCTCTAAATAGCGCATCAATGCGAAATCGTATTGCACTCTTAATTTTAGGATCAATAAAACTATCACTTATTGAAAAGTAAACCGAAAAAACCAATGCCGAATCACCAAAATCTTCAAATACTACAAAAGGAGCAGGTGCTTTTAAAACCCCTTTCTGTTCAGCAACACTATCTAAAAGCAACTCCTCAACACGCCTAGTATCACTTCCGTAGGCCACTCCTACTCGGACCAAATCTAAAGTAGATTTGTGGTTTTGAGTATAATTGTAGATAGTATCTTTTATAAACTTATGATTGGGAATCACGATTACCTTATCATCCCTTGTAATCGCCCTTGTGGTTCTAAGCTTAATATCAATAACTCTTCCAATCTTTCCGTCTATTTCAATAACATCACCCACTAAAAGTGATTTATCTACAATAATTAACAAACCTCCAATGATATCTTGAAACAACTCTTGAAGTGCCAGACCAAGTCCAACTAAAAGGGCGGCAGACGCTGCTAAAAATGGTGTGATATTGACTCCGGCCAGACTAAGTACAACAAAAACAACAATAATATAAGTAAGGTACTTTATGAACTTAAAAACGCTAATAAATTTGCGCTGATCTATTTCATCCATCTTGCGAGTGGAGATTTTTCGGACCCACTTTAGAATAAAATTAGCAACAACAAAAGACAAAAGAATCAGCAAAAAAAGGCCTACTGTAATATTGATTTTCTGATCGTCTTGACCAAAATGAAAACCTAGGTCCAGAAAATTCTTGATTCCTACCCAAATATCATCTTTGACTACTTCCGTTATTTTTCCTGAAACCTTTTCTTGCACCTATTTCTAATATTTAAGCCACTTGAATATTTCCTTATAGCTCGCCTTTTTACCATACATTAAAATACCTACGCGGTAAATTTTTGCTGCAAACCATACGGTTCCTATAAAAGTAGCAAATAATATCACTAATGAAAGGATTTGTTGCCATATTGGAACACCAAAAGGAATACGCATTAGCATGACTACTGGTGATGTAAAAGGTATAAATGAAAAAACCTGAGAAACAGTTCCGTGTGGATTCTCAATAACTGTGAAAAAGCCAACGTAAATCGCCAAAATTAACGGCATAAGAATTGGAAGCATAAACTGCTGGGTATCTGTTTCGCTATCTACAGCCGCCCCAATAGCTGCATATAAAGAAGCATACAGTAGATACCCTCCTATAAAAAAGAAAAGGAACATCACGACAAGATTTATTATAGGCATATTAGCAATTTCAATTAGTACATTGCGCACAATCTCTTCTGTTCCTCCGTCAATACTCTGACTCAACATTTCTTGTTGCGGGGTCTGGGCAGTTGAGGGGTCAATTCCAAAAATCGCGGTGATCACAACGCTAAAAACACCTAAAAGCACGACCCAGGCGAGAAACTGAGTTATTCCAGCAAGTGAGGTTCCCAATATTTTTCCAAGCAATAGTTTTATTGGTTTTACCGAAGATATAATTATCTCAATTATACGGCTCGTCTTTTCTTCAATTACACTTCGCATAATCATATTTCCATAGATAATAATAAACATGAATAAAAGGTAACCCGCCACGCCTCCAAAACCAAGCTTTAATATAGACCCCAATTTAGAGGTTTCCTGTCCCTGAAAAGTTTCCTGTTTTGCATTTATTCTAATTCGGAGTTCCTTAATTCTTTCTGCGTCAATTCCAGCTTCCTTTAGCTTTAAGGTATTGACCTTATCTTCAATTATATTCTCAATATTCTGCATCACGGGGAGCGATGGAGAGCCTTCAGAATAAAAGGTTATGGCTTCGGAAAGTTCTTCAATGTTTTCTGTCTTCGGAATAAAAAGCAAACCATAGTTTTCGTCAGTTTCGCTTTGCTCTTTTGCTTTGGAAAGGTCAATATTGGTAAGCACATTATACTTTAGCTGGTCGGTGTTCTCGAATTGATTCAGAAACAACCCACTTTCATCAAGTACTGAAATAATCCGAACACTATCATTGTTAAGCTGAGACAAATAAGCAACTAGCGTGAAAATTCCAACCATAATTAATGGACTTAGAAAAGTCATAATTATAAATGACTTGTTTCGCACCTTATTTAGGTATTCTCTTTTTATAATAAGTGGAAGATGGTTCATTGCCAAAATTTAATTGTTGTTTACTGTTTCAATAAAAATGTCATTCGCAGATGGAATTACCTCCACAAAATGATTTAATTGTCCTTTGGAAGTTAAATAGCTCACTAGATCGTTTGCCGAAGCCGTGGCTGAAAGTTTAATCTTATACTGCAATTCATCATTTATGCTTTTAAAAGAAGCAGAAGACACATCAAATCGTTCATGTATTTCATTGTTTACCAACTCTTTTTCGGAAGTAAGCAAACCAACCTCAAAAGTGTTAGATCTGTAGGCTCGCTTTATATCAATCAATTTACCGTCAAGTACTTTATTTGACTTATGGATTAGAGCAATATGATCGCACATTTCTTCAACCGATTCCATGCGATGGGTTGAAAAAATAACGGTAGCACCATCGTCACGAAGTTTTAAAATTTCGTCTTTTATAAGATTCGCGTTTATTGGATCGAAACCACTAAAGGGTTCATCAAAAATCAACAATTTAGGCCGATGCAATACAGTAACCACAAACTGAATCTTCTGTGCCATTCCTTTTGAAAGCTCTTGTGTTTTTTTGTTCCACCAATCACCAATTTCCAATCTATCAAACCAATAGGTAAGCCGCTGTTTCGCTTCCTGTTTGGTGAGTCCCTTTAGTTGTGCGAGATACAAGGCCTGCTCTCCTACTTTCATAGACTTATAGAGTCCTCGTTCCTCTGGCAAATATCCAATATGCTGAATATCATTTGGCTCCAATGGACGACCATCGAGAAGTACGGTACCCGAATCTGGCATTGTAATTTGATTAATAATACGAATAAAGGTAGTTTTCCCAGCTCCATTAGGACCTAATAACCCAAAAATACTTCCCTTTGGGACTTCAATTGAGACATCGTTTAATGCTGTATAGTCGCCAAAAGACTTGGAAACATTATTTGCAACTAAGAGTTTTTCCATAGTTTATTATCGTGCTGTAAATATATTGATTTGCGAAAGAAGCACTCTCTATATTAAGAGTAATTTAAAGCTATTTGTATTACAAACAAGTACATTGTTACAATGTACTTTATAAGTAAATGAATGCAAAAGAACAATAACCCCCTAAATGCAAAACCCACCCTCCAATAAATTGAAGGGTGGGAAAAAAATTGCTATGAAAAAGAAAAATTATCACTACAAAGATGTAGCGATTCTCAAATATAGAAAAAAATAATCAATAAACGTTTAATTACGAAAACATATCTTTTACTTTCTCAAAAAAAGACTTATCCTCTTTCTCAGGCTTAGGCTGGAAGTGCTCGTCATCGTTCATTTTTTCAAAGAACTCTTTCTGTTCTTTTGATAAGGTTTTAGGGGTCCAAACATTAACATGGACCAATAAATCTCCTGTTCCATAACCGTTTATACTTGGAATTCCTTTGTTCCTAAGTCGTAAAATTTTACCGCTTTGGGCACCAGTATCGATCTTTATCCTAACTTTTCCTGTTACCGTATCTATCTCCTTTGAAGTCCCAAGGGCAGCTTCAGAAAAACTTATATATAAATCGTAGTGGAGGTTATCACCTTCTCGTTGCAAAGCGGCATGAGGCAACTCTTCTATAGCCACAAGTAAATCTCCCGTAACCCCATTACCTGGCGCATCATTTCCCTTTCCGGTAACTTTTAACTGCATTCCATCAACAACACCAGCCGGAATTTTAATTGACACCGTTTCTTCGGTAGCGAGCATCCCATGAGCATCAGCATTCGTAGGCTTCTTATCAACCATCTGTCCACCTCCACCACAGGTACTACATGTGGCAGAAGTCTGCATGCGACCCAAAATTGTATTTTGAATTCGGGTTACCTGCCCACTACCATTACAAGTCCCACAGGTATTATAGGTAGTTCCTTGAGCGACTTTTTTGCGCTTTACTTTTATTTTCTTCTCAACTCCGTTGGCAATTTCCTCCAACGTCAATTTAACACGAATACGGAGGTTACTTCCCTTTACAGTACGACGTCCGCCGCCTCCACCAAAACCACTGAAACCGCCAAAGCCGCCACCTCCAAAAATATCTCCAAACTGACTAAAAATATCATCCATGTTCATGCCTCCGCCGCCTCCAAAACCACCGCCCTCAAAGGCTTGATGTCCGTATTGGTCATAGCGAGCTTTCTTATCTGAGTCGCTAAGTACTTCATAGGCCTCGGCCGCTTTTTTAAATCGTTCCTCAGCCTTTTCATCACCAGGATTTTTGTCTGGATGATCTTCAATTGCCTTTTTACGATATGCCTTTTTAATTTCAGCAACAGTCGCTCCCTTCGAAATGCCTAATATTTCGTAATAATCTTCTTTCATATTATTGTCCTATAACTACTTTTGGATAACGTATCACTTTTTCACCTAGGGTGTATCCTTTTTCCAATACATCAATCACCTTACCCTTCATTTTCTTATCTGGTGCAGGGATTTGAGTCACTGCATCGTGAATCTCCGCATCAAAAACATCTCCTTGTTTCGTTCCAATAGGCTCTAAACCTTTGGCTCGAAGTGTTTCTCTTAACTTATTGCTTATCAATTTTACCCCTTTCAGAAGACCATCAGCATCTCCTTTTTCCATTTCTTTTAACGCACGATCAAAATCATCCATAACTGGAAGCAAGGAAACCATTACACCCTGACTGGCAGTTTTGAACAGCTCAATACGCTCACGGCTGGTTCTTTTCTTATAATTTTCAAACTCAGCAAAAAGGCGCAAATAGCGATCTTTTTCCGTATCAAGCTCTGATTGGAGTTCCACAAGCGGATTTGATTTATCATTTTTTTCTTCTGAAGTCCTTTGTTCTTGCGCGTTTAGAACTTCATCCACAGCAACATCTTTGTTTTTATCTTTCTGGCTCATAAATGAGTAAATTATAATTTTTAACGAGGGTGCAAAAGTACTGCCAATTCTTATAAAATGTCAAAATGTCACTGTATTATTTAATATATATTTAAGAACTATTGTGTATTGAGTTAGATACATTTGTAATAATAAGCCTAAAAATTCAACGAAATGAAAAAATTAATTTCAAATATTGCCTTATTTTCTCTTGTGGCCTTAACCTTCACTGCTTGTAAGGATGGCCAAAAAGAAGTTGCAACTACAGATGAAAAAGAAGTGGTGGCACCAACACCTGAAGCGGTTTCATATACCGTTGATGTTGAAAAATCTGTAATTAAGTGGAAAGGCGATAAGCCAACTGGATCTCATGCGGGAACCATAAAAATTGCCTCGGGGTCAGTTTCTGTGAATGGAGCCAACCTTGAGACAGGAAAATTTAGCATCGATATGAATAGTATCAGCGACACCGATTTAGAAGGTGAAATGAAAGCCAATCTTGAGGCACATTTAAAAGGAACTGTTGAAGGCAAAGAAGGTGATTTCTTTAATGTAAATAAGTATCCATTAGCAAGCTTTGTAGTAACTGGCGTTACTGGAACAGAAGGGGAAACTATTGTTAGTGGAAACCTTACCATTAAAGAAAAGACACATAATATCGAATTTCCTGCTACCATTGATTATACCGATAACGGTATGTCTTTGGTCAGCAAACCTTTTAACATCGATAGAACAAAATGGGGTGTAAACTACGGTTCAAAATCTATTTTTGATAACCTTGGAGACAAGTTTATAAGCGACGAAATAGGGCTAGAAATTGAATTGCACGCAAACAAATAGTAAACTCTTAGAAAACATATTTTGGGGTGGCCAGTGGCCGCCCCAAAATTTTACAAAAGATTCATAATTGCCGATTCTAGGTTCGAAAACCGGAACATAAAACCGTGTTCTTCTATTTTTTTGGAACTCACCAATTGTCCTTCCAAGGCCAGCATCGCCATCTCTCCCATCAACAATTTTAATACAAATCCTGGCACATTAGGCAACCATAGTGGAGCCCCTAAATACTTTGCTATATGTTTAGTTAGTCTTTTATTCGTGACTGGAGTGGGCGCTACTCCATTGTAAACACCTTCTAACTCCTTTTTCAAAATATGCATATAGATTCCAGCAACATCTTCAATATGAATCCAAGACTGCCATTGTTCACCATTTCCAATTGGTGAACCCAATCCCAATCTAATTATTTTCACCAACTTTGGCAATGCCCCCTCCTTTTCGGACAAAACCATTCCTGTTCTAACCAAAGCCACATCCATTCCCAAACTACCAAACCGATTTGCGGCCTTTTCCCATGCAACAACAACATCTGCCAAAAAACCGGTATCGATTTTATCGTTTTCTTCTGTAAATAGTATTGTTTCTGAATTAGGGTAAATGCTGATTCCGCTAGCCGAAATAAAATGACCCACAGAATGGTCTATTTCACTAAGAACATTGTAAATAACGTCCACAGACCGGATTCGGCTCCCGAGAATTTCTTTCTTATATGATTTTGTCCACCTATTTGCAACGGTGGCACCTGCAAGATGAATAATGGTATTAACTCCTTCAAATGCAGCAGTGTCAATTTCACCAGCATCCAAATTCCAATAAAAACCTTTATAGTTTGGAGAGGCTTTAATCTTTTCTTTTCTAGTGGTTAAATAATTTACAGAAACTCCTTCAGCAAGACATTGCTTTACCAGTTCTCTACCAATCAAACCTGTCGCTCCTGTGATTAAAACCTTCATTTCGTTTTTATTTAAAGTTACAGATTTCCATCTTAAACTCTATTGTTCTTAACGCAAGATTAGTAGTAATTAGATTAATTTTTATGGTTTCTTAACAGCCCTTAGCATTTGAGGGGAAACTCGAATATTAAACCCCTTTGACAGCTCTTAACATTTCCCGCTTACCTGGTGGCCCTGGTAGTCTTTCAACTGCGAATCCAACGGCCTGCATTGCTCTTCTTACACTCCCCTTAGCCGAATAAGTAACCAAAACTCCCCCAGGTTTTAATGCAATAAACATATTTTTAAAAACCGCTTCAGTCCATAATTCAGGTTGCACTCTTGCCCCGAAAGCATCAAAATAAATAATAGTATACGTATCTATATCTTTTATTTCTGAAAAAAATTGCTTGCGCTTAAGTAGATTAAAATTAGAATCAATTTCAGAAGGCAATTCCCAAATAGTTTGATGTAGCCTTAAGAAATCGGATTGCGAAGCATTTAACATCTCTGGATAGTTTAATCGCTCAATCTCCAATAAATCTATTGGATAGGCTTCAACTCCAGTATATTCTATTTTAATGTTTGTCTGTGACAGTTCGATTTGTGTAAGAAAAGCATTTAAGCCTGTTCCAAATCCTATTTCTAGAATAGATACGCTTTCTTTAGGGTTATTTTCCAACCAAAATTGCAATCCATGCTTGATGAAGACATGTTTTGCCTCTACAATCGCACCATGTTTTGAATGATATTGTTCGTTCCACTCTGGTAAATGAATTGTGACAGATCCATCTCCCGTGGTAATATATTCACGCTTCAAAACCTATTGTTGCTGAGGAATCAGAACTCCAGAAGATATAAAGGAAAGGGTCCGTTTAGGTTCTGTAATTGCCGCAATTTCTTCGGCCGTTTTACCAGCATCTTCGGCATAATGACGTTGCTCGTCAACACTCACTTCTTGGACAAAGGCAACTCCTTCAACAATTACTTCCTGTCCTGCTATATCCTTCGGCATAAAAAAACCATAATCCTTAAACTTCACCATCGCCTCTTCTTCACCAACATCCATTCGCATCCAGCATCCTTTACTTTGGCAAGCGGCCTTTACTTCAGATTTAAACTTTACGGCTACAGTATCCCCTGATTTTAGGCTTTTATATCGCTCCTGAATTTCAACTTTAGAAAGTACCGCCTTATCATTTATTTTATCTCCAAATGATTGGTAACTTGATGTAACCTCTTCAGTCTCCTCTACTGCTGTATCTTTCTTTTGGGCGGTATTACAACCAACCACCATAAATACAAAGACTAAGGCCAAATATATACTTCTCATGATAAAGTTTTTCAGAAATTAACAAGCTATTAATATAATGCAAAATTATGATTTTTTTACATTTTTTGTAGGCAAAATTTTGTCTATTTTTGCACTCTAAAACAGAACCTTCATGAATTTGACCACGCACGATAAAATTACAGTTCGAAAAGCAGAAACTTCAAGACTAAATCAGGTTGATTTTAACAATCTAATTTTTGGAAAAGATTTTTCAGATCATATGTTTGAATGTGATTATATTGATGGAGCATGGCAAAATCCAGTAATTAGGCCGTATGGTCCGTTAACTATCTCACCTGCTGCGAAGGTGTTTCATTATGGACAAGCGGTATTTGAAGGGATGAAGGCGTATAAGGATGACAATGGAAAAGTCTTTCTGTTTAGACCTGATCAAAATCATGCGCGTATTAATAAATCGTCTGTGAGAATGGCGATTCCTGAATTCCCAAAGGATATCTTTTTTGAAGCTTTACATAAGCTAATTGATCTTGATAGAGACTGGGTAAAGTCGGGGCTTGGAAACTCTTTATATATCCGACCATTTGTTATAGCAACAGAAGCGGGTGTTTCAGCATCTGCCTCATCTGAGTATAAATTTATGATCTTGCTTTCTCCTGTAAATGCTTATTATACGGGAGATGTAAAAGTTGTTATTGCTGAGCAATACAGTAGATCTGCAAATGGTGGTGTTGGTGCCGCAAAAGCTGCCGGGAATTATGGAGCACAATTCTTCCCAACTAATTTGGCAAAAGAAAAAGGCTTCCAACAAGTTATTTGGACGGATGCCAATGAACATAAATACCTGGAAGAAGCAGGAACCATGAATGTGTTCTTCAGAATAAATGACTCGCTATTTACAGCGCCTACTGGTGATCGAATTTTAGATGGTATTACGCGTAAGAGTGTGATTGCTCTCGCTAAAAAAGATGGTATCGAAGTTGAAGAACGCCCAGTACTTGTTTCGGAAGTAGTAGAAGCTGCTAAAAATGGAACTTTAAAGGAAATATTTGGCGCGGGTACCGCAGCTGTAATTAGCCCAGTAAGTACGTTTAGCTACAGAGAGGAAGTTTTTGAACTACCCTCTACGGCTGGAGGTTATTCGGCTAAATTCAAAAAGGACTTAATGGACATTCAATACAACCTTAGTGAAGATCCATTTGGCTGGAGATACGAGATTTAGGTTGTTGATTGTTGATTGTTGATTGTTGATTGTTGATTGTTGATTGTTGATTGTTGATTGTTGATTAGAATCTAGGAAAATTCACTTTAGAATAGGGTAAAACTCGCCAAAGTAATTAACTACCTATCTAATATTTCTTTAATATTCGGTTTAAAATAAGATGGCCCTTTTAGCACTTTACCGTCTTCTCGGTAAATTGGTTTTCCATCTGCGCCTAACTTGCTCATGTTAGAGCGTTGAATTTCATTGAACACCTCTTCGATCTTGTCCTGCATCCCATGTTCTATAATGGTTCCACAAAGGATATAGAGCATATCACCCAAGGCGTCTGCTACTTCAACAAGATCATTGTTATTAGCGGCTTCTAGATACTCCTCATTCTCCTCCCGCATCAATTCATATCTCAACAGATTTTTCTTCATATCAAGATTGGCGGTTGGACTGTTTTCTATTCCTAAACCAAAGGCAGAATGAAACTCGTGTACGGCTGCTATTTTATTTTTCATATATATTCCCTGCGTAGGCAGGGATCTTTTTTAATTAACTATTAACTTTAATGCATCTCTACTAAGTTGTACTTTTGCAATCACAAAACTACAAATTTATGTTTAGTACTGGCCAGCTGATTTTCGCAATTTTGTTTGCAATTGCATTTATTATAATTATGATTTTTAGCTACAGAAAAGACAAAAAACTCCACAAAAAGCATTACAAAGGCAGTCTTTGGATATTGGTTGGGTTTATTGTTTTTGTATTCCTCCTGCTGGCTATTAAGACTTATTTAAAAGGGTAACCTCCCTACTACACATATAATAATCCTCTGATTCTTTGCTATTTGCAACACATCTATCTATCTTAGTTGCTCTCCCTCATTAATTATTCATGTTGAAATATACCCTGTATTGGGTATGGTTTGTCGTTTCTATTTGCTCGAATATTGTCATATCAAACAAATCAATTATGAAAAACTCACCACGACTCATGTTCTTTTTTGGAGTCATTGCATTTGCTGTCATTATGATAGTAGTGAACAATAATCCTGAACTAGCAAAAAGTAAAATAGGAGATGAAACCGTGATGTTTTGGTTCTATCGGGTCCTAGCTGCACTTGCGGCAGCTGCAATTAGTATTTCAATACCGGGAATGCTTAAAATCAACTACGATAATAAGGGAGGACAGATGAACTTAAGGACAAACATCAATGGTGATCCTATTCCTATGACACTTGCAGAAAAAGAATCGACCATTACTGCCTCTGGCGCGATTGCCGTATTTGTGTTGGTGTATATGTTTAATCCAATTGGGTAGAATGGCTTATAGATTTGTCGAGAGAAAAACTTCAATAAACTAAATAGTCAAAATACAATAATATAAAGTACGTATGATTAGACCTTGGGAATATAGCACTAAACAACAAGCTGAAGAAGTTCTTGATTATTATGAGAATTTTATTCTCAGAAGCCCTTATATAATATACATCGCTATTGTAGAACTCGATGATAAACTTGGGTCAAGTTTTAAGTTAGATATTGGATTAAACTCTAAAGGTTTTGACCCAAAAACAGGAAAAGCCAAAATCGATATTGATGAAGATTTAAGAGCAATTGATGTCCTTTTTGGAAACTTTCCGTCAAATGTTTTACCAGCAATTTTTCCTGTTCCTTCTGAATTTACTCTTGAACAAAGTGAATGCCGCTGTGGAAGGAAAGAAACAAGAATTGAACCTTTCAGTTCGTTACCAAAGTTGAAAAGTGTACCAGTGGAATTAGATTTTAAATTTTTTGATATTGATGAGGGCGATTTAATAAGTGATAATGCAAAAAATAGAATTAACAAAAGATCAAGCTTACCCTACAAAAATGTTAGAGATTGGTTAAACCAATATCAATATGGGGGATTAACTGTTTATAGTGATTATGCCAGATCTACAGGCACTTTGGGAGGCATATTCGAATTAGTCGGATATCCAGATAAAATTTTTGGAATAACAAATTGGCACATCTTTGGCAATTGGGAGTCTTTTTTAGGTGAATCTGTATTTTCTTCAGATGACAAGGAAATAGAAATCGGTAATTTATTTTGGAAATGTAAAGATCTTAATAGAGAAGCCGCCATTATAATGTTAAATAGTGAAACTGCGACAGCAATAAGAGAAAAACCGTTCTACCATAATAATTGGAGACTAGGAATAGCTGAATCACAAATGAAAGTAAAACATTTTGGGTATGGCACTCACGAAGATTCTACGGGATTTAAAGAATCCAAAATATACTCGACTAATGCGACAATTAAACTTCGCTGTGGCAGCACTGGAAGATGTATTTTTAAAAACCAACTTTTAATCAAAAATTATACAGTAAATGGTGACTCCGGCTCACTCGTCATATCGAATGAATGTCGTCCAGATGCTGTGGTTGGTTTGAATTTTTCAAAGCTCTCGGTTTACAAACCATTTAAGACAAATGATAACTCAGTGACTTATTCTATAGCTAACAATATAAATCATATTCTAAACTATACTTTCCCTCTGAAGCAAATTGTCTGGGAAGAAAATGGTATGATTTTTAGAAATAACAATAATGTTCAGTTAATAAATAAATTTACATTAATCAATTATAAACTTTCTAAAAAATAAATTATGCCAAAAAACCCACCACAAAGAAGAGCATTCCCTGCTGGGAACACTAGCTATCATGCTCTTTACAATGATGATGATCTTGCGTTGGACGCAAAATTTTACACAGATGATTATGAAAACAACAAACTTATCATTAAGCTAATAAATGCAAAAACTGGGACCCATAAATTATGCGGAGTTGTTCCATTAGCAAACGCAGGCGATGGAAGTGCTTTTTATAATTCGACGAATCCATATTACTATCAAGACTCTGATTTTCAATCGCATGAAAAATTTCTTATTCATATAACTAATCAAGAACGACAAGATAATTCGACAGATATTCAACTTAGAAACCCTCTTACAATTGGGATGAAATTAATTTTTCTTTTTGACACACATATAAACGGATGCCCTAGATCAGGAAATTTACTTGGCGAAATAGATCCGAATAATCCAGACGACAAGGACGGATCCATCATTATAGGAACATAATTGGTAAAGAGAAAAAACATATTTCTTAGACTTGTTTTACCAGTAGTTTTATTAACTACTGGTTTTTGCTTTGGGCAAAATGTAGCGTTTTCTTCAATAGACAGTATCATTAAGAACAAAGACTATGATTCAGCACTTGCTAGACTTGACTCCATTCCCTTGAATACACTTTCCGAAAATGATACTGCAGAGTATTATTATTTAAGAGGTAAAGCATTAATTGCTACTGATAATCATGGCGACTCTTACAAAAGTTTAATAAAGTCCAGACTAACTTATCTTGAATTAAACCTTCCGTGTAAAATCAAAGACGTTGATTTATTAATTATTGAATTACTCAGTCATCAGAAGCTTACATCTATTGATGATAAAATATATTTAGACGAATTCATTGTTCAATCAGAAAAATGTGGTGACCCAATTGACAAAGCCATTGCCAATGCAAAAATCGCGGTTAAATTTTTAGATGTTGATCGAGCGAAAGAAGCCATACATCATTTTGATAAGGCAATTAAAATCGCGAATAGTTTAAGGGACTCATTAAGTGCTTCAAATTTTATTTTTAACAAAGGAGTTGTCTATAATACTACACTTAAACAATACGATTCTGCCCTATATTTTTTCAAGAAAGTGTTACCCGTATATAAGCGAATGGATAAAACGGAATTTATTGCCTACAACTTCAACAACCAAGCCGAAGCTTATAAGAAAATGACCAATTATCCAATGGCAATTATGTATTACCAAAAAGCCGATTCCATACCATTAAAAAAATATAGCTCAAAAACGAAGATTATCTTCTACCGCAACATGACTGATCTTTATGAAAGAATGAATAACATTCCGAAGTCATATGAATACTTGCGCAAATTGGATTCGCTAAAGGACAATATTAATGAAACAGGTCAAAATGTTACCATCGCAGAAATCAAAGAACAATATGACAACGAAAAGTTAAGAGCAAACAATCTAGAAAGTGAGGCGAAACGCATCCAAAACCAAAACATCGCCATTGCCTTAGGCGGGGGGCTATTAGGAGTTTCTTTAATAGGATTTCTACTATTTAAAAACACCAAACGCAAACAGCGTATTGCCAAACAAGAACGAGAAATTGAAATCCAGAAAACGGAAAAACTCTTAAAAGACCAGGAACTCACGACCATTGACGCTATGATTTCTGGACAGGAAAAAGAACGACAACGATTGGCTGGAGATTTACACGACAGCGTAGGCGCCACCTTAGCAGCCGCCAAACTGCAATTTTCACATCTGCAACAGCACAAAACCGAATTAAATGAAATGGACGAACTATTTGCTAAAACAGGTGGTTTGTTAGACCAAGCTTATGAGGAAATCCGATCTATGGCGCATCTTAAAAATAGTGGTGTGATTGCCAAAAATGGCCTGCTGCCGGCTATTAAGAAACTAGCAAAAAATGCATCTGGAACAAATAGCTTAAATGTGGAAGTTGAAGATTTTGGATTGGACGGACGACTAGAAAACTCGCTTGAAATTGCTATTTTTAGAATGGTTCAGGAATTGACGACCAATATAATTAAGCATGCAAATGCTTCCGAAGCGAGCATTGCTATTACCCAGCATGAGGATTCTTTAAGCATTATCGTTGAAGACAATGGAATAGGGTTTGATGCTTCAAAAATTCAGAAAAAAGAAGGAATGGGCCTGTCCAGTATTGAACGACGAATCGAGCATTTAGAAGGTACCATGGAAGTTGATTCCACAAAAGGAAAAGGAACTACAGTGTTAATAGACATACCCATATGATTACCGTAGCCATAGCAGAGGATCATCAAGCACTAGTTGACGGCATTAATTTGTTGCTCGAGTACGAAGAGAATATATCCATTATTGGCATGGCAAACGACGGAGAAGCACTTTTAGAAATCGTTCGCAAGAAACAACCGCAGATAGTGCTTACCGATATTAAAATGCCAAAAATCGACGGAATTGCAGCCACTAAACTTATTAAAAAAGAGTTTCCGAATATTAAAGTCATTGCCTTTACCATGTTTGATCAGGAGGAGCTGGTTTCTCAAATGATTGCTGCAGGAGCTTCTGGATATCTATTAAAAAACTCACCCTTACAAGAGGTTATAAATGCCATTGAAGCAGTTGCTTTTGGAAATACCTTCTTTGATAAAGCAATAGATCTTTCTTTTACTTCTGAAGGGGTTACAACTACTACAAAAAGAACAATACTTTCCAAAAGCGAACGAGAAATCCTACGGCTTATTGGCCAAGGTAAAACGACTAGTGAAATAGCCACTTCTAGATTTACTGCGGTATCCACCGTTGAAAAACATCGCAAAAACATGATACGAAAACTTGGCCTTTCGGGAAAAGGAGAGTTACTCCGTTATGCCTTAGAAAAGAAGTACAATTTCTAAGTAAATACCTTATATTTAACTAGATAAATACCCTGCAACGGGTATTTTTTTGCGCCTACTTATCACATAATATTGAGGCATTAAACCTTAGTATTATGAGAACGTTCGCAATTATTATATTCTTTACTTTCTTTTCGCTCAACACTTTCTGTCAAACCATGATCTTCGAGTTGAACGACAACAATCCAGAACACGAGTATTCACTTAAAAACGGCATCTATGAAATCACCTTGTTCAAAGACTATGATCCAGCCGTAAGTAGTTTTACTCATAGCTACACCCATGAATTTGATACAATTCCGTTCTCAGGTCTTCCAGATAGTTTTAAAACCGCTACAACAAATGAAATATACAATCAGCAATTTCAAATCGAAATCACTGAAAGGACAAAGGCGACATTAACGGTAGTCGAGAGAAAAGTAGAGGATAGTTCTTTGATCAAAAAATACACATATATTTTCAGAGGAATAAGAAAGCACAAATGGCATACTTCGGTTGGTCTCGCAGGTGCAATAAAATTAAATTCTGACTCATATAAAACGCAAGCATTGGACGATAAGTTTCAAATTGTAGAGGATGGTAGTCAGGAACTGTTCGGTCCTATTCCTGTCATTCAGTTTACCTATCTAAACATTGAAAAAGACACTTGGTTTGGTCCTACTGGAGGAATTGGTTTTGACACTTCTAATTTTTCAGTTTTCGGTGGATACTCACTATATGTCGGCCATAACTTTATTATCACAGCTGGTGTCGTATTTCACAAACAAAAAAGGTTGAATAATAGTTTTGATGTAAACCAAATTGTGTCCGAACAGCTGAGTTCGGAAGATCTAAATACAGGATACTATCGCTTAAATCCATTTTTTTCTTTAAGCTATTCTCTTTCGAAGAATATTTTCAAACCTTAAAATGAAATTTCATATCTTAGTACAACATATTTTCAGAATAAAACCTCCCTAATTTTTATAAAGACCCTTCTTTTAATAGATGTGGTCGCAAAACGTAAATTAACTATACCCATAGACTAATTAAACTTTTTATTATGAAACTTAGAAACTACCAACTCTTTTTTATCTCATTTTTATCTCTTTTATTGATTTTTAGTTGTGAAACTGACGAAGAACCATGCAATCCTGATGAAGGAACAACTCAAAATGAAGGTGAGTTCCGTCTTGGGTGGAAAGGTGAAGACAATATAAACACAGTACCGTCATCAACAAATTTTGGATTTGGTGGTGGTGATCTACCAAGTTCTGTTAGTTTGGTTCCGAAGTTTCCTCCCATAGGAAATCAAGGCAATTACGGAACCTGTGTTTCTTGGGCAACTGCCTACAATACCAAAACGGCAATTAACGGTATGAACTTGGGTTTGTCTAGTTCCCAATTGGCGTCACCATCCAATCAATTTAGTCCAAGGGATTTATTTACGGCCATTCCCGATGGTGAAAAAGGACAAAATTGCGGAGGAACCAATTTCTCATCTGCTTTAAACGTTTTGCAAAATAGAGGTGTAGCTACAATGCAGACTGTACCCTATACAAATCTAGGAGATTGTGGGCAGTACAATGTTCAGTCCAATTGGAATTCCGAAGCCAGTCAGAACAAAGTTAAATACTGGAGGAAAATTGAAGGAAGTGTGCTAAGTATAAAGCAAAACCTAGCAAATAATATTCCGGTGATTCTAGGCGCCCGTTTAGCCGATAATTTCATGTCGTGGAATTCAGACAATGTAATTACTGCAAGTACTTCCTATAATCAAGTGGGGCAACACGCCTATCACGCCATGGTAATTGCTGGTTATGATGACGGTAAAGGACCAAATGGCGCATTTAAAGTCATTAATTCTTGGGGACAGTTTTGGGGAGATAGTGGTTATATCTGGATTGATTATAATTACCTATTAAATGAATTCTGTGTAAGCCCCAACGGTGGTAAGCCACTCTTTATCATGGCCGATGATGAAGGTAACACCAACCCTCCAAATGATGACCCCAATGCTACTGGTGTGGATTTGGCTCCTTGGGTGTTTGGAGATTTTTCAACCTATCAAAATAGCGGAAATCCTTGGGAGCGAGTTATTGACTTCAACCTATATAATATTGGCAGTCAAGCCGCGCCTGCTAGCTCCGATTGGTCTTTTTATTACATCTATTTTAATGCTTATAATGCGAATGAATATGGTGTTGTTTTCTATGATCAGTTTAACACATCTGTTCCAGCGGGTACATTTAGTTGTCCTTCAAGTGACAATTGTATTTTTAATTATCCGATCAATGCAGGGCAAAATTTCTCGCAAACTGTATTTGGAACACAAAGCGTAACTCGTACTTATTATATGCCACCAATAACAGGGCTATATTATTTGGTATTGGTAGCAGATGCGAACGATGGGTTTCAAGAACAAGATGAACTGAACAACTTATTCTATACCACACTTAACCCGAAATATTTTGACAACGGTTATAGTACTCTTCAAGGTACAAGTGAAAAGGACAGCTCTCAAGGTTCTTTTAATTTCAAGAACACTATGGAATTAAACTCTAATAATCTAAAATCTAGTAGGTTTAATATGATTGTCACTAAAGAGTTTAGAAATGCTTACACACAAGAGGAAATCTTAAGTTTTATGAATAAAGAACTGCAAAATGGAAATTTGAAACGAAAAATCGGCAAATCTGATCAAAAATCGAACAGATCTTCATACAATAACTAAAAACGAATCATAACTATGATTGCTCATCTTTTGACAAGACCAATGAAAACGTTTTGGTTATTATTCACCATTTCGTTATATATTTCCTGCGCCTCAAATGAAGTTGCGCAGAGTAAAAATCATGGCTTAGGAGAATTAATTAGCAATAACAAGAACGTATATTTCGAAGATAAGATATTTGAAGACGAAGTGGACTTTACTTCATACCTGGATAAATACCTAGTCAGCTCAGGAATTTATCAGGTTAAAACGTACTCTTCTATTACCTTCAAAAATTGCACGTTCAAGAAGCCTGTTATTTCTTCAATTAAATCTAATAATAGTATTGTTTTCATGCTATTTATGGACAACCTAACATTTCTAGATTGTCAGTTTGAAGACGTCGTTAATCTCCGAGGAAGTAGCGTTTATGGTAAAACAGATTTTACAAAGTCTATTTTCAAGAAAGACGTAAATTTTGAAGAAACAAATTTTTTCCAAGATGTCCATTTTAAGTCTTGTATTTTTGAAGAAGAATTACGCTTTCAAAATAGTTTCTTTTTGCAAAAGGCGAATTTCACTAGTTCTGAGTATGGAGCTAATGCCAGTTTTCAAAATACTGTGTTTAACTCCGAAATTCAGTTTAATGTATGTAAGTTTTATAAATATGCGGACTTCTCTTTAATTGATTGTAGAGGGAATACATTTTTTAATTATGCCGAATTCTTCCAAAAAGCCAATTTTAGCAATGGTATATATGGGAGAGATTTCAACTATACTAATACTGTGAATAGCCGAGCAAGCTTTAAGGGGTCAAGGTTTATGGGGAAAGTTAAGCTTTTCGAATCGACTTTTGCTAAAACTCCAAATTTTGAGAATACTTTCTTCCTTCATGAAAAGCCAGATATAAACTTTTAAAAAATCAATAAAAAAGCCTCTTTAAAGTAATTTAAGGAGGCTTTTAATTTTACTAGAAAAAGGAAAATCCTAGTTCATCAAATTACTAAAGTTCTTAGTATAGTCTATCATTTGAGATTCAAAAGATTCTGGTTGATCAATGTTAAATCCTGTTATTTCTCCATCATCATCCACTGTTGGCACAATTACTGGATTCACAAATCCGCTGTAAGGAGCAGATGTAAATTGCTTGTTACGTTCCAAAATTTCGGCGTGCAATGTTTGATCTACCTTTACACCATAACCTTCAACCAACGCTTCTACAGCCGCATAATCTCCTTCAGACTTGATTCTTTGCGTCTCGCGTAGTAACTGTCCAAATAAACCGTGTAGTTTTTCGTAATCGTTAATTTTGAAATACGTTTTTCCATCACGAGTTACTTTTTCAATTACATTGTCTGCCTTCCCTTTTTCAAAAGCCCAAGCAGAAACCCATTGACGATTACGCATATGCGCTTCTTCAACATCATCTCCTAAATTTAAACGAATCAATTGAGTCATTAATCCGTTACGGATATATCCATCAAAAGCTACAGTTCCAACTTTTTTCCAGTCATCTACCAATCCCAATTCCTGTAGTTTTGGGTTATACAAATAGTAAAGACCTACTAGATCTGCACGTCCCTCTTCCAAAGTAGAAGCATACGTTTTAAGTGTTTCTTTAGTTTCTCCTACTCCTGGATTTAACTGCCCTGAAGCATGACCAATTACCTCATGCAATGCCGTGTGTAACTTATCTCCTATTTGTCCGTATTCTTTTTCAAGAGCCTCTTCTTCTTCATCGTGAACAAATTCTTGCAAACGACCAGAACTTCCAGCATTGTTATACGCATGAATAATGTTTCCCAATGAAACAGACTTACTACCTACTGCAGCACGAATCCAGTTAGCATTGGGTAAATTAACTCCAATTGGTGTACTTGGAGAAGAATCTCCAGCCTCACCAGCAACATTTACTACTTTATAAGTAACACCAACAACATTCTTCTTTTTATGCTCTTCCATTAAAGGGGAATTATCTTCAAACCACTGAGCGTTTTCAGATAAAACAGACATTTTTTCAGACATGTCAAAATCCTTTATCTGAATAATCGATTCGTAAGAACCTCTATATCCTAATGGATCATTATATACTTCAATAAAACTATTGATATAATCAATATTTCCATCTGTAGCAGCAGTCCAGGCTACATTGTAATCATCCCAAGTTTGTAAATCTCCAGTCTTGTAATATTCAATTAACAAACCAAGTGCATCTCCTTGAGCTTTGTTTTCGGCAACAGCTTGTGCTTTTTCTAGCCATACAACAATCTTGTCAATAGCCGGTCCAAAAAGCCCACCAGACTTATACACCAATTCTTTTAATTGTCCATTTTCCTTCACCAAACGAGAATTTAAACCAAATGACAATGGCTTATCTGCATTTGGAGATTTCTTAGCAGCATAAAAAGTTTCGACATCGTTATTAGTTATATCCGGTCCATAAAAGTTTACTGCTGAAAGAAGAACATTATCTACTCCTTTGGATTGATTCACTTTTTTTGAATCCTTATCATTAAAAATAACATCGAAAGCTTCACCTTCCAAAGTAGAACTAGTAGCTGTCAAAAGCCCTCTTAAATAATCTGAAGAAAATTCAGGCTTAATTTTGTCATTTGAGTAGTGATGATGTATTCCGTTAGAGAACCACATTCTTTTTACATACGTTTGAAAACTTTTCCATTCATCTGAAGTCTTATCACCATTATAGGTCACATAAACATTTTCTAATGCTTTTCTGATAGTTAGGTTGTGTCTATAGTTTTGATCCCACATGATGTCGCGTCCTTCCAACCCTGCTTGTGTAAGGTAATACACCAATTTCTGCTCCTTTAGTGTTAAATCATCCCAACTAGGAATCTGATAACGCAACACTTTAATATCGGCAAATTGCTCCACCATATAGTTAAAGTCATCGGTTTTAACTTCAGTGACCTCAGCCACAGACTCATCTTTTTGCCCCTCTTTACAAGAAAAAAGCATTACGGTACTCATCGCAACCGCTATAAAAAAAGTATTCTTCATTTTAGTGATTTTTAGTTTTCAACAAATGTAACAAAATAATGAATGTTAAAATTGATTATCTTTAGCGCCATTAACCAATATCCCCAACCGAATGAAAATTTTAAAATACCTTTTATTCCTGATCCTCATAGTGTTAATTGGAGGAGCAATTTACTTTGGCACACAGGACGGCGTCTTTGACGTAGCCGATAGCAAGATTATAAATGCCCCAGCAGAAGTAGTTTATGACAACGTAAAAGATTATAAAAATTGGAAGACTTGGGGTCCTTGGATGGAACTCGATCCTAATGTCAAAGTTAATTATGCTGAAAAAACCGAGGGCGAAGGCGCTTCTTATTCTTGGGACAGTGATCACACGGAAGTTGGCACGGGTTCTATGCAAACCACTAAAGTGATTCCAAATAAGGAAATCGAGCAAAAAATTACATTTAACACCCCAATTGGAGATTCGAAAAGCGACGTTTATTGGCGATTTGATCCAACCGAAACTCCTGGACAAACTAAGGTTACTTGGGGAATGAGGGGAGAGCAAACTTTTATGGAGAAAGTGTTTATGGCGTTTCAAAAAGATGACATGGAAACGGGAATTAGCAACATGTTTCAAAAAGGCTTGAGTAATCTAGAAACTGTGGTTCTTGAAGAAATGAAAAAATTCACCATTAACGTCGACGGTGTAACTCAATTTGGAGGAGGCTATTATATGTATGTTACCACCGCTTCCAAGATGAATGAGGTAGGCTCTAAAATGGGGTCAATGATGGAACAAGTTTCTCGATATATGCAGGATAATAATCTTCCCATAACTGGAATGCCATTCACGCTTTATAACGATATTGATGATCTTAATGGAACTGTAATATTCTCTGCCTGCGTACCAGTTAAAGAGCGGGTTATTACACCAAGTGGAAGCCCCGCACTTTGTGGATATATGGAACCAGTTACTGCATTAAAAACAACGCTTAAAGGAAATTACGAAAATTTACCAGCAACCTATTCTAAAGCAACACAGTATATGACAGCTAACAAACTAGAAATGTTGTCTAATGGAAAAATGTTCCAGGTATATATAACAGATCCGGGAATGGTGCCTAACCCTGCCAACTGGATAACCGAAATTTATCATCCTCTGGCTGAATCACAGAACTAATTAGACTGATTGATGAAACAACTCTTATTGGTCTTTTTAGGTGGTGGAATAGGTAGTTCATTACGGTACTATGTTGGTAAATACCTCAACAGCTCGGAGACCGGAATTCCTTATGGTACCTTCGCTGCAAATATAGTGGGTAGTTTTATTATTGGAATTATTCTTGGACTAGCATTGAAAAACAACTCACTTTCTCAAAATACAATCTTATTTCTCGCCACTGGTTTCTGCGGTGGGTTTACAACTTTCTCAACCTTTGCTTATGAGAATCACATTTTTCTAAAAACCGGTGACTTTATGTCCTTCGCCCTATATACTTGTGGGAGTTTTGTAGTAGGTTTTGCCGCAGTATTTCTGGGAATGTGGCTTGTCAAGTTTCTTTAATGGTCTCCAAATGCTTTTACCCCAGCTTCAATTCTAACTAAAAGATCATTCTCCCTTGGAGGAATAGGACAAGAATATTTCGAATTATAGGCACAATATGGATTATAAGCCTTATTAAAATTCAATACAATCTTTTTTCCCCTCGGAATACGGGCATCTAGAAAGCGACCTCCTCCATATGAGCCATCACCACTTGTAAGATCTGTAAATGGTAAAAACAAATAATCCTTATATTCTTCGTCTTCACTGGGAGTGGTGTTTTGATATAAATTTAGCTTCAATTCTTTTCCATCTATTGTAAAATGAGCTTCTCCGTATTTTACATATTCTGGTAAACGGTCTGTAGTCGTGGGCATTAAAAAAGGTTCCTCGTCTGGAGTTCGAACAAAAGCAGCTTTAACTCTGTATTTTAAATCGATTGGATAAAAGTCTAAAGACTCAAAATGTTTGAAATCAGCTTCCGTCAGAATAGTAGTCTCTTTATTCCCAAACTTCTCATTTTCTGAAATATGATATTTTTGAACCTTTTTAATGATCCTCTTTTTTTGAGCTATTCCATTAACAGACATCAACAAGACCAAAAGAACTACTATATATTTCATAAATGAAGGTTTTAAGTAAAAATACAAATCTAATTGTTAGTGTATAAATATTTCTACATTTACCAGAAGATTACCTATTGGCTGTTAAAAAAGTTGAGAGATCTTGAGCTACATAATTTAACTTTGAATTATGTCAAAACGCAAAAAGAATTACACTACAGAATTTAAGACAAAGGCTGTGGAGCTAACTTACCTACAGGGTAATGTAAAAAAGGTATCTGATGAATTAGGGATTCCATATTCTGTATTACATCGCTGGAGAAAGGAATCTAATAAATATGGTAAAAATAGTTTTCCAGGTCGTGGGAAGCCAAAACTTACGGATGAGCAACGAGGGATTGCTGAATTGAAGAAGAAGTTACGGGATTCTGAATTAGAAAATCAAATAATGATAGGCTTTTGAATCTTTGCTCCATAATAATGCTAACTATAACCCCTAATTTACTACTATTAGAAGTAATTAAAAAACGCCTAAGTCAATTATGCTATTTGGTTATTGGTTTGGAAAACAGGATTTACACAACGACAGATTCATAAAAAGACATTTTGGATTAGTACAATCATTTTTATTTCTATTCAAGTTCTGTCATATGCGACCATTTTATTTTTATCAGAAGGAAACCAAGAAACAGTCAAAGAATTAACTGAAATTTTAGGAACAAATCCGATGCCACCATTGCCAATTTATATGTTCAACGGTATTGCCGTTGCTTTTGCCATAATTTCAGCTTGTATAATAATTGCTAAGAAATTTGAAAATAGTTTCTTAATTGATGCTTTAAACAAAACTGGACAATTAGCATTGACTTTTTACGTAGCGTACGTCATTATTGGAATGGTCTTTTTTTGAAGCTATAAACCCTTCTAAAATGGGAAATTATTCTGTTGAGTTTTCAGTCACTTATGCTTTAGTATTTAGTTTGTTTTGTATCGTATTTGCTGTAATTTGGAGAAAACACAAAAAATCTGGACCATTAGAATGGATTATGCGAAAAGTAACTGATTGAAAAAAAACTGGCAAACAACATATAACGTAAATGGCTTTGATCATTAATAGCATAAAATTTCTACTTCCGAAAGCATAACGTTAACAAAAAACTATTGTTACTGGGACATATTTAAGGGATATGCTTACATTTAATATTCATTTAACAAGAGATCTGCAAGCTATTTAAGAACAACGATTGGATACTTAGGAACTATTTTTGGTGATTACCTATATAATTGTAGTGTTCTAAACCCTAGCACAAGGACATACCGTCGGACCCTTAGTGAGAAGGATTACAGGGAAAAAACCTTAGTACCAGCACTTCTTATTTTTCTTTGAGCCTGTACCTTTACGACCTTTTTTGTGTTTGCTGCCTTTTTTTTATGAACAGGAGCTTTGGCATTTTGTCCAGAAAAGGGATGGTCCTTCAATATAGGAATCGCCTTGAGCAATAGCGTTTGAAAGGAAATAATAGAGTTCTTCTCATCTGCAACTAGAAGGTAAATAGACCTACGAAATATTCGGAACATCGCATTGTCCAACTGATTATTATCAATTTCTATAGGATCAGTTACCCGATGGGAGGTAAGAAGCGATTTATTGCCCGCTCAAATTTTGGAACTTAATTTTCATTAAGGCAAACTCTGTATTCTGGCCTGTGTTACTATAAATGTTCATAAGTGTTTTGATCACATCTAAATTTTCTGGTTGCAGTTCTATAATACTTTCTAAATAAGGGAGGGCTTCAGTATATACATTTTGGCGTTCCGTTTTTAGTTGTGCATAGCGATAATTATCAGCGGTAGACATCCCCAAATTGTTCATTTCTTCCAGAATAGCTTTTTCTCGGTCCATCATGATGATAGATAAGTTTATATTGGCATTCACATGCCCTGGGTCCAAATCCAAGGCTTTCTTGTAAAACTCTATTGTCTTATCTAAATCATTGCTTTGAGCACTAGACACTCCTAAGTTGTAATATAGGTTAGGATCATTTGGTGATTCCTTTATTAGTAGATCCATAATTTTATGGAGTTTATCCTTATCTCCTAATTGGCGATATAGATGGAAAGCCTGATTTAGTAAAACTTTATCGTCAGGTACCTTAGCCAATGCCCTGTCTATTATCGATACCGCTTCATTAGTTCGGTTAAGTTGAATAGACGTAGTTGTTAAAGCCCTTAATAACTCGGTTGTTTTGGAACGAGACCGTACAATTTCAGGCTTTATGTGTGTACCTAGTTCTATTGCTTTATTTCTCTTATAGGGTGAAGCGAAAGCTTCTTTTTTTCTAGATTTAATATTAGTAGCCACATATTGTACTTTGGCGTCGGTGAAACCCATCTTAATAAGACGATTATACGCATTGAACGCCTCCTCATACTCTTTGGCTAGTAAATGGCTTTTGGCAGCCTTATAAAAATGAACGGTATCTTGAGTAGATTGGTAGGCCACTTTGTATAGCGTAGCAGCGCTAGAGAAATTTTTCTTCTTAAATTCGCTCGAAGCAGCTCTGGCCGACAGATTCTGAAGTTTTGACTTTATGTTGGCAATTCTAATTTTAAGTGAAGTGCTAAGGTCATACTTATTGGCCTGACTCAGGGAGTTAGAAATTGACTCCATTTGCTCTATGTTCATCTCCTTATTGGCGAGTTTCATTTCAGCTTCTACTACATAGAAATGAGCGCGCGTCTTGCTATCGGCAGCAGCGAAAATTCGTTTTGCTCTCTCTAAATAGGAAGATGCGTCTGATAAATAACCTGATTTCACGGCACGTTCGGCTTTCTTAATTTCTTGTTTTTGGGCCTTAACAGCAGGAGTTGCTAGTAACAATCCAGCTAGTATCATGATTGTTTTCATTGGGGATATGTTTTAAAGCTTTGTTATAATCTTTTATTATGGTTCTACTATCCTAAAGTTTCCCCACAATCTGTACTCAAAATAAAAAATAAGGTATTGAGGATTAGCAATTTAAAAAAAAATCATTTAATATAAGGATTCTCTTATTTTTATTCAATTTTTTAGCATTTTATCGATTATTAAGGTATAACATCGATTGCTTTTTATAATATATGATTAATTGTAAGCTTTTTGTATTCAATTGTGACTGCCCTCTGGATAAAGAAATTCAAAGCATGATAATTTATTTGGTTTCTTGTAATTATTACGATTTTCGTGAAGTCAGTTAGTTCCATTCTCAGACATTAGGGAGTTCCACAGCTGCTTCTCTATTAACAGCTACAGTGGCCTGGATGCCTTTTGGTAGTCCAGAAAACTGGCTACACATCATTGGTTGTTGGGAAGTACTAATTGGAATTACCTTTTTATTCAAAAAAACTACCCGAATTGCAATAGGCCTTTGGTTTTTCTTCCAGAGGTAGTTTATCAAAATGGTAGTACAATTTACTTACCCACATTGGAAGGCCAATATATCATTAAGAACCTAATGATTATTGCCGCTGCCTTGGTGGTTGGAGGAACGGTATATAAAAGACCATAATAATCATTTGCCATAGCTGTTTCTAAATCAGTAATTCTCCATATTTCCCAATAATACCATGACTCGTGCGCATTATTTTGAAAGTGACTCTAATGACCCGCCTGCAAATAGAATGGCGGGAGGATCTATCGTTTTAATTGGGGCACTTTCAGAAAACATACAAGACAAAATTCTTCTAAATACTGAAGTGCTTGAGATTGGGGAAGAAGCGGATAAACTCCTTATTCATACTTCGGAAAAAAACTATGCAGGAGAAAAAGTGATTGTTGCCATCCCTCCGAAGCTTGCAGCGAATATTGGCCATAGCCCAGAGATTCCTGAAAGCGTATTGCAGCAAATGAAGCAAACGCATACTTGGATGAGTAATGCGATAAAAGTTGGAATTACCTATCAAAATCCTTTCTGGCGTGAAAAAGAGCTTTCGGGGACCATCATTGGACAAGTAGGACCCATAATTGAACTGTATGATCATAGCAATTTAGACGACCAAAGCTATAGTTTGATGGGATTTGTGAATGAAGGTTTGAGAGATGTTTCATCCTATTTTAAGAAAGGAGAAAATACTTGACTATCTTGAAAAGTACTTCGGAAAAGAGACACGAAATTATCTGGATTACTTTAAAAAAGATTGGTCTGAAGATCCTTTTACTTCCTGCGAGAATTTGAAATCGACCTATATCAGTCCGCCCTATGGAAATGAACTTTTCGCTAAGGAGTATATGAATAATATGTTGTTGTTCTCGGACTCTGAAACCTCTCCAGTCTACGGCGGATACCTAGAAGGAGCAGTGTATAGTGGGTTGAGGGCTGCCTCACTGATCCTAGATAATTAGTTTAACTTTGAGATAGATAATTTCAGAAATTGAAAAAAAACGAAGCTAAAATAGAACAGTACCACCTTCATAAATCCAACCCCGAAAAGCTTCAGTTTGAGATTTATGATCTAGCCGACTATTTGACTAAGAGTGGCACGCATGCTCAAAAACCGCATTCTCATAGTTATTATCAGGTTATTTGGTTTTATAACAGTGGGGGCGTGTACTATGTGGATTTTGACAGCTATAAGGTAAAAGAGAATACCATCTTCTTTGTTTCAAAAGATCAAATACCTTGATGTTCGACGAGCAAGTCGAACATCAAGGTATTATTATTCATTTCAATAAAAGCTTCTTACTGCAATCTGACACTGATATATTTTTAAAATACAATGTGTTTAACAATCAGGGAAAGCCCTGTCATTGTTTAACTGAAGAAATTGTTGCCTTGACTAATTCCTATATTCTTCTAATAAAAGAGGAACGTGCCAATCAAAACGGTTTTGGTCATCAACAAGTGATTCGTTATCTATTAAAGTCCTTGTTGATTGTACTGGAGCGTGTACATAGAGGAGACCTAGAACACAATATGAACTTGACCAATCGATATGAGCTACAATATTTACAGTTTCGGGAATTATTGGAACGTCAATACAAAGATGGACTGACGGTGAGCGAATATGCTAATAAGTTGCATATTTCGACCAAAACATTAACTACGATCACTAAATCTGTTACTTCTAAGTCTCCTTCAGAGTTAATTTCGAAACGTGTCATTTTGGAAGCACAGCGCTTGCTTTCGTTTACGTCTTTAAAGGTAAATAAGATTGGTTATCGTTTGGGCTTTGAAGATGCGTCTTACTTCGTAAAATACTTCAAAAGGCATTTAAAAAGATCGCCTTCAGAGTACCGTAATCTTATCTCTTAGATTCTTTTTTGATGTAACATTTATGGCAGATTTGCTACTTATATGTAATTATTAAAACCAACGATTATGAAAAATAGATACTTAGATCTTAAGAATATACTTATTCACTTTTATAAATGTGAAGTACGGCAGTTTAATGCTATCTTAGGAATTAAATAAAAAATCCCTAGACAGCAAGGTCAAGGGATTTCTTCTTAAGTTGATTTTGAAATGAGCGCTATCTATGTATGGCATAGCTACTAGCTTTTCCATATTCTGCTAGCAGAATATTCCATCGCTTCCATCGCTCATCCCAATTGTGTAAAAATTTCTTCATACAATTCCATTTAAGGGTTACTACTCTGTGTTTATAGCAAGCAGCAAGCAAATGGGATAGACTAAATTTAGCCTATCAGAAGATTTAGGTCTGTATTTAAATGTACGAAATTTCTTTTGGTTATTCTTACAAAAATATAAATACTCGTTAAAGCTATAGGGTTTATCGTCAAATAGATAAAGCGCTATGGTCTGGTTTAATGTTTTTTAGAATTCCTACATTAATTCATCCTGTGAATTTCAGAATCTCCTGTCGCTACACTGCGTTTAACATTTGGATTACCTGCATAACGAAGGATACTATCACCACTAGCCACTGCAGAAAGGGTCTCACTTACAACAATCCAGGCTTCACTATCACCAGAGAGGTCAAGATCCGCGTTTTCTATGGTAAGTTCTTTTCCTTTTAATAGGCTATCAGACGAAAGGTGTGCTTCTAATTTGTCAACACTACCACTAAGTGTTACTACAGAATCAGATTTAGCCATTAACCTAAGTTCGTTTGTTTTTATCTCAGCCTCTAAAATACTATCACCTTTTAGCATTAACTCGAGCGAATTTGTTCTAATAGCATCATTTACTTTTACAACTGCGTCTCCCGAAAGCTTAAAGGTATTAATCATCCCTTTTGTGGAAATGTCCACATTAAGAATCAGCCTCCCTTTCCAGTTCCAATTATGCTTGAGTTTGAGCTTTAAGGTATTTCCGTCTTTATAGATGTCTACCTTATCTATAATGTTGTTATTGGCTTCTAACGAAATGGATTCTTCGCTATTGGAAAAGTTAAGATTGACTTTAAAATCACCAGATACCTCAAAAGCGTCGTAGTTTGAGAAGTTATAAGAGGTTGTTGTTGTTTTACTATTTAGGTGAACACGTTCTTGGGCATTAACGACTATTGCAAGGCAAAGGGTTAGACAAGAAAGGATAGAGGTTTTGAGTTTCATGATGCTGGTTTTATGGTTTCGTTTCTATAAAGACGGCACTTGAATTGGTTTGTTACAGCGTTACTTGATTATATCAGAGTAAACACTAGACAACACATCGCATCCGTTTCTAAAACTACTATTGGTATTGCCATATTAAAGCCCAAGAATTGGGCTTGTTGGACTTAGATGATCCTATTAACAACCACTTGCCATTTGTAGTTTACTTCAATTGAAATTTTAATAATTTTTTAACTGATGCCTTCTCGTAACAAATATAATCGCTCCTAAGATTACAAGTACGGATGCGAGTGTACGTATATACAACTTATGATGTTCAAATCCACCAAAATAATCAGCATAGGAAATTCCATTGATATTGGCATAGGTGAGCATAAAAAAAAGTACTTCGAATAGTTTTTTTCCTTTGGATAAAGTGCCAAGTACGGCCGCCAATAAAACGATAAAAATAGCTCCTAAAATCACAGATAAGGTTGCGAAAAAGTTGACAGTTAGTGCCAATCTAACCGCTAGCGGCGTTACCAATAAAAGCATGAGAAGCACTGCCGATAACAATCGTGAAAGTAATAACCTACTAGTTGTCTTATAGGAAGAAAATGCAAAATAGTGAGCATTGTTGGTTATTTCTTTTGTCGTCAAGTCGGATAGTCTACTTATTTGTAAGAACCATAAAATTGGAAGTACCATTTGATGTGATAATTTTAAAGGTAGCATGGCTAATGATAACATTCCAATAAAATTTAGTAGCCAAAGCCATTTTTTTCCTTTTCTGAAAAGGAGCAGAAACTCTGTTTTCACAATGGGGAGAATGCTATAGTTAGTTTTTGGTATGGATAAGTTTGACAAATTGATTTCCTTCGATGTGTGTTTTTTTGCTTCGGTTCTTAAAGGGGTCATTTTTATTCTTTCCTTTACATTAAATCGATGAAAAAACGGTGAGATTAACCCAATAACAAGGATTCCCAATAGAACTAAGGCCAAACGACTAATAACAAATGAAGCAGGAAAATCCATTCCATTAAACTCAAATTTTTTCGAGTTCTTTACACCCCCAAGAACATAGCCAATTGTTAAATCAGTTTTCCCATCAGATTTCGTGATGCCTCGAACTATTTCCTCTAACTCGTGTGTTACAATTTTGCCTCCGAAGACGTCCAAAGAAAATTGCGCTTCGGTTTTAGGAGTAAACAGCATCAATGCTGAGAATAGAAAGAAGAATCCCAAATTTTGAAGTACCGAATACTTTCCAAAGAAAACTTCAGAAATCACTGCTAGAACCGCAACTAAAAATATTGCCGGCAGGGTGATGAGTGTATATGGTTTTAGAAATTGAGTCATTTCTAAAACTCTGCCATCATTATAAAGAAGGAAGAGTATGATGCTCATAGTTAATACAATAAGTACGATGGTTAATAAGACTAAAAAGTTACTCAGTACTTTAGAAAACAAATAGGAGAAGTTATTGATTTTTGTAGCGGCAATTATTTGCCCAACTCTAGTGTCTATATCTGTCTTAATACCACTATTTATTAGATAGAAACCTATTAGTGATAGAAATATACTGGTCATAATGGCCGTCACATAGCCAAACCATGCCGAATTATATAATCCAACGTAACCGTCGATTCTAATGGTTGAATAAGTCGCGTTTGGTTCGGGTACAAATGTATAGGCAATTGCCAAAGTTGCACATAAGGTCACCAAGAAAGCGTAGCTGCGAGTACGTTGTAGATAATCTGAAGTTATTATCTTAAGAAATGATTTCATCTTAGTTGTTTTTGGTTAAGTACAGGTAGGCATCCTCTAAGTTGGCGACCTGCAGACGAGAGTTTTCAGTAGGATTATTTGAAATATAGCGAACCTGAAGTTCGTCTTTCTTTCGAAATGTGCTTACAACAACATGAGCTGCTTTAAAAGAATATAGTTGCTCCTTTTTGATGGTAGTTTCAAACACCTTGTCACTTACATTCTGAATGATACTTTCTTGACTACCCTGATTGATAAGTGCCCCATCCTTCATAATAACTACCCGATCCGCGATAGTATCAATATCAGAAACAATATGTGAAGACAGAATCACAATGCAATCGTTTGCTAAATCTGAAATGAGGTTACGAAACCGCACACGCTCTTCTGGGTCTAAACCTACTGTAGGTTCGTCAAAAATTAGGATTTTAGGATTATTTAATAAAGTTTGTGCAATTCCTATGCGCTGTTTCATTCCTCCCGAATAACTACCAATTGGTTTTTTGGCGGCATCTGTTAAATTTAGACCTTCCAATAATTGATCGATTCGCGGTTTTAGGTTAGCGCCGCCAATTCCTTTCATAGCCGCCATATATGCTAAGAACTCATAGGCATTTAAGTTAGGGTATACACCAAAATCTTGAGGTAGAAAGCCCAGTTGTTTGCGCATATAATTGGCATCTTTTACAATGTTATTTTTGTTCAAAGAAATAATTCCTTCAGAAGGCTTACTAACAGTAGCTATCATTTTTAGCAAGGTAGATTTTCCCGCTCCATTGGGGCCTAACAGGCCTAGGATGTCTTTTTCTATTGTGATTGTAAAATCTTTATAACCAGTTTATTTCTGAATTAGAGTAACTCTTAATCAAATATTTCTTTCTTTTATGATCCATAAACGAATTTCTATGTATACAAGAGTCAAAATTTCTATAAGTGTGTTTCTTATTTCTTTTAGTACCTATGGACAAGAGGCTAGTCCTTCGAGACAGTTTTGGAATGCACTGCAATCTCATTGCGGACTTGCTTATGAAGGAGTGTTAACGCTGCCTGAAGAAGATGAAGACTTTGGTGGTAAGCGACTATTAATGCACGTACGATCTTGTAATGAGACCGAAATTAAAATTCCATTTTTTGTTGGAGAGGACAGGTCTAGGACTTGGATACTAACCTATAAAGACGACCGCATTAGCCTTAAACACGATCATAGACATAAAGATGGTACTGAAGATGAGATTACTTTTTATGGAGGAACCGCAACTAATGTTGGAAAACCGGATATTCAGTTTTTTCCGGCAGACGTGTATACCCAAACTATTATTCCTGCCGCTGCGACGAATGTTTGGTGGATTACTTTAGATGATATAACTTTTACATATAACCTCAAGCGTCTAGGCACAGATCGCATTTTTAAGATTGTTATGAATCTTTCTACAACTGTTGCAACTCCAGATGCTCCTTGGGGCTTGAAGAATGATTGATGTATAAACTCTTTGGAAAATTCTCTTAGCGATTTCTAGTTTCATAGATGCCTTCGATATAGGCTAATTTAAAACAAAATACAGTTCATTTAAGCACTAAATTGTGCCAATATCTAAGAATTCGTTTCCTCTACAACATAGATCAGGTAAATAGCACCATTAATGCTTGCTTCCAACACTCATTTCAAACACGTCAAGCGTAAAATTTTACAACCCTAATTAAAGAGGGAAACACCCTAAAGAATAGGGCAAATACTTCTTATTATATGATAGTCAATTATTTAACCTTACAGTATTCTACCAAATTATATTTAGATGCTCTCCCAGTCTTTGCAGCAATCTAGGTGTAATTAATGGTGAAATATTGTGGAGTAAGCTGAAAATCCACTTCAGAATAAAAGAGTAGGTAATATACTTAAAAAAGTGAATCATGGAAAAAAACCTTGAATTAGGAAGAAATGAATAAATATGAACCAGATAAACGATGATATAAAGGGTTAAAAATTTGAACCTTCATAATATCATTATATATTTGCGGTTATATATTTGAAATAAACATATTAACTATTCTTTATCACTGAAGAAGAAATTGAAAGGATAGTTTTAAAATAAATTACAATCGTATACTTCAGTAGTTATCATATTTGATAATTGCTGAAGTTTTTTTTGAACATTAGTTAACATAAAGCCCTATGAAAGCATTTAGATTGATTTTTACATTTTTAGTTGTATCTGCTGTATTATTATCTTGTAATAAAGATAATGATGCAACAAGTTCCAGTTCTAACAGACAATTTGGAATCTTTAAAGTTCTAACAGATGATACAACAGTGGAAATGGATGGTACTATCGGTAGTTCTTCATTAACTAAATTTAATAGTTTAGTAGCCTCTTTTCCGAACGTTAATAAAATAAACATTAAAAACTGCGATGGGGCTTCTGATGATACGGTTAATCTACAGCTATCTGCAAACGTCCACCAAATGGGAATTAATATTCATTTAATGGATAATGGGGAGATTGCCTCTGGCGGTGTCGATTTTTTTGTTGCTGGAATCCAAAGAACAAAAGGAAGTAACACTAAAATTGGTGTTCATTCCTGGGCTGGAGAAAATGTTACCGCGACTGACTTTCCTGTTGGACATGCAAATCATTTACCTTATATTAATTATTATGTTTCAGTTGGTTTCACTCAACAACAAGCAGAAGATTTTTATTATTTTACTATCAATACAGCTCCTGCAGATTCTATTCATTGGATGACAGATCCAGAAATATCCCAATATAATTTGATAATACCATAATAAAACTGTTTAACGCCAATTTTAAAAACTTGAGAAATGAAAAAATACATTGTCAGATTATTAATTGTTCTAACACTTATAGTAGTAACTACTTTAGTTTTTCCTGAGATTCTGTTCCTAAGTGCATTTGGACAAAAGATTGCCATGAAGGTGGAAGGAGATCAAGTTGCCCAATTTTATTTTAAAAAGAGCCAATCTTTAAAAGACACATTGTACGTGAAGGGCGTTATTTATTCCAATACCTTAAATGATATACAAGACGTACTAGATAAAAATCCGCAAGTTACAACGCTAGCAATGGAAGAAGTTGCAGGTTCGATAGACGATGAAATAAACCTGGTGGCGTCTCAAGAAATAAGAAAACGAAAGATAAATACCTATATACCAAAAGGAGGGATGGTGGCTTCAGGGGGAACAGATATGTTCTTAGCGGGAGTAGAAAGGAATGCCCATCATACGGCTAAACTTGGAGTGCATTCCTGGTCTGGTGGAGATCAAGTTGCTCTGGATTTTCCGGCTGATCAGGAGGAGCATAAAAAATACCTCGATTACTATGTTGAAATGCAGATTCCAACTGATTTCTATTGGTACGCGCTCAAAGCTGCTTCAGCTGACGATATACATTGGATGACCCCAGAAGAAATCACTACCTACAATGTCTTTACACCTCAGACTCCTGAGTTGTTAACATTACAAGAGAAATTGGCTTCAGATGAATTTGGAGGAAGGGGTACAGGAAACAATCGAAAAGCACAAAAGCTTATTAAATCATTTTTTGAGAGCATTGCGTTGGAAAAGTTTGAAAACACTTTTGATCATTCCTTCGAATTTAGTGATGAAATGACTCTAGAAAGTAGGAATGGAACTAACATTATGGGCTATGTAAAAGGTAAATCTCATTCAGATAAATATATTGTTGTGGGCGCACATTATGATCATTTGGGAATCATTGACGGCATCATTTTTAATGGTGCAGATGACAATGCTTCCGGAACGGCTGCACTATTGATGTTGGCAAGACACTTTTCTAAAAATCAACCTGAACATTCTATCATATTTGCTGCCTTTGATGCTGAAGAACTCGGTTTGCACGGTTCAAAGTATTTTGTAGAACATCCGCCAGTTCCTTTAGAAGATATTAAATTGAATTTCAATTTCGATATGATAAGTCGTAATCCAAAAAATGAAATTTATGTCGTAGGAACCAAGCCATATCCTGTATTTAGGCCTTTAGTTGAAGCATTGGCAAAAACTAGTCGGTTAAAAGTTTCATTTGGACATGACGATCCCAACGATACGTCTAAAGACTATTGGATGTTCTCTTCAGATAACGGTCCTTTTCATGAAAAAGGGATTCCCAATATCACCTTTAGTGAAGAGGATCATCCAGATTATCATAAATCGACTGATGATATTGAAAATACGGACCCAGAATTCTTTCAAAATGTGGTAGAACTTATACAATCCATAATTGATAAAATAGATAAAGAGTTTCCAAATAAATCATAAGAATTTTGATAACAAAGAAAGACATTGAAGTAGTGTATGAAGGTATTAAAGGCGATATTCTTAAAACGCCATTAGTTCATTCACCAAGGCTGAGTTTACTTTCTGGAGCTAACATTTATCTTAAAATGGAGCACTTACAAATAACTGATACCTTTAAGTTGAGAGGTGTTCTTAGTAAGTTATACAGTTTAGATAAGGAAGATATTGGTAATAGGTTCGTTGCTGCTTCAACTGGGAATCACGCCGCTGCTTTTGGATATGCTTCTGAAAAATTTGGTTTTAAAGGAACGTTATTCCTTCCAGAAACTGTGGAAGAAGAGAAGTTAAAAGGGCTTTCAAATTATTCTATTGAGAAAATCTTGTTTGGTAAGACGAGCATAGAAACCGAAGCAAAAGCAACCCAATATGCAGAGGAAATTGGAGGGATATTATTTCACCCATATAATGACTTGGATATTATAAAAGGGCAAGGAACAATTGGTTTAGAAATAGAGACTCAATTACCAGAGGTGGATATTATCATCACACCAATTGGCGGTGGTGGACTTGCCTCCGGAATATGTTCTTATTTTTCTGAGAATGATAGCGTGAATGTAGTTGGTTGTCAGCCCATAAATGCTTCAGAAATGTATGATTCTATAAAGGCTAATAAAATTGTTGCACCGAGTAAATTAGTTACAATCGCCGATGCCGCCGCGGGAGGTATTGAAAAGGGTGCTCTAAGCTTTGAAATCTGTAGAAAACAACTCTCTGATATAAAACTTATAAAAGAAAAGTCTATAAAGGAAGCTGTTGCCTTTATTTATAAGTATCATAATACCACTGTAGAGCCAACTGCAGCACTTCCAGTCGCTGCAGTTTTAAAAGACGATATTTATAAAGGCAAAAATGTAGTATTAATTTTAACTGGGAAAAAAATAAACAAACAATTACTAAACGAAATAAACGAACATTATGGCAACTGTTATTAATCTTAAAGAGATAAAATCCATTGTTGAGAACGTAGATGTTGTTGCGGCTATGGAGGAAGGTTTTGTTCAATATAGTAATGGGACCACCGTAGTACCTCCAGTTGGAGAGTTATTATTCGAAAAACCTAAAGGGGATGTACACATTAAATATGGGTATATTAAGAACGATGATCACTATGTGATTAAGATTGCGTCTGGATTTTATGAAAATGCCAAATTAGGTATTCCTTCAAGTCAAGGGTTAATGCTTTTATTTGATCAAAAAACGGGAGTTCCTAAAGCCGTTTTACTTGATGAAGGGTACCTAACAGATATTCGTACGGCTGCTGCTGGAGCCCTAGCTGCAAAGTATTTTGCACCTAAAACGATAAAAGCGATTGGGATTATTGGTAC
This sequence comes from uncultured Ulvibacter sp., assembly GCA_913063405.1. Taxonomy (GTDB): domain Bacteria; phylum Bacteroidota; class Bacteroidia; order Flavobacteriales; family Flavobacteriaceae; genus Ulvibacter. Next base: position 171,634 of record CAJXZB010000001.1, read on the forward strand.
AGGAATACAGGCGAAACTACAATTACAGTACCTTCAAAGGCATACACCTTGCAACACTGTCTGGGTCTGGGGACGGAATAAAGAGAATGCAGAAAAATTTGCACAAGAATTGAGTGTTGATTTTGATATTCAAATCGCAGAAAATCCTTCAGAGCTGGCTAGACACTGTAATTTGATTGTCACTACAACACCTTCAGAAACCCCATTATTAAAGGCTAACGATATTCAGAAAGGAACACATATTACTGCCGTTGGTTCAGACACACAAGACAAACAAGAGCTAGAAAGTGAATTGCTTAAAAAGGCAGACATTGTTATAGCTGATAGCATTCCACAAAGTAAAAGTAGAGGCGAAATTTATAGAGCAGTAAAAGATGGGGCAATTTCAGAAAATGCGATTATGGAATTGGGTGCTACAATACAGGATTCAAAATTACAGCGAACCAATAATAATCAAATTACAGTTGTTGATTTAACAGGAGTTGCGGTACAAGATATTATGATTACTAAGGCGGTTTATACTAATTATATTAAAAAATAGAATTATGCTTCAATTTGTAAGTAATAAAGGTGGCGGAAAATCAGTAGATTTTGAAACTGCTATATTAGATGGTTTTGCAGTGGATGGAGGTTTGTATGTTCCAGAAACGTTGCCTAAAATCTCACAGGATCAATTAGAAGAATGGAAGGGGTTGGGCTATGTGGAATTAGCCTTTGAAATACTTTCGCTATTTATTGACAGATCTATTATTTCTTCTGAAGAACTAAAAATGATGCTTCATATGGCCTACGAACCTTTTGAGAAGGAGGAGGTTATCCCACTGCATCAATTGAAATCTAGAAAGGACACCTATATTATGGAGTTATTTCACGGACCAACGATTTCTTTTAAAGATGTAGGCCTTGCGTTCTTGGTTAATCTGGTTAATTTTTTCTTAGAGCGAAAAGGAGAACATCTTTCTGTTATAGTAGCTACTACTGGAGATACAGGTCCTGCAGCGGCTCATTTTGTAGCGGGTAAATCAAATTTAGATGCTTGGGTATTATACCCTAAAGGTTTGATAACAGAGGAACAAGAACGTCAAATGACAACTTTGCAACACCTTAATATTCATCCTGTAGGCGTGGCCAATTGCCCTGATGGAGGTGATGATTTAGATTTGGTAATTGGCAATTTATTCGGGAATAAATCGTTTAAAGAAAAATTAAAGTTATCTAGTGTTAACTCCATTAATTGGGGGCGTGTGATGATGCAAACCGTTCATTATTTTTTCGGTTATTTACAAGTGGTTGATAGCATTGGCGAGCAAATTAATATGTCGGTTCCTTCAGGTGCATTCGGTAATTTATGTGCGGGAGCCTTGGCACGAAAAATGGGATTGCCCATAAAATATTTGGTAGCTGCCAATAATAAAAACGCTTGTTTGCATCGTATTTTTTCAGAAGGACGTTTTACCAAAGAAGCAATTTATGAAACGGCTTCATCAGCAATCGATATTTTGATTCCTTATAATTTTTGGAGATTTTTGTATTTCAGTATTGATAAAGATGGTGAAAAAATAAAGAAGTGGATGAATGAATTTAAAACCACAGGAGTAGTGGAGTTTGATAAAGAAACTTTTGAGAACTACAAAAAAGGGTTCTTATCTAATAGTGCTACTGATAAAGAAACGTTGGATATAATTCACGAAATTTATACTACTGAAACCTATTTATTAGATCCTCATGGAGCTGTATCATTACATGCTGCTGATGTTTTAAAAGATTTATTAGGTAATGAGAAACTTATCTGTTTGGCAACTGCACATCCAGCTAAATTTCCAGAAATAATTAAAAAAGCATTATCTATAAATAAATTACCAAAAGTTGCTACCCATCACAGCATAGAAAAAGCGAAACGACTGTGTGAGAAAGTTTATTTATGTGATCATGCAAATTTAGAAGAAGCGCTTACGCATGCTATGGAAACTAATTGGGATTTAACAAAGGGAAAGTAATATGGCACAGTATACTGTTTTAAATGATACAGACTTACAAACTATTTTAAGCCATTATACTGTTGAAAAAGTGCTGTCTTATAAGGTGCTAAGCGGAGGGTTGGAAAACACCAATTATTTAGTAAAGACAGAAAATAATTCTTTTGTGTTAACAATTTGTGAGCAAAAATCAATTGAGAAGGCTGAAGAATTGGCTTCATTATTAGACTATCTTAATCTCAATAATTTTAGCACTTCCAAGTTGGTTAAAACAAACAACGAGGCGCTTACGGCGGTTTGGAATGAAAAACCTGTTATGCTGAAAGAGTTTATTCAAGGAGAAATCATTCAAGATTTACCCAAGGAATTGCTCGTATACCTGGGAAGTGAATTGTCAAAACTACATCAAATAAAAGCACCAGATTATCTTCCACGAACTTTAAATTATGGTATAGAGCATTTTGATAGAGTACAGCTCTATGCACGGGATTCTACTTTCTACAAGTGGTTAAAGCGTACACAGGACTATATAGAGGCGTATATAAGTCCAGAATTGCCAAAAGCCTTCATACATAGTGATATTTTTTATAATAACATTATTGTAAATAGAGACGGAAAGTGTGCGACTATTATGGATTTTGAAGAAGCCTGTTATTATTATCGAGTGTTCGATATTGGAATGATGCTAATAGGTACCTGTTGTGATGGAGAAACTATCAATCTAAACAAGGTTGCTTGTTTACTTGAAGGCTATCAACGCGAAATCGAGCTATTAGACATAGAAAAAAAAGCGTTAAGGGCGTTTACTGTTTATGCCGCTACTGCAACAGCTTTTTGGAGGCATCAAAATTTTAATTATGTCAATGTTATTCTCGAAAAAAAGGATCATTATTTAGAAATGAAACTCTTGGCAGATGGTATTAGGAACTTGCCGGATAATTTCTTTGTTTAAAAACAGTACCAAAACTTTTATAAGAATAGGCCGGAGAAAGGTGCCAATAGTTTTATTTGTGTAAAATTATAAACTTGCACACCTTTATTATAAAAATGCCTTGGTAAATACTCTTTGTGTTGATACTGATGGTAATAATATTGCTGATTCAGATGCAGACTTGAATAATGATGGTGAGATTAAAGTAGGTGAGCCGAGTCGGTTTTATGGTTGAACATTGATAGTAACCAAATAGATTCTTTAGAAGGCATATTGAGTTTCGTAAATCTTGAATATTTAAGATGTCAATCGAATTCATTAACAAGTTTGGATGTATCCCAATGTCCTAACCTAATTCTATTAGGATGCGGTTTTCACCAATGGGTTTAGAATAAAGGTGTTGTTATTTCTCACTAATAAAAAGAATAACAATACAAATTGCTAGTATTCCCTGTATTAGAGTGCTTATCTTTGCTGAAAATATTTTATGTCAAAACAGTTTTCGGATTTAGGAATTAACGAACATTTACAAGAAAGTTTAGCCAATTTACAAATTTCGGTTCCAACGAATATTCAAGTAAAGACCATTCCCGTTGTTCTAAATCAGAAGGAAGATCTTGTTGTTTTAGCAAAAACTGGAACAGGTAAGACAGCTGCTTTTGGATTGCCTTTATTGCAGTTAATAGATGTAGAAAACATCAATGTACAGGCTCTGGTATTGGCGCCTACGAGAGAATTAGGACAACAGATCTATAACAATTTAGTATCCTTTGCTACTGATAGCCCTAAAATTTCTATCGCATCTGTATGTGGTGGGATTCCTATAAAACCTCAAATAGAGCGTTTAAAGGCCACAACTCATATTGTAGTAGCAACTCCTGGGCGTTTGGTTGATTTAATTAAACGCGGCGCTGTTAATATTAAAAACCTAGAGTATTTGGTGTTGGATGAAGCCGATGAAATGGTAAGTGCCTTAAAAGCAGAGGTAGACACTATTATAATTGACGTTCCAAAATCTAAAAGAACATTATTGTTTACAGCCACCATGCCAGGCACTATAAAGCAACTGGTTCAAAATTATATGTCAAAACAAGTTGTGCATATTGAGGCAGATATGGCAACTGTTGGTCATCAAGGTATCGATCATCAATATGTGGTTGTAGAACCTATAGAAAAACTGGAAATATTACTTCATTTTTTAAGTTCTAAAGAAGGCGAGCGCGGTATTATCTTTTGTAAAACCAAAGCTGCCGTTAATAAACTGGCTAAAAATCTGGCTATTAATAAATTCTCATCAGGGGCATTACATGGAAGTCTAGCGCAGCCTATTCGTGATCGAATTATGGGGCAATTCAGAGAAGGCAATATTGACATCCTGATAGCGACCGATTTGGCAGCGCGTGGTATTGATGTTAAAGAGGTTTCATATGTTGTTAATTATCACTTGCCAGACACCTATGATGCCTATGTGCATCGAAGCGGACGAACAGCTAGGGCAGGAGCGAAGGGATTTTCGCTGACTATTTTACAAAGAGAAGAGGAATTTGAAGTTACCGAATTTGAGGACGAATTAGGAATCACTTTCAGCAAATTTAAAAGGGCAGACGCTCAAAGTATTGAAGAGAATAATACCTTACTATGGGCAAGAAAAATCTTTAAAACGAAGCCCAATCGCACAGTTTCCGAAGTGCTGAAAAGTGAAGTAAGAACAGTGTTTCATCATTTAACAAAAGATGAGTTAGTGGATAAAATTTTAGCCAACTACTTAGCACAATCCAGTTCTGTAAATCCAAAAGTGGAGGCGTCTAAAAAGAATAAAAAGAAATAATTAGTATGGCTAACATTATTAAAAGTCAACAGGATATTTTAACAAAATTAAATATTCATGTCTTGAATTCAATGCAAGAGGAGGCTATTTCGGTAATTACAAAGACAACAAATACAATACTTCTTTCTCCAACAGGTTCTGGTAAAACTTTGGCTTTTCTGTTGCCAATTATAAAAACACTCGACCCAGGTTGTACAGATGTACAGGTCTTAGTTTTAGTGCCTTCACGGGAATTGGCCATTCAGATTGAGCAAGTGGTTCGAGATATGGGATCTGGTTTTAAAGTTAATGCCGTCTATGGAGGTAGGCCCATGTCTAAAGATAAAATTGAAATCAAGCATATTCCGGCAATTTTAATAGGAACACCTGGAAGAATTGCGGATCATTTTAGTAATGATCGATTTTCTCTGGAAAGTATAAAAACACTTGTATTAGATGAATTTGATAAGTCGCTAGAAGTAGGTTTTGAATATGAAATGAGAAGTATTATAAACCAATTGTCAGGTTTAAATAAACGGATTTTAACCTCTGCTACCCAAGGAGTTAAAGTTCCAAATTTTGTAAGACTGGATCAACCAACTGTTATTAACTATTTAAACGAAAAAACAATCTCCAAATTAGCAATTAAAACAGTGGTGTCGCCAACCAAGAGTAAACTACAAACCTTGTTAAATTTGCTATTGCACATTGGAAACCAACAAGGAATTGTTTTCTGTAATTTAAGAGGCAGTATTGATCTGGTAAGTAGGTTTTTAGAAAAGAACAAAATCAGTCATACTTGTTTTTCTGGTGGTATGGAGCAAAAAGATAGAGAACGGGCATTAATTAAATTTAGAAACGGTACTAGTCAAATTTTAATTGCAACAGATTTGGCCGCGAGAGGGATAGATATCCCCGAAATGAAATATATTATTCATTACGAACTTCCCTTTGCCTTAGAAGAGTTTACACATAGGAACGGTAGAACAGCCAGAGTAAATGCAAAAGGAACTGCATATGTTTTGAAGGGGGCAAACGAAAACTTGCCCGAATTTATTAAAAACGTTAAAGGAATCGATATTTCTAATAAAGTATCTTATAAGCCACAATACTGGGAAACCTTATTTATTTCAGGCGGACGAAAAGATAAAATTTCCAAAGGAGATATAGCAGGCCTATTTTTTAAACAAGGGGGTATTAATAAAGACCAATTAGGAACTATTGAATTAAAACAAGACTGTGCATTTGTCGCCATTCCGTCCGCAATTGCTGATGAATTGGTGAAAAAATTAAACAATACCCGATTAAAAAAGAAAAAGGTACGTGTAACCATTCTATAATCTATCAAATAAATATGGGAGGAGCGAGTTAACCACTTTTTATGCTAAACCTAAAATAGGCTTGAGGTTATCTGAGGCACTTTCACAGATTCCATATACTTTATAATAATTCCGTTTCGACATTAGTTTCTGTTCTGAGATTTTTCAGGATTTACAAAGTACATATTCATTGCCCCTCTGTTTTTAACACCTAATTGGCCTCTAAACTCGAAATCAAAGTCGTCTTTTAGTAACCAATATGTTTGCTGTGATACATTAATTTTACCAGGTTCAGAATTAGATTCCATGCGAGAGGCGATGTTAACCGTATCTCCCCAAATGTCGTAGGCAAACTTTTTTGTTCCCACTATACCTGCTACTACTGGGCCTGTACTAATACCTAACGAATTTCAAAACGTGCATTATTGTTAGTATTCTGTTTAGACTTATTTACAAACTCAGCAATATCAATGGCTGTAAGGACCATTTTACGAGCGTGATCTGTGCTGGAGCCGTTTAAAACCTCCTGCGCACATATAGGCATCTCCTATCGTCTTGATTTTTTCCAAACCATAGGTTTCCATGATTTATAATGATCGTTAATAATTAATCTGGTTTGAAAATGAGATGTGATTTCTCGAGCCGCTGTGGCTAGTTTTAAAATTTTCTCATCTGAAACATTCTTTATACGTAATTGCACTAGTTCTGCACCAGATGTACAAGCTTTTTGGATGTTATCCAGATGCTCTTTTGGAGAATTTCCCTGGGTAATATAATGTAATTTAGGTATCATGGAGTCTTAGTATTAGGTCATAAATTATTGGCACCCCTAAGTGGTGACCATTTTAGAGTATTCCATAAAATAGGATTCAAAGCGTTTTAGTATTGGATGCATTTTTTCTGAATATAGCACATACTGGCATTTTTTAATACTTTGAGTGATCGACATAATTGCCGCATATGCTGATTTTTGAACTAAAAACTCAGCATCGTCAATGCTAAAGATCTTTAGTTGAGAGGTACTTACTCCATTCAATAAGAACAGCTTATTCATTGACCTAGGTGTGGTAATAAGAATGTCTATACCCTCAAAGATTTCTGATTTTTGCACATCAACATGAAGCTCCTCATACCCTACATATACTCGTAACGAATTATATTTAGTATATGCTAAAAAAGCATCATATAATTCCAGGGCTCTTGCCTTATTTTCAACAAGAACTACGGCCCTTGGAGTATTTCCAACTGCCTCACATTTTAGTTTTTGCAAGGTAGTAAGTATAAGTGTGGTTGTTTTTCCACTATCTTTTGAAGCGGTGCAATAGACATTGGCGCCACTTTTTATTACAGGAATGCTGCTGCTCTGAAAAGGAGTAGGTGTTATTATTTCTAGTAGCTCTAGCTTCTCTTGTATATCAGAATGTAATTTCTTAAAAGGCATAGGAATTAAAGAGATAACTGTTTGGCATAGTATTTATATTAAGTATTACAAATATACTACCTGCAAATGAAATAAATGAGGGTAGTTTCTTTTTCTGTTTTAGAACAATAGAATGGTTTAGAACTTAGCTTCATTCTTTAATAATTTACCATTTATGGTGTCAATTTCAATAATATAAATACTGCTCTCTAGACCTTTTAAGGATATAGCTTCACCTACATAATTACTTTTAAAAACTTCTTGTCCTAACATGTTATGAATATTAACATCATATATTTCAATATTAGATGGATTGTTAACTGTTAAATTACCTTTTGTAGGATTCGGAGAAATAGTGATGCTGTTTATTAAAACACTATCATTATTTCCTAAAACAACTGTGTTATTTTTAGAAATTATATTTTTATGAGGATTAACCTCAATGGCCAATACCTCATACGGAATGTTTATACTAAATGATTGTCCATTATTTGTTAATTCAACCCTGTGCACCTCAGGATTTTGACCATCTCCAAACACCATAATTGAAAAGGGTGTTTCAAAAAATGAAACAGAGGAGTGTGATTGAGTTTGGTCTACTGTAAAACTAAGTTGCTGACTGGATTTATCATAGTCCCATGTTAAATGAAAACTGGGATATCCTTGACCTAGAAACCAATCATTAAAAAATTCTGTTAAATCTGTACCATTTTCATTTTCAAAATGATTTTGTAAATCTATTGTTCTTGCATAGCCATAAGTTAAATTGGGGTCTGCCAAATAATTTTGAATTGCTTGAAAGAATATTGTCTCTCCTAATTTATAACGTAGCATATGTAATAACATGGCGTCTTTAAAATAAACCATGCCATTAAAAATACCTCCTGTAGTGGTTGTATTGGTTATAAATACCGACCCTCCAGGGCTTGAGGTAATATTATTGATGGTTGAACCTCTCCAATTTCTAAAAGTAGTATCTCCGTCAAAATTTTCAATAACTAAGGCATTCAAATAAGTAGCAAAACCTTCGTTTAGCCAAACGTCTTCCCAATCACCACAGGTAATCTTATTTCCAAACCATTGATGTGCTAACTCATGTGCAATTATGTCACGCTCCCAACTTCCCATAAAGGACATGGTTGTATGTTCCATACAGAAGCAGGGTGTTACCGGCCTCATAAAACTTTGGCTAAAATAGGGCCGAGCATAGAAAAAGAGATAGTATATCTTTTTAACGAAGGAGCCAGCTGGCGCATTGGCATACTACAGTTCCTTTAAAAAATTCATCCCAAAAGTTTCTTCTACAATGCTAATAAAACACTTTTTATGAAGCGACGACATGTCCACCGAAGCTTTTTAGCGTAGGAGAGAGAAGGGAAGCATAAACCAGAGCTCTGGCGAAGGTGAATGTGTGGAATGAATAAATAGTTTTAATTACACTGAATAGTATACTTTTGTATAAAAGGATAGATTTAGTTGAAAAAAATTCAAGAATACCATCTTCACAAAAACGATTATTCCAAACTTCATTTTGAGGTTAAAGAAGCCGAACCTTATTTTAAAAAAAACTTTAACCATGCCATAAAAGCTCATAGGCATAGTTTTTATCAGGTTTTATGGTTTAAAAGTGCTGGAAGACATTATGTAGATTATGAAATTGTAGAACATCCGGAAAACACTATTTTTTTTATAAAAAAAAGTCAAGTACATTATTTTTGTCCCGATTCTAAAAACGAAGGCTACTTGTTTCATTTTAATGATTCCTTTATTAATAAATATGATAGTGATTCCGAAACTAAACTCAACTACTTACTCTTCACAGAAATAGGTAATGCATTTATAAATCCATCTGAATCACAATTAATAAAGTTTGAGCAACTAACCAGCCAAATTTCCGAAGAGACCTATAATAAGGATTATAATTATGTGCAGCAATCTTATTATCTATTTCAGGCTGTCTTAACTCTAATAGAACGTATTAAAAAGCAACAACATGCAATAGACTATACTATTGATGTGGATTATGAGATTGCGATACAGTTCAAACAACTAATAGAAAAGCATATTAATGATTTTTTGAGCATTGATAATTTTAGTGAGTTGCTTGGCATTAGTTCAAAAAAATTAACAGGCATTACAAAAAAACATCTTCATAACACACCCGCTATTGTAATTCATAATAGAAAAATATTGGAAGCAAAACGGTTGTTATCAAATCATAAATTATCAATAAAAGAAGTGGCATACGATTTGGGTTTTGATCAAGCCACTTATTTCACTAAGTATTTCAAAAAGCATACAGGACTAAATCCAAAGGAATTTCAAGTACAATTACCGTAGTTTACCATTCACTGTCTCTATTTTGCCATTTTAAGGTTCTAATCTGCTGCATCTTTGTAACAGAAATTGAAAACAAATTAATATTAATAAATTAAAAACAAATATTATGAATACAGGAAACAAACAGAAAAGAGTATTATTAGTAATGTCATCTTTTGATGAAATGGGATTGAGTGGTAAATTGACAGGAACTTGGTTTCACGAGTTAGCTGCTCCTTATTACATCTTAACTGAAGCAGGTTATGAAGTTGTATTTGCTTCTCCAAATGGAGGTCAAGCTCCAATAGATTTGCTAAGTATGAAAGCTCCTTTTACATCAGAGTATACAGAAAAGTTCTCAAAGGATGATGCAGCTTTATTTGCTGCAAAAAATACTATGAAATTAAGAAATATTAATTATGACACATTTGATTCGATATTTTTCCCTGGAGGATATGGACTAATATGGGACTTAGCATCAGATCAGTATGCAATTAAATTAATTAAGGACTCATATGAATCAGGGCGTCCAGTAGCAATGGTATGTCATGCTGCTGCCATTTTAAGAGATATAAAATTATCTGACGGAAAATACTTAGTAGAAGGAGTTAATCTGACAGGATTTAAGAATAGTGAAGATGAGGAAATTGAATTATTACATCACTTATTATTCTCTCTAGAAGATGAACTAAAAGGAAGAGGTGCAAATTACATTAGCAAAGGAAACTGGGAAGCAAATGTAGTTGTTGATGGAGCATTAATGACAGGGCAAAGTCCAGCATCTGCAGCGCCTTTAGCTGAAGCTTTAGCAGAAGTTTTAAAGGGTGAACTTGTGGAAGCTTAGTAAGTTTAGCTTCAAAAAAATGAAAACTTCATTTTAATTTAAAAGGATACCCAGTTGAAGAATTTACAATAGTCATAAGTTCAAATTACATATTTTAGAAAACTGTTGTAATGATCAATTCAAGTATCCTTTTAAATTATACTTCAATGTTAGTCAGAAAAAAATTAGAAAAATGGAAAGTAAAAATTTGAAAAATGATGATAATAGCAATTTTATAAAAAATCAAAGAAGAGCAAGAAAACTATCCATTTATGAAGTTGCTTTAAGACTAAGCTTAAGTAAACAACAAGTAATAAAGTATGAAAAAGGTTTAGAACCCATACCAGATAATGTTTATAAAAAACTAAAAAAAATACTAGAATTCTGATTCTTATCCTAATTATCAGTCATTGGTAGAAAAAAATGGATAGAAGACCCTGACGTTATTGACGAACGATTTGTTACGGTAGGTATAGAAGGAAAAGGTATTGCAATATTTACAGGATGCTCCCATGCTGGGGTTGTAAATGTATGTAAACATACAGCAGAAGTATTTAAAGATATGCATTAGTAGTTTGACTTCATTTAGTATTTCCCAATGAAAACTTAATAGATGAGACTATTGAAGAATTAAAACAATTTAATTTTAAGATTAGTATACCAGGGCATTGCACAAGTTGGAAAGCAATAAATGAATATGGGGAATCAGTAGTAGACCCATTGGCTGTAGGAACAAGACAACAATTTAAAATAAATTAGATATGTACGATGTAATAATCATAGGCGGGGGGTTATCAGGTTTAACAACAGCTTATCTTCTAAAAAAAAGAGGTGCCGCTGTACATGTTATAGAAGCAAATAACTATCTAGGGGGAAGAATTAAAACAATTGTAACTTCTTCTGGAGCTTCGCTAGAGATGGGAGCTACCTGGGTTTTTAATGACAGTGCATTTAAAGCATTATTAGTCGAATTGAATATACCTCTTTACGAGCAGTACTCTAGTGGCTATGGAGTGTACGAAACAAGCTCAGAAATGAAGCCTGAAAAATTTAATACAAGTCAAATGACTGGCGGTCAAATTTATCACAAAGTGAGCGGAGGAACGTCTAAAGTGATTGATATACTAGCTAGCAAAATTGGAAAAGAGAACATTCATCTAAATACTCCTGTAAAGTCTATTGAAGACAAAGGAGGTTTTATAGAAATTAAAACAACCAATGCTGATATTTATAAGGCAAAACAAGTAATTGTAACTATTCCACCAAAGCTACTTTCGTCTTCTGTAACATTTATTCCAGAATTGTCAGATAAAAGCAACGACGTAAGAAAGATGACCCATACCTGGATGGGAGAATCTGCCAAGTTTTCAGTTGAATACAAAACGCCCTTCTGGAGAGCTAAAAATATGGCAGGACTTGCTGTAAGTATGGCAGGCTTAGTAAGAGAGGTGCAAGATCAGGTGAATGCCGATAATACAGCTTATGCATTGGTAGGGTTTTTAAACTTACAAAAAGCACATTATAATATGACTAAAGCTGAAAGGAAAGAAATTGTGATTAAAGACCTAATACGTCTCTTTGGAGAAAAAGCAAAAGAGGTAATTGCTTATGAGGATCATATTTGGAATATTCAACCCTACACTTCTTCAGATTTTAATTTAAATAAAGGTCTTTTCCAACATCAGAATAATGGAGACAAAGAATTAACAAATCCACAAATGAATGAAAAATTATTTTTTGCTGGGGCAGAAACATCAGCTACCAACTCTGGGCTTATGGAAGGTGCCGTTGTCTCTGGGATTCGAGTTTATGATTTGATATCAAATTTGATCATTAAATCCGTTTAAAAAAAGATAATATGGAAAATATACACAATCAAGGAAATGGGTTTTATAAAAAATTTATCGATGATATTGAATACACCATTATAAGTGATGGAAAATTATACAATCCGGATGGTATGTTTGCCCAAGAAGCAACAGAAGAAGAAGTGCTAAAACAAATAAAACTAAGTGGATTAGAAGCACAAGGGAATTCAGTTCAAGTAAATGCATTGGCTATACAAAAAGGTAATGATTTAACTTTGGTAGATACGGGAACGAATATTGCTGTAGCCGATACTGTCGGGCAATTTTTAAGTAATTTTAATAAGTCTGGTTTTAAAGTAGAAGAAGTAAACAGAGTTGTTTTAACCCATTTACACTTTGATCATTTTGGTTATTTATTTGATGCTAATGGAAAACCAACCTTCCCGAATGCAGAAATTATATTGTCAGAAACAGAATATAATTTTTGGAATGATAACAATCCAAATTTAAAGAATTTAGGAGCAGATAAAGCTACCAAAGATTTTTTTATTAGTTCTGCAAAAGAGGTTATTAAGTTTATGGGGAAAAATTATACGCTTAAAAACCCAGGAGACGAAGTAGCTCCGGGGTTACGAATACTTGCAGCACCTGGTCATACACCTGGTCACATAGCTTTGGAAAGTGAGGGTTTTATATACATTGCAGATACCGTAATTCATGAATGGCTGCACTTAACACATCCTGAATGGACTTCTGTTGTAGATGCAGATCCTGAAAGTGCTAGAACTAGTCGAAAATATATTTTAGACAAGGCTTCTACAGATAATTTATTCGTTGCAGGCACACATCTAAATTTTCCTAGTTTTGGAAAAATGAAGCAAGCAGATCAAGGGTATAGTTGGCAACCTACCCCTTTTACTTGGTAAATGAATAAATTAATTTTAACAGTATCTAAGCTCTTTCATGCTTCTTATCTAAGTAGTATTTTAGGTCTTTTTGGATTAGGTAATATTTGGAGAGAAGCGAGTCTCTTGTGGGGGGGGGCAAAATGGATAGGTGAAATCATTCTATTACTTACTGTACTTATTTGGATAGTATTAGTTACGCTATTCATCTTTAAATGGATTACGGATTACAAGGAGGCACTCTATGAATTAAATCATCCAATAAAAAATAATTTCATTGGGTTACTAGGAGTTACGTTTCTATTAATATCAGTTATAGTATTTCCATATAGCTACAAGGTTGCTCTTACTCTTTTTATCATAGGGGGGGGGGTACAATTACTTTATGGTATTTTTTTTACCGAAAGAATTTGGCTAAAAACACATCATTTCAATTTTATTACGCCTGCTTTATATTTACCTACAGTGGCGGGTAATTTTGTTTCTGCACTAGTAGCTGGATTGTTTGAGTTTAATACTTTAGGAATGTTATTTTTAGGAATTGGTTTTTTTTCTTGGTTGTCATTAGAGTCAATTATTATGAACCGATTAAAAAAGGAAACTATTTCTAATGATTTTAAACCCACACTAGGCATAATGATGGCACCACCTGCAATTGCAGGTGCAGCTTGTATTAGTCTTAATTTAAATGAATCTCCTGTTCTTTATTTTTTAATAGGATATGCTTTATTTCAATTTTTTATTTTTTTAAAATTTTTACCTAGTTTGTTTAAAGAGCAATTTAAATTGTCCTTTTGGGCATTTAGTTTCGGAGTAACCACCACCACCTATATATGTCTGAAAACCTTTGGAAACAGAAATGAGGTTTTTTATGATTATTTTACTATCGGTATTTTTTTACTTGCAAATCTTTTAATCATCTATTTAATAATTAATTCTTATCTCTTAATTGTAAGGAAATTAACAAACATAAAAGCAATTAAAAAATGAAAAATAAAACAATTTTAATTACAGGCGGAAGTAGTGGTATTGGCTTGGCTACAGCAAAGAAATATGCGAAGCGACAAGCTAATGTTATTATCGTTGGTAAAACGGAAGATAAACTTATAAATGCAGTAAATGAAATAGGTGAAAAATCCTCCTATTATACTGTGGATATAGCCAATACAGAGAGTTTGAAAAAATTATATAAACGGCTAAAATCTAAAGGGATAGAAATAGATATACTTGTAACTAGTGCTGGTTTGGGAAAATTTGGAAGGGCTCAAGAGGTTTCAGAACAAGACTATGATTTAGTAATGAACACCAATACTAAAGGAACTTTTTTTACAGTAACTATTTTAAAACCATTAATAAAAAGAGGAGGTCATGTTATTTTAATAAGCTCTTTTTTGGCTAGTAAATATATTCCTTTAACCTCGGTGTTGTCTGCATCTAAAATAGCTGTAGAAACATTTACTAAAATATTTGCAAGAGAATTTTCACAAGATAATATCAAAGTAAATGCGGTTAGTCCTGGGAGCATAAAATCTAATTTCATGGCATTTGCAAAACCTACAGAGCAGCAACAGGAAAAATTAATAGCATATATGCCAAAAATACCTTTAGAAAAAAGAGGTGAAGCAGTGCAAGTTGCAGATGCTATTCTATATCTTACAGGAGAAAATGCTAGCTATGTAAATGGAACAATACTCTCTGTTGATGGAGGATTATCTATAGCTTAATTTATTTTACTTATGAACATACAAACACATTTGAGTCTAGCTAAAGTTAAAAGCAATTCAAACAGCTTTCAATCAGTATCTAAAGTTCGAGACTTTATCATGCTAATTGATGAACCAATAACAAAGGGAGGAACCAATCAATCACCTGCACCATTGGATTATCTTACCACTGCATTAGGCGGTTGTACCGTAAATTATTTAAAATATAAAGCTCAAAAAAAAGGAATCGATACTGGAGAGATTATGGTAAAAGTAAAATTACTCCAAATTGAAAATGATAACTCTAGCTTTAAAAGAGAAATTAAATTTGAAAAAACACTTAAAAATCATCAAAAAGAATACCTATTACTACAATCTAAGAAAACACCAGTGACTTTGGTGTTAAACAACTGCATCATTAATACCAAAATAAGAAATTAATCCTTATTAGATACCTTTACTTTTATTGAGCTATAGTCTATTTGACTATAGCTCAATAAAAGCTCCTAAATGGATTGTTTTTTTAACAAATGCATTGATCCTAATAGTTTCTTAATTTTATAGCTTCCTTAACGCAACACCAATTCAGATACTGTTGAAGGTATCTTATTGATACTCCCAAAAAGGTATTTTCTATCGATTTTTTTATAGCGTTATTATCCAATCAATTCCTAAGTATTAATTATGACTAAAAGGTTTTTCATTTTTTTTTGGTGGCTGGAAGCGTTGGTTAATTGAGTATAAAATAAAATGTTATTTATAATTTTAGAATGTAACAGTTGCATAGCATCAAGGGGGCTACTATAAGTTCCTATTAAATTTAAAATGTGACATTATTATTTTTTATTTATCATTATTTGAAAAGCTAATGACTAATTGTACCTGTATTAAAATATTTATCAACGTTTTATTTTCATTAGCTTCAATTATTAGGTTTAATCTTCTAGAAGTTATTTTTTATTGCTAATACCAAACAATCCACGTCTTTAACGTTCTCTTAATTATTTGCTATTAAATTTCTTAGATATGGGTGTTTTTTTGTGAATTTTAAACATGATTATATATCAATATCAGTTGTTTTAAATACATTTCCTCTTTCATTGTTATTTTATATTTGACTAGTTTTTAATTGTTTATAACCAAAAATAAAAAGGTAGGTTACTTTTAATATCTCCGATAAAACGAATATAAAATGGAAATTACTTTTGGGTACTTCTATAGCTTAGATAATTAAAGTTGCTCTTTCACTTAAAGTAGTTAATAACTATAATGTTTGTAGTATTAGAACAAATAAAATCATAGAAAAAGCATAAGTAAATTTGAGTTTTCCCTTTTTTATTACAGAAAAAATCAAAGAAATAATGATTATGATGGCAAAAGTTATTTCTATTTTATTTAGTGTACCAAACCCAAGAGGATATGTAGCCTTGATAATACTAATAACTTCATCTCGATCATAAATAGTTAATATTTTTAACCTTAACTATTATGTCATGTTTTAAGACAAAAAATAACCCAGATTTTTTCTTCCTAAAAGTTTCTAAAAATGTATTGAAATCTTTAAAAGGCTCATGAGCTTTTACTTTTCAAATATGAGAGAGCGAGTAAATACTCTTTGCCCGAAGCGACGATAGGAGTGAAGTGGGAATGTGTATGGAATGAGGTTATCTTCCCTAGTTTTCAATAAATTCCGGAAATATGTAAGAAATCGCACTAAAAATTTTATAGCTTTGTGATCAATAGAATAAAGAAACAGAATATATGCTTCATGGTTTTTTTAAAAAATTAAAGATTACAGAGGAAGAGCTACAAACAGAAATTGCTAATAACGCATATATTTCTGAACATAAAAAAGGAGATGTTTTAATTAAAGAAAATGAATATATAAAAGTACTTAAAATTGTTATAAAGGGTAGAGTTAGAGTGTTTCAAGAGAGTGAAGACAGACAAATCCTTATCTACTATTTAAATGATATCGAAACTTGTACACTTTTATTATCTGCATGTTTTCAAGATTGCAAAAGTACCGTAAAAGCAATTGTAGAAGACCAAACTACCATTTTAAATATTCCAGTACGACATGTTAAAGATTGGTCTTTTAAATATAAGTCATGGCATGATTTTACAATGAATACGTTTTCAGAAAGCTACAATGTGTTAATGAGTAGTTATACAGAGCTTGCGTTTAACGGCTTAAAAGAACGCGTTTTAATATATATAATGGAGGAAGCTAATGAGCAAAATCATTGTACTATAAGTATGTCGCATCAAAGATTAGCAAATGAATTTGGTACTACAAGAGTGGTGATTTCTCGATTACTTAAACAACTTGAAAAAGAAAACTTATTAAAACTTGGGCAAAAACAAGTTCAAGTTATCAGATAATATGTTTGTCTTGTATCTTTTGATACAGGATTAAGCTTCTATTTGTGTTTAGTTTTGCACTAAATATTTAAATAGTTTATTATGATTTTAAGAAGAACAGCAATTTTAGCCTTTACATCCCTCATTTTATTTGCGTGTAATGCTCAAGAAAAAAAGCATAAGCATGGCGATGATACGCATACACACAAAGAGACGAGTCCTTATATACATGAAGGTTTACCAACTATAGATGTTTTGTATGATGGTTATGTAAAGCCTATTGAAGGTAAAACGTTCTTGCCTGGCGCAAAACCAGATGGAGCAAGAAAAGTAGCAAGTACAATTTCTTTAATTAGAACGGAAGACATGATTATGGTAACCGATCCAGGAATGACAGCAGAAGGAGATTGGGATAATTTAATCCATACCATGAAAAATTTAGGAGTTAGTAAAGAAGATGTAACCCATATTTTTATTAGTCATCATCATCCAGATCATAATACAAGAGTTGGTGTATTTCCAAATGCTATCATTGTTGATTTTTGGGCAACGTATAAAAATGATGATTGGAATGATCACCCAGATAAGTTTGAAATTAGTGAAGGCGTAATCGTTATTAAAACACCTGGCCATACGCATGAAGATGCAAGCCTATTGGTGGAAACTAAAGAAGGCACCTATTTATTAACACATATGTGGTGGAATGATCAATTTGGACCTGATAAAGACCCTTTAGCACAAGACCAAATTACTTTAGATAAAAACAGGCAAGAATGGGTACATCAAGTAGATTGGATAGTTCCAGGACATGGTAAGATGTTTAAAAATTCTAAAAAAACAAATAGAACTAAAGCTGAAAAAGAGGTCATTATAGCAAGTAATAATTGGATTAAAAACTTTAATAAGGGCAATGTAGATTATTGTGTAAATGCGTACACAACTAATGCAACTATGAACGCTAAACCGTTTGGAACATTTAAAGGGAGAAAAAAAATTGATGACTTTTGGAGACCTTTTGTTGCTTCTGGAGCAAGTTTTTTGGTATACCGAAATACAGAAGTCAAAGAAATTAATTCAACAACAGTTCATGTTTCATCTAATTGGAGTATGAATGTTGGTGAAGGAATAATTACTAAAGAAGAATGGATTAAAGAAAAAGATGGTGTGTGGCGATTGAGAACTGATAATTTTGAAGTGTTGAAACAATACGAATAAAAAACCACGTATTAATTTCCCTGGAAAAATACTTGAAATAGCCTGTGGTACGGGGAGAATAACAAATGGAGTAGCCAAAGTAGCTTCCAACATTAAAGGAACTGACATATCTAGGGCAATGATTAAGAAAGCTATAAAAAATCATAGAGGAATATCTTTCTCCGTTGAAGATATGGTCAATACAAGTGGCTCTTTCGATTTAATATTTTGTGCTACTAACACCTTTCAACATTTATTAGATGATAAAATTGCATTAAAAACTCTTATCAACATAAAGAGCTCTTTTAAACCTAAAGGAAAATTCATACTTGATATTCAAAACCCAAATGAAATCAAATTAAAGCGAAACCTTGATTTACCATACAAGTACAAAGATTTCATTTATGAAGGGAAACGGGAAGAGGCTTATATAAATGGAAACTACGATAGAGAGTCTTCTATTTACTTCTTTAATATTAACTACCTGAAGGATGGCGCAAATTTCAAAAAGAAATCTGTTGCCATGAAAATGTTTAGACATAAAGAAATGCTGCAACTAATATCAAATTCAGGCTTTCAAATAGAGAAATGTTACGGTTGTTATTCAAAATCTCGGTATACAAGTAAGAGTGATAAACAAATTTTCATTCTAAGTTAATTTTCTATTTAACATAATAATAAAAGTGGTGAGCGCAAGCCCGAAAGAAATGCGGGTCAGCGGTGGCTGTGAATGGACAAATGCTAAAACAATACTAAAGTGATTGTTTTAGCATTTGTACAGAGTGCGTGGAAAGCATATTTCTTTCTTGATTTTTTGGTTCGTTTTGCATCAAGGCAAAATGAACATATAATTAAAGCCAGTTTATGCTAGTACAGAAAAATACGAATTGAAGCCTTATTAAGGCAAACGTATTTTTTCGCATACAAGTAAACTACAATCATAAAATTTTTTGTGCGCTGGAAAAAGAATCAATTTTTAAAGATGTAGAGCTTTGAGCGGCAATTTAACATAACGACTAATTATAAGGACAAAAGGATAAACCTTATAAAAATCCTAATCGCTGAGAATCGCGTATTTTATTTTTCCTGTACTAATGACTAGCAGGCCTTTCTAGCTTTGAAATAATTTATGAAAATTATGTTATATTTACCATAAGAGGGGCTAATCTAGTATATTACAGCTCATTGATGTTTGATACACTCAATATATTTTTAAACATTTATTAAAATTATAAATAAATAATGTAGATGAAGGTATTTGTTTTGTTTTTTATAACAATAATCGTTAGTGCTCAGAATGATACCCTAAAGATAGATTTTGATCGTTTAAATTGGGGTAATGTAAAGAAATCAATTAATAGTAAAAAATATGATGTAGTGGTTTCAGGAAGTCGTTCCGAAAAGAAAATAGAGGATTTGCCATTTACTATTTATGTTATTACTGAAGAAGAGATTAAAGAAAATAATTATATTACCTTAACAGATGCACTAAAAACCATTCCTGGTATTAGAGTTTCGCAACCTGGCTCATACATTAGTGGTGATCTTTTTTTAATGAGAGGCCTCTTAGGTAATAGTTACGCTAAAATTTTAATAAATGATATTCCTTTATCCCCTTTTTTAGTAAATAGTTTTCCTTTAGGGGCGCAACTACCAATTAGTCAGGCGCAACGCATTGAAATTATTTACGGTCCTGTTGCTACCTTATATGGTGCTGATGCTTCGGCAGGAGTCATTAACATTATTTTAAAAGAAAGCACTAGGCCTTTTTATGTCAGTGCAAATATTGATCATGGTAGTAATGGTTTTTTCAATACTGATATTTCTTTGGGAGGACAGATTGGTAAGGGAAAAAACGTTATGAAATATACCTTTTTTGGAAGACAAACGGGGATGAATGACCGGAGTATAAAATATGATATAGATAACTTGTACAATGCAGAAAAATATTTTAAAACACTTTATCCTGAAGATGACAATGATCCAGAGGGAAATATAGAATTAGAAAATCAACCAAATTTATTAGGGGCACCTAGTAAACCATTGTTGGGACAATATCCACACCAAAGTAAACTCGTAGGGTTGGACATTACATCTGGAAACTTCAAATTTAATGGCTACCACCTTTATAGAAAGGATCATGCAGCTCTGGGGTTAAATACACTTGCGGTATCTCATGGGCAACCTTTCAATTCTTTTGGAGAAACTATTTCGCTTTTTAATTTACAGTATGAAAAAAAGATGTCTAAATATAGTTGGAGAATACGTACTCGTTATCTAGGATATCGAACTCTTAAAGGTAATAATACTGCATATGTATTTCCTTTGATAAGCTATGTTAGACAACTTTATTTAAATGATGAAGATTTAAGCTTACTAGAGGAAAACAGGGAACACATTATAGAGACATATTTTAATGGCAATCGATATAATGAAGCTTATTCTAATGAGTATGCAATAGAAGGTTTTGTTGATGTTAAGCTCAGTGAAAATATTAATTTTTCTTTGGGTGTAAATGCCATAAATGGCTCTGGTTTACCTCTTCAGAATTTCAAAAAAAAGCCCCCTGGACAAGATGAAGTTGCCATAGATACCCCTGTGTTGGTTAGTAAAGTGGATCTTTTAGAATTTAGTACTTTTATGGAATGGTATATAAATTTAAAAAACTTAAATATTATTATCGGTGGGCAGTATCAAAAACGCAAGACTGACTTATTAAAAAATTTAAAACCGATTTTTAACCCTAGATTTGGAGTTCAATATAAGGTAAACTCTAAGACCAATATTAGATTTAGTTACAGTGAGGCTTTTCGATTTCCTAGCCCTTATTTTGGAGCAAACACTTTTCTTATAGGTTTTGAAAATTTGGAGCCTACTCAAACAGGGTCACCGGAACTAACACCGGAAAAAACGGATAGTTTTGAAATAGGTATTCGGTTTTCACCTAAGGAAGATTTACATTTTGATGCTTCTATATTTAAAACTAAAACTACAAGTTTCATAAACTATGGAGCAGCTCAAATAGAAGGTGAGGATTCTAGTACCCTTAGTATAGGGTATTTTAATGATGGGGCTTCTTTTCTTGAAATTTATGGTATACAGCTTAGTGCTACTGCAAAAAAACTAATCCCTTCGATTAATTTAAATGGGACATTTAATTTTAATTACAATATCGCAAAAGGAAAAACTACTCTTATACTAGAGTCAGGGTTTCCACCCGAGTTTAAACATTTAGATAAAGCACCTTCATTACCTCAAGTAATTTCACAATTACGATTAGACTTAGAACCCTTAAAAAACATTAAATTAATAATAGATAACACCTTTGTAACAAGTAGCAATACAAGAAATACTATAGCGTATTTTGAAGATAGTCTACTAAATATTGAAAATGACGGTTTCTATACTATGGATTTAGGGTTATATTTTCAAATAAGCAAAAAGAATAGTTTACACTTTAAAACTATAAATTTATTTAACAAACAATACGCAGGAATAGATGCTAATCAAGATAGTGACGCCCTTTTTTATAACCCTCAATCACTTAGGATATTTCAAATTGGATTAAAATATAATATTAACTAGTTGTTATGAGAATTGTAATACTTTTTTTAATTCTAATATTTTCAAACTTGGTTTATTCGCAAAACGATGACGTCGATGAGTTTGTAAAAAAAGCAACTTATTATAAAAAATTTGGAAACGATAGCTTAACAAATCAACTGTTCTATTATCTAAAGGCACAAAGAAAAGCAAAGAAATTAAAAAAGGCTTCTAAACATTTCGAGATCATTAAAGAAATAGGAAATATCTATGAAAAAAAAGGCCTTTTTGACAAATCGTTAGTCTATTATTTAGATTTTTTAAATATATATTCAACTAAAGATGGCAACCTTGATTATTTGGAAGTTAAAATTGGTAATTGTTATTCAGAGTTGAATAAGCCAGAACTTGCCTATTCCTATTATAATAATATTTTACAAAGAGTAAGTTATCCAAAAAACATATATGTTTTAGGGGATATAGTGAAGGCATATTACAAAAACGAAAAATATGATAAAGCGCTGATTTATAATAAAAAAATAAAAAAAATATTAGAAAAAAACAATAATAATAGTTTAGAGAAAGCTAAAGGGGATAATAATTTAGGGTATAACTATAACATCTCTAATGATTTTGCACAATCCATATATTATTTGAAAAAGGCAGAAGCTAGAATGATTTCCAAAGGAGGAAAAGTAGATTTACCCATACTCATTAATATTGGTATTACGTATTATAATATTGGGGAATACGACAAAAGTTTAGAATACCTGTTTAAAGCTTTAAAAAATGCAAAAGACAAGAGTCTTAAATCTGAAATAAACCAAATTTTAGGTACTTCTTATCATTTTAAAAGAGATTTTTCAAATGCACTTTCACATTATGACAAAGCAGAAAGCATAGCTAAAAGTGACAATAATTTAATCCTGCTTAGCGATATTTATCTTTCTAAGGCAAAACTTTATAATGATTTACAAGAATATGATGATGCTTTATTATTTTATCAGAAATACTTTACTTTGAAGGATTCCATAGATAAATTAGAACGCATTGAAGTAGGGAAAATTTTGTATTTCCAAGATAAGTTGGTAAATGTAAATCGTGAATTAGATTCGTTGGAAACTCAAAATAAAATTCAGCAATTTAGTATCGAACAATTGCAATTAAAGGCGATAACCCAAAATCTTGAGTTGCAAAATTTAAAACTAGATAGTATTCAGCAAGAAAGTCGATTGGAACAATTAAAGCAGGAGCAGTTGATTAAAGATGCTACCATAAAAAATCAAAAATTAGAATTTTTACAGCAACAACAACAAGTAAAGATTGCCAATCAAAATCTATTGACATTAGAAAAGGAAAAGGAAGTAGCACTGTTGGAGAAAAATAAAAAAGAACAGGAACAGGAATTACAGCAACAACATAACCTTTTAGAGCAAGAACATAAGGACAAGGAGATTAGCAGACTTGAATTTCAAAAACAAGCAAGATTTAGGAATAATCTGATTATTATATTAACCTTAGTATTGGTTCTTCTTTTCGGGTTATTCAGATTCTATAGAGCTCAAAAAAGAGATCACTCTTATCTTAAAATAGCCTATGTAAAAATAGAAGAGTCTCAAGGTGAATTAATTAGTGCCGAAAAAAAGATTAAGCATTTGTTAGGGCAACAAGTTTCTGAACCTGTTGCCATGGCTCTTATTAACAATCAAAATATCAATGAGGTAAAAGAGCTTTTTGTAGCTGTAATGTTTCTGGATATCAGAGACTTCTCTATATATGCGGAAAACAGAAAACCAGAAGAAATTATTAAATATCAAAATGAGGTTTTTGGTTTTATGATAGAAATTGTAGAAAAAAACCATGGTGTTGTGAATCAATTATTAGGGGATGGTTTCATGGCTACCTTTGGTGTACCCAGCCCTATTGGAAATACTTGTCTTAATGCTTATAAATCATCTATTGAAATATTGGATAGCCTTAATAAAAAGAATAAGGAAAAAGACTTTTATGCTACCCGAATTGGTATTGGTTTGCATGCTGGAAAAGTAGTGACAGGAAATGTGGGAACTAGCAATAGACAGCAATTTTCAATTACAGGAAAAACAGTTATAATATCTGCTCGTTTAGAGCAACTTAATAAAGAGTATGGTACTAACTTTATATATTCAAAGAATCTATATGACGAGCTACCACCTGAGAATCAGGCAAAGGTTAAATTTACTAATGTAGAATTAAAAGGAGTGCATAAAGCCATTAGTATTACAATGACCTAAAAAGTTTTGGGTCTATTCACCCAAAATCAACTGTTACCAACATTTCTCTCATTGCGTATTTTAAAAAAATATTTGTTTTGTGGCAAACAGCCTTGCATCATCTTTCCTGATAAATGTAACAATTTCAATGTGAAATTTAACATCTAAGGTTATGTTTTAGAATAATGTGGAATTATCAATTTCATATAATTTTCTTCAATTAATTTGTAGGGATCTATAGCCTTAGTATTTTCTATAACACTCCTAGCTATATCTATGACTTGAGAGCGAGAATTTTTAACCTTTTGCAAGAATACAAATCAGTTTAGGTAGCCACTCAAATATTTTGTTGACACACCAGTTATCGAATACGCGATTTTTAAACAAATCTAAAAGGTTAGCTTTTTTTGGCGTTGGCTAAGCGGTTGGATATTGTGTTTAGAAATAAACGCCAGTAAGCGTTTAATTTTTAAAAAGCAATCGAGCGTTTGGCAACGGCAATTTTACATAGCGACTAATTATAGTACATTTTATAAGTAGCTTCATCCACAGGATAAACCTACTTATAAAATGTACTATAATGGTCAGCATTATGTTACTTTTCTTTGGTAAAAGCAATAGTTTTATTTGCTTATTTTAATATAAAAGTTTTCTTCTCCAAAGCTTCATTTACTAAAGTTAATGGAACACTTTTTATGCGACGACGTAGGAGGGAAGCATAATGTGTGTGGAATGATAATTAGAACTAGTGAAGCTAATTCTTAAAACTGGTTTCTTCCAATCTTTTATTTAGAACAAACCAAAGTATAGCTATTATTACATAAATGCCAACTGCTATAATTGAGTTATAAAAACTTATGGCGATTGCAGCACCATATAGAAATATTGATAGTATTGCCTTATGCTGTTTATTATAGGTTTTACGTAAAACAGTTTCTTGCTTAACGCTTTTAACAAAATATACCATGCCAAACTTGCCATAAACAACACGAAACCATATAAAGCTGTTGGTAATTCTTGAAAGTGATTTTCGCCCATATAGCCAGTAGCAAAAGGGAACAATGATAACCAGAATAACAAATGTAGATTGGTCCATAATATTTTACCATTTACACTATTTGATGCTTGCATGAAATGGTGGTGGTTATTCCAATATATACCTAGATAAATAAAACTTAATACATAAGTAATAAACGTTGGGAATAGAGGCCTTAATGCTTCTATTGAATCTCCTTCTGGAATTTTGAGTTCAGAACCATAATGGTAATTATAATAGCTAATACACCATCGCTAAATGCTTCTAATCTACTTATTGACATTTTTAAATAGTTTTGAATAGTGTATTAATTGATTTTCTAACCTTTTTCATATTATAGTTATGATCGTCTTCTGCGTGATAGCCTATAGCCACAACTACAGTTGCAGTAAGCCCTTTTTCATTTAAGCCCAGAACTTTATCATATTCTTGAGGCTCAAAACCTTCTATTGGACACGAATCTATTTTTAATTCTCCACAGGCGGCCAACATATTTCCAAGTGCGATGTAGGTTTGTTTTGCTGTCCAATGTGGTATTTCATCTTTAGATTTTTCTTTAAGTTTACCTTTCATAAATTGTTTGTACCCATCTAACTTGTCTAATGGAATATTTTGCATATTAGATTTTCTTTGCACATATTCTTCTATCATTTCTTCTGTAAACTCTAAATAATTACAGAACACGTAAAGATGTGATGCATCTAATATTTGAGATTGATTCCAAGATATTGATTGTAATTGTTTACATACTTGTGGATTTTCAATTCTTAAAATAGTATATGGTTGAAAGCCATAAGACGAAGCTGATAATCTTATTGCTTCTTCTATACGTTTAATATCTTCATCCTTTATTTTTTTTGAATTATCAAACTTCTTGGTTGCGTAACGCCAGTTTAAACTTTCTAATAATTGCATAGTATACGTGTTTTAAAATTTTATTTCAGTTGTTAATACAAAGTGATACAATGTATCTCCTTGATTTGATTGTTTTAAAAATGCTTCTGGAAATATGATATTGCTTTCAAATTCGAGATTGATATGTTTATTAACTTCATAACCAATTATAGCGCCTATTTGTTGACCAATAAATCTTTGATTGTTGACATCTGGATATTCTAATAATAATGCTGCATTATATACACCATCGTTAATGGATTGTCTCCAAAACACATCATAATCTAATTCAATAAATAACTTATTGAAATTGGCATTAATATATGGGTGTATATCTATAAGATTTGATGGTCCAAAACGAGCTACCCTTCCAAAATAAGCACCTCTAGGATATAGTGCATCAAAAGTGTTAAGTGTATTATCATTTTTATTTCTATCGCCGCTAATTATCTCTGACTTAATACCTAGATTATAAAAATGATTGTGAACTTTAGTTTTGTTTTCTAATTGTAATGATATTGTCCAAGCACTTATATTTTGGTTCTCCATTGAGCCAAATTGATAAACAACCTCGTTGTTGAACTTCAAAGAATTTATTGAACCAAAGTAACGTAAGCCAAATGATGAACGTCTTTCACTACCTTGTAAATTATTGTATATAACACCGTTATCTTTTTGATAAAAAATATAGGTATCTAACGCACTTGAGTTATTAAACCTTGTTGTTGTATATATGGCTGAAAATGTTTCATTAAAACTTAAAAATTCATTGTCAAATACATAAGATTTAGGTTGTACAGGAATTGCAAAGAACGTAGTTGCTGAAAATCTTTTTTTATGATAGTACAGCTGTGCTAAATCGAAAGAACGTCTAACATTAGGTCCTTCTCTAGCATCTACAAGTCTACCACTTCCTAATTTTAAGTTTTGTCTACCAACTGTTACAGACCAATTATTAAATAATCTATAATTTAGAAATAGTTGATTAATTGACAACTCATCTTTATCTACTGGACTTTTATTCTCTTTATTTCCTATAAGACTGCTATTTATTTCTGCAAATAATTGAAATTTATCTTTAACTTTTAAATGTGCGTAAAGCATAACACGATTTAAATACCATAAGTTGTCTTGATCTTGACTGTTTTGAAACTGTTCATTTATAAATGATTCGTATTGAAAACGCCAACTACCACCAAATGACAAATATGTCTGATTTCCTAGAGGGTAATATTTTATTTTTTGATACGTGTTTTTTGATTGTAATTGTTTTAGGGCTTCAACATTATCATTTTGTCTTAAAAGACTAAACTCTAATGGTGCATTTTGCGATACACCAGCACCACAAATCAAAAATAATATGAAGCATACTATTTTAGACTTCATGATTACAATGCTTTATTATAAAATCTAAACTATATCGTCCTGCCCCTAAATATGTTATAAAACCAAATACTATTGAATAAATTATTGGTACATCTTGAATTTTATAAGAATCGTTAAAATGTACCAAAAGCAACCCTGATAATGTTAGTGAAAAAATGAAAAATGCTGCTGCCCTTGTAAACAACCCCAATGCTACCATAATTGAACATAAAATGTTAGTGAAAATTGCGAAATATGTACTAAAGGTTGTACCTAGACCCAACGGGTCTGGTATGTGCAAAAGCGTATCTTGAAAGTTTAGTATTTTAGGTAAGCCATGAGCTTTAAGTAACGCAATTGCAGCTAATAATCTAAATACAAATAGACCTGCGTCATTACTTAATTTATTTTTTATAAGTTTCATTTTTTAGAGTATTGAGTTAAGAAAATTGGGCCAACGAAAAGAATCATTAGCCCTAGTTAACACTATCAACCAATGAAAAACTATACTTTAATAAATTGTAGGTCTACAATTAATTTGATAGTATCGCTTACAACTATACTGCCTGCTTCTGTTACTGCACTCCAAGTGAGGTTAAAATCTTTTCTATTAATGCTTCCTGCTACTTCAAAACCCGCTTTTGTTTGACCATGAGGGTCTACAGCAATACCATTGAAATCTAAATCTAGTGACACTTCTTTTGTGATGTCTCTTATGGTTAAATCACCTATTAACTTACTACCATCAAAAGGTTTTGAAGAGAAAGTCATTTCTGGATATGATTCTGCATTGAAAAAATCATCTGATTTTAAATGCGCATCTCTATCTGCATTTTTAGTATTGATAGAATCGATTTTTGCTTTGAAATTAAAATTTGCATTGATGAAATTTTCATCTTCAGTTTCAACTGATGCATTAAAATCTTCAAAGTGACCAGTTACTGTTGAAATCATCATATGTTTTACTTTAAAACTGATTTCAGAATGTGCTGTATCAATGTTCCATTTTGTTTTTACTGCTGTTTCCATTTTACTTATTATTTAAAAATTAATATTTGATTTACTTATTCTGATAACCACCGTAATATCTAACTGGTGACCAACTTGGTATAACTTCTGGTAAACTTGGATTTAAAGTTTCATATTCTTTACCTGCAAAGACTACATTACCACCAACTACTGTTAACACCGCTTTTATATTGTTTATTTGTTTTTCTGGAATTGAAAAATAATCTTCTGAAAGTATTGTGAAATCTGCGTACATGCCATTTTCTAAAGTCCCTTTTACATTTTCTTCTTTTGAAACCCAGGCACTTCCTTTAGTATATAAATGCAATGCTTCTTCTCTTGTTAAAAGATTTGATTTTTCACTTAATTGTAAATCACCAACTGTTTTACCTGATATTAACCAATATAGTGCTGGCCAAGGATTATAACTTGCTACACGGGTACCATCTGTACCGGCTCCAAGAGGAATACCCATTTCCATTATTTTTTTAACTGGTGGTGCTTGTTTTGCTTTATCAGCGCCATAACGTTCTACAAAAAACTCACCTGCATAAGCCATACGTGCTTGTATTGCAATACCTCCATTAAGTGCTTTTACTCTTTTAAGCTCTTTTTCAGCTACTGTTTCAGCGTGGTCAAACATCCATCTTTCTGATGCTAATTTTCCATTAGTTTCTTTATTAACTTCTTCAATTACATCTAACATATTAGATATAGTTTCACCATATGTAGCGTGTATTCTAAACGGCCATCCTTTATCAACGTGTAAACGAATAATCCTTTTTAAGTCCTCTCTCCAAGTTGGACGGTCTTTTAAAAGTGGCTGTGGTGCTAAAAAGTTTTCGAAATCTCCAGCACTCCAAGCTAAAAACTCACCACCTCCTTCTAATTCATAGCCGTGATCTAAATGAATTTCACCGTTGTGACCAACTTGGTTATTTGACATCCATTCTTGAAACTCTGCATATTCAGCACCTTTGTTTTGAGGGAATAAATAATAGGATAACCTTATTGGCATTTCGCCTGTATCGGCTAATAATTTTGTACCTGTATAATCTTTAGGAAACTTATGGCCACCACCACCTGCATCAATACCGCTAGTAATACCAAAACTGTTTAATTCGCGATAGAATTGTTTGGTTGAGTTAACCATTTCCTCTTGAGTTAATGGTGGAAGTGCACCAATACGAGCATATAATATTGTAGGATTAGGTTCTGCCAATAATACGCCTGTAAGTTTACCGTTAGCATCTTTTTCAAAAGTACTACCAATAGGTGCTTTTGTATTCTCATCGATACCCAAAGCATTTAAACCTGCTTGGTTTAACCAAGCCCTACTATATAAATAAAGGACATAAGTAGGTACATTGCCTGTTGCTTCATTTATTTCCTGTGGTGTTGGGAAGCGTTTTTCCTCGAACTGAAATGGACTCCAGCCTCCAATAACTCTTACCCATTGTCCTTCTGGTGTTCTTTGGGCTTGTTCTTTAAGCATTCTTAAAGCCCTCTTTAATGACTTTACTCCATCCCAACGTAATTCTGCATTAAAGAATCTACCGCCTCTTGTTAGATGCAAGTGAGAATCATTAAGACCAGGAATAATTGTTTTTCCTTTTGCATCTAATACTTTAGTATTCTCATTTTTTAGCTTTAGGATATGTTCTGTTGTTCCTGTCGCTAACACTTTGCCATCGTTTACAGCAATGGCTTCTGTAATTGTTCTATTTGAATCCATAACTGCCACCTTTGCATTGGTAACAATAAGGTCTGCTAATTGTGAATTTTTAGTGTCTTCTTTACAAGAGACTAATGCAATAGCGAAAATTAAAATTAGTATAAACCGTTTCATTTTATTTTGTTTTAAAAAGCACTCTGTCTCTTTAGAAACAGAGTGCTTTGTGAAGTTAATTAGTGCTTGTCACCGCCTTCTTTAATCCAACCTTTCATTGTTGAGATATAATCGATACCTAAACCGTAAGCGCCACCATATTTTTTTGCTAAATTGGTAACAGCTACATATTTACCAGCTCTAGCCCAGTCTCTATGTAACTCTAATAAGTATTGCATAGAAGTAATTGGTACAGCTCCTGCTTGTATCATACGAGCTACCGCCATATCATGTGCTTCTTTAGATACACCTCCACAGGCATCGGTTATAAAGTATACTTCATATCCATCCTCTATCGCTGAAAGCGCAGGAAGAGTAATACATACCTCTGTCCATAGTCCCGCCAATACTATACGTTTTTTACCTGTTTTTTTAACAGCCTTAACAATTCTTTTATCTTCCCAACAATTCATTGTTGTTCTGTCTATGTATTGAGACATATCACCAAAGTACTCGCTAATTTCTGGGAATAATGGACCACTAAAAGACTTTTCTGCAACTGTAGTTACAATAGTTGGTACATTAAATAATTTAGCCGCTCCTGCTACCAAACCAGTATTATTACGTAGTGTTTGGATATCTATAGATTGCACTGCGAAAGCCATTTGACCTTCGTGGTCAATTAAAATAAGAGAGTGGTCATCTGCATCTAATAGTTGACTACCTGCAAGTGAAGGGTCATTGTTTGGGTTTTGAGCAAAAATGTTCATTGTTAATGCTAGAATAAATACGAATGTTAATTTTATTGTTTTCATTTTAAATTTAATTTGTGTCATTATTGACGGTTATACTTATTTTGATTTATAATTAATTGTTTATTAACTCATTGGAACTTCCATTAAGAGCAGTTCCGTATTTGAATCTGCCTTAATGTCTAATTGACTTACATCCCATACTCCTAATCCATCTCTGTTGTTTAGAGCTTGATTGTTTATAGTTGCATCTCCTTTTAACACAAAAACATACACGCCATTTTTTTCTGGATTATTTAATTGATATGTTAATTCTTTGTCTTTATCAAGATTGGTCATATTAAACCAAGCATCTTGATGAATCCATACTCCAGAATCTTCTGGATTTGGTGATAACACTTGTTCAAATTGATTATTTCTATCTTTAACATTAAGAGAAATTTGGTCGTAGCGCGGTGTTACATTTTTCTTGTTTGGAATTACCCATATTTGTAAAAACTTGACTTGTTCGTCTTTGTTTTTGTTGTACTCTGAATGTGTGATTCCTGTTCCAGCACTTAATACTTGAATGTCACCTGATTTGATTACAGCTACATTGTTCATACTATCTTTGTGTTCTAAATCTCCTGCCATAGGAATAGAGATAATTTCCATATTTTGATGTGGGTGTGTGCCAAAACCCATACCTGGCGCAACAATATCATCGTTTAATACACGTAAAACACCAAAGTGCATTCTTTCTGGATTGTGATAGTTAGCAAAACTGAAGGTGTGTTTTGATTGCAACCAACCGTGGTTAGCATCTCCTCTTGTGTTTGCTTTGTGAAGTACTGAATTCATAGTTTTATATTCTTTATTAGGTAAATGATTATAGCCAAGTTTCTGATCTTCTGCTTTAGTACTATCTTTAGTATTGTTAACTTTAGCTAAAGCTGTAAGTCCTAAAATGAAAAGCGATCCACCTGCAATTGTTTTTTTTAAAAATTCTTTACGTTTCATTGTAATATCGTTTGGCATACAATAGGCTATTTACGTGCCAAATACAGAAATTGCTGGTTATCAGTATCATAATATATTGTTGGTGTGAATATTTGTTCTCATTAAATAGAATTTTCTAATATTTAAGAATATTTCAGTTACTTTTACAATTAAATATTTGACGTTATGCAGAAACAATTTGATGAATCACTAGTCAAAGAATGGTTAATTGAGACATTACCCTATGAAGTCATGTGGATGGATGAATCTGGAAAAATAGTGTATGCAAATACAAAGTTTTGTGAGCGTTTGGGATATAAAAAGTCTGATATAACAAGACTTACGTTATTTGATATAAATTCTACAACTACTAAAGAAAGTTGGAAAGAGCATTGGCAAATTGTAGAAAAACAAAAAAAACATCAATTTAAAGGCACGCACAAAAACAAAGAGGGGAAATATTACGAGGTTGAGGTTTCTGCTCAATATTTCTCAAATAATGGAAAAAATTTGATTTGTGCCATTGTAAACGACATTACACAATCAAGTTTCTATAAAAAATTGATGGATAATACAGAAACCATATCCAATGTTGGTGGTTGGGAATTAAACCTTCAGGACGGTTCTTTAACCGCTACTGAAGAAGCATTACGAATTTTTAAGACAAAAAACACAGAAGATTTAACACCTGCAAATATTATCCACCAATTTAAGAATAGTGAAAAATTAAAAGATCATCTACGAGGTGTTATGAAAAAAGCTACATCTTATGATGAAGTTCTAGAAACAAATGATGAACCACCAAGATTTATAAGAGCAGTAGGAAAACCTATTATTAAGGGTAGTAAAGTTTATAAAATACTTGGAATTTACCAAGATGTTACAGAACAACAGGTAAAGGAAAATGCTCTCAAGTTATTTAAAGAAGTCATAGATAATGCTGAAGATTTAATATATGTATATGATAGAAAAGGTAACTTACTACATTACAGTTATTCCGTTATAAAACAGTTAGGCTTTAGTAAAAAACAACTTAACAAATTTAATATTTTCGATTTAGACCCTTCAATTAACCCTCAATGGTGGGCTGAACATTTTGACGAATTAGTTAAAAAAGGGTCCTTGAGATTTGAATGGCTAGTGGTAAGGAAGGATGGTACTAAATTTCCAGTTGATATAACTGCCAATCATTTACGGTTTAATAATGAAGACTATAATTGCGCTGTTATTAGAGATGTTACTGAACGTAAAACACGTGATTTAAAACTCTATGAAGCTTTAGAAGAGATTAAATCACTGAAAGATAGATTAGAGAATGAAAACGAATATTTACAAGAAGAGATTAGTAATAAGATAAATGCAGACAATATTATATGCAGAAGTGAAGCTTATGCCAAAATACTCGAGCAAGTAAATCAGGTAGCACCAACTGATACAACAGTATTAATTACTGGTGAGTCTGGAACAGGGAAAGAATTGCTAGCGAGCGCAGTTCATAATAATAGCTCAAGAAAAGAACGACCATTAATTAAAATTAACTGTGCTACACTACCAAAAGAACTTATTGAGAGTGAATTATTTGGACATAAAAAAGGGTCGTTTACTGGTGCTACAGATAATAAAGTAGGTAAATTTACCCTTGCAGATGGCGGAACTATTCTTTTAGATGAAATAGGTGAAATGCCATTAGATCTACAATCAAAACTCTTACGAGTACTACAAGAAGGAGAATTTGATGAACTAGGTGGCACAAAAACCATTAAAGTTGATGTACGTGTTATTGCTGCAACAAATAGAAAATTGGAAGATATGATTAAAGAGGGTACTTTTAGGGAGGACCTTTACTATAGGTTAAATGTTTTTCCAATATATAATATTCCATTACGTGCACGTAAGGAAGATATTCCGCTTCTAGCTCAATATTTCCTTGAGAAATACTCGGCAAAAGCTGGTAAAGCTTTTAAACGCTTATCAAAAAAAACAGTTGATGCATTAATGAATTACAATTTTCCTGGTAATATAAGAGAGTTAGAAAACTTAATAGAGCGCGCCGTTATTATTGAAAGTGGTACCTCGTTAAATCCAGGTAATTGGATACCAAAATCTGATTCTTTCAATACCACTAATGAATTTAAGTCTTTTGAGGCCTTGCAGCGTGATTACATTATTGATGTATTGAACTTTACTGATTGGCGTGTTAGTGGAAAGAAAGGTGCCGCTACAATATTAAATATTAAAGACAAAACCCTTTTTGCTAAAATGAAACGATTAGGTATAGAAAGACAAGTTAGTTTAAAGAAATAAAAAAACTAGTTTTGAATTTGACCTCATAAAATTTTGGTAAAAACAATAGGTGAGTGGAGCGACCATATTTTAGGGGTTTAGTAACTATTTTACTTTGTATCTCTGCATTTTAAGGCATTTTCTTTAGTAATCTTTGTTAGTTGCAATGTTTCCTATAATATAGCGCAATGAACCGTTAATTGTTTCCAAAATTTTATGCAGTCTTGATTTTTTTTGCTTATATTTTTTCTTAATAAAAAAAATATAAGCAAAACCTTAAGAAAGTCCTACAATTTCTATTTTACATAATATTAGAAGTTACAATTAAAATTATTCTAATGGAAGTGAGAATAAAGCAAGTGTACAGAAATTTTTAAGTAAGGGATTATGCGGTTGGAAAATTTTGTACTGTTGCGTAATGCTGACGAGAAGTTTCTGAAAACTTTTTGCAACGAGAATTTCAATTACAGCCAAATTATAAATACGAAGTTAAAAGGTTTTGCTTTTTTTTGGCCTTGGCAAGCGATGGATAATTGTGTTATAAAATCAAATTGCCATATGCAATTTGATTTTATAAAAGCAATCGAGCGTTTGGTATCGGCAATTTTACATAATGGCAAATTATAGCTACAAATGACTTCCTTATAAATCTAAATTTTCTAATCCACGAGAATCGCGTATTTCAAATTTAAATGACCCAAGTACTGAATATCGTAAAGAATAAATACAGTTTCTGGGATATTTTACATAATACTTACATTATAGCTATCATTTTTTTTATAAATAGAATAGTATCGTAAAACATCATAATTTCTCCAACGCGCCATCTGTGTTATAAATAGCTTCATCCACAGGATAAACCTATTTATAAAATGTACTATAATGTTCTGCGTTATGTAACTTGAGCTTTGGTTAAAAGCGAAAGTTGTTACTACTGTTTCTTTAAAAAATTTATTTTCAAAAGTTTCTTCTACAATGTTAATGGAACCCTTTTTATGCGACGACGTAGGAGGGAAGCATAATGTGTGTGGAATGTAAATTTATGTTAAAAGCTTTATTTTAATTTACGATTTATCATCATTATAATTCCTATAATATTTTTAGATTTAAACTCTTCCTTTGATTCAAAACTAGTTGTTGCTCAGTTTAAAAAAATGAAAGATGCAGCAGCTAACCTTTCTCAAAATGAATTAAAGAAAAAAGAAAATGTGACAAGTTATATTCTTTGTGCATTAGACCCAAATATAAAGAGTAACGATATTTGTCTTGAAAGAACAAAAATTCAAGTTATTAAACAATCTCCAACTGTTCTTTCACAATTGAAGGATATGCCAAGAACAATACTTAGAGCAGTTATCTTAGAATCTCTTTATAATAGAGCATTAAATGATATATCATACAGGAATATTCTGATATATAGGGAGCAACGTAATAAATTACTATTTTTAAGGTAATGAAAAAACACCTCTTCATAATTTATTAAATGAAATAGGTCAAAATGTAGAGAAAGAAGCTATAAAAGATTGGTCATTAGTTGATAATATTAAGATTGAAGAAATTAATGAGTTTCATTCCTTGAATACACTATTTTTAATTATTTGAAAAATATCAGTCGCTTCAATGACTTTTTTATTTTCAGTATTTTGAGCTAGAATAGGGTAGTAGTCTTCATCAATATTAATGGTACCGTGTGATCCTCTTACTAATGAAGCATTTAATGGAATAACATTCATCATAGTTCTAAAACCTAATTTCTTTTTTATAAGTTTTAAAATGATTCGAACTGTCATCATTTTTTTCTTTGGATCTGTAAATAACTCTACAGGGTCATAACCTGGTTTATTGTGAATATCTACATTATTGGCAAAATCAGGAGCTTTTTTATCATCTAACCAATAGTAATAGGTAAACCAGTAATCTTTATTTGCCATTAAAACTAAATCACCAGAGCGTTCATGGTTAATGTGATGTTGTTTTTGTTGTTCCCTGTCTAAAACCAAATCAATTTCAAAACAATTATCTAAAAGCTTTTTTATGGATTGCAGTTTTGTTTTATCATTAATGTAAAGATGAGCTACTTGATGATCGGCCATAGCAAAAGCTTCACTTATTCCTGAATCTAGTAATTCTAAACCATTTTCCTCTCTAACTTTTATATATCCATGTTTTCGGAGTAAACGATTAATATGGAATGGTGCTTTTACTGGATTTATTCCATATTCTGAAAGTAAAATAATGTTTACATTTTTAGATTCGTAAAACGTAATTAAGTCTTTGCAAACATCATCTAATTCCTTTAGGTCTTTTAAAATTACATTTTCATTATTGTGTTTTTGAAGCACGTAATCCAAGTGTGGTAAATAAATTAATTGTAAAGTAGGTTCATGCCAATCATGAACTAGTTTAGAAGAATTGGCAATCCATTTAGTAGATTTAATAGTGGTATTCGGGCCCCAAAAATTGAATAGAGGAAATTGCCCTAATTGTTCTTGCAATTTATCTCGAAGATTTTCAGGTTTAGAATAACAATCGGGTATTTTTAAACCATTAGCTTTGTATTGAGGACGAGGTGTAACATTAAAATCGGAATTTGAATACATGTTATACCACCAAAACATATTTGAACACGTAAAATTTGGATCAATATCTTTACAAACATCCCAAATTTTTGGAGCTTCAACCAGTTTATTAGATTGTCTCCATAATTTTATTTCGCATTCATTTTTAAAATACCAACCATTAGCTACAATGCCATGTTCATTAGGCCATTTTCCAGTTAAATAAGTAGATTGTGTGGCGCATGTTACCGCTGGCAACATGGGCTTTATTTTTGACAATTGTTTTTTTTCAATCCATTTGGATAAAAACAGCTCTTTATTTTTGAGAAGATTACTTGATAATCCAACAATGTCTATAACAACTACTTGCTTCATATATTAAGGTTTCAATTGGTTTAAAACCCATTTTAATTCTCTAGTAACAGAGGAAGTTAAATCGGTTTGCAAAGTATCAGGTAAAATAGACCAAGTATAAGTTTCAACCTCTAAATGAGTGGTGTATTTTTGTTCTTTCCACAACTCTAAGGCTTGTATAATATCACTTTGAGTAGATTTTAAAATGTTAAAATCTGAAATAAAAATGGGAATGTGAAAATGAATCCTCATTTCTTTAAAGTTAGGATTACTCATAAACCTTAAGCCTTTACTTAAATCAGAAAAATGTACTAAACTATTATCTTCAAGCTTCACAATAGATTGATGTAAGTATGTTGGTTCATCAAATTGAGCTAGATATTTTTGCTGTTCTTTTAATAACTCAGAATTAGTTTTTACACACTTAATAGCCGCACTAATTTGAATTTTACCAACTTTAATTCCTTCTTTTTCTAAGGTTGAAATAACAAATTGAGGGCTTTCATAAGCTAATGCAAAATGGCAAACATCATAACATATTTGAAGGTGTCTTAAAATATATGATTTCGCTTCATTTTTAGAACAATTAAGTTCTTTTTCAAGAATAGAAATCCCTGTTTTGAAAAGGTAATTATTATAAAAATCTAAAACTTCTTGAGTGTTTTCTAAAAAACCATCCGGTTCTGGCTCTATATCAAGATGTAATAATTTTTGAGTATTCTTTTCAATAGCAATTAGTTTCAAAACTACATCAATCAAAGACTCGGTAGTTTTTTCTTTGGTTGTGTGAATGTCTTTTTCAGAAGTAAACCAATGCTTATAGGATAAAGGAGAAGTAGATACTCCACCTTCTGTGTTTGGAGGTAGTAAATACGCCAAAATATTCATTAAATTAATGGTGTAAGTTACCCTGTTTTTTGTTGTCCAATCGGGTTTATGAACATTGTCTTTTACTACGGCGTCATGAAATTCTCCATAAGGAAAACCATTAAGGGTGAAAACATATAGATTATTGATATCCAACCAATTTTTAAAATCTTTTAAATTAGAACCTTCCAATATAGTTGAAGCACTTTGTTGAGACAACCTAAGCCCAATACCAAAAGGCTCATCGTTAACTAAGTTTTCTTTTACTTTAAGCGTATGTAATTTTAGATTGTTAAAAGTTTCTTCCCAAGTTTCTCCAGGATGAATATTAGTACAATAAGTAAGATGACTTTTTTTATCGATAACCATTATTATTTGTTTTCTTGGTAGTTATCCATATAGCTTATGGCTTTGAACAATGTATCATTATTCATGCTGTGTACCTCGAAACCAACACCTAAAGTTTTAAGTAACATTATGGTTAATTTACCGCCTAAATGTTCTCTAAATTCTTCTAAACCAATAATTATATCATTATTCATTTCAGTATAATTAATACTAAAACCCAAATTTAAAATACAGTCTAAAATTCTTTCAAGTTCGCTTTTAGTAATATGATTTTCTAAAAAAGAGTAGGTGCTATCAAGTGCGATGCCAATAGCCACAGCTTCTCCATGTCTAATTTTATAATTAGAAAGTTGTTCTAGTTTATGAGCAGCCCAATGACCAAAATCTAAAGGTCTTGAAGAACCTTGTTCAAAAGCATCGCCAGAGTTCCCAATATGTTTCATGTGTAAATCGGCACATCGATAAATGAGTTCGTTCATTACCTCTAGGTCTCTATTATTTAACGCTGCTACATTAGTTTCAATCCATTCAAAAAAGGCGTAATCTTTAATTAAGGCTACCTTTATAGCTTCGGATATACCGTTGCGCCAATCTCGAATATCTAAAGTGCTTAAAAAACTATCATCATTAATTACAGCGTATGGGACAGCAAAGCTTCCCATAAAATTTTTTTTATTGAAATAATTTATACCGTTTTTAACGCCTATACCAGAATCATTTTGAGATAAAACAGTGGTTGGTATACGCACCAATCTTACACCTCTATGAGATATTGCAGCAGCATAACCAACAGCATCAAGTACCGCACCACCTCCAATTCCAATAATATAAGAATGCCTATCAATACCAAATTCGTTAACTTTTTCGAGTATAGTTTTTATAATAGATTCGTCATTTTTAGAAGCTTCTCCACCAATAATTTCTAAGATGTCACCTTTTAAATCTAATTTTTCTTTGTGATAATCAAAGTATTTTTTGATTTGATCATTAAGTTCTGGCCAACATTTAGAAACTCCATTGTCTAATACAATAAAAGCTTTGGTTTTTGTTTCCTGATTACTTAGAAGGTCAACAAGTATATTATTAGTAATTTTAAAAAGGAAACTTGTAAAAATTAAATCAAATTCAAAATTTACTTGGAAAGACTGTTTTATAGTTTTAGGAATGTTCATTGTTAAGTTACGGGGAATTTTTTTGCTAAAAATAAAGAAATTGGTAGTAATCCAATTACTAAAATTGCCATGTAGACAGAGCAGAAACCAGCTACATAACAAGCATTTAATAGAATTAAAGAAAGTACGGCGACTTTTACCGCTTTCATTATTAATTTGGGTTTATTGTGTACAATAGCATTCACCTTTGCATAGGTGTTTATTCCATACCATAGTGCAATAAATATCAATGCATTATTTATTAAAAAATCGAAATTCTTATGCATTAACCAAAAACCTAAAACAATTAAAGCATCTAAAACCATGGCGATAACAATGGCAATTTTGTTTTTTCCTTTAGTTTCTTTTTGAGCAGTTAATGTAATTGCCGAAACAAAAATGAAAGGCATAATAGCAATAAAATAAAAATTTAATTCTAAATCAGAGGCTAAACTCATACCTAAAATTAAATTTAGACCTCTGCATAAACCCATATTTATAGGCCCTAAAACAGTATGATGTTTAGCATATTTATCATATGATAACGCACATAAACAAATAGCTATAGCAATTATTCCGCTAAAAACAGAAACTAAAAAAGCAGTGCCAATACCAATAATAAATAATAGTAGGCCTAATTTTTTGGCTTCACTTAGGCTTAATCGATTACTAGGAATAACTCGTTCGGGACGATTTATTTTATCTTTTGGATAGTCAAAAATATCATTAAATACAATGCCACCTGCATATAAACAGGAGGTTGACAAAACTAAAAGTAAAATATCTAAAATTAGGCTATTACTAAAAATATTGGGCATAAAAAGACCTACTATAGCTATACCAGCTAAAATATCCGAAATAGCTGTAACTACATTTGCAGGCCGAATAATTAGTAAAATAGAATGCCATTTCATTTTAGGTGTCTTTCCCTTTAAATGTTATTTCTTTAGGATCTTGACCTCTTAACACGGAATTTCCTGAAAGTAAATCTGCTTGGTCTATGTTATTCTCTCCTAACCAATCGGACTCGTTAAATTGTCCACTTTGATTATAAAAAGACAGTGCATTTTGATAACAAATTTGGTGTATATCGTGTTTAGAAACTCCTTTTTCCAACATTAAAGAAGCTGTTTTTGGTACAGATAAAGGATCACTAACACCCCAATCGGCAGAACTGTCAACAATAACTTTGGCTGATCCATATTGTTTGGCAACTTCAACCATTCGTTTTTTACTCATTTTAGTTTTTGGATAAATAGTAAAACCAGCCCAAAAACCTCTATCTAAAACGGCTTTAGCGGTTTCTTCATTATTATGATCAATTAAAACTAAATGAGGAGGAATTTCATGTTCCTCGACCACTTTCATACTACGTAAGGTGCCTTGTTTTTTATCTCGGTGTGGAGTGTGTACTAAAACAGGCAGGTTGTATTCTTTAGCTAGTTCTAACTGAATTCTAAAAAACTTATCCTCCATATCAGTTTGGTCATCATAACCAATTTCACCTATGGCTACCACACCCTCTTTAGCAATAAACTGTGGTAAAGCGTCAATAACTTGTTCCGCTAAAGCTTCATTGTTAGCTTCTTTAGAATTTAAACCCATGGTACAATAGTGTTTAATTCCAAATTGTGAAGCTCTAAATCGTTCCCAACCCACTAACGTACTAAAATAGTCAATAAAAGACCCTAAGTTGGTTCTGGGTTGTCCTAACCAAAAAGCAGGTTCAATTACTGCAACAATACCTGCTGCTCTCATGTTTTCATAATCATCAGTAGTTCTGGAGATCATGTGTATATGTGGATCAATGTACATTATTTGTGTGTTTTTATTGTTCTCTACCTATTTTATTCCAAAAATCAGAAGTTAAGTCTTTTTGGTTATTGACTAATTTAGTTAAAATTTCACGTTCTATACCTTCGAACTTTTTTTGGTTAATTAATTCTTTAAGATCTTCTCTTAAATAACCATCAACCATTCTCCAAATTTCTAAAGAAGCTTTTCTACCAGCAGCCCAACGTTCCTTTACATAATCTTGTAACATGTTGGCTAAATGTTCATTTTTTCCTTGATC
The DNA here is from genome assembly GCA_913063405.1 of uncultured Ulvibacter sp. Classification (GTDB taxonomy): domain Bacteria; phylum Bacteroidota; class Bacteroidia; order Flavobacteriales; family Flavobacteriaceae; genus Ulvibacter. The sequence continues at coordinate 213,494 of CAJXZB010000001.1, forward strand.
AATATTTTGAATAGGATAAATGTTCAAGTCCATAAAAAAAGTCTTTAAAATCATTTGATTCCACTGCTCTTCATCTAAATATGCTTCAGGATAAGGGTTGCCATAGGCTATTGCTTTAAATACATTTGACATGTTTGTGCGAATACCGTCAACAACCTGATTTTTATATGCAGCGGCATTTTCTAAAAAATAAAGGCTTTTATAAAGAGTAACTTGTTCTTTCATTTCAGAGGTTTGAAAAAAAGGTTGTAAAATTTCTTTATTTACAGAAGCTTTAATAGAAATCATTAATAAAGTTCTCGATATATCTTGCTTTGTCCAATTGGTTTTACTAAAACCAGGATATATATATTCTATAGTATTAATTTCTGCATTACTCCAAATTATAATTTCGTCACTAATAAACTTGGGTACTAAACTAAAAAAAACACTAAATTTCTTACTTGTTTCAGGGTTAGCTAAAATAGTAGTTTTCTCATTAATCCATACTAATTCTTTAGGGTTGAATTTTGACTGAAGAATTGATGTTAATTTATTTTTAGTTAAAGTTGAAGCCATTTTAAAATTTAAATTAAGGGTTCTTTAAATTTATTTTTTTGAGCTTTTAATTGATAAAATATACCTAGAGCAGCTATTAATAATCCTAAAAATTCTCTTGAGCCTTCTAAATATGGCTTTTCATATACCATTTCTCCGAAAATTTCTTCTTTACGATCGGTTTGTAAATAGTCTTTAAAAAAAGAAAAATGAAAAACAGAAAAAGCTAATAGTGATAAAATAATTATAATCAAGAATGCTTTAGGGATAGTTATAAAATTTGATAACAGACAAATTATCCCAACAGATAAATATATGAGAAACCAGAGTATACCATCAGGGTCATTAAGTTGTACAATTGCAAAAGCTAAAAAAATTATAAATAGAATATAGTTTATAATTTTAGTTTTCATTTTGTTAATTGTTTTGTGTTCAGTACAATATTAAATATTTAATATATAAGTGAAATAACATTTTTTAAGTTTTTTTATTTTAAACGAAGTTGTTTTTTTTTGAGGATTTTGTATTTCTGTTAAACAAGTAAAAAATATTTAAATAATTTTTTTAAGTTTAGAAATGTCCATATTTGCTCCGCATATAATTAGGACTACTGTTTGTCCATTAAATTTATCTACATTTTCTATTAAGCTAGCCAAAGCTACGCCAGCAGCTCCCTCAACAATTTTATAGTGTGTATGTACCATAAAACGTAATGCATTTTCTATAGCATCTTCTTTAACTAAAATCGTTTCATCAATTACTTTTTGACAAATAGGAAAGGTAATTGCATTTTTTTCAATTCCACCAGCAGAACCATCTGACAAGGTTTCCAATTCAACATCCATATTGGTAATAGTCCCAGCTTTTAAACTCAACGTCATTTCACAAGAATTTTCTGGCTCACAACCAATAATTTTCACATTAGGTTTTGTGCTTTTAATGTAGGAGCCTATTCCAGACATTAAACCACCTCCTCCAATAGTTATAAGTACACTATCAAAATGATCTAATTGATCTACGATTTCAAGACCAACCGTTCCTTGACCACCAATAATTTGTGGGTCATTATAGGGTGAAACCCAAGTCTTATTTTGTTTTTCTGCCATCAACTTAGCACGCATTTCTGTGGTTAAGCAATCTTCTCCATATTGTATTAACTCTACATTATAATTTGCTAAAGCCTTTAATTTTGATGAAGAAGCGTTAGTAGGTAAATAAATACATCCTTTTTGTTTGGTTATTTCTAACGCTCTTGCATAACCCAATCCGTGATTGCCTGTAGATGCTGTAATGGTGCCATTCTTTTTTTCTTCAGTAGTTAAAGAAAGTAGCTTGTTTATACTGCCTCTAGCTTTGAAAGACCCAGTGTATTGTTCGCTTTCTAATTTAAGATATACTTTTCCATTTATTAGTTTACTTAATTCTTTAGATTCAATCAAAGGAGTTTTAAGAATATAAGGTCTTATCCTTTTTTCTGCCTTCTGGATTTCTTTATTAATATTCATTTTCTTTATTAATTAGGTTAATGAAGTATTCTTTTTTATTTTTTTTCGATTCATTATAAAGTGGTGTTACATTAGCTGTGATCTTTTTAAGTAGCTTTAAAAGAGCTTCTTGTTCTTTAAGATCTAACCCTTCAAGAGATATTTGCGTTACAAAGGCTTCTTCTTTATCTAAAAAATCACATAGCTCTTTACCTTTTTCTGTTGCATATAAATTAAAATTACGCTTATCTACAACCGCAATTTTTTTAGTAACATACCCTTTGTTAACCAATTTATTTACAGATTTCGCTGTTGTTGTTTTATCAACCAGAAGAATAGAAGATAAATTCTGTTGGTTAATACCAGGGCTTTCCTTTATTCTTAGTAAATATTGATATTGTCCCTTTTCTAAATTATGCAGCTTTAAGATTGAGTCTGAAAATGAATTCAATGCTCTATAAATTTTACCTATTTCTCTTAAAATAATTTTAGACATTATATAATGAATTAGTTGTATTTTACAAAAATATATAAATTAGTTGAAATTTCAACTAATTTATATCAAGATGTAGTGCTAACAAAATGGCATCAGAAAACTTTGGTACAAACAATTAGGTGAATGAGCGTACATATTTTAGAGAGCTAGTAATACATATTCTTAATATTAGCAAGATATAAAGTCTAGTTCAAAGCAATCTTAACGAGTTCCAATGCTTTCTAAAATATAGTGAATGAGCCGTTAATTGTTTCCAAAATTATATGCAGCCTTGATTTTTTTGTTTAGCTCACGTTGTTACTATTGTTTTAGAGGAGTTCGTGAATCTCTTTCGTCGATTTCTTTTTTTATCAAGAAAAAAAGATAAGAAAACATTTAAAAAAGATGAATTGAAGTTCTACATATAACAAGTGTATAGAAATTTATTTTTCTTAAATTTTATACTCTTGTGGCAATGCACGAGAATCGTCTAAAATTTTTTATACCGTACATTTTTATCGAACCTGTCTGCCGACAGGCAGGTACGTAATTTTTAATAATAGCAAAAAGGTTAGCTTTTATTTTGGCGCTGGCAAAGCGGCTGGGATTGTGTTTTAAAAATGATTGCATCAGCAATTATATTTTAAAAAAGCAATAAGCGCATTTGGTAGCGGCTATTTTACATAACGGCTAATTATAGATACATTTTAATTTCCTAAATGCTAATCGCTGAGAATCGTTTAAAAATCTTAATCTTGATACGAGAAGCTCTATTTTACATAGTATTATTATAGCTACATAGAATATACACGTTAATCGCCAGCGCTCCATCATTCTTAAATATTGCTTCATCCACAGGATAAACCAATATTGTAAAATGTCCTATAATTTATATTATGTAAAATAGAGTTTTTGAGTATATCTAGCACAGCCCTACGCATTTATCAAATACACCACAGGATTGATCATATAAACAGTGTGTAAAATAGAATGTCTTGAAAGCCCTCGCTATTTAGAATAAGCAACCAGTTACAGTAAAGTCAAAGCCTGTTTTAAATCATCAATAAGATCATCCACATGTTCTAACCCAACAGATATACGTACATCACTTAAGGAAATTCTCATATCCCTAAACTGCGTTTCGCTAAGCTCTTTTAAATAACTTATCGGCCGGTACATACACCAAACTTTCATGACCACCCCAACTAACACCAATCTGAAACAATTCCAAAGCATTCACAAATGCTTTAATTTTTTCTAAATTGGCCGTGGCTAGCTTAAAAGTCATCATTCCTGTATACCCATTCATTTGTTGTTTTCCCAATTCATATTGAGGAAAACTCTCTAGTCCAGGATAATTTACCTCAGTGACCCTTGGATGATTCTCTAAGAATTCAGCTATTTGTAGTCCATTAGATTGATGCCTTTCCAAACGCATCGGAAAACTTTCTCAGGCTTCTTAGGAGCAACCAAGCTTCCATTGGAGCCATATTCGTGATGAAAAATTTCATCGATATCCTTTTGTTTTCCAATCAGAACACCGCCTACCAAATCACTGTGTCCACCAATATATTTGGCAACTGAATGCATCTCTAAATCTACACCCATTGCCAATGGTTTCTGAAACAAGGGCGTTGCCCAAGTGTTGTCGATTATTGTTTTAATGCCTTTCTCTTTTGCCAATGAAGCAACTGTCCTAATATCTTGAAGTGAAAAACTACAGACGACGGACTTTCCAAGTAAATGAGCTTTGTATTTGGTTTTAGGCATCAATTTCGAAATAATGGTGGATTTCTTTAGGTACTTTCGAACTTCTAGAAGTATTGTCACTACTTTTGTGCAATGCCAAAAAAGTCGTACGCCCAATTAGAATTTATTGCCCTTATGGCGGCGTTGATGTCGGTAACAGCCCTCGCAATTGATGCCTTACTTCCTGCATTGGATATTATAGGTATTGCCATTGGCACAGAAACCCCAGCCGACAATCAATTACTAATTATCATGATTTTCCTAGGGCTTGGTCTAGGTCCGCTCCTATTTGGTCCTCTTTCAGATGCTATGGGAAGAAAGCCATCCGTTTATATGGGCTTTGTAGTATTTGTAATTGCTAGTTTTGTTTGTGTATACTCTGAAAGCTTGGAGATGATGGTAGCCGGTAGAATCTTACAAGGCATTGGGCTTTCGGCACCTCGAACCGTTTGTATTGCTATTATTCGTGATTTGTACAATGGTGATCATATGGCGCGTATTATGTCGTTTGTAACCGTGGTTTTTATTCTAATTCCTGTGATCGCCCCTGCTATGGGTAAATTGGTTTTGGATTTATACAACTGGCAAGGAATTTTCTATATTCAGGTGGTAATCAGCCTCTTTGTCGCGCTATGGTTTTGGTTGCGTCAAAGAGAAACACTTGCCGTCGAAAATCAGATTCCCTTTTCGATAAGTAGAATTCTAAGTGGATTCAACGAATCTGTACGTTATGAAAAAACCTTAGGCTATACACTCATTTCGGGTTTCGTAGTGGGCTCTTTTTTGGTGTATTTAAGTGCTTCTCAACAGATATTTCAAGAGCAATATGGGCTAAAGGATGAGTTCCCATATATCTTTGCAGGTCTGGCTATTGCTATTGGTGCCGCCATTTTTATGAATGGTACAATGGTGCTAAAATACGGCATGGAAAAGCTTATAACCAATTCTCTATTTGGCTTCTTTGCTGTTTCTGTAATGTATGTAATTTTATTCAATTCTGGTGCGAACCCACCACTATGGGTTTTATTGTTATTCTTCGGTTTGCAATTTTTCTTTATTGGATTTCTCTTCGGAAACTTACGCGCTCTCGCGATGGAACCCGTAGGTCATATCGCCGGAATTGCAGCCGCCATCACAGGATTGATATCGACACTTATGGCAGTTCCAATAAGTATTACAATTGGTCGCTATATTTCAGAATCTGCCCTTCCAATATTCATTGGTTTTTCAGTTTGTGCAGGAATATCTATTCTAATTCTATTATATTTAAAAAGAAGTCGATAACGGCATTAATTTTGAATGGTATAATTTAGTATTTAACTCTACTGAAGGGACAAACCATACATTATGAAAGGACTGTATATAGTATTTATCGCTTTTCTAACGATGCATTTGGCCGTAGCACAAAGTTTGCCTTTAGCAAAACAGCAGATGTGTTATTAGGAAAGACTACATCAATGCTTCAGACTTCGATATTTACATTCACGACGCCAAGGAGCGGAATATGGTAAATATTACAATACTCCTTCCCTAATCTCTAAACAACTAATTTCTAGTTTTTGGATTTAATTCGGGGACTAAAAAGATATTTTACTGCATTTTGGGATATACAAAATGAACTCAATAGCATCGGTAAAAAGGTTTCACAAAATAGTACTAAAAATTTGGCTTAGCCCATTGACTGTCGTACCTTTAATTCACGTATCTAACTTAACATTATGAATATAAATTTCGAATACCACAATGTCAAGGCGAGTAATCGTCTGGAGATTCTTGCAGCAGAAAAGCTTTCTAAACTACAAGACAAATATGATTTTATGGTAAGCTCTGATGTTTACTTAAAAAAAGAGAATACAAGCGGCGCTAGTTCTGGAAGTATTTGCAGTGTTCGAATTAACACTCCTGGCCCTACCTTGTTTGCAGAATCCTCCTTAGGTAGTTTTGAAGCGTCAATAGCTGCGGCAACAGATAATTTAAAAAGGCAATTACAAAAGCGAAAAGATAAGATGCAGGCACACTAAAACTAGGCTACTAATTTGAAGCTGTACCTTGGAATCGGATAATAAGTTATTCCTTCGGTTCAGATTTCTCTTTACTCAAAATGACTTCTCCGTCTCCCGAAATATTAAAACGTTCGTTTTTTACGATACTTCTAAAGTTTGAAGGTCTACGATAACGGTCTTGAAAATCGGCATGCTTTTTTGTGAGATTTGTCTGTGCCATGATACTGAATTTTGTTTAAAAGTAGCAAACTATTCTTTTGCAGAAATACTTTTTATAAAAAAATTAAAACAATAGGTTCATTTTTAACACTTTAATTCTATCTAGATCGAACCAAAAAAGAGCTAAGAAATGGGAGCTATTGTACGAAGAATTCAATATAAAATATGAAGATGGCCATTATAAATATGAAATAACCGAAATATCTCTTTAGCTTAGTATCATTTATAAAATTGCTTAAATAACTACCTATAAATATTCCAACTAAAGAAAGTCCAGTAAATAAGGCTAAGAATTCCCAATCTATTTCCATCGTCATTACATCTCCTAAAAAAAAGCCTATAAGAGATTTAAAAGCAACAATAATCAGTGAAGTACCTACTGCCACTTTCATACTGACTCCCATCAATAATACTAATGCTGGTATAATTAGAAAGCCTCCTCCAGCTCCTATGAGACCGGTTATTGCTCCAACAACGAGTCCTTCAGTTACAATAAGGAAATAACTATAGCCTATTTTTGCAACAGTATTTGTACCGTTCCTCCTTTCTTTGATCATAGAAAGCCCGGCAGGAATCATTAAACTCGCGAACAGTCCAAACATTCCCATTCTTCGTGTAACGTCAAATTCGTTAACAGTAAACAAAATATCCGGTAGTGCAGGAACAACAAAGTGTCTAACCACTGCAACACTAATAATAGCTGGAATTCCAAATACAATGGCTGTGCGCCAATTTACATACCCTTTTAGATGTTGTCTTATCCCTCCAACCAAAGCGCTTGTACCTACAATAAATAATGAGTAAGCCGTTGCAACTTTTTCGTTAACAGAAAATAAATATGCTAAAACAGGTACTGCTAAAATAGAGCCGCCGCCTCCCACTAATCCAAGGGAAATTCCAATGACAAACGCACATAGGTATCCGAAAATTTCGGGTAATGACATAGTAATTTTTACTCTTATTTCTAAAAAAGCCGACACATAGGTTGTATGTCAACGTCAATACAAACCTACATTAATTTTTCTTTATAGAAATAGGATTTCAAAAAAGTAATGTAAATTTGATAGTCTAATTAATTATATAATAGCCACATTTCAAATAGGCTCCCTCTGGAAAACTAATGGGATGATCAATATCATGTCCAGTCGTTTGACTCACAGAAAATATTCTCGGTTGGCCTTTTAATGCAGTTTTATTTACCTGAAAGAACACATCGGCCGTGATCCTTGAAGAACAAGAAGCCAATACTAATATCCCTCCTTTACTTGTTAGTTGAACCCCCAGCCCTGCAAGTTCGGTGTATTTCTTTTTAGCGATTTCAATTTCCTTTTTGCTTTTGGTAAAGCTTGGAGGATCAATTACCACGATTTCAAAAGTCCTTCCCTCCCGAATCATCTTTTTTAGTATTTCGAAGGCATCACCGGCAATTGTCTTATGTAGCCCTAGATACTTATTTAACTTGCCATTAAGCACTGCCACTTCCAACGCCTGTTTGCTAATATCTAAGCTTGTAACTTCTGTCGCTCCATTAGCTAAAGCGTGTACTGAAAACCCGCCTGCATAGGAAAACACATCCAGAACTCGTTTTCCAGCAGACAACTCACCTACTCGTTTCCGATTAGCCCTGTGATCCAGAAAATAACCGGTTTTATGCCCTTTTATAACGTTGGCAGAAAATTTCACTCCGTGTTCTACAAATTCGACTATCTCATTTAGAAGATTTCCATATAAAACTTGTCCATCTTTAAGATCGAAGGCATTCTTCATCTGTAGATTTCTACTCAATCGAAGTACAACACATTGAGAAGAAGTGACCTCAATTAACAACTTCAAAATAGTCTCTAAATATGGAAACCAAATGGCTGAGTATAATTTTACCACCAGTACATCTGCATAGATATCTGCAATAAAACCAGGAAAACCATCGTTTTCTCCAAACAATAATCTATAACTATTTGTCTCGGTTTTGAGTAACTCGGCCCGTAGCGCAAAGGCCAATTTTATCCTTTCTGAAAAAAATATCTGACCAAGCTTTTTTCCTCCTCCGCTATGGAGCATCTTAATTCGAATAGGCGAATCAGGATCGTATAAGCCAACTCCAATCGGCTTGTTTTTTGTATGACTAAAAATGATCGCAATATCACCCGAAGCACCTTCTTTATTGACTTTTTCGATGCTGTCTTCAAAAATCCATGGATGCTTGTTTCGAACAGTTCGTTCGCCAATCACACTAAGTTTAACCGCAAGTATCTTGGGTGAAATTTTCGATAAATTTATCGTAAACATTAAGTTTTTTGATTTAATTTGTCCTGAATGATCTCAATGTCATCATTTACGGTATGGAGCTGTTCCATGTCCTCGTTGGCAAAAGCAATATTAAAAGTGTCTTCTACGTCCTAAACAACATCAACCAAGTGAGCAGAATTGATATTTAATTCAGCTGTTAAATCACTTTCGTGTTTTATGGCTTCCACCGAAACATCTTCAGGTAGATATAAAGAAATAATAGGAACCAATTGGATGAAAATTTCTTCCGAAGTCATAGGGCTTTAATTTTTTCTAAAGATAACACAGGTATTGACATCGCCAAAACCAAAACTTGCTTTTGCTGCAATATTATATGTTGTTCATTTTTCCTTTTCTCCTCCTGAACCACCATTACTATTAGCAGAATTACCTTCAGGCTCCATCCCATCAGGATCAATAAAGAAAATTGGATTATCAAAAGCGTAGTTATAAGGAGAGTGCCTTCTCATACCTTCGGCAAGTGGGTCAAGATTCATTCAACGTCCAATGGCAGGGTCGTAATTTCGTGCTGAGATATCATACCAATCAAGCCCAAGTTCTTCGCTATACTCATTTCAACCAAACTTCCAGTTCTGAGCTAGATCATTTCCTCCTTGTTGGATGCTATTGTATCCTTTTTGTTTAAGACCAAATGGATAGTAATCTTTATCGCGAACGACTATCTATCAGATACTTATAGTTTATCCTTTTTTCTAATTTTTATTCGTAAAATCATCAGTACTTCTCCCTTAATTCCTATTCTTCATTTTATGTTGTTTCTCATTCTCATCTGACATAGGGAGCCCCTAATCATATTTGAATTCTGTATATTTTTTATGATTTAATAGAAATTGTGTTTCAACACTTTTTATTATTTCACCTTTTTTATTTGCGCTGTACCGAGTCTCACTGTTCTTGACAAGTGAGTCCATTTGATTTTTAAAAACTGTCTTACTAAGAACAAACCCCTTTTCATCATAATCAAAAATTATTAAAAAACTGTTTTTATAATTTTCAATTGTCTTCTTTTTTAGTAAACCTTTTGAATAATTATATTTAGTTACTGATAAAGTGTCAGCACTTTCCATGAAAATTTCAGAGGTTAGCTCCTTTTGATCGTTATAGAGTCGTTCTGTCCAATTTCCAATCATTTCTTCATTTATATACCTTGAAACCAATACTGATTTTCTCTTAAAACCATTTTCATTATAAAAATGTTCGTAATCTACGATAATTGTATCCCTACCTTTTTTATCTCTAAATGCAATATATCGTCCTTTTACTATTTCATTATCTTTTTCCCAAAATTCGGTCGTCGACAATAATCCTAATTCAGAAGATTCACTCTTCGAGTAGAATAAGTTATTTTCACCTCTATAATAGTTTGTAGATTTTAAATATCCTTTATCTCTTTGAACTATCTTTTCACTAAAAACAATAGCTTCACTCTTATTTACTTTATTTCTTTGTGTTGACAATGTATCTTTAACAATTCCTAAGGAGTCAACTAGGACTTCATAAATAGTTTCACTATTATCTATGGAATCTATTTGATTTATTAACATTACATTATCACTTATGTTTTGACTACAGCTCTGTATAACCAATATCATCATTAACCCAATTATTTTATTCATACCGTCTTCTTAATTATTTGAACGAGTCTTTTGTATAGAATCTCTTTTATTATTTAGTTTTTGCCGTTTCTTAACATTGTTAACACTATCCCTTTCATATTTCGCCGCTTCCTGCGATTGGAACATAATTGCCCCAACTCCTCCATCACTCATTTTACTTGGATTTACCATATCCATATCGGTCAAGGCTTTCATTAACACACTATTATTATGTGCCAAGGATATTTCTTTTGAAAGAGAATCTATTTTTTAATCTAAAGCGTTTACCACAATTGATTTTTCGATCTGCCATTAGCGTCATATCAATAGGGTTTTGGTCATTTAACATCGGAACCATAGAAAGAAGCCTTGGGTCCATTTGGATTATCTCCACAGCACTCTCCATCACCATTTTCACCTCCTGTATCACCACTTCCATCCAAACTCAAATCTTTTTTTGCAAAATTTGCCCCAATTTTAGCAAAGACACTTTCACCTTCTTCTACTTCCTTTGTATAATTTCCTGCGTCTGGGGTCGTCAAATCTGAATGTTGAAATTCCTAGAACCAAAAGCGCTATTAGCTACATCATCTTGAGTAATTTCTTGGCCCGTAATAAGTTTACTCATTACAGAACCTCCTCCTGAACCACCACCACTATTAGCAGAATTACCTTCAGGCTCCATCCCATCAGGATCAATAAAGAAAATTGGATTATCAAAAGCATAATTATATGGTGACTGATTTCTCATAAATTCAGCTAACGGGTCAATATTACTCCATCTTCCTAACCATTGATCATAATTTCGCGTTCCAATGTATGTAGTCAAACTAAAGTTTACCAAGGTAGGATAAAGTTAAGTTACAATTTTAACATTTGCAATCATTAGTGTCCGATAAAGTTACAAAAATAATTATAACACTATCTTAAGGTCAATAAAACTGTTCAAAACTTCAATTTTCTCAATAGTGATGTTCCTACCTTTGTGAGGAGAATAAGTTAAGATTGATTTATTTGTAAAAAAACAAATACTTTAACACCATGACAAGAGATCGAAAATATTACAGTAAAGAATTTAAATTAAAAGCTATAGAATTGAGTTATGCACGAGAGAGTGTAAAACAAGTAGCAGAAGAACTTGGTATTCGTCCAACCTTATTATATAAATGGCGATCCAATTTATTAACAGTAAAAAGATGTATACTGTTGAAAGAATGTCCAGAGTTTTAAATATAAGTTCAAGTAGTTATTACAGTTCATTAACAAGACCGATATCAAAGCGAACATTGTATAATAGGTATTTGTTGAAAGAGATTAAGAAAATATTTGGCATAAGTAAAAAAACGTATAGAAGTCCAAGAATACATGCTTAGTTATTAGAAAAAGGAGTTACTGTTTCTAAAAAACGAGTTTCAAACTTAATGAGGAAACATAATTTGAAAAGTATTGTTAAAAGAAAGTATAAAGCAACAACAGATAGTAATCATAAATATCCAATTGTAGAAAACAAATTGAAGCGAAACTTTAATACGCATTATATTGGACAAGTTTGGGTTTCAGATATTACATATGTCAAAACAAGCAAAGGCTGATTGTATTTGACTGTGATTATTGATTTATGTGACCGACAAGTCATTGGTTGGTCACTTAGCACTAATCTATCAGCCAGAGATACTTCTATTAGAGCTTACAGAATGGCAATTAATAATAGACCAATTACTGAAAATTAATATTTCATTCAGATAGAGGAGTGCAATATGCTTGTAATGCATTTAAAAATCTAGGCTTTGTTCTAAATAACTGCTGTTTTAAACAAGATCTATGCTAAATACATTGATAGATTAAGTGTTTTACATAGGTTTAAAAGACATAACTCACTGTTTGTTAGAGAATAATAGTAGCAACAATATTTTGGAACAAAGCTACAACTTTTAAAATTACTTTCTCCTGCTATTATTACTCGGACAGCATCTCGATATAATAGTGACAGGTACTACAAGCGTTTTAAAACCTACGATCATCTGTAACGATGCTCTATGCCACCTTGAGCGGAGTGAGTTCTTTGCGAGAACTATCTACAATATTACTGGCTTGTGAAGGTAGGATAGGGCATTTAAACTTAAAGTACTTTCCAAAACGAAGCACCTTGTCTGAGTAACCCCATCAACGGGAAGAAGAAAGGTAGCATCAAGATGCACACAATGATTAATGCTCTGGAAGATGTACCTTGTCTTGTCCGTTTTAGTAGTGCTGCTACCCACGACCATACTTTTTTAAAAGACTTAAACTTAGAGAAAGGTTCTTTTGTTGCTTTTGATAAGGCATATAATGACTACTTACAATACTTTCAATGGACTAAAGACAACATCTATTTTGTAACCAGACAAAAGGATAATGCAGTTTATACAAGTATCGAAGAATTTGATCTGTCCGATACCACAAGTGATGCGGTGTTGAAAGATGAACGTATTTATGTTCAAAAAAAAGACAAAACCATTGAATTAAGGCGCATTGCCTATTGGGATAGTAAAAAAGAAAAAGTGTATGAGTTCATTACCAATCACTTTGATTTAGAACCCGATAAAATCGCGGCTATTTACAAACACAGATGGCAGATAGAGACAAAGTTCAAACGCCTTAAACAAAACTTCCCTCTCAAATACTTCTTAGGCGACAATCAAAATGCTATTGAAATACAGATATGGTGTGGACTTATTATACAACTGCTTATGCTTATAATACAGCGAAAAACCAAACGAAGATGGGCATATTCCAATATGGTATCTATGATACGATTCCATTTTAATGACTTATATCGATTTGTTTAAATTCTTAGAAAACCCAAGCAAACAGTGGAAGGAACTCACCACAAAACCTCCAGATAAACAACTATCCTTAATTTTGAAATAGACCCCTTGCTATTGAGAATGCAAAAAATAACAACCTATTTATTTACTGGGGCAATCATCAATTTTATCGAAAAAACAAATTTTAATCGGACACTAACGATAAATATTCATACCTTAGATTTTCTTAAAGATACTAATAATTTATCTGTTATTAGTCTTTGCGGATATATAATCCTAAAAAAAAAAGCTCATGAAAAAAATTATTTTTTTACTTCTACTCCTGCCATTTTTAACATTGGCACAGGGAAATAGACCAGACAAAGTCTCCAATGCTATTGCTGCTGCAAAAGTTATTTCTGGCGAATTTCAATCTTTTGAAATCTTTAACCCGCAAACTAAAAACGCTCTAACAGATTATTCAGAAACTGTAAAGGATGGCGTTATTTTTACAATTGACCAAGCAATGGTCAATGAACTTTTAGATCAAAATCCTAAACAAATTAATCTTAGTATTCCCTTTAAATCTAATGGTGAAACTGTTGCTCTTGATTTAGTTCAAGTAACTGTTTTTTCTCCTGATTTCAAAGCGGTTCTTGATACTGGACAGGATATCACAAATGAAGTAGACTTTGGAAAACACTATCGTGGTATTATAGCAGGAGATGATAACTCACTTGTTTCAATAAGTGTTTTCGAATCCCAGGTTACTGGATTTATTGCTAACGATGAGGGTAATTTTACTATAGGTAAACTTAAAAATTCCGACACCGATCATATTATTTATAAGGATAGTGATTTAAAGGTTAATAATGAATTTATTTGTTCAACTGTAGATGATGGTGTAGGTTATACCACAGAACAATTATCACCTCCAAGCGCACAGGATCCTGGAGATGAAATAGACCTTTATATTGAAGCTGGTCAAAGTGTTTATAATGTATTTAGCGGAAACCTTGCTAATACAGTTGCTTTTGTAACTAGTGTTTTTGTACAGAGTTATGTACTGTATGCAAACGATGGTATATTGATACGAACATCAAATATGTTGATATGGGTCAATCCAGATCCTTATGACGGAGCTAACTCCGGGAGTCAATTAAGTAAATTTCAAGTACAAACAGGATTTTTAAATGCGGACTTAGGGCATTTAATTGAGATGCAGGAATATGGCGGAATAGCTGATGGTTTTTCGGGGATTTGTCCTCCAAATTCTGACAGAAGTTTATGTTATTCAGGATTAAGTGGAACAAATGTTCCGAATGTTCCAACGTACTCATGGAATGTAATGGTTGTCACCCATGAAATGGGTCATCTTATGGGTTCAAGGCATACTCATGCCTGTGTTTGGAATGGAGACGATACTGCTATTGATAGTTGTTCTGGATTTACCGAAGGTGGATGTCCTTTACCTGGAAACCCTCCTGCTGGTGGAACTTTAATGAGTTACTGTCACCTTGCAAATGGAATCAATTTTAATCTTGGATTCGGTCCACAACCAACTGCTGTGATTCTAAATAACATTAACGCTACTGGAAATTGTTTAGATGAAGAAGGGAGTTTAAACCCACCAGTTGCGGTATGTAAAACACATATTGTAACATTGGATACTACTGGAGAGGCTTCTATCATTTTAGATGATGTTGAAGGAGGAAGTTATGACAATGATGGAATAGTTTCCATGTCCATTGATATTGACACTTTCGATTGTGATGACGTTGGTATAAATAGTGTGACATTAACAGTTACAGATACCGATGGGTTAACTAGCACCTGTATATCATACGTAGAGGTTATAGACGGCACAGCAGCTGTGATTACTTGTCCTAATGATTTTGCTGTAGATGTTCCAGCGGGGGACTTTTACGAACTTTTGGATTATCAAGATGATATAAGTGTTGACACAGATATTTGCAATGTCATTTTGGCTGCATCTCATCAAAGCCCTTCTGCTGGAACCCAATTACCTATAGGTGTACATGAAATTACTCTTTCAGCCTTATTAAATGATGGAAGTGTACTTTCTTGTTCTTTTGAAATTACAGTTGATGAGAGTTTAGGATTGGCGGATAATTCGATATTATCTAGTCTTATTTTATATCCTAACCCAGCAGTTGAAACTTTATATTTAAGCAATCCTGAAAATTTAGAATTGCAATCGATTTCAATTTACGATATGATTGGAAAGTTTATTAAATTCGTTGATCTAAAAGAAATGGGGATTGAACAAACGATTGATGTTTCGGAGCTGTCTGAATCAAATTACTTTGTAATTATTGAAGGAGTACAGAATAAAATAGTCAAACAATTAATTATAAGATAAACGTACTAACGCGGTACATTAAAAAAACCCTTTTCATAGTTGAAAAGGGTTTTTAATTTTCATAAAGATTTTAATATTATTTCTTGTAAATTTCTTCTATAAAAATAGAAAGGTGTGCATCTTTAAGTAATCCACAATTAACTCGCTCTAAGACCTCATATTTAATTCTAACTTTTAAATTATCGACATAAAATTCGGGAAGTAAATTTTTAGGCATATAAATTGTTGAGGAAGCCTCCACAATCCATCCACATCCGTCTAAGGCGGGGTCGCCATAATTTCTAATTAAAGCATCTTCACAAGAATTACAGCTAGTATCAGATACAGCTCCTCCTCCTTTGCTTTTACAAGCTGAAAATATTAGTAAAGTTGTAATTGCTATAAAAAATAAATTTTTCATAAGTTTCTTATTTAAGGCAATATAATAGTTTCTTTAGAAAACAAAAAAAGCCTCTCCATTTCTCAATGGTCTATAGCCCCCCCTATTAGCTCTATATCGAACCGCATTTCTCTTAGTGCCAGAGACTTAACTTGTAATTCGACCCCTCTTGGGCTCGAGCCAAAGCCTTATTTGTAGGGCTTTTCCTATTTAAAAACCATTCTTTTATTGTATATCCACAAAGACTAATAACAGATAAAAGCTAAGTTCTATTAGAAGCCAATGGAAATATTATTAGAAGCATGAGCAGAAAAGGTGATTGTTGGGATAATGCAGTAGCTGAATCTTTCTTCGGTACTTTAAAAACAGAATGCATATACCAACATAAGTTTAAAACTAAAGAGCATGTAGCTTTAGTTGTATTTGAATATATAGAAACTTGGTATAATAAATACAGAAAGCACTCAACATTAAATTATAAATCACCTAAACAATTTGAACAAGAATTATTAAAAATGAAAAATACAGCATGATTACCCTTAACTATTTATCCACTAAATCGTAGGAAGTTCACATATTCTCCACATACTTTGTGATGCGGATATTTCTGCTTTTCAATTAAAAGAACTTTGCAATCGCTTTGTTGGAGGTGTAGGACGCATGTGAGTCCGGCCAGTCCCCCACCAATAATCAATACGTCATATTTTTTCAGCCTAGCCATAACTTAAAGTACGTGCAAATTATTGACAAAAAAACCCGAAATGAACGCATTTCGGGTTTTTAGGCTTAGGGAAAATTAGTTTCCTCCCGATTCGTTTTTTGCGTCTTCTTTCATTTTTTCATTAGGAACAATGGCAATATTAACCCTTCTGTTCTTAGCTCTACCCTCAGCTGTAGTGTTGTCTGCGACTGGTGTTTGTTCACCATACCAATTAGTTGTGAAACGACCTGCACTTAGTCTCTTAGTTTCAGTAAAATAGGAAGTAACCGATTTTGCCCTTCTCTCAGATAATAGCATATTTGAAGTGTCCGAACCAACACTGTCTGTGTGTCCAACTACCAATACATTGGTATCGGGATATTCAATCAAGATTCCAGAAAGCTTGTCCAAATTTGCTTTAGAGGCAGAATTAATATTGTATTTGGCCGTATCAAAGTAAACGCCGCTATTTTCGTCGAATGTAATTACAATTCCATCATCCACACGCTCGACAACGGCACCAGGAATCTCTTCCTCAATCTTCTGAGCCTGTTTGTCCATTTTATTTCCGATAATAACACCAACTGTACCTCCAACGACTCCACCTATAACGGCTCCTAGCTCTCCGTTTCCGCCTTTACCTACGTTATTTCCAATGATAGCACCTAAAACTGCACCACCAGCAGCTCCAATTACCGCACCCTTTTGCTTGTTATTAGCATTTTTTGTAGCCTCACAGCTTCCAAGAGCGAGAACGATTGTAAAAGCTAAACTTACTATTGATATATATTTAAAAAAAGATCTCATGCTTATTCGGTTTTAGAAAATTTCATTGTTATTTTAAAAGGCTTGCCATCAAGACTAACGGTTTGTTCCCATCGCATTGAGTTGTCATTTAATTGGGCTAATCTAACTCGAAACCCTTTGTTGTCCTCAGATTTATGTTTTGCACTCGTCGGTTTTAGCAGAAAATCATATAAGCCCGTTTCTTTATTCATTTCTTGAATCGAAAAAATAAAATCTCGGTCGCCAGTGGGACAATTTCCGTTGTTGACGGTATAAACTCCTGAATTGTTATTAGGAATAAAACGCCAAGTAGTTCCTTCAAAACACTCTCTAGAAGTGTCATTAAATATAGTTACAGTAAAGGTCCCTGCCTCGCTGTATGAAATTTCATCCAACGTCCAATAGCCCTTTAGGATTTTTTTTGATTCTTGTACCGTTTTTGGCACTGCACAAGCAAATAGGAGCACCACCGCAACGATCATTAACGATAATTTTTTCATATGATTATAAGGTTGTTTGTTTATATAGATAACATCTATATTTACTAAAGATAGCAATAATAAAATAATATTCCGAATGTAGCTTGAGCATATAAGTAAGGTCAATGATAAACTAAAGAAGTTCGATTCATTTTTATTGCAATCGAATTTAATGCCAAAATTATTCTAACCATCGATCGTATGGAAATAATTGGCTAAAATTTAACTCAAAGTGCTAATAGGCTAATAATTGAGATAAAGCATGTTTAAATTTATTCCTCGGAAGGTATTGTGCTTCCAATTGAGCCACGAATGGTATAGGTGTCTCCATACTAGCAACTCTTTTAATTGGCGCGTCTAATTGCTCGAAACAGTTTTCAGAAATAAGCGCCGAAATATCTGATGCAATCCCACCAAACATAGAGTCTTCCTGCAATATAATAACCTTTCCAGTCTTTTTTACGGAATCATAAATAGCATCCGTATCTAAAGGGGCTAACGTTCGTAGATCAAGTAAATCAGCAGATATACCCTCCAATTCATCTAATGTATTTAATGCCCAATGAACACCAGCGCCATAGGTTATAATAGTGACATCTTTTCCTTCTTTTAAGACTGCCGCTTTACCCAAGGGTAAAGTGTAATAATCTGTTGGTACATCTTCCCGAATACTGCGATACAAAGCCTTGTGTTCAAAAAAGAGTACAGGGTTTGGGTCTTCAATTGCAGTAGCCAAGAGACCTTTGGCATCATACGGAAATGCAGGATAAACTACTTTCAGCCCAGGGGTATGTGTAAACCACGCTTCATTCGTTTGACTATGAAAAGGCCCAGCCGCTACACCACCACCACAGGGCATTCTCACCACAACATCTGCGTTCTCTGCCCAACGATAGTGTGATTTAGCTAAATAGTTAATAATAGGGTTAAAACCAGAAGTTGCGAAGTCAGAAAATTGCATCTCCATTACCGCTTTGAAACCGTTAATAGAGAGGCCCATGGCAGCAGAAACAATAGCAGATTCACAGATGGGAGTATTTCTAACACGATCCTTTCCAAAGGCTTTTACAAATCCTTCTGTAGCCTTAAATACACCGCCATATTCCGCCACATCTTGCCCCATAATTATGAGGTTCTTATGGCGCTCCATTGATTGTTTTAATCCAAGTGAAATAGCATCAATGAGGCGAAGCTCTTCAGAATTGTTAACTGGATTAACTTCTTGATAGTCAAACTCCTTAAATACATCATTTAATTCAGTGGTTTCATTTGGAATTATTGTAGGCTCAGAAAAAGCTATGTCTAGGTTCTTATCAATTTCATTTTTTATTTCAAGCTTATAAGTCTCGATTTTCTTTTCAGAAAGTATTCCTTCCGAAAGTAAATAATTTTCAAAATTTACTAGAGGATCCTTAGCCGCCCATTCTTCAATAAGTTCCTTTGGTACATACTTGGTACCACTCGCCTCCTCGTGTCCTCGCATTCTAAAGGTCTTGAATTCTAAAAGAACTGGTCGTGGATTCTTATGCATACTTTCCTTGAGCTCTTTCACTTTAGAATATACCTCAAGTACATTGTTCCCGTCTATGATGTGAGCTTCCATTCCATAACCCTTACCACGATCTGCTAAGTTCTCACAGTTATATTGTTCCTTAGTAGGTGTAGAAAGTCCGTAGCCATTGTTCTCAATACAAAAAAGTACTGGTAATTGCCAAACCGATGCCACGTTAAGAGCCTCATGAATATCTCCTTCACTTGTACCACCTTCACCCGTGAAAACTGCACATACTTTATTGTTATTTTTTAATTTGTTTGCAAGTGCTATTCCATCTGCAACTCCAAATTGAGGACCGAGATGAGAAATCATCCCGATGATATTAAATTCTTGAGTGCCGAAATGAAAACTACGATCTCGACCTTTAGTAAAACCATTTGCCTTTCCCTGCCATTGCGAAAACAGCCGGTAGAGTGGAATCTCTCTGGTAGTAAAAACTCCCAAGTTTCTATGCATAGGCAAGATGTATTCATCTTTATCTAGGACGGAAGTAACACCAATTGAAATGGCCTCTTGGCCTATTCCACTAAACCATTTGGATATTTTTCCCTGACGAAGAAGAATCAACATCTTTTCCTCAATAAGACGAGGCTTGAGCATTGCTTTGTATAAGGAAATGAGAGTATTATCGTCCAATTTATGATTGCTATAATCGAAATGGATGTCAGAAGCTGTTTGGGATTTCATATACTTGATTTACTAAATTCAAAATTAGAAAAAAACCCAGTGTGACAAAGTAATTAAACAGTTTTTTTAAGCTAAGTAAAAACGACCATATTTTGGTATATTTGTAATATTAAAATGAATCGTTATGAACAATATACCAAGTGTTGATCTAGCCGATTTCCTTTCGGATAATCCAAATAGAAAACAGAAATTCGCTAGCGAAATTGGACGGGCATATGAAGAAATAGGTTTTGTGTCTTTAAAGAATCACTTTTTGAGTGATGATCTGGTGGGTGGCCTATATAAAGAAGTTAAGTCGTTTTTTGCGCTACCCGTTGAAACGAAAAAGGCCTACGAGATAGAAGGTTTAGGTGGTCAAAGGGGATATGTGTCCTTTGGAAAAGAACATGCTAAGGGTAAGAAAGAAGGTGATTTAAAAGAGTTTTGGCACTTTGGGCAAGAGTCCGAAGCCGATACAAATTTGGATGAAGAATATCCTGAAAATGTTATGGTTAATGAGCTTTCCAATTTCAATGAAACAGGAATGAAAGCGTATAGAATGCTAGAAAAAACAGGAATTTATGTGCTCAGGGCTTTGGCCCTTTATATTGGTTTAGATGAATTTTATTTTGATCATTGGGCAACCAATGGGAATAGTATTTTACGTCCTATTCACTACCCTCCTATTACCGAAGAACCTAAAGGAGCTGTTCGAGCGGGTGCTCATGGTGATATTAATCTAATTACATTGTTGATGGGGGCTTCTTCTGGTGGATTGCAAGTCCTTCGGAAAGATGGAGAATGGATTGATGCTATTCCTGAAGAAGATGAATTGGTGATAAATGTAGGTGATATGCTTGAAAGACATACTAATAATAAATTGCGCTCAACCATTCATAGAGTGATAAATCCTCCAAAAGAACAATGGGGAAGCCCTCGTTATTCGATCCCATTTTTTATGCACCCTCGTGGCGATATGAAGTTAGATTGCCTTGAAGCCTGTATAGATGATACTAATCCTAAAGCTTTTGATGATATAACAGCAGGACAGTTTTTACACCAACGTTTGGTAGAAATTGGATTAATAAAGAAATAATTAATGGACAAGTAGTACTCGGGTAATTGCCGGATTGAAAGCCTATTTAGAACATAATATCGAATTAAACTTAGTAGCGGACCGCTACCCTCTTCAATTGGGAGAGCATTAAAGATATATTTATTGGATTTACAAGATCAACTTAAAAATTTATTTCCAGATCATACACCTGGTGATGAGCCAGTGACAAAGGCAGATACTTCTCTTTGGTTGCAGGAAGACCCGCTTATTTGCAAATATGAAAAGCGGAAAGGAAAACCTATTACCATTATCGAAGGTTATACAGGGGTCGATTCAGATTTTAAACAATTGGCAAGGGAAATAAAACAACTTCTGAGTGTTGGTGGAAGTTTTAAAAATGAGCAAATCATAATTCAAGGAGATTATCGAGATAGGATCATGAAATTTCTTCAGGATAAGGGCTTTAAAACAAAACGAGTTGGTGGATAGAAAGAAAGCTTTGTTAAATAAACCGTTGGCATTAAGTGAATTTATTCTAAATCCAGATGGAAGTATTTATCACTTAAATCTAAGGCCTGAAGATATCGCATCTACGATTATTACTGTTGGGGACCCAGATAGAGTCGAAGATATTTCGAAATACTTCGATACAATAGAAGTGAAGCGGCACAGACGTGAATTTAAGACCCACACAGGGACTTATAAAGGAAAAAGAATTACGGTTATTTCTACTGGAATAGGTACAGATAATATTGATATTGTTTTCAATGAATTGGATGCCTTGGTGAATGTTGATTTTGAGAGTCGAACGATAAAAGAGAAGTTGATCTCTCTAGACTTAATTAGGATAGGAACCTCTGGGGCGATCCAGGGAAATATTCCAATTGATAGTTTGTTGATAAGTGAGGCAGCTATCGGATTTGATTCGTTGCTTCGATTTTACGAAAATGTTTCTTTTTTGGACACCGATTTTTCAGAAGCCTTTATGAAACATACAAACTGGAGTATGGATAAATCATCGCCTTACGTGGTTAATGCAGATGATCAATTGATCGATTTGTTTTCTTCAGAGAGAATAATAAAAGGAATAACGGCAACAAATGTTGGATTCTATGGACCTCAAGGAAGGATACTTCGTCTTGGATTGCAGGACTCGCAGTTAAATGATAAAATTGGATCCTTCGAATATAAAGAAAGAAAAGTAACTAATCTGGAAATGGAGACTTCCGGAATTTATGGGATGGCAAAACTATTAGGACATCGGGCAATATCATTGAATGCTATTTTGGCAAATAGAGCCAATTTAACGTTTAGTAGTAAACCCAATGAAACACTAGACAAATTAATACAATATACACTAAGTTGCTTAGTAGCATGAAGAACTTGAAAATCGGCGGAGTGCCAGAACATTTTAACCTGCCTTGGTATTTGACCCTTCGAAATAAAGAGTATACCGATGAGGGTATTAATTTACGTTGGAAGGACTATTCTGGTGGCACAGGTCAAATGTGTAAGGCCTTGAGAGATAAGGAGATCGACATGGCGGTCATTCTAACCGAAGGAATTGTGCGTGATATCATAAATGGAAATGAATGCAAGATTGTTCAAGTATTTGTTGAATCGCCATTAATTTGGGGAATTCATGTTGCAAATAATTCGGATTATAAAAAGATAAAGGATTTAAGGGGTACGAAGGCTGCGATTAGCAGGTACGGCTCTGGATCACATCTTATGGCGTATGTAAATGCCGAAAGCAATGGATGGGATGCTGAAAAGGATCTAGACTTCGAGGTAATCAATAACCTTGAAGGTGCAATAGAAAGCTTGCCAAAAGGTGAAGGCGATTATTTTATGTGGGAGAAGTTTATGACAAAGCCGCAAGTGGATAATGGCACTTTTCGTTTGGTCGGTGAATGCCCAACTCCTTGGCCCTGTTTTGTAATCACGGTTCGAAATGAGGTTTTAGAAGAAGACGCAGAAAGTGTACAAAAAATTATCGAGATAATAAATACTACTACCACAGATTTTAAAAATATTCCATCTATAGATCAAATGATAGCTAATAGATATAGCCAAAAGCTAGAAGATGTTCAAGAATGGCTGTCCTTAACTGAATGGAGTCAAAAACAGCTATCTATTGAACAAGTTAATTTGGTTCAAAATCAATTATTAAAATTAAGCTTGATATTAAAAAAAGTGCCAGCTCACCAATTAATAGCATTGCCAAAAAAATCTTAATTCATCTTAATTATTTTCTTAGTTACCGTCCCATAATCATTAGATACTTTTACAAAATAAATCCCATTCTCGATATATGACAAATCTATTTCGTGTGTATTTTCCTGATTGGTTGCATCAATTTCTTTAATTAACTTTCCATTCATATTATAAATAGAAATTTTATCTAATAATGTGTCTTGCGCATTTACCAAAAACTTTCCTGTAGTTGGGTTTGGATATACAGTAAAGTAAGTCTCGCTGTTCATAGAAGTATCAAAGTCGTTATAACCTAAAATTATTTCATTGTCACCGATTGGATCATTTCCAAATGAAATTAAATGACTCGCCACAATAAGGTGAGGATTAAATCCAGCATTACAATCTGAACAAGTAGTTCCAGTTTCACAATCGGGATTGTTAGGATGACAATAATCAACATAATCCTCGTCAAATATATAGTCTAGTTGCATATTACTCGAAGTGTCTATACTTGGCAAATCAAAATCGAACCAGGGAGCGATACTCCCGGGACACCAACCTGCCCTATCATAGAACCAAGTTCCATTTTGTGGTTGACAACCATCAGGATTAGGATCACAATCCAACCAATTATCTTGTTCAAAAGTAGTTACCCCATCCACCCAGATATTGTGAATATCATGATGGAATTCAGCCGCATTTCCTGTATTTAAATTACCCCATCCATGTCCAGTAGAAACCATCTTTATTCTAGCAGATTCTACATTATCATCATAATCAATTTCATATTCTTCGCAAGGTTGAAGGTTCCCCAAATCTCCAAAAGCATAAGTGTCATTCCAGAGATTATCAACCCTAGAATAATTGTATGTTGGAGTTCCGGCTTGATAATCTAAGTTAAGGCTATATAAAAATCCATTTCCTTGAGTTCCTAATGAAAATCTAAATACTACGGTACCCTGTAGTAAAGACATAAAATCTGTAAGATCAACTTGGTGATCACAGGCAACGCCATATGGAGTAAGGTATCGAATAATTTCGTGCCACTGACCATCATGTCCTTGTAACTGAACACTGGAAACTCTGTCCCAGGGATCACAACCTCCCGATGGACATTCAATAATTAAATTTCCGATAATACTATCAATGGCTCCCATATAACTTGGAAGTGTTACCTCTACATCTTCATAAACAATATCTGCATTAAGCCAAACATCGGTGGCTGCTTCAACAGAAACATTCTGTGCTGTACTCACGATAGATATAGAAACATTTTCAATACTAGAGTATCCATAATTGTTGGTTCCCGTTAATGTAATATTTTGATTTCCATACTGAACGGGTGTCCACCAGCCTGTATAGCGTCCATTTTCGTGATTAGCTAAGGTAACAATGTCACCATTAATTGATAGCTCAACAACATCCACGGAAAAGATATCTGGATATTCAATCGAAGCTTCTAACGCAATAGGTATTGGCCCTAATGAAGGAACCATTACATCTCCAGGTGTAGGATTTAACATGGTTAATACTGGTAACACTAGTGTTTCATCTAAAACAAAGAAGGAAGAAAAAACATCTTCCGCTGGATCAAAAGTACTATCTCCAGGTTGACTTGCCTTTATAATAACTTCACCTTCAGTTCCAGATAATGTAACAGTATTTCCTGCAACCGATGCAGGACCTGACTCTATAATATATGATATAGGCAAACCTGAGCTTGCATAAGCTTCTAAATCAAAAGGAGCAGTCGAAATAACTTTATTTCCAATTACAGGAAAATTAATGGTTTGAAAACCTGGCTCCAAATCACCCCCAAAATTAGAAGTATCTCCCATTAAGGAAAAATTGACTAATAAAGCATCTGTTTCTTCCCCTCCTATTTCAGAAAATAAATGCGTGATAAATGTATTATCATCACCCGGAATACCTTGATTAAACTTATAATATGCTAACAGCCCAGCTTCATTTCCTGCCAATTCATTAGCAATCATATTTTGTATTTCACTTTGATTTAAGGCGGTGTTCCACATTGATATTTCATCTACCCTACCTTTAAAAATAAAATTACCAGCCGAACTAAGACTTTTACCAATTGCAAAGGGTTTATCCACTCCCGCAAAGGTGCCATTTGCACTAGTCGAACCTATAGAAACTCCGTCAATAAATAATTCGATGTCACTTCCATTGTATATCCAAGCAATGTGCTGCCAAGTCTCTGCCACAATACTTCCAGCTGGTGCTACAACCTGAAACAAAACTCCATTAATAATTAACCTACATTCTATAATACCATTGGATAATTGAATTAAGTAGATTGAGTCACCTGTTCCTCCTCCTCTAATTCCCATCATACCACCTCCGTATATTAATTCGTCCGTATAAAACCAACCGGCCAATGATACTTGATTAGCACCATTTAAAAGAACTCCTCCATCTTCCAATGAGACATAATCATCTACTCCATCGAAATGCAAATATTGATTCGTTTGCCCACTCAGGGAGGCATTTAGTAAAAAGAGAATTGTAAAAAAGTAAAGTGTTTTCATAATATAATTCTTTAGTAGTCTTTGTACTTAACAAAATACAAAAAAATCAAAGATTGAGTTAATATTAATTCCTTAAAATATCATACAAATAATTCGATTGGGGCTTATTTTCAAAATCAGCTTTAATATTAGATCGAAACCTAAACTTCAGAAAAACAAGCTCTTATATATTTTTTTATTTTTTATTATCTAATTACGCAACCCTTTAAAAATTCTTGCATCTTTATTCTATAAAACAGTAAGTATTATGACAATATTTTTAATCATTTTAGGGGTCTTACTCCTTACCAACTTTCTTTTATTAGAGTTTAGTTGTAATGATGCTACCGAAGCAGAGGTACCAGAAGAAGAATAGAAGTTCAACTCCCCTATTGTCTTTTTCAATTAGCACCATTTTATTGGTTCCTTTCCTATCTCCTCTAAATACTCATTCGATAAACTAAAATGTTTATTTCCAAACCAGTACCCTCTATTTGCACTTAATGGTGATGGATGACCACTTGATAATATTAAATGCTTGGTTCCGTCAATTTTAGCACCTTTCTTTTTAGCATATCCTCCCCATAATAAAAACACAATTCCATTTCTTTCCTCTGAAAGTTTAGAAATAACGGCATCTGTAAATTGTTCCCATCCCTTCTTTTGATGGCTCCCGGCTGTATGTGCTCTAACCGTCAATGTTGCATTTAATAATAATACTCCTTGATTGGCCCATGGTTCTAAGTCTCCGCTATCTGGAATTGGAGTTCCCAAATCTGTATGAATTTCCCTAAAAATATTAATGAGCGAAGGCGGTTTTGAAATTCCTTCAACTACCGAAAAGCACAAACCATTGGCCTGTCCAGGGCCATGATATGGATCCTGTCCAAGAATAACAACCTTTACTTTATCAAAGGGTGTGCGATTGAAGGCTGAAAATATTTGATTTCCTGGAGGATAGCAAGTCTTAGTTTTGTACTCGTTTTTCACAAAATGACTTAGTATTTTGAAATACTCTTTCTCGAATTCCTTGGCTAACGCCGCTTTCCAACTAGGGGCTATTTTTACATCCATTGTTATACCGTTTGTACTTTGAATTACTATTTTTGCTAATGTAAAAGTATCGTTTTTTTGCTGGTAACTAAATGTTATGTCAGATGTAAAATTATTGATTTTTTATGGAATGCTATGATTCGAATTGATAAAAAGACGTTGGAAGATTTAGAGTTTCCTTCAGTTTTACAGCAGGTCTCCGATTTCTGTATTACTGATCCTGGAAAGG
The DNA here is from genome assembly GCA_913063405.1 of uncultured Ulvibacter sp. GTDB lineage: Bacteria > Bacteroidota > Bacteroidia > Flavobacteriales > Flavobacteriaceae > Ulvibacter. The sequence goes on from CAJXZB010000001.1 coordinate 240,663, forward strand.
AACGTGCGCTTTCTATTGTTCCCTTTGTAACTCCTGAAGAAATTGCGCCTGAACTTCATCGTGTCAAGGAATTTGTTGGTTCTTTTGATGGTGATAACGCAATCCCAAATCACGGCTTCGAGCCTGTTTTCAAAGAATTGCAAATGCTGGATATAGAGAATAGCACTTTGGAGACTTCTGGATTTCGAAGAATAGTGTCTGTTTCTGAAACTACAAGAATACTTTTAAGATTCTTTAAGAAGTTCGAGGAGTTTTATGTTTATCTAAATAGTTTTTCTGAAGAAGTAAATTACTCACCCCTTGTTTCTGAAGCTATTCAGAAAATATTTGATAAGTATGGCGAAGTTAAAGACGATGCGTCTTCAAATCTTGCTGCAATTAGAAGGCGTCTAAATTCAGTAAAGGGACAAATTAATTCCTCTTTTACCAAGGCGTTAACACGCTACCACCAAGCTGATTACTTAGATGAAATTAGAGAAACAATTGTTGATAATCGTAGAGTATTGGCGGTTAAAGCAATGCATCGTAAGAAGATTAGAGGTGCAGTTCTGGGGAATTCAAAAACGGGAAGCATTGTATATATTGAACCGCAAGAAACTTTAGAATTCACAAATGAACTTAGCAGTTTAATCTACGAAGAACGAGAAGAAGTTAAGCGAATTCTAAAAGCGTTAACAGAATACATACGTCCCTATAGAGACCTTATTGAAAGTTATCAGGACTATTTAATTACATTCGATACACTTTACGCTAAGACAAAACACGCGATAGTTATAAATGGAGTGCTTCCCCTGCTCTCTAAAACCAAAAGGCTTTTACTGGTCAAAGCGTTTCATCCACTTTTATTTGTCGCCAATAAAAAAAGGAAAGAGAAAACATTTCCTCAGAGTATTACCTTAAAACCGGATGGCCGTATAATAGTCATATCTGGACCAAATGCCGGTGGTAAAAGTATCACACTTAAAACCGTTGGACTGTTGCAGGTGATGCTGCAAAGTGGAATGTTAATTCCTGTTGAGCCACAAAGTGAATTGTGTTTCTTTGATCGTGTACTTACCGATATTGGTGATAACCAATCTATTGAGAACCATTTGAGCACCTATAGCTATCGCTTAAAAATGATGAATCACTTTTTAAAGAAATGTAATAAGAACACCCTCTTTCTTATTGATGAATTTGGTACCGGAAGTGACCCTGAACTCGGCGGTGCTTTGGCAGAGACTTTTTTGGAAGTGTTTTATGAACGAGAAGCCTTTGGTATAATCACAACTCATTATGCCAACTTAAAACTTCTTGCAAATGAACTCCCTCATGCCGTGAATGCCAATATGCAGTTTGACAGTAGGTCCTTAGAACCTCTATACAAGCTACATTTGGGAGAAGCAGGTAGTTCTTTTACGTTTGAAGTAGCCCAAAAAAATGGAATTCCTTTTAGTCTAATAAACAAATCAAAAAAGAAGATTGAGCGTGGTAAAATTCGTTTTGATAAGACGATTTCGAATCTTCAAAAGGAACGGTCTAAACTTCGGAAAACATCTGAGTCTTTAGAAACTTCGGAGAAAAAGGCACGCCTAGAAAGTAAGCAACTGGAAGCGGTAAACTCGAAGGTACAGGACAAATTAGAGAGTTTTCAAGAATTATATGATGCCAATCAGAAGTTGATAAGTCTTGGTAAGAAATTCGATACGCTTTCAGAAAAATACTTCAATAACAAGGAGAAAAGACAACTGATGGATGAATTGATGAAGATGGTGATGGTGGAAAATAGTAAACGAAAAAAGTTGACTCCTAAAGTTAAGAAAGTTGTTAAAGCCAAGGAGCGAAGGGTATTACAGGAAGTAGAGAAAAAAGTTGAAGTAATACGAGTCCGTAAGAAAAAGGAAAAAGCGGAAGCTAAGAAAGCCCCACCAAAGCCAAAAGTTACCCTGAAGATTGGAGATCGAGTACGAATGATTGATGGAAGAGCTATTGGAACAATTGATACCTTAGAAAAAAATAAAGCTGTTGTTAATTATGGTATGTTTACGACTAATATAAGTGTTACCGAACTAGAGAAAGTATAGGACAGTGAATTTAAAGAAGAAACATAAAATAATCCTATTTGACGGTGTTTGTAACTTGTGCAATAGCACCGTGCAACGCGTTATTAAAAATGATAAAAATGATGTCTTTCGCTTTACTGCTTTGCAGAGTGCTGTTGGAATGGTAATGGTTACCGAACATAGAATTGACACGGCACGAACCGATTCTATAATTCTAGTTAATGGAGATACGGTATCTGTTAAATCAACTGCAGCATTGAAGATTGCAAAAGAGCTCTCAGGTGCATACCCTCTGCTCTATGGTTTTATGATTGTTCCTGCCGTTATTCGTAATTGGATTTACGATTTCATTGCTAGAAATCGATATAAGTGGTATGGAAGACAAGAAAATTGTATGATTCCAACTCCGGAGCTTAAAAAGAAATTTTTGTAATTACTTTAGACTTTTAAGAATAAAGTCAAGCGTTGTGTTTGTATTTTCGTTCTTTTCAAAGGCTCGATTTTCGTAGCGTATCTCTTCCGCTAGACCTTCTTCTTTCCATTTAGAAACAATATCAACATTATCTAGCGATACCTTACCTTTTAACAGCAAATCAAGCTTCCCTCCTGATTGATGGTAATCATATACTTTTTTTAATCCAGTTAGATACATATAATCCTTCGTAAAGCCACCACCGCGATGCGCGCGTAAGGTAATATTATATGATTCCTCTCTATTCAATTTATATTGATTGTGCAAAAGATCAAAAGTATCACAGAAATTGAATCCTTTGTGAAGACTATCGGCTGCAATTACCCGATATGAAAGCTCTTTGAGGCGATATAAGGTGAGACACCCACTCATATATTCGCTATACACAGCAAGCCCTTCCTGAGTCTCTACATTATTCGGAAATCCATTATGGAAAATCTTAAGCGACTGATCTAAACCATTGAAAGTAGTAACCAGATGCACTCCAATCTCATGATTGGCAAGCACTTTTAATTGATTGGCGCTAAACCGATGATTTTTCTTTAGTAAAAGTGTTTGTGAGTTATTTAAAACCATTGCCGCCGCAGAAAGCTTCGTTGAAAGTTTTATGTTAAGGTTGAAATCATAGCGTTTTGAAAATTCCTTAAAGTATTCTACTGCATCGTGGGCATTGAATACTGGAAACATCTCCTGGTTCACCTCTGTATCATCAAAATGCAATATAAATTGTGCATTCTCCACATCTTTCTGTGTGGGAGTTCCAAAAGATTTTAAGGCATTATAGTAAAACTTTCTCCGAGTCCCTATGGTCTCAATACATTGAACTAGACCAGAATAATCGTAGATGACATCTCTATAAAATGCTCTTGAGTCCTCATCCCTTACAGCGTCAATATTCTGAGAAAATAACGCCTGTTGTAATTTATAGGCATTAAAATCTATTTTCCGATACTTGAAATTTGGGCTTAGGTTGTATTTTGAGGCAAAGAAATTTCTTTTCTCCTGTTCAATATTGGTCGGATTTATATAATTGAGAAGTTCAATTTTTTGAACCAATCGATTTAAATCAGTATCAATTTTGAACAGATTTGGATGCGTTTCTAAGATGGTTTGGGGGCATGTCATTACTCAGTTTTTTGGGAATTGTAAAATGCCATTGCATGCTCCCTTATTTTTTTCTGAAGTTGCATTTCGATTGCCGAAACTATTTCAGGATAAATTACTTGATGTAATTCATCGCAATAAATTTTCTTGAATTCAGTCGCCAAAACTAAGGTATTTTTGAAGTTTTTGGTAATATATTTTAAGAAATAACCATTTCCAAAAAAGGTGTCATTTACTTTTGCTGTAGTTTCTTTAATTCCAGGGATTGTTAGCCCAGTTAATGATAGTCTCCAACCTTCAATATAAGCGCCAAACTTTTCATTATCAATATTTGTAGTGCCTAGGTTGATAACCGGAACTTCTCTGTCCCATCGTTTCCAATTGTATGAATGCATATCATAAACTACAATAGCGCCAAATTTTGTTTCCAATTTCTCAATTAAGGCGTGAACAACCCTATAAAATGCATTATGTTTTTCTATGCTTCTTTTCCGCTGTGTAGGGTTCAAAGGTTCTTTCCATAGTTTTTTACCCCAAGCATCTTCAAAAATGGCTTGATCCGTGGCACGGTTTAAATCATATTCAAAACGACTATCACATCCAGCAATAAGTATGGAGTGATTTTTAACAAATTCCTTAGTACAAGGGTCCTCCTCGTACCAACGTTCATATTCTGAATGCAAACAATTCTCCCATAGTTCTTTTCTGAATTGATGTCCATCATGAACTGCTCCGCAAACATATGGAACGTATTTGTCAATTTTAATTGTAAAAGAGTAGTCTTCAGAGACTGTTTCGAAGATTTCCTCTCGGTTTATCTTGTTTATAATTTCATTCGTGGAAAGACGAATCATTATTGGTTTAATTTTTAATTAATTATATGTGTAACCGTTTTTATAAGAAACTCTCAAGAAACTTGATATACTCTTTCGGTAACTGGGCCGTTTTTCCTACCTTAATAATAAGTTCAAGGTATTCTTTGTCTGGTGAAATGTCACCTTCGGGAATTGCTAAATATAAATAGTATTCAAGACTTTTTTCTTTTTCAGTATTTATGCGCATTTGTTTTCTCATATAAGAGTTCGGGTTCTCTATTTTATCTAAATACTTAAAATCAAATTCAGAAAGCTCAAATACAACACCATACACCCGGGAGTTAGCTGATGGTTCAATACTTGCGCCCCCTCCATCTCTATAGTCTCCTTTTCTGTTAAAGACCAATTGATGATTATTCCATTCGTCAGAAACAAATGCCTTAGTTTGTGTAGTCTAATAATTCTAACGCCGTTAGTCAAAGCTTCGCGATGCGCGTTTATATACTCCCTTGCAATCTTTTTCCCAGTCTCATCTTTACATTCAAATCCCTCACCTGTAATATAAATATCGTGTTTAGCATTTTTTATTTTATGATTAAAATAAGTATAAAACTTCTTGTTATACTTTGCATTATCCAATGTTCTAAAAACTTTATTCGTTGAAGAGTTTCGTCGAAACAAAAATTCTTTAATGAAATACCCAATAACACCTCCTGCCGCTATTAATGCTCCATACAATAGGAAGTTTAATAGATTATTCTCACTAAAAAAAATTAAAATAGATACGATACTACATATGCTACCAATTAAACCTACAATGACTATCCAACGGTTATTGTCTTTCATGAGCTATAATGTTATTTAAACGATTTTCTATTTATTGGATGTTATTATCGATTAGAGATTATTCTAGAAATTGAACAATTAGGTTTAAGCTTCATCGACATGTCTGCGAAGTTTTTGGCGTCGTTCAAACGCATTTACGCGTTCCACTACCTTGTCCTCGATAAAATCAATTATCTTCTCTTGAAGTCTGGTTTTATTGACCTTATTAATATAAGTAATCCCTCCAGGAGACATTACATTTACTTCTACAAGCATTCCTCCAATCACATCAATTCCAACAAAATAGAGACCATCCTTTACCAATTTGGGACCAATACGTCTGCAAAGTTCCTTTTCTTGAAGGGAAAGGCTATGCTTTTCAACCGTTCCACCTGCACTTACATTGGAGCGATGATCTTCCTCCCCTGGTACACGCCTCATGGTACCAATTGGTTTCCCATTCAGCATTAAAATACGCACATCTCCTTGATCCGCACCTTCAATGTATTCTTGTAAAATTACATAATTGGAAGTACCATCATTATTATCAATATAGAAGTCAAGTAAAGAATTGATACTTAGCATAGCACGTTTCTCAATCAGGATCACCCCAGACCCTCCAAAACCGTTTAATGGCTTTAAAATCATTTTATCTGGACCTTCTTTAATAGTTTTCTTTAAATAGTCTTTATTTTTGGTAACATGTGTTCTAGGAAGAATTTCATTTTGAGCATCTTCGAAAACTGCCGTGTACAATTTATTATTAGCTCGACGTATGCCGTCCAAATCATTCATTATAAATACATCGTCTTTTACTGAATCTAAAAAATTTAGCATTATCATATCCAAAGGAGGATTGCTTCTTAAGATAATCACATCAAATCCGGCCAGGGGTAGCATCTCATCATAAAATTCGGCTTTACCATGAAAAGATTTTAGCGAATTCGATATTTTGTCCTTGCGCTTTATCACTTTGGAAAAGGAAAAAGCCACGCTGTCACGTATAGTAAGATTCGCTGGTGTTGTAATTACCAGTCCGTGACCTCGCTTAACGAACTCATGAATCATCGCCAATGTGGAATCATTGTCTGGATCCATTTCTTCCCAAGGATACATTATAAAACAAACATTCATAGTGGTTAGTTTTTTAATTAAGAATGGTTACCGGTTAATCCGTCTTATTTAGTTTATTAAAAGTAGGATTTATTCTATTATCTATTATATTTTTGAATGATAAATTTAAAATCAAAACAAATGGATGTTCAAAAGATACTTGATAGATTAATTGAATTGGGTAGCGAATATGGCTTAAAAGTTATTGGAGCTATTATTATATGGATTGTTGGATCCTGGCTTATTAAGAAAATGTTAAGGGTTGTCAATGGTCTTATGGATAAAAAGGGCTATGACGAAGGACTTAAAAAATTCTTACTTAATTTATTGGGTTGGATTTTAAAAGTATTACTTGTTCTTGCCATTTTGGGGAACTTAGGGATTGAAACTACTTCCTTTGCTGCATTATTAGCAGCAATGGGTCTAGCCATTGGAATGGCATTGCAAGGATCACTTGGTAATTTTGCAGGAGGAGTTATGCTAATGATATTTAAACCCTTTAAAATTGGAGATTTAATTGAAGCACAAGGGGAATTAGGTGTGGTTAAGGAAATTGAAATTTTCACTACGAAATTGTTAACACCAGAGAACAAGTTAGTAATTGTTCCAAATGGTGCTTTGTCTAATGGAAATATTACAAATTATTCTGAAGAGGGAATGCTTCAAATAAGACATGTGATTGGCGTATCATATGATGCAGATATTAAGCAAACCAAGAATGTTCTTATGAACGCCTTAACATCTCAAGATCTGGTGTTATCAGATCCTGTTCCAACTATAGATGTGGCAGCTTTGGGAGAAAGTTCGGTGGATTTTGCAGTAAGACCATGGGCAAAAACGGAGGATTACTGGACTGTATATTTCAATACTTTAGAAAAGGCAAAACTCGCCTTAGATGCCGCTGGAATCGAAATACCTTACCCACATGCAGTGGAAATTCAAAAAGAAGCTTAATTACTATTTATTCATTTCATAAAAGGCCGCTCTAAATTTGTATTTAGAGCGGCCTTTTTTATAGTATCATTCTCCATAGATTCTAAAATTATCAAACCCGGCAAAATCGGTGTCGCCATTTTGACTAATACCAAGGGTTAGTCGAACATTGGTCACAGCGTTAGGAATGTTAACCGTTACCGTACCCTCTATAGTAAAATCCCCAGTGCCATTTACTAGGTTGGTCACACCTTGACTTACGTTATCGTAAAAGACTTCATATTGAACATCATCTCCATTATCAAATTGAAAAACATCATAATCAAATGCTAACCTTGCATTAATTATGCTAGAAATGTCCACATTAATAAATGCAATTTCATGCAGAAAATTTGTTCCAGTGATGGGATTGTCCAGATCTCTACAACCTAAAAAATACCCATTGACCTTGTCAATTTCTGTAGTGCCCGGGCCCAAAGTTGTAACTAAATCCCAAATATCATTATTCATATTGTACACAGGGTGGTTCAAAGAATAATTCCAGTTTATATTAGTGTCAAAATCCTGAACAACCAATGTTATCGCATGTGTTGAAAGTGTATAAATGGATTCCCAGTAAATACCATTCCATATTTGGTAGGTAGCAGTATCCTCCACAAATACTAACAAACCAATGTCCGTAGAAGCAGCGGGGATTGCATCTCGTTGAACTTGAGTAGGAACACGAGGCGGCATGAACCCTCCAAATTTAGTTCCGCCATTTGAAATACCATTAATTTCAAACATAGCTGCATTACTTGGATTAATAGTGCCAATGCCAACCTGAGAATATAGAATCAAACTAAACAAGTGGGTGAAAACAATACAAAAGAATCTTCTCATAGCTGCGAAAATTAAATCCTAGCTAAATCGATGTTATATAAAAATACTTTAAACGAAAGACCCAGCCAAGAAGCAGGGAGAAGACGAAGTACACCAAGGTACTAAAAATATCTTATATTCTTAAAATTACGTTTATAAATTAGGCTTGTGGATTGTAATTATCATCCCAATCTTTTACTTTAGGTTCTCCCAATTTGTTTTGAGATTTTGCAACCATCATAGAAACAGTTGCATCTCCTGTAACGTTTACAACTGTTCTACACATATCTAAGGGCCTGTCTATCGCAAATATTAACGCTAATCCGGCTTCCGGAATCCCTGCATAGCCTAAAACACCTACCAGCATTACCATTCCCGCTCCAGGGACAGCTGCAGACCCTATAGACGCTAGTGTGGCAGTTGCAATAATTCCCAGTTGTGTTCCAAAGGACAAATCCATTCCAAAGGCTTGTGCGATAAACACGGCTGCCACCGCTTGATAGAGACTTGTCCCATCCATGTTTATTGTCGCTCCAATCGGCAAAACAAAACTAGACACTTCTTCCTCTACTCCTAGATGTTCGGTAACCCTTTCCATAGTTACTGGTAGTGTTGCTGCACTGGAACTAGTTGAGAAGGCTAATAACTGTGCTGGTGCAATTCCGTTTAAGAAAAACCTTGGCGATTTTTTTGTAACTATTTTAACGAGAAGAACGTATACACCTATCATTAATAACAAACCTAGAACTACACAAAGGGCATACATACCAAGGGCCGTAAATAAATCCGCAGAAGGCGCTTCTACCACCAATGCAGCTAGTAATGCAAATACACCATATGGAGCAGCTAGCATAATTAAATCTACCATCTTCAGTATAACCTCATTAAAGCCATCAAAAAACTCCTTAACGGTTTTAGATTTTTCTTCTGGAATCAAAATCAATCCAATTCCGAAGAAAACTGCAAAAAATATTACTTGTAACATATTTCTGTTACTGGAAGCTGCTTCAAAAATATTACTAGGTACTAGATCTATCAAGGCTTGTAAAGGGCCGGCATCTTTTTGTTTTGCTGCAGCTTCGCGTTTCATTTCGGCTTCACCTCCATAGGCTTCGACCAACTCATTTCGTGTATTTTCATTAATACTACTTCCTGGTTTTACCAAAGTGACTACCATTAACCCAATTGAGACTGCGACCACTGTAGTTATCACATAGGTGATAATCGTCCGAATCCCCATCTGGGAAAGACTGGAAATATCTTTAAGGTCCGAAATTCCCTTGATCAATGCTGCCAATATCAACGGAATAGCAATAAGTTTTAATGCGTTTATGAAAATTGTTCCAAATGGCTTGACCCAATCTCCAATTAAATCACCTCCCCAACTAAAATTGGTCATGGTCAAAGCGAAAATCACCCCTAAAACCATCCCTAATAATATCTTCCAATGTAGCGCAAGTTTTTTCATATTTATATTGTCCTTAAATTTTTTCTATAATTTTGATAATCTATTTAGCAACCAAAAGTCAATTGTTACCAATGCAGCCATTGCCTCTACTATTGGTACGGCCCTTGGAACAACACAAGGATCGTGTCTTCCTTTTCCTTGCATCTCAACGGTATTTCCATCCGTATCGATCGTTTCTTGAGATTTCATAATGGTGGCCACTGGTTTAAAGGCCACATTGAAATATACATCCTCGCCGTTGCTGATTCCGCCCTGAACTCCACCACTATGGTTGGTTTTCGTGCTCCCATCATTGTTAAAAACATCATTGTGTTCACTTCCCTTTAATTGTGTTCCAGCAAAACCACTTCCATATTCGAATCCTTTTACCGCATTAATTGATAACATGGCCTTTCCTAATTGGGCATGTAATTTATCAAAAACTGGCTCTCCCAATCCAATAGGTAAATTTTGGATCACACAAGTAACCATTCCTCCAACCGTATCGCCTTGCTTTCGAATATCTCGAATATAAGCTTCCATTTCTTGCGCCATCTTTGGATCTGCACAGCGTACTGGATTTTTCTCTATTTCTGAAAAATCCAATTCAGAATAATTCTTATCAAGTTTTAATGATCCTACGCCAGAAACGAACGCAGTAATAGTCACATTTTTTAATAACTGTTTTGCAACCGCTCCTGCCACCACTCTACAAGCTGTCTCTCTTGCCGAGGACCTTCCACCACCACGATAGTCGCGGATTCCATATTTTTTATCATAGGTATAATCGGCATGTGATGGTCGATAAGAATTCATAATATGCGAATAGTCGTGCGATTTCTGATTGGTGTTTTCAATGATAAATCCAATAGGTGTTCCCGTTGTAATACCTTCGAAAATTCCTGAAAGAAATCGAACGACATCTGGTTCTTTTCGTTGAGTAACAATTGCAGATTGACCAGGTTTGCGTCGAATCATTTCGGCTTGAATGGCTTCAAAATTGAGCTTTAACCCTGCCGGACAGCCATCAATTATTCCTCCAATTGCTTCACCGTGAGACTCTCCAAAGGTAGTGAGTGTGAAAATGTTTCCGAAGGAATTGCCTGCCATATATTGTTCTTAGAGTGCTGTTAGTAACAAATGTAAATCTTACAGTTGAATATTAAAAATTATCTGGGCTGTTATCACATCTGCTATTAATAAATGTGACTATTTCAACGCTTGCTTTAGAATTGTAACAGGATGCAACGAATCTCTGCCCGTGCCATCTTTGATTTGATGCCTACAGCTTGTACCATTAGCAGCAATAATAGTATCTCTGTCAGCCTTACGAATAGCAGGAAATAAACGTAATTCACCAATTTGCATACTAACTTCATAATGTTGTTTTTCATACCCAAAACTTCCTGCCATTCCGCAACAGCCCGAAGCTATTATTGTTGGCTTATAATTTATTGGCAGATTAAGAATATCGAAGGTAACCTTCTGATTGCTAATTGCCTTCTGGTGACAATGTACGTGGATTTTTATCCTTCTTTCTTCGGAAGTGAAAGCATCAGCCCTTATAGCGTCGTTTTCCATCTCTAAGACCAAAAACTCTTCAATAAGAAAAGTATTTTTGGCAATTACTTTGGCGGAATCTATATCATCTACTAGTCGCAAATACTCATCTTTGAACGAAAGTATCGCAGAAGGTTCAATACCAACCAATGGAGTAACATTGGATATTTTATCCTTTAAAGCGGCAACATTCTTGTTGGCATGTACCTTGGCCTCTTGTAAAAAGCCTTTCGAGATTAATGCCCTTGCGCTATCCAAAGTGTCAATTACTGTAATTTTATACCCTAAGCTATTTAGCAAATCATAGGTGTCCTCGGCAATAGTTGCGTCCAAGTAGTTACTAAATTCATCAACAAATAAGAACACATTCTTAGAATGTGTAATGCTTTGATTTTGTTTGTGTTCAATTCTTTTACTAAAACTATTAATAGATACCAAAGGAATACTTCTTTCCGAGGCAATCCCACTTATTTTCTTTATAATACCAGAAGTGAAACTATTGCTAAAAAAAACATTTGCTAGCTTTGGAAATCCTGCAGCTCTTTTTGTATAACTACTGCTCTTGGCAAATAGCCTGTTGGCCAAGGAAACTCCATTTGTTTTATTGTATTGATACAAAAACTCAGCTTTTAGAGCGGCTATGTCAACATTACTAGGACATTCAGAACTACAGGCTTTACAGCTCAGACACAAATCAAAAACCTCTTTCAGTTCTTTAGAATTGAATTTGTTTGCCGTCTCATTATTAGTTAACACCTCTCGCAACATATTGGCTCTTGCCCGCGTTGTGTCCTTCTCATTTTTTGTCGCATGGTAACTTGGACACATTGTGCCTCCAGCCTCTGGCGATTTTCGACAATCCCCACTACCATTACATTGTTCGGCCAAGCGTAGAATTCCCTGGCTGTCTTTGAAATCGAGTAAAGTTTCTATTTTGGGCTCTGTTCGATCTACCTTATAGCGGAGAGAGGTATCCATTTTGAAGGCATCTACTATTTTCCCAGGATTAAAGATGTTGTTAGGGTCAAAGGTAGATTTAATTCGCCTTAGAAGGGCGTAATTTTTATCTCCAATAAGCAACGGAATAAATTCTGCTCGCACAATACCATCGCCATGTTCGCCAGAGAACGATCCTTGATATTTCTTAACCAACTTCGCAACATCGGTCGTTATTTTTCTGAAATAATCTACACCTTCTTTATTCTTCAAATTGAGGATTGGGCGAAGGTGTAACTCTCCAGCACCAGCATGAGCATAATAGACCGCCTTCTGATCATAACGTTTCATCAAAGCTGAAAAATCGGATATATATGATGACAGATCAGTTAGAGCCACGGCGGTATCCTCAATGCAAGCAACGGCTTTTTTATCACCTATCATATTTCCCAATAGACCAAGCCCTGCTTTACGAAGATCAAGCGCCCTGTCTATCTCACTGTCCTTTAGCACTGGAGAGCTATAACTCAAACCAGATTCCTCTATGGAGGCTAACAAATTTGATACCTGGTTCTTAAGACCTTCCTCGTTGTCATCCTTTAGCTCCAGTAGCAGTAGCGCCTTTGGACTTTCCTGTACAAAAAAACGATAAGCATCGTATTTCTTGTTCTGCTTAGTACAATCTAAGATCACATCATCCATCATTTCGCAGGTATGCAAGCGGTGTTTCATAACATTAGAAACATCGTTTAGGCAATCTTCAAGGGATTTATAATGAGTTACTACCATTGTGGTATGTCTAGGCGGCAAGGGGTCTAACTGAAGCGTAATTTCTGTAATAAGAGCAAGTGTTCCTTCACTTCCACAAAGAAGTGTACAAATATTAATATCTGTTTCAGAATTACCAAAAGTAGAATTGTCCAAAAGAGAGTCGATTGCATACCCTGTGTTCCTTCTATGAATTTCAGGTTTTGGGAATTGGTCTTTTATTTCCAGTTGCGTCTCTTCAGAAGATAATTCAGAATAAAACATTTCATAAATAACACCTTCTAAAGAATCCAGCGTGGTTTTCTTTTTGAATTCTGTTTCAGAAAGTGCCTCAAATATTGCCTCCTCTCCATTAGATAATATCGTTTTTAGTTTTAACACCTTATCTCGAGTCACTCCATACTGAATGGAGGTTGTTCCGCTCGAATTATTCCCAACCATCCCTCCTATCATACAACGATTTGAAGTTGAAGTATTGGGGCCAAAGAAGAGCCCGAATGGTTTCAAGTAGGCGTTCAACTCATCTCTAATTACACCTGGTTGAACCGTTACTGTCTTTTTTGCAGTATCTACGGAAACGATTTTTGTAAAGTATTTAGAAACATCTACCACAATTCCTTCTCCCACGCATTGCCCAGCTAAAGAAGTTCCAGCGGTACGCGGAATAAGAGAGGTTTTGTGTTTATCCGCAAAATTAATAAGTAATTTAATATCCAATTCATCTTTTGGAAAAACCACTGCTAGTGGTATTTTTCTATAAACTGAGGCATCTGTTGCATATAGAGATCTATGCAGCTCATCAAAATGGAGCGACCCTCTTAATTCTTTGTCTAAATTTAGTAGGTGGTTCTTCAAAATACCTATTTATCGAAAATCAATGGCACACTTCTATTAAAATTTGTTGAAAAACAGATAAAAGAATCTGTTCCTGCTACTCCAGGGATTTCGTGAATTTTATCATATAAAACAGATCGTAACCCATCGTTGTCCTTTGTAAAAATTAGAACAAAGATGGCATATTTACCTGAAACATAATTACATTCTTTTATTTGCCCTATTTTTTTAAGTTCTTCTACGACTTCCGCTGCAAATCGAGCTTGCTTTAATCGTATACCAACATAGGATTTTGTATTGTACCCTAGAATTTTTTCATCGAGAATAAGATCCGATTTTATTATCAATCCGTTATTCTTCATTTTTTTGATTCGCTGATGCACTAGCGAATTAGAAATTTTTAAACTCTCGGCTATTTTAGAGTAAGCTTGTCGGGCATCTTTTTTTAACGCATTAAGTATTTCAAAATCAACATAATCAATATAACTCATATCAGGTAAATATTTAATTTAAAATAATCAATATAACATGTTTTATGCTTAAAATAAACCAAAATATAAAAATAATATATAGATTTAAGCAAAAATACTTACAAATGATTAATAATAAAATTATTTTGATATATTTTTGAAAAAAATTAAATCATGACAACAAAAATGCTATTTGAAAGATTATGGACAGATTATGTTACTATAACACCTTCTGCTAAAAATATAAAGGCCTTTTTTGAATCAAGTGGAAATGAAATCCATAATGACCATGTAGCCTTTAGGACTTTCGACGATCCAAGGGTGAATATTGACGTATTGGCAGGCCTTCTATTGGATTTGGGCTATGTTTATAAGTCCGAATATTACTTTACCGAAAAGAAGCTTTATGCTAAACATTTTGAGCATAGTACTGACGAGGACGCTCCTCTTATATTTATAAGCCAATTAATTGCTAAGGAATTTTCTCTAGCGACACAGACCTTGATAAAAGAAATTGTGGACAGTATTAATTTCAATACATTAGATATAAAAAAAATACTATTCTCTGGACGCCTATGGAACTTACCCTCTTATGAAACTTACTCAAGCTTATTGGAAGAATCTGAATATGCTGCTTGGGTATATGTAAATGGTTTTTGTGCAAACCACTTTACAGTAGATGTGAACAAACTAGATACGTTTAATAGTCTTGAGGAAGTAAATTATTTTCTAAAAATAAATGATTTTCAATTAAATATGTCTGGAGGTGAAATAAAAGGAACAAAAGAACAATTTTTGTTACAATCCAGTACTCTTGCCGATAAGATTGAGGTACAATTTCAAGAGGGAACAAAGTTAATTACATCTTGTTATTATGAATTTGCATATAGATTTCCAAAAAATGGACGATTATTTAAAGGATTCATTGCATCCTCCGCTGACAAAATATTTGAGAGCACCGATATGTTTGTGGGATAATTGGATCAATGTAAAACCATAGTATTTGACTATCGGGGTTAACACTGTGTTAATATTATTTTGTATTATTAATTTAAATCCATCATTTTGAAAAGGTTATTATTTGTTTTCGTGCTATTATTTACTGTTTCTCTTTTTTCCAACTGTACACCTAATCTCAAAATCAAGATGAACAATTAGACCAAGGTACTAGAGGAACCCCTCCTGATAATTTTCTTCCTTAATTACTCTTTTTCTGTAATTAGTTCTAAAATTTCTGCAGCAGCAATATCAGCTAATGGGTAAGTCTTTCCGTCTGCGTATTTTCTTATGACATCCTTGATTTCTTCTTTTATACTATGGTTTTTCCTGTTGTCCTTTCATGTTATTTAATATAAATTCGAGTAATAAAGTTTTGCCTGTCAATTACTTCAAAATTAGATGTCACTGTCGATTATTTCGCGGAAAACTATTTTGAAGAACGTTTAATTTTCTTTGATTAGCTTTTTCCAGTTTAATCCGACATGATTTAAAAAGTATAGGTGTAAATTCTATTAATAATTTATACATTGTTGATTCTAGGCTTTTAAGTACAATTCAAAATGTCAATTTATAAATACATGTGTAAGATTCTCATTAATAGAGTTATACTAAAAATGCATCCATTTTTATCTTTCTCGTTTCCATAATTCTTACCAAAAAATCAGATACTAATACATTTTAGTCCTAAATTTTCACTTAAATGAACTCAAATTCAAACTCAAAAGAAACAAAACAATCAATTAAGCTTGAAGGTATGTCCATTGGAATTCTTATTGGCTTCCTTATTTCAGTTCTTACTCTTTTCATAATACTCGTTATTATATTAAAGCTTCCATAGCCTACGGTTATTAATGTTCCAAAAATTTCAAAGAACTTTTATACTCCTGCTTCGGCGGGAGTTTTTTGTTTAACTAAAGTATAGAATTCACCTTGTTTTTTTAATAAAAGTTTGGAATATTGATGGTAGATTTAACCAGTATGCTGGCCCTAGGGGCGGTATTGACTTAAATGTAATTTTGATTTCTGCTATTTACTTCAATTGATTTCCGTCCAGAATTTTGGTTTGGAGATTATACAGACGATGTAGATTTTGATATTGGGTTGAGTCCCCGATATCAATTATAGACGTATCAACTTATCTCAGAGGCCTCAAACATTTATTTTTGAGGCTTTTTGCATGTTAAATACAGGCAACCCCCTTTTTTCTTGATTTTATATCATAATTTTATGTTACACAACATCTTGCTAATAAAACATTTAAATTGTCACCATCTAAAACAGGTCTTATATGCGATACATAAAGCTTGCATTAGGGTTTTTATTCCTTCTCTTATTCCTCTCTTGCTATTCCATTAGATTAAAAGTGTCAAATGGTCAAGGAGAACCAGCAGATACTGAACGAGATGATGCTCTAAGTGGATTATTGGTTCGTGGGTTAGAACGATTATAAAGGTAAAAACTACAATTGATGAATATCCAATAAATATCCGGGATTGTGATGGGGGCGCGTTGCATACCGCAGAATACAAAACAACATTCGGCGGTACTATGTTGTATCTCGTAACATTTGGAAGAAAGAGAATCGTGAAGATAAAATACGTTTGTATTAAAGAATCAAACTAACCTATTCTATAGCTACTACTAAAATTACTGAAAGAAAACGTTGGGATACACTTCATAAAAATGGTCCGTTTAGTTTGGATTTATTTTTATCAACTAAATTGCAAAAGAAAGGTGATATGCCTTCCAGTATAGATCGTTATAATGATGTTGCAAAGGAAATTCAAAAACTCATTGAAGATTCTCACAATCACAACCAAGGATTCCGGGCAATTGGGTCGAAATGGTCTATGTCTGCTATTGCGCATCAGAAAGATCGAATGCATTTTAACGCATTCATGAATATTAAGATGCAGATTCTACAATCGGAGATTCATTCGAGTTCCACGTATTTAGCTGAAAATCTTTTTTTTATTCAATGTGGAAATCAAATCAAAGAGATATCGCAATATTTGGAGAATTTGGGTAAATCTCTAAAAACAAGTGGGCAAGCAATGGTCAAGCTATTGGTGGTTGTATTTCAACCGAAGTTCATGGATCTGCGATTGACGTAGGTTCAATACAGGATTGTGTTGTGGGTCTTAATTTAATTGTTGGCCCTAATCCAAATGATATTGTTTACTTAGAACCACATTCAAAGCCTGCGCTAAATGGCACTTTTCATAACAAAATAGAGGCGCGGATTGTTAGAAATGATGATTTATTTAATGCTGCACTTGTAGGACTTGGGTCCTTTGGTTTTATTCACGGAGTTGTAATTGAGGCTGAAGATCGATATCTATTGTCGCGATATATATGTTAGGAAAATTAATAAAGAAATAGCCCTGAAACTTGCCGTTACTATGGACTTTAAGAACTCGGACTTTAAGATTCCTCAAGAAGTTGATGAAGATGGAAATCCACTACGACCTTATCACTATAAGGTCTTTATTAATCCCTATAGCTCAGAAGATAAATACATTGTAGAAGCGATATACAAGAAGGAATAGATTCATTGTATAAACAGAAGTTTGGAGACCCTATTCTATTTATGAAAGAATTTATATATAGAGATCTTATATATACATTAATAAAAATCTTTGAAAAATTCTCAAAGGTAATTCCGTTGTTTGTAAAAGCACTAAACAATTCAATTCTCCCAAAGGAAGATAAAGTGATTGTTGGAAAATTGTCAGAAATATTTTGGGAGGGTGGCTACCAAGGTCGTGCTTTTGCCTGTTCGTTTGGTGTTGATCATAGAGATTCACAAAAAACAATTGAGTTATTAACTGAATTAACAAAGAATGAGGGCCAATTCCTGGAATTTTTGCGATGCGATTTGTTAAAAAATATGAAGGCATGATTGCTTTTACAAAATTTCCAATCACTTGTATGGTGGAAATAGACGGGATCCAATGGGAGAAGTTGGATAAATTAATGAGTCTTGAAGAGTATTCTAAACGAATGATAGAAGTTCTTAAAGAAAATAATATCGCCTTTACAATTCACTGGGGGAAAAATGCGAATTGGGGATTTCCTAAATTGGCTGAAACTATGTATCAAGACAATGCTGAGAAATGGATTCAAATTCGTTCTGCATTTCTTTCTGAAGATATGGCTAAAGTATTTTCAAATGATTTTTTAGGAACTATTGGTCTTGCCAAGTATCAGGAGAATGTACTGGAAGATATTATTGCATCTACAGGTTTATAGTGATATAACAAGGATATGAAGCCGTTAAAAAACCATGGTTCTAAGCGCTGCCTCATAAAGGGATTCATATAAAGGAACAATATTCTTGGTATCAAACTTAATAGAGACCTCTTTGGCTTTGACCTTGAAATCCATTAGTTGCGCGTCATCTTTTAGAATAAACAGTGCATTTTTAGCCATGTCATCAACATCTCCAACATTGCTTAAAAAACCACTCACTCCTTGCATATTGACTTCGGCCAAGCCTCCGGTATTACTTGATATCACTGGGACGCCACAGGCCATTGCCTCCAGGGCAGC
The DNA here is from genome assembly GCA_913063405.1 of uncultured Ulvibacter sp. Taxonomy (GTDB): domain Bacteria; phylum Bacteroidota; class Bacteroidia; order Flavobacteriales; family Flavobacteriaceae; genus Ulvibacter. Next base: position 259,394 of record CAJXZB010000001.1, read on the forward strand.
TAAACCAAAACTTTCTTTTTCAGAAGGCAATAAAAATAAATCACTAAAGCAGAGAATCTTGTCAATTTCATTACTATTGCCCACAAACATCACTTTATGCTCTATTCCTTTAGTCTTGCATAATTCCTCCGCGCTTTCTTTTTCAGGACCCTCCCCGACCATCAATAATTTAGCCGGCATTTCTTTCTGAATACAATCAAATATCTCAATAACATCAGCTATTCGCTTAACAGGTCTAAGATTACTTATATGTGTAATTATTCGTTCTTCTTTCTTGGCCATCAACTCACGTTGGCATTCGGTAAATGGGTTTTCTTTTCCAGCAATATCAATGAAGTTTGGAACCACATGAATCTCCTTATCGATATCAAATAAACGAAGGGTATCATCCTTAAGACTTTGTGATACTGAGGTCACTATGTCACTATTGTTTATGCTAAAGCTAACCGCAGGTTTGTAGACTGGGTGATTTCCTACAAGGGTAATATCTGTTCCATGCAAGGTTGTTACCATAGGGATGAATATATTCTCCTCCTCCAACATCTTCTTTGCCATATAGCCTGCATAGGCGTGAGGAATGGCATAATGTACATGAAGCATTTCTATTTTATGAAGCTTCACCATGTCCACCAATTTACTCGATAAGGCTAACTCGTATGGCTGATATAAAAAAAGTGGGTAGTCTGGTACTAGCACTTCATGAAAATGAATATTGTGAGACAAAAGATCCAAACGTACGGGTTGCTTATAGGTTATAAAATGCACCTCGTGTCCTCTACCAGCCAACGCTATTCCTAACTCGGTTGCAACTACACCACTTCCACCAAAAGTTGGATAACAAACAATACCAATTCTCATTTTTCGTTTTTTCTATTAATTAATAATTGCCTCGTAGATCGCCTCCTGAATGTTGCTTCGTAAATTACTGCCAATTATTTTTCTATTATCCGCATTGGGATAGGTTCTATTGGACAAAAATACATAGACAATTTCTTCTTCTGGATCTGCCCAGGTAAATGTTCCTGTAAAACCACTATGTCCAAAACTAGTCATAGAAACACAACCACAAGTTGGGCCAGACTCTCCTAATTGTGGTTTGTCGAAACCAACACCTCTCCTTACATTATTATCACAGTAATAGCATGTGTTAAAAGCCTGCATCGTTTCGGGTCCAAAATAACGTTTACCTCCATAGAAACCATCCCACAGATACATTTGCATAATTTTGGCTACATCATTTGCATTACTAAACACACCTGCGTGACCACTTACTCCACCCAACATCGCTGAACCTTGATCGTGTACATAACCATGTACTTTTTGCATCCTAAAATATTTGTCTTCTTCGGTTGGAACAATGTCCGCCTTTGAGAACCTTTCTAAAGGCAGATAGGTTGTATTATTTGCACCCAAAGATTCATATAAATTTCGTTGCACCAATTTATCTAATGTTGTTCCATAGAATTCTTCTAAGTATTTTTTCAAAAGATAATAGGGTAAGTCACTGTATTTATAACTTAACCTTTTACGAAGTTCGCTTTCTTTTATTTGTTCAAAGATGCTATCTCTATAGTCTTTGCGCATATATAAATTATTTGCAACCTTAATGGTGAAGACTCCGTCAGATTTCTTTGAATAATATTTGGAAGACGGACGCTTGGTCACAGAATCTATAGTCACGGCATAAAATGGAATCCAAGCCTTTAAACGCGCATAATGGGATAGCATCTGGCGCAATGTTATGTTCTTCTTATTTGAGCTTCTATACTCTGGAAGCATCTCGGAAAGTTTGGTCTCCATTTTTATAATATCTCGATCAAAGAGTTCCATGATCATTGGAGTGGTCGCCAGAATCTTTGTTAGAGAAGCAACATCATAAATGTCATTATCTTTTACTGAGTTTTTTTTACTTTGTGTGTGGTGTCCAAAGTTCTTTTGATAAATTACTTTTCCCTTCCTTGCGACCAATATTTGTACGCCAGGCATCATTCCACCCCATAAGCCGACCTTTGCCAGAGAATCAATTTTTTTTAATTTATAACCGCTCATCCCAACACTCTCTGGAGTTCCATATTGTAAACGCCGAATTGCAGAAGTCTCGACTCCAGTATTAATAGGGAAATCCTCTCCAAGAGAAACGGGCAATCGTCCCTTGGCTCCTCGAGCGCCAAAAATAAGCTGGGCAGAAAGTTCTTGAGAGACCTCACTATTCTGATAAGACATTAGAAGACCCTCAAAATTTGTCGATGTCTTTAAATCCAATAAAGCATATGGCCTGGCAAAAACATCCAAAATCACTTTATTGGTTCTTGCAATTTCATAGATCCATACTAGCTCATTTTGTGTAAACTTATAGTTTTTCCAAGGTCCATCATTTGATTTGTGAAAACCGATGATTACAAGGTCATATTTTTTTAGTTTTTGAACGTAGTTATCTAAGTTGCCGGCCTTTACCCAATCGACCTTTGCATACTTCCGAAGTTGGCTCAAAAAGATTTTTCCGTTATCATCTCCAAAATTCACATATGCTATTTTAGTGTTCTGAAGATCTTTCACCGGCAACACTTCTTTATCATTTTTTAAAACCGTTAAGGCATGCTCCATGGCTTCCTCATAAAGCACATCGTCCGCAGCGGTATTTAAATCTTCAACTATATTAAAAGGATTTACGGGTTGATAATTATTTAGACCTACTTTGTATTTTGCATACAATATTTTTTTTACTGAAAGTGCTAAGCGTTCTTCAGTAATGACTTCCTCTCTGTAGGCATTCACCAATAAATCATGTGCCTTCGGAATGTTTTCAGGAATTAAAAGTATATCATTCCCTGCGAGAAAGGCTGCTAAGTCAACTTCCCCAGGTTCCTGAAAATTAGCAGCGCCCTTCATATTAAGCGCATCGGTGAATATTAATCCATTAAAACCCAATTGACCTTTTAGAATGTCTGTTACAATTGTCTTGGAAAGCGAAGAAGGATAATCCATTCTTTGTTCTAAGGCTGGAACGTTTAAATGAGCCACCATTACACTGCTCATACCTTCCCTGATCAATCGTTTATAAGGATACAGCTCAACACTATCAATTCTTTCTTTACTAAAACCAATAGTAGGTAGCGTCTTATGTGAATCTTGATCAGTATCCCCATGTCCGGGAAAATGTTTTGCATTTGCTAGGATTCCTGCATTTTGCATTCCCCTTGTAAAAGCAATTGATTTTTCTGTTACATTATTTTTATTCTCCCCAAAGGAACGATTTCCAATAATGGGATTTGCAGGGTTGGTATTTATGTCTACAACTGGGGCAAAATTAATATGCATACCCATTCGTTTGGTATGCTCCCCTATCCTTCTACCAATTTTCTCAATAATTCTATTATCGGTAATCGCTCCTAGGGTCATATTCCATGGATATGCATAAGTAGAATCCAATCTCATTGCCAGTCCCCATTCCGCATCCATCGCCATTAATAATGGTACTTTGGAAAGTGCTTGATATTCATTGTTAAGTTTAGCTTGTTGTTTAGGGCCTCCTTTGGAAAAGATAACACCACCTATGTAGTGTTCATTGATAAGGTCTTTGATCTTGTCCGTGGCTGCCTTAGTATCATTCGAAAAAATCATGGGCATAAATAGTTGCCCTACTTTCTCTTGAAGAGACATATTTCCGTAAATACTATCTACCCATTTTTGCTGCTGCTTTAGGTCATTTTCAACCAATAAGGGGTTGATTTGTTGAGAAAATATGGTGAAGCAACTAAGAGAAAATAAAATGGAGGCAATTAATTTTTTCATATACTGAAAGTTACAAAAACTATGCTAAAAATCGACTGTGCCAGCTTTCTTTTGCAGGAACTTCCCAGTTTTCTAAATATTCAGCTTTGGTATTTACTAAATTGTTAAAAACCACCGTGTTGCGAGAGACAGAGCGTGCCTTTGCCATTTTTCTGAAATCGGATAAAGACTTATGTGCAATAAATTCTCCATTGTAGAAAGTTACATTCATTTTATCTAATAGATCAACTTCAAATTCCTTTTCCAAAGATTGAATAAATCGTACAGAGGCATCGATACTACATCCAGATGCTGAAGCATTTGCTTGATTCAATCCAAAAATAATAAAACGATTATATTTTATCTCAAAGGCAGCTTCTAAGTCGGTACCATGAGCCGTCCATTGTTCTAAAAAAGCTTCAGTTTTTGGAGTAAGCGTTGCTACTTCATGATCAGATAATTTTCTGTTGGATTGATAAATCCAAATTCGAGAATCATTGGGCAAGTTTTTAAATTCAGTCAGCATAATTATAGTTCCTCAGCATTAGCAATCATTTCTGCGATATCCATTACCTGAATATCATTTTCCTTTTCTTTGCCTTTTACACCATCTGTCATCATAGTATTACAAAAAGGGCATCCAGCAGCAATAATTTCTGGTTTCGTTTCCAGAGCTTCTTCTGTTCTTTCAATATTGATATCCTTATTTCCGGCTTCAGGCTCTTTAAACATTTGAGCACCTCCCGCACCACAACAAAGCCCGCGAGTCTTGCAGCGTTTCATTTCTACCAATTCCACTTCTAATTTTTGAAGTAGTTCTCGAGGAGCTTCGTATTCTCCATTGGCTCTTCCTAAATAACAAGGGTCGTGAAAAGTGATTCTTTTTCCTTTGAATTTTCCACCTTCTACTTTTAGGCGACCTTCATTCAATAATCTCTTTAAAAACTGAGTATGATGCATTACTTCATAATTCCCACCTAATTCTGGGTATTCATTCTTAATTGTATTAAAACAATGTGGACAGGCGGTTACAATTTTTTTCACTTTGTAAGCATTCATAACTTCAATATTTCCCATTGCCTGCATCTGAAATAAAAACTCATTTCCAGCACGCTTTGCAGGGTCTCCACTACAACTTTCTTCCGTTCCCAAAACGGCAAAATCAACACCAGCGCTATTTAGTAACTTTACAAAAGCCTTTGTTATCTTCTTTGCACGATCATCAAAGCTACCCGCGCATCCAACCCAGAACAATACTTCAGGTTGTTTACCTTGAGTCATATACTCCGCCATAGTCGGTACTTTTATCGTCTCACTCATACAGTTATTCTTTAATCTTCAAAAACCTGAATAGTTACTTGTTTGTCTACTAAATCTGTAAACTTCCCTTTATAACGAGTGGCTTTCACCAAATGGTTATCTACCCAATGATAATTTCCTCCTCTAGGTTTGTCCATTAGCATGGAGTGATATTTAAACCCGTACTTTTTCAGCCATATTTCAGTTACTTCTCTATGATCTTCGGTTCGAGAGGTAAAAAAACAAATAATATGACCTTGATCGTACCATTTATTAAGAGTTTTTAATGCGTCTGGATACAGCTCTGCTGTTTCCATTCGGTCAGGTTCTTCATTTGGAATATCGTCGCAAATTGTTCCATCTATATCAATAAGGTAGTTTTTTACATCTTTTGGGAGCACCGGGCTCACGTGTTCACCTTGCTCAATCTTTACGCTAAGCATTTTCTCTACTTTGTCCTTTTTCATAATTATGCTTCTTCCTTCCAGTTTAATCTATCCATTTGATTGAAGGGCCAGGGTGCTCCATTATTTTCAATATTAGTCATTGTTATATTCAATTCATTTGGTGCTGCTGATTGCTCCATTACCAAATACTGCCTCATTTCCATTATAATTGATAAAGGGTCTATACTTACAGGGCAAGCTTCTACACATGCATTACAGGTAGTACAAGCCCACAATTCTTCATGAGATATATAATCTCCTAAAAGTTGTTTACTATCGGGCTTAAACTCTCCGTTCGTATCAATATTCTTTCCAACTTCCTCCAATCGATCTCTCGTATCCATCATAATCTTACGAGGGGATAATTTTTTTCCTGTTTGATTTGCTGGGCATTCGCTTGTACAGCGCCCGCATTCTGTACAGGTATATGCGTTTAACAATTGTATCTGACTTAGATCCATGACGTCACTTGCTCCAAATTTTGCTGGGGTCTCTGCGCCTTCAGCTGGAGCGGCAAATGGATCAACATTAGGATCCATCATTAATTTTACCTCCTTAGTAACAGATTCGTTGTTCTTGAATTTACCCTTAGGAACCAATTTTCCGAAATACACATTAGGAAAAGCAAGCATAATATGAAGGTGCTTCGAAAAGTATAAATAATTAAGAAACACAAGAATTCCGAAAATATGTAACCACCAAGCCGTTCGCTCAATAATAATAAGTGTCGCTTCTGAAAAGTTTTCAAAAAACGGGGCAATTAGGCTACTAATGGGAAATATTCCCGCCTTAGTAAAATGAGCCGATCCCATTTGTTGTAATACTTGATCTGAAGCATTCATTGTTAGAAATAATATCATCAGTACCATTTCGAAGTACAAAATAAAGTTACCATCATTTTTTGGCCAGCCTTTCATTTCAGAGGACCAAAAACGCTTTAACTTTTGGATATTTCTACGAATCCAAAAAGCAATCACTCCAATTAATACAAGAAGGGCTAGAATTTCGAAAGTTGCAATTAAATAATCATATACAATACCCAATGATGAAAAAATACGATGAGTGCCAAAAAGACCGTCAATTATTATTTCCAATACTTCTATATTAATAACGATAAAACCCACGTATACAATGATATGAAGTAATCCCGCGACAGGTCTGACTACCATTTTTGACTGACCCAAAGCGATTCGAATAACATTGCCCCAACGTTCTTTATTATTACCAGTAACGTGAGGCTTTCGTCCAAGCTTAATATTTCGGATAACCTTACGAATATTCTTTGTAAAATAACCTATTCCGGCTATAAGTAGCAGTAAGAATAATATATTTGAAATGTATTGCATCGTTTATTGATTGGGATCCTCCGGAGTTGTGTATTCTTTTTGTTTTTTTCCAAAGACAGAAATATTTACATAACGTTTCGGATTCAATTTTAAATCTTGTAGCAACTGCTCCAACTGTTTTGAGGCTCCTTCTAAATTATTATATAATTTTTCGTCATTAATCAACTTTCCAACGCTGCCCTCTCCATTATCAATTTTGCTCACAATAGCATCGAAACCACTAACTACTTTATCTAGGTCTGAAACCAATCGCCCAACTTCTAACTGTGCAAGTGAGTCTGATAATGTTGAAAAGTTTGCAGCCATATCGTCCAAGTTTGTAAACGTACGGTCCAACTTTTCAGAATTGTTGGCCAACAGTGTATTTAATTTTCCTGAAGCTCCGTTTAATGATCTCATGGTAGAATTCAAATCCTTTATGGCGGATTGTAGATTAGTTCTAGATTCTTCATTAAGAATTTCATTAACCCCAGCTAATAAAGTATCTACAGACGTTAATGTTGCAGTTAGTTTGTTTTGTAATGGGCCTAGAGCTTTGCTAACGGCGTCTAACATTCCTAAATCAATTTCACCCCTAAGGGTATCCCCTGATTTTGCCAAATTGTTAGCATTGTAATCAGGAAATATTCCAAGTGATTTACCACCTATGAGTCCAGCACTATAAATTTTAACCATACTATTCTTGGAAAATGCAAAATCACTTTCTACAGTAAATTTTACCACAAGACCACCACCTTTACTTCCAAAGCCTATGTTGTTTACCTTTCCAACGACAAGTCCGTTAATGGTAACCGGTGCAGATTTAGCAAGGCCTTCTACGTTTTGGTATTTCACATAAAAAATACGGCTATCTTGAAAAAGGTTGGTGCCTTTTAAAAAGCTGTACCCAAATATGAATAGTAGAATGGCACCAATGGCAAGTATTCCTGTCTTTACTTCTCTCGTGAGTTTCAAAAGGCTATGAGTTGTTTAAGGTTCCAACAAATTTAGAATAAATATAAAAATTAACAGTATTATTTCCCCCCAGATTTTAACACCTCGGGAAGATTTAACTTTTCACCATCCTTAAAAGCAACAATAAAGCTTGAAGAGTAGCCTTTTTCTTGAGAAAAAGTTTTCATTAATTGGATCTTATTATAATCTGAAGTACTTCCATAGTAGTACTTAAACAGACCATTTCTTTCCATACGCAGTACATCTTTTAAGCCTTTAAAGTTCTGAGGACTTGTTTCAAGATTCTTACTACTCGCTGCTAACTGAACTCGAAATACAATTCCTTCATATATTCTTTCTTCTGTTGCTTCGATGGCGTTATCAATTTCTTCCTGAGTAATTATGGGGTTTTGAGAATCGACTGTGGCCAATTGGATATTAGATTTATATGATAAAATGGCATCAGTAATGGAGGTAGCCATTTCTCTTTGTCCTTTAGAAGAGTTTAAATAGGCCCCCTCTTTCTTGTTGGTCAAGAAACCTGTTTCGACCAAAACGCTCGGCATATAACTTTGATGTAAAACTATAAACCCTGCTTGTTTCACACTGCGGTCTTTTCGTTTAAATTTATTAACAAAGTTATTTTGAATCAAACTGGCAAGCATAATGCTTTGATCTAGATACTCTTCTTGCATTAATGTTAATCCAATAAAGGACTCTGGAGCATTTGGATCATATCCTGCATAGTTTTCCTTGTAATTCTGCTCAAGAAAAATCACTTCATTTTCTTTTTTAGCAACTTCCATATTTCGCTTATTGGCATGCAATCCTAGAACAAATGTTCCCGCTCCGTATGCCTGGGTGTGATGAGAATCACAGTGAACAGAGACAAATAGATCAGCATCTGCCCTATTGGCAATCGCTCCTCGTTCAAAGAGCTCAATAAAGACATCCGTTTTTCTGGTGTAAATTACCTCTATATTGGGGTTCTTCTCAAGTTCTGCTCCCACTTTAAGAACTATTTTTAAGGCGATATCAGCTTCTTTATAACCATTGCCTCTATTTCCATGATCGTGGCCTCCGTGACCAGCATCCAGAACAACTACAAAAGGTTTTACGGTATCGTTATTGTGACTCTTAAAAGAATACAATAATAGGGATCCTAAGACGAGCAATAAAAAAGATAAAAGTTTGGTATTCATATTGGTTTAAACGTGAGTTGAAATATGATATTTTAAAAAATTGAATTTAAAAAACACAGCCCAAAAAATATGCTTAATTTTGAACTTTCAAAAACTAAGCCAAACGGGCAGAACGTTTTTTAGTTGAATTTAAAACAAAAGTTAAAAAACTTTGTGAGAGTTCCTTCTTGTGAAATTTTATTTTTACACTTTTTATTAAAAATTTTATAATTGAATCAAGGAAAATATAAAATAATCGGATCGTAGCATTGCAAACACAACGGCACTATTTTTCAGCTTTTCTTTTTATGCTGCTGGTATGCGGGAATATGATGTATTCTCAAGATATTCCACCAAAGAATGAAGTGGATATCCCTTCTAAAGCTGAAGCGGACACTCTTACCGTCTCTTTACGACCTGTTATTTCAGAAAAAAGTGAAACAATCATAGATACTGTGAAGACAGATACTATTAGGAAAAAGCCTGAATTTCTTACAGATGTTGTCACTTACTTTGGAGAAGACTATGTATACATTGATCAAAAAGAAAGTAAGGTGTATATGTATAATAAGGCTTATATAATTTATGAAGATATGCGCATAGATGCAGGTCTTATAATTCTTGATTATAATAAGAATGAGGTCTATGCAAGGGGAATTGATAGTGCAGGCGTATATTTGCAAAAGCCTATATTTGTTCAGTCATCTAATGAGGTAAAACCGGACTCCATTCGATTCAATTTTGATACACAAAAGGCTTTAGTATACAATTCGCGTACTGAGCAGAATGGGTTTAATGTGATCGCGGAGGTTACCAAAAAAGAAAATGATTCCGTTGTATTTCTTCAGAATGTAAAGTTTACAACCTCCGCGAATATCGATGATCCCGAATATTATTTCTATACCAGACGAGCCAAATTTATCCCGAAAAAGAAAGTAGTAACAGGCCTGACAAATATGTATATTGCTGATGTGCCTACACCTTTAGGTCTGCCTTTTGCATACTTTCCATTAACAGAGGATCGAACTTCTGGCGTTCTCATTCCATCTATAGGAGAAAACAGCAGCCGCGGATTCTTTTTTCAGAACGGAGGGTATTATTTGGCAATAAACGACTATTTCGATGTTACCCTACTTGGAGACTATTACACCAATGGAAGTTATGGGTTGCGAGGTGAATCTACCTATGCTTTAAAATATAAATATCGCGGAAATGTAAGTGTTCGCTATGAAAACTTAATCGACGAGGAACGCGGTTTTCCTGGCTTTGGACAAAGTTCTGTTTATAATATTAGATGGAGCCATTCTCAGGATGCTAAAGCGAACCCCAGTTCCCGTTTTTCGGCATCTGTGAATTTAGGAAGTAGTAGGTATTTTCAAGAGTCAATAAATCAGACAAACAATGGGAGTGCGTTGGTAAACTCTTTAAGTTCGTCTATTTCATATTCTAAAACTTTTGAGGGAGAACCGCAGGTCAACACTGCCATTTCTATGACCCATTCTCAAAATACCAATACGGACGTGATAAATATGTCTTTACCTAATGTTACTACTAGTGTCTCAAGAATTTTTCCGTTTGCGCCTAAGGTAGGTGTTAAGAAGGGCATAATTGATAATATTAACTTTCAGTATGATTTTACAGGAGAAAATAGGGTAAATACTGTTGATTCATTGTTTTTCAAGAAGGGTATGTTTGAAAATGCACTTGTTGGAGCTCGTCATAGAATTCCTATTAGCACAAACTTCAAGGTTTTTAAGTATTTAAGTGCTTCAGCGAGCACTACTTACCAAGAAACTTGGACTCTAAAGACTTTCGATAAAAGTTATAATGAAACGGCCAATGACGGTGTTGGTGGAGTAGTTACTGATACGATTTCGGGCTTTGATAGCTATCGCACCTATAATTTTTCAACCAGTCTTGGAACCACTATTTATGGAACCTTTAACTTCGGAAAAGAAAAGAAAATACAGGCTATTAGGCATGTAATAAGACCAGGCGTGAGTTATGGTATTAATCCTGGATTTGATCAGTATTATGATGAATATATCCAACCCGTCAATTCGGCAGATCCAACTGTAACGGAAGAGGCTATTGCCTATTCCCGTTTCGAAGGAACGCTCTATGGTGCGCCTGGCAGAGTATATTCAAGTAATGTAGGTATCTCGTTAAGTAATACGTTGGAAGCGAAAGTTCGAGATAAGGACACAACTGCTGTCGTCCCTAAAAAAGTAGTGCTATTAAACAACCTCAATTTTTCAACTGGTTATAATCTTAGAGGAGATTCGCTTAATTGGAGCCCCGTTCGCTTTAGCGGAAGTATTCCTATCATTCCTAAAATGGATTTGAATTTTAGTGGTTCTTTAGATCCTTATGCTTTAGACAATAGTAACACAAGAATTGATGAATTTAACATTAATAATGGGGGAAGCCTCTTTAGATTGACTGGAGGAAACATAAGTGTAAATTATAATTTCTCTAGTAAGGATTTGGAAGGAGAACCTGGAAAGGAACAAAAGGAAGAATTCGATACTGATACGTTCCGAAATGGAGGACGACCAGATGATCTTTTCGGAAATGGAACTAACATTAATGATGGAAACATTTATCAGAAAGATAAAAATTCAGAAAAAGATATAAATAGAGATTGGTATGGATATGATCTTCCTTGGAATCTTAGACTCGCATATACTATGAGCTATTCCAATTCTCAGCGGCAAAATGAGATATCTTCTCAATCTCTCATGTTCAGTTCCAATGTTGAACTTTCCCCACGTTGGACTGTGGGAGTTTCTTCGGGATATGACTTTAAGAATAAGGGGGTCACAATTACCCAATTTCGTTTTCAAAGAGATCTAGAGAGTTGGCAAATGAGCTTTAATTGGACACCTATTGGAAGTATAAACACGGCTTGGTATTTCTTTATTGGTATTAAATCTTCTGTATTGAGCGATATTAAATATGATAAGCGCCGTGAGCCGGACAAGCGATTTTAATAGTAAGATTCAGCCTAACAAATTAAATAACTCGTAATCTTTTGGTGATGAAAAAAATAATTAACACTACTAATGCCCCTGCACCTATTGGACCCTATAATCAAGCCGTTTTAAACGGAAAGATGCTATATACTTCTGGACAAATTGCTTTAAACCCAAAAACTGGAAAGTTGGAGATTGGGAATATCACTTCGGAAACCACTTTGGTAATGGAAAATCTTAAAGCCGTTTTAATTGAAGCAGGTATGACTTTTGAAAATGTTCTAAAAACATCAATTTTTATTAGTGATATGAACAATTTCGCAGCCATTAATAAAGTATACGCTTCTTATTTCAATGAGGCCACAGCTCCGGCTAGAGAAACCGTTGAAGTAGCAAATCTCCCTAAATTTGTAAATGTTGAAATCTCAATGATCGCCTCGATTTAAAATACTACCCCTATTCTTGTTTATTTTCAGGAGCAATAAAATTCACCGGAAGAGTGTTGTCCTCTGGGGAATCGGGAAATTCATCTTCCTTTTCTAGTGTAAGCTTCTTGTTAAATAGTTTATTTACCAATTCACTGAAGGTATCAAAATCAACAGAATAAGAGACCCCTGCTCCTTGTTCAAAAATCTGATTCTCGCCAATAAATTGAATATCGGCTTGGCGATTGAAAAAATTCATTCTTAGGCTGCCATCCTCATTTACAAGCCATTGCACTTCGATATCTCCTGCGATTGCTGTTTCGTTTACACCTCCAACAGGAACTCCTACCTTTCCGTTAATTAGAATTCGTTCATTTATTTGAGTGGAAAGGGTAATCCCTACTCGATCGCCAGTTTCTTGATTAGGAGTATTGTTTCCTGGAGTATAATCCAAACCAACTCTAAATTTGCCATCTTGATCGGCAAAAAGTTCATTTACCAAACCAGAAACACGTTCGACCAAGGTTCCTGAAAAAGCATTGGTGCCTTCATAATTGTCATTAACAAAAGATCCCGTGGCCAATAAAAACAAGGCCTGTTTTTGTCGTTGTTCTTCATTTTGAAGTTTGTATTCTAACTCACTTCGAACTGTAGAACTTACTCTAGGAAAATTAATTTCGAAACTTAGATCCGGTTGAATAATTTCTCCTTTTAGATTTACGATTACGTTTACAGGAATCTTTCTATTTGCTGAAGGGTTGTCAAGGAGAATTGATGGGCTTGCATCAGTAACATATTTGGCGCTGATATCTAGTCTTGCACGTTCTGGGATACCATCCCAGTTAATATTTCCACCAGGAACTACCTCTATGTTTTTTTGAATAACTCCTCCGTATCTAAAGTCATAATTCCCTTCATATACTTGAAAATCTCCCCACATCTGGAATTTTCCTAAGGTGCTAATTCGAATTAATAATGTTCCTGCACCCCGCCCTTTTAGTGTAGAATTGTTGACCTTATCAACAACCACTTCAACTTCTGCTTTATTATTAATGTCAAGATCGAATTCTAACTTAAGCCCTTTAAGTTCTTCAGAAATATATGTTTCACCACTTATACGGGCTTGTTTCTCCTCTGGAGACAAAAACTTAATAAAAGAATCGTCACCAATTGATTCTGTATCACTCAAAGGAATTTTGAACGTAGTTCCCTCTTCAGTGGTTGCCCCTACCTCTATAGTAAGCTCATCAATAGGGCCAAATATATCAGCAGTCCCACTAATAAAAGCCGTTCCATAATAAAGAGCTTCTTCATCCGGTTGGGTATCCAAAACCAATAATCTTTCGGGAGATTTAATATTTAAATCAAGTTCCCAATCACCAAAGTTATCATGAATGGCCTTACCAGAGAAGATACCTTCGGTGAGGTACTTTGTATCTATTATCTCGGCATTGGAAATGGAAATCTCGCGTTCAGTCACGTTTACCCTAGTATTGTCTTCGATATCAAAATCTGTATTTAGGTAAGGAACTTTCAAACCACTATTCCGCAGCCTAAATTGTCCTGATATGTCGGGTGATTTATAACTACCTGAAACTATAGCGTCCCCTGAGATCTTTCCACGAATGTCTGTAATTACATCCGCTCCAAATGGGCTAAATACCTGCATGTTAAATTCATTGAGTTCTACTCTCATATCAATTTTTGGATTCTTTGAAGATACATTGATATTACCAATAGCATTAATCGATTTTACATTGTCATTAATTAAGTGTGTGTCTATTTTATATGAGGTCAAATCTTCATTACCATTAATATTCAGGTTTAAATCACCGAAACCAACGTCATTAACAATTACGTTTTCAATTTTCACCGTTGAATTTGGATAATAACCACCATTTTTCTGAAGAAAATTCAAGTTTCCATTAACATTCCCTTCAAGTCTAAGACTATCAATTGGGGGAACCAAATTTCCAATATTCACATCATCGAAGCGAAGCTTTATATCCTTATAAGTGGAGTCGCGAAGCGTTCCGGCCATACGGATTATTTCATTGTTATGATTAGCTATTAAGGAATCAATCCTAATGTTTTTGAAATTATCATCAAAAACTACTTTGTTTAGTGCATTGTTTTTTTTATTTATAAACCATACGTTACCCTTATAAGTGATATTGGATTTTTTAATACCGACTACCGATTTACCCAGCGGGTTAATAGTGTGAAACAGAGATAAATTAAATAGATCCTCTTCCTTCTCACCTCCCTTGAATTCTGATCGAATATAGAGTGTATCATTAAGTGTTTTGTTTATTAAACTTACGTCCTTTAATCCATAAAAGCCAGTATAGACTGAGTCAACAGAAACATAAGTGTTGTAAAGAGGATTGTCATTATCGACCTGTATATTAACTTTTCCAAGATAGTTGTCGAAAAGAAGAATCTCGGGAGATTTAAAATTCAATTTAAATTTCGATTCATCAGAAGAGACTGATCCCTTTACTTTAGTATTCTCACCCAGTTGAAGAAACGGGACAAAGAGATCTACTATCTTGTTATAGACGACAAACTCATAATCAATGTATTGATTGACCGTCACTTCATTTGGAATGAAATTAGCGTAAATACTCCCTACTCCATTTCGGAATAAGTTAGGAATATCCTTTGCCAAGAACTCTCCACTTATCTTACCATTTATTATGTCAGGCGACTTAATTTCAATGATTCGTACCTTATCATTAAACGATGAAATAATTTTGAAATCATCAAAATAAAAATCATCTATCTCATTCTGATAAAAAGTCTCATTTAGACTAATGGTTCCTTGGGCATTATCAATTGTGGTCCCATCCATATCCATGATTATTTTGCCAGCAAACACTGATACACTATCTCTTTTGATAAGGTTCAACTTGTTAAGCTCTGCAAATTCTACATTTGCTTCAAAATCATATTGATTGAAATCTTTTGAAACGTCTACCAAACCTGTAAAGTCCATTTTCAGATTAGGATCATTGATTTTAAGATTTCCATTAAATAATGGATTCTTTAAGTTCCCGGATACGTTAATATTTTTGTAATTATATCCTTCAAAATTAAAAGATGAAACCCCTCCAATTATAGAGGTGTTTACCGTGTTCTGTGTAAATCCTCGTCCATCCACATCTAAGTTAGCGGTCATTTTTCCTAATGAAGTAGTTCCTGCGATTTTACCCAGATTAAATTGATCAAGAACTATATTCCCTTTATAAAGCGCGTTGTCAAAATTGTTGATATTCCCCATCGTTAAATTTGCTTCCGCGTTACCAATAGAACTTCGAATAATGCTTTCTGTAATTAGGTCAGAACTGTTAATACTTGTGTTTCCCTTGAAATTAAACATCCCTAAATCCTTTAATTCAATTGGAAGAACATCTCCAAGAACACGGGGCATAAACCTCCTTAGTTCATAATAACTCGTTGTAATATTGTGATTTCGTACATTAATGTCATAGGAATCACTTCCTTCTAATAGGTTTCTAAATTCGAAATCACCCAGTACTCTCATCACCCCGGTACTAATTTGCCCTCTTTTAAAAGAAAAATTATTAAGAGTTCCTTTTAGCACTCCAGTAATGTTGATTATTTGGTTATTTCCAAATTCGTTATAAAAAGCGTTTAAATCGTCTGTAAGTACTTCAGTGCATTTTAAATCGGCGGTAATGGTCGTATTATTCTCAAAATTCGAAAACCCCTTTCCTCCATGATTCAATTCGACGTCCCCTATTATTTTAGATCCTTTAGTTTCTAAAGTTAAATTTTTTAATAAAATTCCTTCAAGTGTGTAAAAAAAGTCTCCTTCTAGATTATCAATATCAAAACCTCTTGAAGCTGAAAGCGAGAGTCTATTTATTTTAGCTTCAACTTCGGGTCCCGTGATTTTGAAATCCTCGGCATTTAGATTTATAGCGCTCAGGCTATATATTTCGGGAGTTTCTAGATTTTCATTTATTATTTTTACCTGACCGTTCCTTAGAGTAACATCATCACTGAGCAATTTGAAGACCGAGCCACTTGGAGGTGCGTCAGTTTCGAACATATCGGCAAAAATTGAAATATTATCGTTATCCTCTCCCTTATACTGTTTGAAATATAACTTGGCATTTGTTAGCGCTGTTTTTCCAAAACTGAACTCATCCTTCAATAAGTTTCGAAAGCTTAGAACATTGGTCTGAATCTCCTGAGAATAGATAAGCGTATCGCTATGATGATCTCTAATAAGAACTTCTCGTATATCAACTTCTCCCTTCCAATTAAGTCCTAGACGCCCTATATTGATATCTGTGCCGTAGGAGTCATTAAGATAGGTAGTAACTTTATGCGCTATTTTTGTTTGAACCGACGGAAGTGAAAGAATAATAACCAAAAGCACAAGAAGCAATACGATGACTGCGAATGTGCGAAGTATTATTTTCCTAAGTTTTTTGATACGCTTTTAAAGTTTTAATTTTACACCCAATAAATATGCCCTTTTTACCTTGAAAGAAACAAACTGTTATATCTTAGGAATCGAGTCTTCTTGCGATGACACGGCAGCAGCCATAATAAACAACGGCAACGTGTTATCTAATGTTGTTGCTACACAAAAAATACACGAAGAGTATGGTGGTGTTGTACCCGAACTCGCTTCACGTGCTCATCAACAAAATATTGTACCCGTCGTGCATCAAGCACTTCGCAAAGCAAATATCGACAAAAATCAGTTAAGTGCCATAGCATATACGAGGGGTCCAGGCCTAATGGGTTCTCTTCTGGTAGGCGCCTCATTTTCAAAGTCTTTGGCCATAGGATTGGGTGTTCCGCTCATTGATGTAAATCATATGCAGGCACATATTTTGGCACATTTTATTAAAGCAGGGGAACAAACTCCCCCAAATTTTCCTTTCCTTGCTATGACTATAAGCGGTGGTCATACTCAGATTGTAAAAGTTACCGATTATTTTTCTATGGAAATTCTTGGGGAAACCATAGATGATGCAGTTGGTGAGGCATTCGATAAAAGTGCAAAAATACTGGGACTTCCTTATCCTGGTGGACCTCTAATTGACCGTTATGCACAAAATGGAAACCCCAAGGCCTATAAATTTACGAAACCAAAAGTTAATCCAATGGATTTTAGTTTTAGTGGTTTGAAAACAGCAGTTCTGTATTTTATTGAGAGAGAAGTAAAGAATAATCCGAATTTTATTTCTGAAAATATACAGGACATATGTGCTAGTCTACAATATACAATTGTAGATTACTTGATGGATAAGCTCAAAAACGCAGTGAAACATACAGGAATTAAAGAGATTGTAATTGGTGGAGGTGTTTCCGCTAATAGTGGTATTAGAACCGCCATCAATGAGGCCAAGGTAAAATACCAGTGGAAAACTCATATCCCAAAATTTGAATACTGTACCGACAATGCGGCAATGATCGCTATGGTAGGTGAACTTAAGTATAAGAATAATTTGTTCGCAACGGACGAAGCAATTGCAAACCCAAGAATGAAATTGTAATCAGTCATGAAAAATAAATCTGAAGAATTAGTACTACGAATTCGGGCCGCTGTTAAGCCTTGGGAAGAGTATATTACCGAGAAACGAATGTTTGGGGGTTATTGCACTTTATATAAAGGAAAAATGTGCGTTGGAGAGAGAAAAGAGCGACTAATGGTTAGAGTCGTTTCTGAAAAAATGGAAGAGGTAATGAAGAATCCACAAGTAAAACCAATGGATTTCACAGGAAAACCAATGAAGGAGTTTATTTTTGTTATGGAAAGTGGCTATGACACTGAAGAAAAACTACAGCAGTGGATTGAGCTAGGTATTGAACACGCAATACGGAAAAGTAAGTAATACAAACCCAATGCAGCTATTTTATAACCCCAACATTACTAAAGAGTCTAGCGAGATTATTTTTGATAAAGAAGAAAGTAGGCACATAGTTAAGGTTCTTCGTAAAATCGAAGGAGACCTTTTAAATCTTACAAACGGAAAAGGATATTTCTTTGAGGCTAAATTAATAAGCACAGACCCAAAACGTTGTATTGCAGTGTTGATCAAATCAAAAAAGCAACCACCACTGCCCTATTCCTTACATCTTGCAGTTGCACCCACCAAATTGAATGATCGTTATGAATGGTTCTTGGAAAAGGCTACGGAAATCGGAATAACTGAAATTACTCCAATCATTTGTGATCATAGTGAGCGCCGTATTGTTAAAAAAGAAAGATATGACAAGATACTCCAAAGCGCAATGAAACAATCCTTAAAGGCCTATCTACCAAAGTTAAATCAAGCTGTTTCATTTAAAGAATTCATCTCATCCAATTCAAATCACGGGATAAAACTGATTGCACACTGTTATAAGTCAGAAAAACAAACAATTAAATCGGCAATTGGGTCTAAGAGATCGATTTTAATTCTAATTGGTCCAGAGGGGGATTTTTCTAGTGAAGAAATAATAACTTCAAAGAATCACGCCTTTACGGCCGTAAGCCTTGGGAACAATAGGTTAAGAACAGAAACAGCCGCCTTAGTGGCATGTCATTCAGTGTATTTTATCGTTAACAATTAACACTTTAACGTAAAAATTCTCACATTTTTTACCGAGAACCCTTACACTTTATATAATTTTCATTACCATTGCAAAAGATATTGAATCCCCAAACCAAGCGATATGCTATAAATCCCAAATTTATATGCTCCCTAAAATTGCGAAAACAAACCAAGTTGCAATCGAAAATGCTGTGAATTCAGATTCTTTGAGACAACCAGTAGTAGTTTATTGACTTAGGCGTTTTTTAATTACTTCTAATAGTAGTAAATTAGGGGTTATAGTTAGCATTATTATGGAGCAAAGA
>CAJXZB010000002.1 GCA_913063405.1 uncultured Ulvibacter sp.
CTAAAAGTCTACCCTGGCAGGATATGGACTATATTTAATTATTGGATAGCTAGAGCGCATAATGCAGATGTAATAGAAAATCTAACACAGGTAGGTTTTGATGAAACTTCCACCAAGAAAGGACATCATTATGTAACCACTATGGTAGATTTAAAAAAGCGTAGAGTGCTGTATGCTTGTCAGGGAAAAGGTTCAGATTGTATAAATAAGAGCGTTAAATATCTGCAAGAAAAGCAAGTAGATACTCAGCAGATAAAACAAATGTGTATTGATATGTCTCCTGCCTTTATTGCTGGTTGTGGAAATTTACCTGATGCAGCTATTACATTTGATAAGTTCCATGTTATTAAAGAAGTAAATAAAGCTATGGATGAACTCAGAAAACTTGAAAGACAAGGGAACGAACTCTTGAAAGGTCATAAGTACACGCTGTTAAAGAACAAGCTAACTCCCAAACTCAAAGAAGAGAGAGATTTGCTGTTAGAATACTACCCTAAGCTAGGGTAAGGATACAGACTTAAACAACTCTTTAGAGATTTTTGGGAACTTAAAGACAAGCAAGAAGCAGAAGGCTATTTAGCTTTTTGGTATGATTTGGCTGATGAATCTAGAATACAACCTTTTATGAAGGTTGCTAAGACCATTAGAGCACATTGGACAGGCATTGTTAATTATATTGAAAGTAGAATAAACAAACGGTACATTAGAAGGGCTCAACTCTAAAATACAACTCGCTAAAAAAAGAGTTAGGGGGTACAGGAATACTCAAAATTTTATCAATATAATTTACTTTATATGGGGGAAACTAAAATTTGATTACCCACTATATTCCACATAGAGCCTAAAGAACAGGGTTTTTCCTGTTTTTTAACATCAGAATTCATTCTAGCTTTGAACTATTGTTTCTTGACAGATTAACTGGGGAGTTTTTCTTCAAGACTTAAAACCATTTATTGTTACCCCTCCTACCAATCAAGATTCCGTAAATCATCCTTCAGTTTTAAAGTGATATATTGTTATTAATATTTAAATAGCCTTATCCTCCCCCTCAATTACTAGAACATTTTGTTTCCAATTGTAATCAAACAATTTACCATACGTTTTTTTAACTACCTTATTGTTGTTTGTAATTGAAATATACCCTCTTAGGGTTCGTATTTTTTTCAATAAAGACTTCACTTCTTCAAAGCTTGAAATAACCTCGGTACTAGTAATGATCGGCTCTAAAATAGCGGGCTTCAAATCTGGCACATACAACTTGAAATCTTCAATTACAGCAAGCCGCTCTCCTACATATCTACTGGTTAATGAGCCGTTACTTATAAACTTAGTACTTGTATCTGATCTGATCTGATCTGATCTGATCTGTGAAACCTACAACACTCTTTCAAGTAAGATCCGTAGTAGTTGGTAGTATTGCGCTTCATTGAGAAAACAAGATTGCTCATTCCTGTTGGGTCAGCAGTATTTAAAATGTACTCAAATACTGGGGGTTTTTGTAGCATATAAGTATGCTATTTATGTGCTAATTCGTAATAACCGGGCAAATCATAGGCAAATCAAAAAACCAACATAACCCTAATCTTTGGAAAATGTTGGTTTTACTAGTGACCTCGACAAGATTCAAACTTGTAACCTCTTGAGCCGTAATCAAGTGCGCTATTCAGTTGCGCCACGAGGCCGTTATTGGGGTGCAAATATAAAATATATTTGAATAGTACCATACTTAAAAATGAAAAAAATAATATCCTTGACCCCAAAGGTTATTGAACCCATATGAGCCAAAAAACAGACTAAAGTTCTTTAAAGTAACCTAGCCTATATATTTCTTATAAAAACACCGGTTACAATAAATAGGGTTTTTAACCAGTTGTTAAACAGTCTTTTACGCCTTGCCCCATTATTTATGGATAACTAATTTTAGAGTTATTAAATCTTAAAAAGAGTAGGGACTACACTTTCTATCTATCAACTAACTTCTGAAAAGAACTAAATCAATAAACCATGGCACAATTCAATGAGAATATCGAATTGCTAAATGCAGCCGGTATTACAGTTAAACTTACAAATGAACTGGCTGAAATGATCGCTGGAGGTAATGACACTTTTGGTATTGTAAGGCTTTATAATACCACAGGGGACAATAATGATCCCGCTCAGGCAAATATACAAATGGATGGTTCACAAGCCACGGTCTCTATTGGCGGTCAAACATTGAATGGAAGTCTATCTATTTTAAACGAAACAAGAAGGAACAGAATCGTCCTTAACGGATCTGAAGGTGATATTAGAGCTGGAGCAAGTGACACGGATGGAGATTTGTATTTATTTAGAAGTAATGGTAATAACGACAACTTGGGAGAAGCCACAATGCATCTCAACGGCCAAATAGGTGATCTTACAATAGGAGGCAATGGAACGAACGGAGATATTTTCTTAAAAGCAACAGATAGTCGAGACAGAGTACGTCTTCTAGGAAGCCAGGGAAACCTCTGGTTAGGTGGAAACGGTCAAGATGGTGATATTGTACTTTTTAGGAGTTCAGGAGATAATTCAACTCTGGCCCAAACCACAATCCATCTCAATGGTCAAGGAGGCGATCTTGCAATGGGAGGAAACGGAGTAAATGGTGATATTAAATTGAAGAATGCCGAAAATAACGATCGAGTCCGTCTCAAAGGTGATGCAAACTTATGGTTAGGTGGAAATGGTGCTGACGAAGACATTGTTATGTTTAAAACAACAGGTGATAATAAAACACTGAGTCAATCGACCGTTCATATTGACGGCGAAATTGGAGATCTCATCTTGGGGAGTAACGGTGTAAACGGGGATATTAAACTGAAAAGCAAAACCAATCAAGATCGTATTAGACTTTTAGGAAGTGAGGGTAACCTATGGCTCGGTGGAAATGGAGCTGACGGAGACATTGTATTGTTTAAAGAATCTGGAGATAATACTACGCTATCAGAAGGCACAATACATATGAACGGTGAATCCGGAAATATACGTTGCAATGACGTAATAATTTCTGGAGCTGATTTCGCTGAAGACTTTGACATAGACGCTACAACAGCAAAAACTCTCGAACCAGGAACAGTAATGGTGCTTGGTAAGGACGGAAAACCCCACGAAAGTACTGAGGCCTTTGATCATAAGGTCGCTGGTGTAGTCTCTGGTGCTGGAAAATACAATGTGGGAATAACACTTGATAAACAACCAAATAGTAAAAACAGAATGCCAATTGCGCTTTCGGGTAAGGTCATGTGTAAAATTGACGCGAATTACGGTGAGATCGAAGTAGGTGATTTGATTACCACTTCACCCAGAAAAGGATATGCCATGAAGGCCAAAGATCCTTTAAAAGCATTCGGGGCGGTAATTGGAAAGGCTTTGGCAGATTTTCCTTCGGGGGATGGAATGCTTCCAATATTAGTTGCACTTCAATAACAACCTAAGATATAAATTATGGCAAGTCTTAAATCAATTGCTTTGGCAGCAAACGGACTCAATGGTGGTTTTTCAATGGTTCGGCATTTCTTTGGATATAAATACTACGACAGTGCGCAAACCTTTATCGACCCACTTTCTTTAAGGAGACAGTTACAACGAGCAAAAGGAAAATCAATTCATTTATCCATTACTCTCGTTGGAAAAAATGCAAACTTTGGAGGTACGTCTGTTGTAACCAGAACCCAGGCAAGAAATATCCAATTGGCGATTCAACGCACTCGGGACCTCTACGCCCAAGCTCCCTTAGGAATTAGAAAACTGTACTGGTCAAGAATTAGTGTTGCTGATGCCGGTAGCTACATTAACATTACAGATAGCTCAGAAGCCGAGGATTTAACAGACGATTGGAATGGTGATAATGATGGAATCGACACCTTTTTTGTACAAAGTATTGGAGATGCCGCAGGCTGGTCAAACTCGGACGGCCCCTGCAACAAGGACTCTATCTGTGGAAGAACCGGTGCGGTGATAGAGATGAGAACGGACCTCGATTTCTTTAGAATACTCGTGGCTCATGAAGTAGGGCATTATTTAGGATTACCAGGGGGTGTTGGTACAGGAAACTTAATGGGTGCCGATGTAAATCCACCAGATGGAATAGATGAAATTGGAACAGGTAGTACCGCAATAAATTCATCTCAGGCCAGTACAATGCGTAGTGGATGCTATGTGAAAAATGCACTGTAATTTTCAAAAAAAAATCAAAACCATGAAACCAATAATAGTAAACAACTCCGACGTCCATCCATTTCAAATTGAAAATGGCGCTATCCATATCAATGATAAGAAAACACAAAAAGCACGCTTGAGAAAACGCCTAGGTCTTTCAAAAGATACGTTTTCGCAAAAGGTACTGGACATGTTCGAAGGCAAAAAGGAAACAATTTCTAATAAAGCTTTGGCAATCCAAAACCTAAAAAACGTTCGGTCCAAATCCGGTGAAGATGTATTGCTAAAAATAGTTTCCAAGGGAAACCAAATTCTGAGTCACGAAGCTTTAGCTATTTTATCTCTCAGTGGTACCAAAAAAGCATTCAATAAACTTTCCAAACTCAAGCCGTTCCCGACTAAAATTCTTAAGCGTAAAAAGGATTTTGCCCAATTGATAATCGGTTATAGATATCACCTAACTAATACAGATGAGATCCTTAAGCGACTTCTAAAAGACACCTCCGAAACAGGAAAAATCGAGGAGTTTTCAATTAAATTCAAATCATTAAAATCTGGTAATATTTCAAAAATTTTAAGTCGAATAAACAAAACTGATTTTGGAGTTAATTTGAGCCAAAATGTAGCCTTAGTAACGCCAAGTAAAAAATTTGCCCTACTCAGTGTCTTTAGAAAAGATGGTCAATTATTTATGACGGCAAATGTTACTTATGATCACGAAAAAGAATCTTTCACTTTAGGGAATTCGGATAAAGACAAGACTAGAACAAAATCTACATCGGATTTTAAAATTGACCTAAGTAAGTTCGTTACTATAAATCTCACTTTTATCAGAAAAGAAAAAAACTACCGTTATTAAGACTTAGTTTTCTTCGCCAAAAGAGTTTCATATTCCTTAAAACGATACTCACGAATAGGTCATACCCTAGGTTCTGTAGTAAAAGGCAATAATAGACAGGATGAAATATCCTTATACCGATCTACATACGCGTAGTTTACTAGCTCACAATTATTGATTCGTTGCTTAATCTTGTTGTGGTAGGGATATATAGAAAAGGCGTTTATACTACTTCGGCACTTAAACCAGCATCTAGAAGCATAGAACATCTTGGTTTTAGCTCATCATAAGCACCTGTTTTTACCGTACATTTTCCTTTATAATGAACAATAAGAGAGCATTGTTCTGCCTGCTCTGGCGTATGTTCACAAGCATAGATAAGTGTATTTATAACATGATCGAAAGTATTAACCTCATCGTTATACAATACAATTTCGCTCTGATTGCTCTCCAATTCCAGAACCGAAACCTCTTCCTGTATTTTTTCTTTAATTCCCATACGATACATAAAATTCGTAAAAACAATCAAAAAACCCAAAAAATAGAAGGCTTTTCTTTAATTTAAAACCTCATTTTCAATAGCTTAAACAAAAAATTTCGCAGCTATCCAATTGTGACGTTCCTTGTTATCAACGAAAGTCAATCCCAACTTATTGCAGCAATCTATAATCAAAGGTAGGTCCTCATGGTAGAAACCACTTAAATACAGGCTTCCTCCTTTACTTAAACAACTTCGATATATTTCCATATCGTTGAGCAAAATATTTCGGTTAATATTGGCGATAACCACGTCATACTTCCTTCCAGTAAGTAACGAGGCTTCGCCTAATTCTACTGAGATATGGTTACAATTGTTTCGTTCCACATTTTCTTCTGAATTCTCAAAACACCAAGGGTCAATATCAATAGCATCTAATTTTGTAGCACCACTCATTTCAGCTAAAATCGCCAACACTGCAGTACCACAGCCCATATCCAGCACTGTTTTTCCCTTAAAATCATTCTCGAGAATATGTTGCAACATCATATAAGTAGTCTCATGATGTCCTGTTCCAAAAGACATTTTTGGTTCAATAATAATTTCGTATTCGAGATTTGTTTGGGGATGAAAAGGAGCTCGCACAATACACTTCCCATCAACTTCAATAGAATCGAAGTTTTTTTCCCATTCGGCATTCCAATTTACTTGCTCTATTTCTGAAAAGTTCACTTCAATATTAAATTCCGACGAAGATAAAATCTGTATATCATTCAATACATTCTCATGCCATTCATCCTTCTGAATGTACGCCTTTACACCTACTTCATTTTCGACAAAACTTTCGAAACCTGCATAACCAAGCTCAGCAATCAGAATCTCTGTACCTGGTTGTAGCGGATTTACTTTAAAATCGTATTCAATATAAATCTGTGACATTAAAACGCGTTTACAATTGCCATAAAGCTCTCAGCATCCAGTGCGGCACCTCCTATAAGGCCTCCATCCACATCTGGCTTTCCAAATATTTCGGAAGCGTTGTTTGGTTTAACACTTCCCCCGTATAAAATCGAAACCTTATTCGCTATTTCTTCTGAATAGGATTTGGCTACTATTTTTCTAATAAAGGCGTGCATTTCCTGCGCTTGTTCTGGGCTTGCCGTTTCTCCTGTCCCTATAGCCCAAACCGGCTCATATGCCAAAATAATTTGTTTCCAATCTCCAATTGCAATATGAAACAAACCTTCTTTTAACTGTCTTTCTACCAAATCAAGATGCTTTCCGGTTTTCCTATCTTCCAGCTCCTCTCCAAAACAATAAATCGCGGTCATTTTATTTTCCAACGCGGCTGTGACTTTTTTAGCCAGCAAGGCATTATCTTCATAAAAGTAAGCGCGTCGCTCGCTATGCCCTAAAATAACAGTCTCTACTCCTACGCTTCTCAGCATACTAGCGGAAACTTCCCCTGTGAACGCCCCATTAGCTGACTGATGCATATTCTGAGCAGCTACCAAAATAGTACTATCAATCAAAGCTTGATTAGCGCTTTGAAGGTTTGTAAATGGCGGTGCTACCATTACTACTATGTCATCATTTAGTTCATTTTCTTTTAAAGCATCTAACAGCTCATAGGTTTGAGCAATATCGCAGTTCATTTTCCAGTTTCCAGCTACTATTTTTTGTCTCATCTAAGTGTATTTTTAATATTTTCATCATCCGCCTTAATAGCTTTATAAAGGCTAATCTCCCCCTCCGGATTTACAATCATATATCTTGGAATCCAATCCAAATTAATGGAAGACCCAAAAGCACCTTTCCATCCAGAAGACACAAAGTAATGTTCCCCTTCGAGCTTGTAACGAGCTATTCCTTTTTTCCAGGTTGCAGTATCCCGATCTAACGATAAAAATAGAAAAACTACAGCTGCATTTGTTTCTTGTAAGGCCTTTACCTTTGGCATTCCTTTAATGCAATCTCGACACCAAGTCGCCCAAACATCAATAAGTATCGTCTTTCCTTTGTATTTTTTTAGCACTTCGGAAAAAGCTATCTCTTCGGAACTTTCGGTTAGAAAAACATCGGCTAATGCTTCTTCTTGGAACGAAATTTGGGCTTGTACGACATATACAAAAAGCAACAAGTATAACTTCAGAAATAATCTCATAGAAATAAATTTATTGGGTTCGTATTTTTGGATCTAACCAACCATATATTACATCAACAAAAATATTGATAATAATAAACAAACTAGCTATTACAATTACCGCTCCCATGATTATTGGCAAATCCAGTGTATTTAAGGCGTCAACTATTTCCTTCCCTAAGCCATTCCAACCAAAAATATACTCTACAAAAACAGCCCCAGCGAGCATAGACGCAAACCAGCCAGAAATAGCAGTTATCACAGGATTTAAAGAATTCTTTAAAGCATGTCTCTTAATAATCATGTAAAACGACAACCCTTTTGCTTTTGCAGTGCGAATATAATCTTGATTAAGAACCTCCAACAACGAATTACGCATTAACTGACTCACGACTGCCAAAGGTCGAATTCCTAGAACAACTGCGGGTAACAACAAGTTTTTCCATTGTATAAACTTCCCATTACCAAAATCATCAACTTCGTATAAACTTCCGGTCATATTTAATCCAGTGTATTTGTGCAATACAAATCCAAACAGCCAAGCAAAAAGAATTGCACTAAAAAAGGATGGAACACTCATTCCAAAAGTACTCACCAATTGGATTAACTTATCGATCCAACCATCTTTGAACAAGACAGAAACAACACCAAGGAAAATCCCTAGAAGCATCGCAATACAAATAGCCGAAACAGCCAATACAATCGTATTTGGAAGTGTTTCCGCTATAACCGAACTTACCTTTTTTCCATTCTTCTGAAAGGACTCCCTTAAATACGGAAGCTTTAAAACAGTTGCAGTGCTTCCTGTGGTAAAGAGCTTTGTCTCTTTGTATTTATCGTGCGAAAGAAAAGAATAATCGTCCTCATTCGTACTATGAAAGGACAAAGGTGACAGGTCGTTTATGTAGTTCAAATATTGAACACCAATTGGCTTATCGAAGCCATATTTTTTCTTAACAATGGCAACTTGTTCAGCGGTTTCGTTTTGCCCCAACATCATGCGAGCAGCATCGCCAGGAAGTATTGTAAACAAGAAAAAAATCACAGTAACTACTCCAAACAAAGTAAGCAGCGCATAGCCAATCTTTTGAAGTATATATCCCGCCACTATTCTTTTGTTACATTGTCAACACTCAGTATTTTATATTCAAAATCTTCACCAAAAAGAAGTTTTGCATATTCTTCGATAGTTTGCTCATATCCGGCTGCTTTACGTCGTTGATTTACTGTTTCAGGATTCTCAATAGGCCAAATAAAAGACCCTCGCACATCATCATAGGTCATTCCTTGTGTACCATAAATTTGCGGCTTTCCTTCATTCATAAGGTAACGGTCTTCCATCATCGCGGCAGAGCGCATGGAGATTTCACCATCGGCGGCCGCCTTTTTAATAAGCGGTAGGTAGGTAGGAATTTTATCCGGATTGTGTTGTAATACATACCAAGCTGCAAGGCTCGACTCTTCACCAACTATGGATTTTCCAGGATAACCTTTTTCAATAAAATACTTTTCTACAAATTCCATATTCGAGCTATCAATCGCTATCTGCAATGCCCAATGATCCCCTTTATATTCTTCCTCGGTCAATCCCATTTCTTCTCCAAGATCCTTGAGAGCTTCTGGTGAACTCGCTTGCATTAGCATACGATAGCGCTGATCTAAAATTGCAATGCTATCCAGACGCCTCTTTAAATTAAAATCGAGATTTGGTTTTGCCGTTTCAAGAGTATTTAGTTTTAGATCCCTTACGTCGTTCCAATGCAGCTTCTGCATAATGGTTCCATTTTGTAACTCTAAGATTCCAGGGTTACTTCTTACCACTGTTTTTAATGCTGTTTCGTCACAGAAATAAAATTTAAAATTCAGTTTGTACTGTTCTGTCAATTCTTCCATTACCGATTGTGAAGAAGCCGATAACCCAATTACCTTATACCCCTTTTTTAAGGCCTCATTTGTCATTTCTCGAACACCTGCATACCCTTCTCTTTCGGTCATGCTCATGTTATAGGCCAACACCATAATCACGTTGTCCGCCGCCAAGAACTCTTCTGTATAGTTTTCATCCTCACGTTCTATAGTAAAATCGTGTATTGGTGGTTCATAACCCGCTTGAATTTCTTTCGTATCCACACCAATAAATTCACCTTCTACTTTAGGATAGTCACCATTGGTAGTAATTATTTTCTCTTGCCCGTCCACTTTAAACTTCCAAGCGTATTCAAAGATTGGTTTGGGTGCCCCTTCAGGAATTGTCATACTCTCAGTGATATTTGCTCCAATCTTATATGGACGGAAATCCTTAATTGGCAAATGTTGCAACACATGATAGGTGATCGCCAAACAGCCTACAAAGGAGGCGAAGATGATAATGCTTCGAATGTTTTTTGAAAAGAAGGGTTGGATATATTTCCTTCCGAAGAATAAAATAAGAATCAATACCAGTAGAACCAAATCTTTATTAAATGACTCCCAGGGCGTTAGTTTTATAGCATCTCCAAAACATCCACAATCTGTTACTTTATTGAAATAAGCTGAATAAAACGTAAGAAACGTAAAGAAAACGATCATCAAAAGGAGACTCCAAAGTGTAAACCTTTTAGCGTATCCTATTAAAATCATTACTCCTACCAGAACTTCAAAAATCACGACAAAAATCGCGATAATCAATGCATAGGGTACTAAAAATTCTAAATTGAGAACTTCTGGAGCGAAGTAATCTTTCAACTTAAAAGAAAACCCTACAGGATCGTTTAATTTGATCAATCCACTAACAATAAATAATATTCCAACGAATATCCTTGAGATTCCAACTAGTACTTTCATATATCTATTTTAAGTCTCCCTTTGAGGGGAGGTTTAGAGGGGTGTTACATTTCTTTCTAACCAATATAAATAAACATCCCCCTATCCCCTTCAAAGGGGGGAATATTTAAAAAATACTATTTATTCTTGTAAATGAATCATAGCGAAAACTGCATAATTAATCATATCTTGATAATTAGCATCAATTCCTTCCGAAACGATTGTTTTTCCTTGATTATCTTCTATTCGTTTTACTCGTAATAATTTCTGAAGGATTAAATCTGTCAAGGAACTCACCCTCATATCTCGCCAGGCTTCTCCATAGTCATGATTTTTATCCATCATCAATTGCTTGGTCAGGGCGATCTTCTCATCGTATAAACTTATTGCTTCCTCTAAAGTTAAATCAGGTTGTTCTACCACTCCCTTATTTAACTGAATTAAAGCCATAATAGAATAATTAATAATCCCAATAAATTCACTCACCTCACCTTCATCTACTCTGCGTTCTTTGTTTTGTTGAAGCTCCCTAATTCGCTGTGCTTTTATAAAAATCTGATCAGTTAATGAAGGTAATCTAAGGATTCTCCATGCGCTTCCATAGTCTTTCATTTTATTGGTAAACAACGCTCTACAAGTTTCAATTACCGCATTATATTGTTTTGAAGTATCTGCCATACCGATGTGTAAGATTTTGCGTAAATTTCGCTTAAATAAATCAAATTAAAAAATTGCAAACGCTCAATTGTAAAGGTACTTTAATTGACTTGTCCACCCCAAGGGTTATGGGGATCATTAACGTAACGCCAGATTCGTTTTATGACGGTGGAAAAACCGTCGATTTAAAACAAATTTTAACTCAGGCAGAAACTATGCTTAAAGAAGGTGCTACCTTTTTGGATATTGGTGGGTATAGCTCTCGTCCAGGCGCAGATGAAGTTTCGGAAACTGAAGAATTGGAGCGAGTACTTCCCGCAATCGAAAGAATTTTAAAAGAATTTCCCGAAGCGCCTATTTCTGTTGACACCTTCAGAAGTAAGGTAGCAAGGGAAGCCGTTGCTATAGGAGCCGCACTAGTCAATGACATTTCTGGAGGAAGTATGGATACTGTAATGATTTCCGAAGCATCAAAACTGAAAGTTCCATATATCCTTATGCACATGCGAGGTACTCCCCAGACGATGACCAGTTTGACAAACTATGACAACATCACCAAAGATGTGTTAAAGTACTTTTCAGAAAAAATCTCCCTAGCCAGAGCGGCTGGTATAAATGACATAGTGGCCGATCCAGGTTTTGGCTTTGCAAAAACCAGAGAACAAAATTTTGAGCTACTCAATAATTTAGAACTTTTTAAACAACTGGATATTCCATATTTAGTAGGCCTTTCCAGGAAATCTATGATTTATAAAACCTTAGAAACCACAGTTGACGAAGCTTTAAATGGAACCACCGCTCTGCATTCTGTTGCTCTGTTAAAAGGAGCTTCCATTCTCAGGGTTCACGATGTTACCGAAGCGGTTGAATGTATAAAATTGTTACAGCATTTGAACAACAGCGATTGAACTAGAGTTTTAAACGAAAGCCATAAACAGGAAGTTCTCCCTGAATAAAATCTAAGTTTTCAGATCTTTTGAAACCTAATTTCTCATACATTTTCCAAGCCGTTAGCATGGCTTTTGTAGTATGAATAACCACCTCAGCACTTTTATGAGCTTTTGCCTTTCTTATACACTCCATTGTTAAGAGTTTTCCAATCCCCTTTCCACGAGCCGATATATCGACAGCTAAAAGGCGAAAACCAGAAGCATATTTCTCTTTGGTAGCAGTGCCACCAGACCCATAATATTTCATATCACTAAAATAAACGACTGCTCCATATACTTTTACTTTGGTAGAGGCAACTACCAACAATTCGGTGTTTGGTTTATTTGTAAATTCGCCAATATTGGCCAGCATATTATAATACGCGGGCTGCTTGCTCTAAAGGTGAAGGAAATCCTTCTAATTGTGAATAAACGCTCACCATTAATTTTCCAATAGATTCAAATTCGTCTGGTTTGGCGTTTCGAACTTCGTGAACTGGATCCAGATGAACCTTCATTCTTTGATCCAAGGTTAGGTTTTCCAAAGAACCATTTACTCTCGATAATATATTTGTCATATCTGGGTGACCTGCATCAAAAACATCCTTCAGAACTAAAGAAAATGCTTCCCAAATTGGTTCTAGCTTTTGAAGAAGTAAACGTCCATTTGGAGACAATGAAACAAGTTTAGAGCGTTTATCACTTGGGTTGACGATCATTCGAACAAAATTCTCTCCTTCCAATTCCCGGACTATATTCTTCACGGTTATATGTGAAAAAGCAATTTGATTGGTGATTCCCATAATGGATTGTGGCGATCTTGATTTAGCCAACACATAATACACTGGAAACCAGCTTGATTTAAAGTTTAACCCTGCTTCTTTATAAACCTTGTCACCTCCCGTTTGTAATTTTTGATATATTCTTCGCAATTGAGAACCGCCTGCAAGAGGTCCAATTTCTTCTATAATATTATTCATATCTTGTAATTTATAAAAGTACTTTCATAAAAGCATGAAAGATATTTTACAAATCAAAATGTACTCAAGTTTGACTCCTTCATAAATTAATTCTAATTTCAAAAAATAAAGTACTTTTACACAAACCCTATTACATTTGGATTTTTTAGACATTCGTATTATAGATATTGTTGACATTGTTCTGGTGGCATTCCTTTTATATTATGTCTATAAGCTGGTAAAAGGAACGGTAGCGATCAATATTTTTGTTGGAATTGTTATCATCTATGGAATCTGGCGCCTTACCGAGTTGTTGGAAATGGAGCTTCTTAGTAAAATTCTTGGTGGTTTTCTTGGTGTTGGAATGTTTGCTCTTATTGTTGTCTTTCAGCAGGAAATTAGAAAGTTTTTATTGATGTTGGGTTCTACCAACTTCAATGCGAGAAGAAGATTCTTTAATAAGTTTAGAGAGCTAAGTGACGATACAAATACAAGCAATGTCATCTCGGCAATCATTAGTGCCGCCAAAAAAATGGGAACTTCACATACTGGTGCCCTCATTGTGCTAAAAAGAAATAATAGTCTTGATTTTGTTAAAAATAGCGGTGATAAAATGAGTGCCGAAGCAAATCAGCCAATTATCGAAAGTATATTTTTTAAAAATAGCCCTTTGCACGATGGTGCAATGATAATAGAAGAAGGTCTAATTACGGCCACGCGAGTAATTTTACCAGTTTCAAACGACAGGAAAATTCCATTGCGCTTTGGACTTCGTCATAGAGCTGCTCTTGGCATTTCTGAAAAAACAGATGCGGTTTGCTTAGTAGTTTCCGAAGAAAACGGACAAATTTCATATCTTAAAGATGGAGATTTTGTATTGTTTGAAAACCTTGAAGAATTGTCTCAAATTATCGTAAAGGATTTAAGCTAAATCACCTCTTCCTCCATAAATTGGACTTCATAAAGGTTGCGATAGTAGCCGTCCTCTTTTTTAAGTAACTCAGTATGTGTACCCGTTTCGACTATTTTGCCTGCATCCATCACCAAAATTTTGTCTGCCTTTTTAATCGTGGCCAAACGGTGTGCAATTACGATAGACGTTCTTCCTCTTGTAATCTTTTCAGTAGCGGTTTGGATCATCTCTTCGGAATAGGTGTCGATTGAAGAAGTAGCTTCATCCAAAATTAAAATACTAGGTTTACTTACATATGCCCTTAAAAAAGCAATCAGTTGTCGTTGTCCAGAAGAAAGCATTGCTCCTCTTTCTTTCACATTATAATGATATGCTCCTGGAAGTGTCATTATAAACTTATGCACCCCTATTTCTTTCGCAGCGTCGACAACTTCACCTTCTGTAATAGAAGGATTATTGAGCGTTATGTTATTAAGAATTGTATCGGCAAATAAAAATACATCTTGCAGTACAACCGCAATATGGACTCGTAACGAATTCAGCTCATAGTCTTTAATTGATATATTATCAATTAATATACTTCCGCTATTTATTTCATAAAAACGATTGAGTAAATTAATAATAGTTGATTTACCTGCTCCGGTGGCTCCAACAATAGCAACAGTTTCTCCAGGATTAACATCAAATGAAATGTCCTTTATTACTTCTTCATTCTCTATATAACCAAAACGCACATTCTTGAACTCAATTTGACCGTCAGTTTTTGTTAACTCCAACGAACCTTCATCTGCAATATGGGATTCAGTATCCAAAATTTCAAATACACGATTAGCGGCAACCATTCCCATTTGAAGGGTGTTAAATTTATCGGCAATTTGACGCAAAGGTCTAAACAACATTTGCGAATATTGGATAAAGGCCGTTATAATTCCTAAGGAAATGAGCCCACCTCCTGCTGCATTTAAGCCTCCGTACCAAACTAGCAATCCAATAGCTACAGAAGAAGCCATCTCTGCAATTGGAAAGAAAATAGAGTTATACCAAACTGTTTTAACCCAGGCCTTTTTGTGTTTCTCATTGATTCGTTCAAACTCTCTATACTCAGTTTCTTCGCGTGTAAATATTTGAACAATCTTCATTCCTGTGATACGCTCTTGCACAAATGAATTGAGGTTCGCTACCTGATTTCTAACTTCTTCAAATGCCACTTTCATGGCTCGCTGAAATATACGAGTAGCGTAAAGAATTAGCGGTAAAATGGCAAATACTATTAATGCAAGTCGCCAGCTCTTATATAACATTATACCAGCAATGGCACTCATTTTTAGCAAATCAGCTATAATCATAAACAGCCCCTGACTAAAAATAGAAGATATTGTTTCAATATCGTTTACGGCTCTAGTTGTAAGTCGTCCTACGGCGCTTTTATCAAAATATTGCATCTTAAAGCTGGTCATCAACTTGAATAGCTTTACACGCAAATCATTTATAACATTTTGCCCAAGCCAGTTGGCACAAAATATAAATGCAAATTGAAATAACACCTCTAAAGTCAGAACTCCTAGCATCAAAAGAAGATAGAACTGTAGTTCTCCTAAATTCTTTGGAACAATTGCATTGTCGATTGCCAATTGAAGTAAATGAGGGCTTAAGACTGCCAATCCTGACATTGCAACCGCAGCAAATGCCACAAAATAGAAAACCCAACGGTAGGCATTGGTAAACGCCAACAACCGTCTAAAAAGTTTAAAATCGAATGCTTTACCTGAGTCTGCCACTATATATTAGTAATTAATTATTTTGAAAAATACTTTTAGGATATATAACCTTAGTTAAATAGAGCCCATTTGCTGGTACCGAGGAACCTGCATTAGCTCTATTCTTTTTATTAATTATTTCGTGAAATTCCTCCAATGATGTTTTACCAAATCCTACATCTAGCAAAGTACCTACAATAGCACGCACCATATTCCTAAGAAATCTGTCGGCCGCAATGGTGAAGATCAATTGATTTTTCTCTTCTTCCCAAAAAGCTTTTTTAATACTACAATGATACGTTTTTACATCCGTATTGGATCGAGAAAAGCATTGAAAGTCTTGATAGTCTAATAAGGTTGCTGCGGCTTCATTCATTACATCGATATTTGGCTTTTGATACAGCTGATATGCAAACCCTTCTGAGAACGGATTCTTTTCAAGAGAAATAACATATTCATATTCTCGTTCAGAAGCGTTAAATCTTGCGTGCGCATCTTCTTTTACTTTGAAAATATCTTTCACTGAAATATCCTTCGGAAGAAGAGAATTCAGTCTAAAAACTAGTTTCGGAAGATCTTCAATTTCTTCAAAATCAAAATGCGCAAATAGCTGTTTTGCGTGAACCCCTGCATCAGTTCTTCCCGCGCCAACAACCTTTACTTCGTTCCGAAGAAGCGTAGATAGGGCTCCTTCGAGTACTTCGGCAACGCTAATTGCATCTGGTTGTTTTTGCCATCCAAAATAATTGGTGCCGTTGTAAGCTATCTCGATAAAATATCTCAATTTAAGTTCTTTGATGATTGAGCAAATTTACAAATTCAATTTCTTCGAAGAGTAAAATGTTTTGTTAAGTTAATTAATAAGCTGTAAGTGTCACCCTGAGCCTGTCGAAGGATTGTATACTATAAGCAAAATTATGCAACCTTGAAACTTTGTAACTTTGTCTCCAATAACCTCAACAATTTCAATTTGACTAAAATTCTACTCCTTAGTGATACACATAGCTATATCGACGACAAAATTCTTTCCTATGCGAAGCAAGCCGATGAAGTTTGGCACGTTGGTGATATTGGTAATTTAAAAGTAACCGACGCTATAAAAAAGATAAAAAACCTGCGCGCCGTTTACGGGAATATTGACAATGCCGAGGCAAGAGCTGAATTTCCACTTAATACTCGTTTTATGTGTGAGGACGTTGATGTACTGATGACACATATTGGTGGTTATCCTGGAAGATATAGCGTCGCGATTAGGGAAGAAATATACACCAATCCACCTCAACTATTTATCTCTGGACATTCACATATTTTAAAAGTTATGAATGACAAGAAAACGGGTCTGCTCCACATGAACCCAGGTGCCATAGGAACACACGGGTTTCATAAAGTACGAACGATGCTTCGCTTTGAAATCGATGGAAAGGAGATTAAAAACTTGGAGGTCATTGAATTCAAAAAGTAATAGGAGAAATAAACCTTTAAAATTAAAAAACCCTCAAAGATGGCATTCTTTGAGGGTTCCGCACTAATATACTAAGATTGGTTTAGCGTAAACGGTCCACAGATTTTACGAGATCCTCGTCCTTTTTAATGGCCTTATTGGCCAGAACTAAAAAAACGATAGAAATGATAGGAAGTAGCACCCCAATACCCTTCTCAGAAACCAAAGTTTCTCCAGATAAAGTTAGCGACCTATAAACGAAAACTCCCAGTAATACAAAGTTTGATATAATGTTCAAGCGATTTAATACAAATTGTAGTTGTCGCTTTTTAAAACTCAAGATTGAAATAACCGTCAACACAATTGAAGCAAATATAAATCCAAAAACCAAGGGCTCACTTCTTGCGACAACAACGGCTCCAGCTTCATCTTCCACCAATGGAAACCAAAGGTAGAGTCCGCCCATAATGAGTGCGGAGATGATAAGATATACTGTTTGTATGCGTTGTAGCATTGGCTATTATTGTTAATAAAAAGCAAAAATACTGTTTCTTTTTAAAAATATAAATGTAGAATTTAATTTATTGTTGTATAATTGCAGTAACAATTCGTAACCAATTCAATCACGGTTACTTAGTCTTCAAATAATTTTCACAACTAACTTACCTCCGTTACGGAATCATAATATCAATTAATCTTATAGTATTTTCAATGTTTGAAATATCAGAATTAAAAGTAAAAAAGTTACCTGAGCTTCAGGAACTTGCTAAAACCCTTGGTGTCCCTAAATTTAAATCTTTAAAAAAATTAGATTTAGTTTATCAGATTTTAGATTATCAAGCGGCCAACCCTAAGGTGGTAAAAGCGATTGTACCTCCAGTTGTAGCTCCTTCAACAGAAGAACCTAAAAAAGAGGTGACTTCAGAAAAAAAACCAAAAGAAAAAGAGAGTCGTCCTCGACCCGCTCGTAACGACAACCGAAAACCCAACCCTCGTAAAAAAGAAGAGAATAAACCTGTTGCTAAATCTGAAGGTACTTCAGAAAAAACAGAAAATTCCAGCGAGAAGAAAGAGGATAAACGACCTGCAAAAAGAGAACCGAACCAACGACCAAATCCACGAGACAACAACCAAGGGAAATCGGATAACAGATCGAAACCTCAAAGAGAGAACAAAGGAAGTCAGAAAGAACATAGAAACAACGGAAATAAAGATTCCCGTAACCGCTATAGAGAACCTGATTTTGAATTTGATGGAATTATTGAAAGTGAAGGAGTTCTTGACATCATGCAAGATGGATATGGTTTCTTGCGTTCTAGCGACTATAACTACCTATCATCTCCTGATGATATTTATGTTTCTCAGTCACAGATTCGTTTGTTTGGTCTTAAGACAGGGGATACTGTGTTAGGTCAAGTAAGACCTCCTAAGGAAGGTGAAAAATATTTCCCCCTAATTAAAGTAAGTAAGATAAATGGTTTAAGTCCAACAGTTGTACGTGATCGTATTTCTTTTGAGCATTTAACACCTTTATTTCCAGACGAAAAATTCAACCTAGCCGTTAGACAGAGTACGATTTCTACAAGAATTATTGATCTATTCGCTCCTATAGGAAAAGGACAACGTGGTATGATTGTGTCTCAACCAAAAACAGGTAAGACCATGCTTCTTAAGGACATTGCGAATGCAATTGCCGCAAATCATCCAGAAGTATATCAAATTGTTCTTCTTATTGACGAACGCCCGGAAGAGGTTACAGATATGCAACGTAATGTTCAAGGTGAAGTAGTTGCTTCTACCTTTGACAAAGAGGCGACGGAGCACGTAAGAGTTGCCAATTTAGTGTTGGAAAAAGCAAAAAGATTGGTGGAATGTGGACACGATGTTGTAATCCTATTGGATTCAATCACTCGTTTGGCACGTGCCTATAATACTGTACAACCTGCTAGTGGTAAGATATTAAGTGGTGGTGTTGATGCAAATGCACTTCATAAACCTAAACGTTTCTTTGGAGCGGCACGTAACATTGAAAATGGGGGTTCTCTAAGTATAATTGCTACCGCACTTACCGAAACAGGATCTAAAATGGATGAGGTTATTTTTGAAGAGTTTAAAGGGACGGGTAATATGGAGCTTCAATTGGATCGTAAGATTTCCAACCGAAGAATCTTCCCAGCTATTGACCTCACCTCTTCAAGTACCCGTAGAGATGACCTATTGCTTGATGAGAAAACAATTCAACGTATGTGGGTTATGCGTAAATACTTGGCAGACATGAACCCTGTGGAAGCCATGGAGTTCATTAACGATCGCTTTAAGCAAACTCGAAACAACGAAGAGTTTTTAGTATCTATGAATAGCTAAAGACGTTTTATTTAAATTATGAAAGCCTCGTAGTTTTGAATTACGAGGCTTTCATATTGATATAAAATCAATACCTAGTCTTTTACCAACTTTTGAGTCAGAACCCCTAAATTGGTTTCTAATCGAAGTACATAAATTCCGCTCCTCAGATACTCAACATTAATGGTCTTATTGACCACTTCCACCTCAATACTTCTGCCAAGAACATCATAAATTGATGCTTTTAAAATAGTTATAGCTGAAGATAATTCCACATTTAATTGATCGATCATAGGGTTGGGATAAAACGTTATTAAGTCGGCCAGAAAATCTGAAACGCCTAAAATTGGAACACCCTCTATAGACATAATGGTTAACTCTACATCCAATGGTGTTGTTACCCCTACAAGAGTAGCCGCTCCAGTACTCTTATCTATGGAGTGTATACCCCCAGCCAGCCATATACAGATCATTTGTCTCAGGATCTACAGTAGCTCCTTGTGCGAAAGAGATATCCACTCCTAAAGGACCAATGGGTGTAGCAGCTCCAGTAGACAAATTAGCAGCATAAAAAGTGTCATCTACAACATCTGCAGCATACGCATTACCATCGTTATCAATCTCCAACCAAATGACTACTGCCCCAGTTGTACCAAAACACCTATCTGAGTGACCGCTGCTGTGGTTAAATCTACTTCAAATAAATCGATACTTGTAGTAGCGTACATAGTAGAAGTAGTAAAGTCATAAGTAAGACCGGTGGGGATTACATCACCCATGACTCCACTTAAATCTCCAATGAATTTTATTACTAGGGTTAGGAATTTTATCCCTGATATTTGTTGGTATTGTGTCTTTATTATTCCCATAATAAATGCTGTTAAGGCAAGTAATGGAGAAGCTCCTACGTTACTTTTGTACGATACGTTTTATCTCATAAATCGAAATCCAACGGGGTCTAGTCCTTCTTTCAACCCTTTATTTTACTGATTATTTCGAATTTTAGTTTCATATTTGTGATATCATTAATTTAATAAACAAAAATATTATGAAAATACATTTTTTAACAAAATTATCGCTATTTCTTATATTACTATTAAGTCCTTTATTGGATGTAAAAGCACAAGATTTTAGTGATTTAGATGTTAGTCCTATGGATATAGTTGAATTTCAAGAAAGTACTGGTAGTGTTCCTTTATTAAAAATAATCTACAGCAGACCTCAAAAATCTGAAAGAGAAATCTTTGGTGCATTAGTCCCCTATGGAGAACTATGGAGAACAGGAGCTAATGAAAATACTGAGATTATATTTTTAAAGGAATCAAAAATAGATGGAAAAGTAATAAAGCCTGGGGCATATTCTTTGTATTCCATTCCAAATAAAGAGAGTTGGACAATTGTCATTAATTCTCAACTTTACAAACCAGGTACTTATCACTATGATAAAACAAATGATGTTTTAAGGTTTGAAGTTCCTGTTACAAAAAGTGACGATGTTATCGAGGCTTTCTCTATAGATATGCAGCGTAATGAAGACGGAATTATTGTGTTCTTAGGTTGGGATAAAACTATTGTTAAATTTCAAGTTCACTTACATAAGGAGAACCATTGATAGGGTCTGGCTCTGTAGTAATCGCGTATAAGGTTCCGTTTTCACCAAAGTCTCCTGCAAAACAAGAAGCTGCGAGGGGTTCGGCGATAATATCTATTGTGGCAAAAGGAGGTTGTCCATTTAATATACCTAAAGGCAGGTTTCCAGTAGATCGAATGCTATGTACATAAAACTCATGCTCAGAAAAAGGATTCGCCATTGAAGAATGTGTTTGACTATTTCCTTTTACTTTTGCAAAGTGATTATTTGTTCTTCGGAAAGAGGAGTATTACCCAATAAACGGAATTCTTCCAATAATGAACTTAAACCTCGACCCTGAGCAGTCAAGTTCAGCACGAATCCTACAATAAATAATAGGCTTAGTTGTAGTTTATTTTTCATAGTAGTAAATGAGTTCAATATTAAATATTAGTTTTTCCCGAAATTAGCTTTAATTTAACCGCTTTACAACGCACAATGCATAACATTACCTATATATTTCATATACGTTGGGGTTCATCTCAAATGTGTAAATCCAGTAACTTAAATCAATCTCATTCGTCTTATATTTGTTTAAAACGAACCAACCATGAATCGATTTTATTTTCTACTATGCATACCGTTTCTTTTTTCTTCTTGTTCTTCAGAAAAAGATAAATCTAATTTCGATTTCACAACCGTTTTTGAAACCTCAAACGGATTAGAAACTCCCACTTATCCTGAAGTTGTAGAGTTTTACACCCAATTGGCCGAAGTTCATACCTCCATAGCCATGTACACCATGGGGAAAACGGATAGTGGAGAACCGTTGCATCTTATTACTTTCAATCCGAATAGAAGTTTTGAGTCGGAATTTTCAGGTGATAGCCGAAAAAATGTATTGCTAATAAATAATGGTATTCACCCAGGGGAAAGTGATGGAATTGATGCATCTATGCTATTACTTCGGGATTTAGCTGAGAATAAAATTGATACTCCAAAAAACACAATCATTGCCGTAATTCCTGTGTATAATATCGGAGGGGCTTTAAACAGAAATAGCGACTCCCGAACAAATCAAAACGGTCCCATCTCCTATGGATTTAGAGGAAATGCCAGAAACTATGATCTCAACAGAGATTTTATAAAAGCAGACACGAAAAATGCCCGCGCGTTTACGGAGTTGTTTCGCACTGTAAAACCAGATCTTTTTATCGACAATCATGTAAGCAATGGTGCAGACTATCAATATACCCTTACTCATCTATTTACACAGCACAATAAACTTGGTGGAGATCTAGGTAATTATTTACACACCTCATTAATGACGCAGCTTCAAGATTCTCTTCAGAAGAGTAGCTTGGACATCACTCCATATGTAAACGTTTTTAATCGTACCCCAGATAACGGATTCACACAATTTCTTGATTCACCGCGTTATTCTACTGGCTACACAACTTTGTTCAACACCTTGGGGATGATGGTAGAAACACATATGCTCAAGCCATATAAGCAACGAGTAGAAGGCACCTACGAATTAATGAAAAGCTTTATCAACATCGCCGATAAAGACGCAGAAGTAATCAAAGAGCTTAGGAAAAACGCACTTACAAAACACAAAGCTGGTGACTCCTACCCTCTTTCCTGGAAAATTGATAGTACAAAGACCTCACAAATTTCATTTAAAGGCTACGAAGGTGAAATGATAAAAAGCGGAATTACAGGGATGGATAGATTAAAATATAATCGCAATGCGCCATTTACCAAGGATGTCATGTATTACAATTATTTTAAAGCTGCGGACAGCGTTATTATTCCATCTGCCTATATAATACCCGAAGGATATTGGAACATTATTGATTTGCTAGATCTTAACGAAATTCGGGTGACCAAGATTAAAAAAGACACCGTTATAGACGCGGAAGTTTATAAAATAATCGATTATAAAAGTGTGGGAAACCCTTATGAAGGTCACTATCTTCACTACCAAACGAAGGTGAGAACTGTTAATGAAAAAGTGGCTATTAAAAAGGGAGATTATAGAATAGACACAAATCAAGAAGGGGTTCGTTACCTGCTTGAAACGTTGGAGCCGGAGGCACAAGATTCTTTTTTCAATTGGAACTTTTTTGATACTGTTCTTCAACAAAAAGAAGGATTCTCTCCCTATGTTTGGGAAGATATGGCATTAATATTTTTGAACGACAATGCCGAAATCAAAAAGGAATTTGAAGCTAAAAAAACAAGTGACGCTTCTTTTGCTGAAAACTGGTATGCACAATTGGATTGGATTCATAAACAATCTCCGGCTTACGAAAAGACACATTTAAGATATCCTATCATTAGGGTGGGTGGTTAGATATTCTTTTGGAAAGAGTAACTTGATGTTTTCGTACGAATCTTGAAGCGCCTTCTGGGTTTTTTCAAAATTCTTCCACTTCACTTTTTTTATGTCTTCTTCTGCCTGAGGTGTTAAGGGACCAGTGTAGTCACTAAACATTTCATACCAGTAGGTGATCTTTAATTTGAATTTATCATTTCTCTGAAAAACGTGGTACGTCTTCGTAATAAATTTCCGCACCTCAAGATTTTTAACACCCGTTTCCTCCATGGTTTCTCTTAAAGCCGCTTCCTCATAAGTTTCGCCCTTTT
Organism: uncultured Ulvibacter sp.; assembly: GCA_913063405.1. Taxonomy (GTDB): domain Bacteria; phylum Bacteroidota; class Bacteroidia; order Flavobacteriales; family Flavobacteriaceae; genus Ulvibacter. Next base: position 23,665 of record CAJXZB010000002.1, read on the forward strand.
CCACCTTCCCCTTAGGAAGATCCCATTTCGAATTTCTACGTATAAATAAAATCTCTCGTTTCGCATTATATACTAATCCTCCTCCAGCTTCCACAACGGGTAATTTCTTCCGAAGAAAACGTTCCAATTTTTCCTCATTCTTGTGATAAATATTCACATACAAAAGCTCACCATTATTGATTTTGGCAATAAGCCTTTTAAACTTTACTTCCTTTAACGGAATGGAGGTATACTGCTTGCCAATCTTTTTCTCTGTTGAGAGAATGATAGGGATATCTTTAACAAAAACTTTATACATTTGCAGTATGATATTAAACAAAGAAACGGCACAAAAAACCGCCGAATTACTTTTGCAAATTAATGCAATTAAATTACAACCGCAAAACCCATTTACATGGGCCTCGGGATGGAAATCTCCAATTTACTGTGACAATCGGATCACGCTTTCTTATCCAATGATTCGAAATTATTTGCGGGAACACCTTGCTATTCAAATAGAAGCGATATACGGAAAACCGGATGTAATTGCAGGTGTAGCAACAGGAGCAATAGGCATTGGCGCACTTGTGGCAGATTATTTAAACCTCCCATTTTGTTACATTCGCCCAGAGGCAAAAAAACACGGACGTCAAAATAAAATTGAGGGATTTGTTGAAGCAAATCAAACAGTGATGGTGGTTGAGGATCTAATTAGCACCGGCAAAAGTAGTCTTCTTGCCGTCGAAGCACTACGTGAAGCGAACATGAATGTAAAAGGAATGGTGGCCATCTTTACCTATGGTTTTAATGTGGCAGAAGAAAACTTTAAACATCAAAAGGTCCAATTGAACACTTTAAGTGATTACGAAAACTTATTAGAAGGAGCCGAAAACACCAATTATATTTCCTCCGAAGAAGCTATACTTCTATCCCAATGGCGTGTAGACCCTGGGAATTGGAACTCCAAAAATAACTAGGCACAATTATTGTCTACCTATCACCTCAAAAAATAACAGTCATCTTATGGAATTAAATAGTAAAAAAGTAACGGTTCAAAAATCTGCTTCAGACTTATGCAGCTTTTTAAGTGATGTAAAAAACTTCGAACAACTTATGCCTGAAAATACAAACAAATTTGAGGTTATAAGAGAAGACGCTTTTGTCTTTGCGCTTAAAGGAATGCCAGAAATAGCCTTGGAAGTAAAGGAAATAGTTTCGCCTAACAAAGTGGTATTAGGCGCGATAAGTGACAAAATTCCATTTACCCTCACAGGAAATATTACAGAGGTTAGTGCCAGGTCTTCGGAAGCCGAACTACTTTTCTCGGGAGAATTTAATAGCATGATGGCCATGATGATCAAGGCACCAATTTCTAAGTTTATAGATACACTTTCAGAAAATTTGGAAAAACTTTAGCTTATTTATACCTAGCTAAACAACATTTTTATCTCTTTCAATCCATATACCTGAATTGTTTCATTTTCAATTTCAACCTTAAGTTTCCCCGTATTGGTAATTCCTCTTATAATTCCATTAAATTGATATCCTTCGGAATTCTCAAAGACAGAAACTCTATCTATTCTAAAAAGATCGGCTTCATATTTTTTCTTCACTGATAAGGTTTCTGAATTTTCGACACTTAGTAATTCTTTTAGAACTTCTTCAAAAACTATTTGCAATACTTCATCAAGATTATATGAATTCCCCGAAGCCAATTTCATTGAAGTTGCGAATGGCAATTCTTGGAATTCGGTTTCATTCACATTTAGTCCAATTCCTATCACAGAAGAGATGATTTTATTTCCTTCCAACTGATTTTCGATCAAAATACCACATAGCTTTTTCTGGTATGACAGAATGTCGTTTGGCCATTTAATAGAAACTTCAGGAATTTGTAGTTTTTGCAATGCATTTTTAACACCTACAGAAACAACAAAACTAATACAAGATTGTTCATTTATTGACAATGCATCAAATCGCTTGAACACACTAAAGGAAAGGCTTAACCCCTCTTTCGATTGCCACTTTGCTCCCATCTGGCCACGACCTTCAGTTTGTTTGTTCGTCACAACAACGATACCATCTTCAAGGGTTACATTTTTGCTCGCCTCTTTAAGGTAGGTATTTGTTGAATCAATGGCATTAAGTTTGATTATCTTCATACTGAAAAAGAATGTAGCACTATTAGGTCAACAAAGTGATTAAAGAAACAAAAAAGTAATAACTTTGCGCAAATAAATTTTTTTAATGTCGAAGAAAGAAAAAGGGACAGATCAACTTATTACCCAAATATTAAAAGGAATTGAAGAAGTAAAAGGACAAGATGTTGAAATCCTTGACCTTAGAGAAATAGAAAACACGGTTTGTGACTATTTCATCATATGCAACGGTACTTCAAATACCCAAGTCAATGCAATAGTAAATTCAGTTCAAAAAACAGTTAGTAAGGCCCTAAAGGATAAACCTTGGCATGTTGAAGGAAGTGATAATGCAGAATGGATTTTAATTGACTATGTTCACGTAGTAGTGCATGTATTTCAGAAACAAATCCGAGAATATTATGACATCGAAGGATTATGGGGCGATGCCAAATCAGTAAAAATAGAAACTACTTATTAAAAACAACAAAGCCTCATGGCAGAAGGAAATAAAGACAAAAAGCCCGAAATAAAGAAACCAAAATTTAGTGCATACTGGATTTACGGTGCGATCTTTTTAGTATTTATAGGAATTCAGTTCTTCGGAAGTGGAAGTTGGGCACAGCCTAATAAAACTACGCAAGCAGAATTTGAGCGCTTTTTAAGAGATGGCGATGTTGAAAAGGTTGAAGTAGTAAATAAAAAAGTCGCCAAGGTATATCTTACCGCTGAAGCAAAAGCCAAAACAATACACGCTAATAAAAAGGCAAACACTTTTTTAGCACCTGGACCAAATGAGCCATCATATCAGTTTGAATTTGGAGACCTTCAAAATTTCGAGAATAATATTGATCAAATTAAGAAAGATAGTAATATCGACACACAGCTTATTTGGAATACCGAATCGAATATGTGGGGTGAGGTTCTAATTGGACTTTTACCATTTATTGTAATTATAGGAATCTGGATTTTTATTATGCGTCGTATGTCTTCAGGAGCAGGTGGCGGGCCTGGAGGACAGATTTTCAACATTGGGAAGTCTAAGGCAAAATTATTTGATGAAAAGCAAGACGTGAAAACATCTTTTAAAGATGTAGCCGGTTTGGAAGGGGCTAAAGAGGAAGTTCAAGAAATTGTGGATTTCTTAAAAACTCCAGAAAAATATACCGCGTTGGGAGGTAAGATTCCAAAAGGAGCGCTACTTGTTGGACCTCCTGGGACTGGTAAGACCTTATTGGCAAGAGCCGTTGCTGGAGAAGCTAAGGTTCCTTTTTTCTCACTTTCAGGGTCAGACTTTGTAGAAATGTTTGTTGGTGTTGGTGCATCAAGAGTTCGTGACCTATTTAAACAAGCTAAAGAAAAATCACCTTCAATTATTTTTATCGACGAGATTGATGCTATTGGTCGTGCCCGTGGAAAGAATAATTTCTCTGGATCTAATGATGAACGTGAAAATACATTAAACCAGTTATTAACCGAAATGGACGGTTTTGGAACTAACTCTAATGTCATTGTAATTGCTGCTACCAACCGTGCAGATATTTTAGATAAGGCTCTAATGCGTGCAGGACGTTTTGATAGACAGATTTATGTGGACCTTCCAGATATTCGAGAACGTAAAGAAATATTTGAAGTACATCTTCGTCCTATAAAAACAGATGAGTCTTTGGACATGGACTTCTTGGCAAAACAAACGCCTGGATTTTCTGGGGCAGATATTGCAAACGTTTGTAACGAGGCTGCTTTGATTGCAGCAAGAAACGAAAAGAAATTTGTTGACAAGCAAGATTTCCTAGATGCTGTAGATCGAATTGTTGGAGGGTTGGAAAAGAAAAATAAAATTATCACTCCGGAAGAGAAGAAGGCAATTGCTTTTCATGAAGCAGGTCACGCAACCGTAAGTTGGATGTTAGAGTACGCAGCTCCCTTAGTAAAGGTAACCATCGTACCCCGAGGTCAATCTTTAGGAGCGGCTTGGTACTTGCCAGAAGAGCGTCTTATTGTAAGACCAGAACAGATGCTTGACGAAATGTGTGCAGCCCTTGGTGGACGTGCTGCCGAAAAGGTGATTTTTGATAAAATATCGACTGGAGCTTTGAGTGATCTGGAAAAAGTTACCAAACAGGCCAGAGCAATGGTAACTATATATGGATTGAATGAGAATATTGGAAATTTAACATATTACGATTCCAGTGGTCAATCTGAGTATGGTTTTACAAAACCATATAGTGAAAAGACCGCAGAAATGATTGATAAAGAAATTTCAAATATTATAGAAACTCAGTACAGAAGGGCTGTTCAGCTATTGGAAGAACATAAAGACAAACTAACAGAACTCGCGAATGTTCTGCTGGAAAAAGAAGTGATTTTCAAAGATAACCTTCAAAAAATATTTGGAAATAGACCTCATCAGAAAAACGAGGAAGAGGAAATAGTTACGTCATAACCTCAGCTTTTTTGAATTAATCACGTAAACTTTAGTTTTATGATAACAAAACTTAAGTTGACTTTTTATATATTTGAAGATAATAGTTTATAAAACTCCTCAATAAATTATAAATGAGTCTGTTTAAAAGACTTTTAAACCCAAATTATAAGTCGGAAGAAAAAGCCAAAAAGGCTAAGGATTCCGACCATGGTAAGTATTACCCAGAAGAAAAATTACCAATAGATGAAAAATTTACCTATTACTTCAATAAGAACGGGGGTAAATTTTTATACTGTGAAAACCTCCAGGAGGTTTTAGAGTCCTTTGATAATATTCTTTTAGAAAATGATTGGTACGAGCGAGATGCACTTTGTATTGATGATGTTTTGACTTCTAGGTTTAACGGTTTTAACCTAAATTTCGTTAAAAAGACCGATGCTGCTTTTCTATTATCTCCCTGTGAAGGATTAGTGGCCAACAATGGCTCCATATTACTCTCTTCTAACCAAATAAAAGAAAAAAACCTAAAAGAACTGCCTTCCAATTTTATCATTTTTGCCACTACAAGTCAATTGGTAGAATCGATTAGCGAAGGACTGTGCAAGATTAAAAACCAAAGCAAGAATTATATTCCTAGTAATATTACAACCATTCAAGACTTCGAAACCGAAAAAGAAAAGGACTTTATGAGTTATGGAAGTAGTACAAAAAACTTATATTTGCTACTATTGGAAGACCTATAATATGAAGGAAGTCATCGTGCGAACTATATCAGGTGTTTTATACATCGCTATAGTTATCTTTTCAATGTTCACCTCGCGCGAATGGTTTATGGGACTCTTCTTCTTACTAGGCGTAATGACCTTGACGGAATTCCTAAAATTAATTCATCTCAAGAGTTATCTGGCTTATCTTCTATTGGCAGCTGCCCTCTTTTTCTTGAGTTATAATATTTTTGAAATTAACGCGATCTACTTGCTCTTAATATTCTCTTGTTTTGTAAACCTCTTTCTGTTTAAAGATTTACTCTGGGTTAGTAAAATACCAATGTTCGAAAAGAAAAAATACATCGCTGTTTTTTTCTATCTCATAAGCGGTTTTATATTTCTTACGCTTATCCCTATGTATAACAAGACGTTCACTCCTAATATTATCATAGGTGTATTTATACTTATATGGACGAATGACACCTTTGCCTACGTCATCGGCAAGGGTTTTGGCAAGCGAAAATTATTAGAACGAATCTCTCCTAAGAAAACTATTGAAGGTTTTATTGGAGGACTAGTTGGTGCCATTTGTGCTAGTTTTCTTATCTTTCAATATATAGGTCTTTTCGACCAGATGGTCTGGATAAGCTTAGCCTTAATTACCTCAGTTTTTGGGACAATTGGTGATTTAATCCAGTCTAAGTTTAAGCGACAGGCTGGTGTAAAAGATAGTGGAGCGTTAATACCTGGGCACGGTGGGTTGTATGATAGACTTGACAGTATGATTTACGCGAGTCCTTTTATTTATGGATTTTTAGAAATTGTAGCACATGTTTCATAAAGAAGGATATAAAATTATATTAATCACTTTTAGCATCTGTATTATGCTGGCCCTAGTTGCAAATTTCTTTTTGGAAAATATTATTTTAAGAGGTACTGTAGTAGCCTTGACAATCGTTTTTCTGATATTAATTTTGCAATTCTTTAGAAATCCAAAAAGAAATTTTGTCAAGAATGACGCACAAATTTTATCCCCCGTTGATGGGAAAGTAGTGGTCATAGAAGAGGTATTCGAAAGAGAGTACTTCAATGAGAGAAGACTTCAAGTTTCAGTATTTATGTCACCTATAAATGTACATGTCACCCGCTATCCCGTTGGTGGGAAAGTGGTTTTTAGTAAATACCACCCTGGTAAATTTTTAGTAGCTTGGCACCCAAAATCTTCAGAAGAAAACGAACGAACAACCGTAGTGGTTAATTCTTCAATCTTTGGTGAAATACTGCACCGGCAAATTGCAGGGGCTCTTGCAAAACGGATTGTAAACTATGCCAAAGAAGGGCAGGATGTAAACCAGACTGACGACAGTGGATTTATCAAGTTTGGCTCACGAGTGGATGTCTTTTTACCCCTCGACACGAAAATTAATATAACACTAAATCAAGTCGTAAAAGGCGGCATAACCGCAATTGCATCTAAATGACTTCGGAAGAACTACATACCGATTTTTTAAATGCAGTTGATAGTATAAACGATCACAACGAACCATTTCCCGCTGACTTCCTACTTCGCCTGTATGCCTATTATAAAAGAGCGACCAATTCTCAAGATCAGCCAACAAGTCGAAACCCCTTAATTGGAGCTTTTAAAACGAATGCACTCTTCCAGACACGAGACATAGAACCAGATGAAGCTAAGGAGCTCTATATTGAAGCCGTAAAGCATTATTTTTTATATAGAAAGTAGTTCCTCCTATTTCAAACTTGCTAAACTCATTTTAATCATCTCGATTTTGGCCAAGGTATCGGCTTCTTTTTGACGTTCGATAGCAACAACTTTCTCCGGCGCACTACTAACAAAACCTTGATTCTTTAATTTGCCTTGTACGCTCTTTAAAAAGCCTTCATTATACTTTAATTCTGCAGAAAGTTTTTCAATTTCCTCTTCGACATTAATAGCACCTGAAATTGGCACGAAATATTCATTCGATTTTACACGGAATGTTAGCGCTCCATCAATAGCTTCGGTAGTGTAATTTATTTCTGAAACATTACCGAGCTTCGAAATAACAACATCAAAATCGGTTGAAGCATTATCATTGTTAATTACTGAAAGCTCTATCGGTTCTTTGAAGGAAATATTCTTCTCCTTACGAATAGTACGTATGCCCGAAATTACATCGGCGGCAAATTCAAAATTCGAACTTATCTCTTGATCAAAGGTCTCCAAAGCTGGCCATTTAGATATAATGAGTGCCTCTTCAGGTTTTCTATTTGCAATATGCTGCCAAATTTCTTCAGACACAAAAGGAACAAATGGATGTAACACCTTTAAATTATTCTCGAGAATCGCAATAATATCCTTAAACGTACTACTAGCAATTGGCTCCTGATAGCCTGGTTTCACCATTTCTAAGAACCAAGAACAGAAATCATCCCAAATCAATTTATAGGTTGACATTAGGGCATCACTAATCCTATACTTACCATAATGATCCTCAATTTCAATCAAGGCCTTTTGAAACTTACTTCTATACCATTTAACAGCAATCTCTGCAGTTTCGGTTGCCTTCTTTCTTTCAGATACTTCCCAACCATCAATCAATCGATAGGCATTCCATATCTTATTTACAAAACCGCTCCCCTGCTTGCATAAGTCTTCTTCAAACATCAAATCATTTCCTGCTGGTGAACTCAGCAACATCCCAACTCTTACACCATCTGCACCATATATATTCATTAAGTCTATTGGATCTGGTGAATTACCCAGCTGCTTACTCATTTTTCTCCGCTGCTTGTCACGAACAATACCTGTAAGATATACATTGGTAAATGGCTTCTCACCTCTGTATTCATATCCAGAAATAATCATTCTCGCTACCCAAAAAAATAAAATTTCTGGAGCTGTAACAAGATCATTTGTTGGATAGTAATAGTTTACCTCTTTGTTGTCTGGTTCCAAAATACCATTAAACACGCTTATAGGCCATAACCAAGAGGAAAACCAGGTATCCAGAGCATCTGGATCTTGCGTCAAGTCTGAAGCATTCAAAGAAGTATTTCCTGTTTTAATGCGTGCCTTTTCCAAAGCATCTTCAGCTGTTTCGGCTACTACAAAATCTTCTTTTCCACCTCCATAGTAATAGGCTGGAATCTGTTGTCCCCACAACAATTGTCGTGAAATATTCCAGTCACGCACATTCTCCATCCAATGACGATATGTGTTTATAAATTTCTCAGGAACTAACTTAACATCTTTATTCAAAACAGAATCTAATGCAGGTTGTGCAAGCTCTTTCATCTTCATGAACCACTGATCACTAAATTTAGGTTCAATAACAGCACCTGTTCGCTCACTAGTCCCAACCTTATGCATATGTGTTTCAATCTTTGAGACAACATTCATTTCTTCCAGTTCTTTTACAATCTCCTTCCGAACGGCAAAACGATCCTTTCCTTCGTAATGCAATCCGAAGCTATTCAAACTAGCATCATCATTAAGAATATCGATAACTTCTAACCCATGTTTATCCCCAAGGATTTTATCATTTTCGTCGTGAGCAGGAGTTACTTTTAAACAACCTGTTCCAAACTCAATATCTACATACTCATCCTCAATAATTGGAACAACTCTGTTACAGATAGGGACTATTGCCTTTTTACCCTTTAAATGGGTAAAACGAGTATCATTTGGATTAATGCAAATAGCGGTATCACCCAAAATTGTTTCAGGACGTGTTGTAGCAATTGTTAAAGTATCATCACAACCTTCAATTCTATAATTTAAAAAATAAAGATTCCCTTGTTTTTCTTCGTAATTCACCTCCTCATCGGAGAGCGTGGTTTTTGCTTCTGGGTCCCAATTTACCATTCGATACCCGCGATAGATCTTCCCTTTTTCATATAAATCAACAAACACCTTTATCACAGAGGCAGACATGTTGTCATCCATAGTGAACTTGGTACGTTCCCAATCGCAGGAAGCACCTAACTTCTTGAGTTGCTCAAGTATTATACCTCCGTGTCTATGAGTCCATTCCCATGCATGTTCTAAGAATTCTTCCCGTGATAAATCGGCTTTATTAATTCCTTCCGACTTAAGTTTGGCTACAACTTTAGCTTCTGTGGCGATTGATGCATGGTCCGTTCCAGGTACCCAGCAAGCATTCAGTCCTTTTAATCTGGCACGACGAATTAATACATCTTGAAGCGTATTATTTAACATATGCCCCATGTGCAGGACTCCTGTCACGTTTGGTGGCGGAATTACAATTGTATATGGCTCTCTTTCATCAACTTCTGAATGAAAATAATTATGCTCCATCCAGTAGTTATACCACTTATTCTCAATATTTTGAGCGTTATATTTTGCCTCTAAAGCCATTTTTGGTCTAATTTTTGAAATCTAATGGGCAAAAGTAGGTATATCTGCAGGATAATAAAAGTGAATAACTTATTTTGCACTTAGTAGAAAAGTTACCTACATTAGCATTTACTAAAAAATGAAACCATGAAAAAACTTGTATTAATAGCGTTAGTAACACTTGTAAGTTTTGCTGCTAATGCTCAGGCAAAAATTAGTTTCAAGGCTGAGACAGTCGACTATGGAAAGATCACAAAAGGTAGTGATGGAGTTCGTGTATTTGAATTTACAAATACCGGGGATGCTCCATTAATTATTTCTGATGTTAAATCGAGCTGCGGATGTACGGTTCCTAAAAAACCGGACGGTCCAGTAGCACCTGGAGCATCTAGTACCATAGAAGTGAAATATGACACCAAGCGTATAGGACCCATTAGAAAAACAATCACTGTTTACTCTAATGCAGACGAACCTATCAAAGCATTAAAAATTAAAGGTGAGATATTGGCTGAAGGTAAAAGTGTACTTGAAAAAACAAAATAAGACAAACATTTATTTTATAAAAAAGCGATCCAGATGTACTATCTGGATCGCTTTTTTATATTACTTTCTTAAGGATAAATTTGACTTTAAAGAAAGTATCATCTCGCTTCACCTTGAGGCTAATTTTTTTACCAATCTTGGACGAAAACAATGTATTAAGTTCGTATAACTTCCTCTTATAAGCAGGAGTTCCATTGATTACTGCAATTTCATCTCCTATTTGAAGTCCCGCATTATGTGCAGGCGAATCTTTTCGAACCTCCACAACAACATATCTTGGCACCAAAGCAAACTCTGTCGAAACACTAACATCTGTAACAGCCTGGCTTGTTGTTCCATTATTACTACTGCTCTGGCTTCCAAAACTAAAGTTTCTATAAGTCGTTAACTCTGTAACCACTTCAAGTCCGTCGTGTTCAATGGTTAATCCAGCCATATTGTAATAAAAGGGCTCATCAAACTTGCTGTTTTTCCTTAACACCATCTTTTTGGACCTATAATCCATAGTAACCGTAAACCTCTTCAATATGTCTCCTCCAATACTTCCATCCCTTTCCTCAAAGAATTTAACATTTTCAGTCGCGCTGCTATCTGGAAAGGCTACTTTTACTTCATTCATACTAAAATCTTTTAACCAAATTTTATCCAATTTTGAACGCTTTCCGAAGATATTTCCGCTAAAACCCAAACCCAGAAAATCCTCAAAATATTTTTTGGAATCTTTACCAATAACATCCTTCTCTTCAAACAACCAAAGCGCATCGCTTGATCCTGAGTCAACGAGGAGGGTTATTTCTTTAACCCTTGACAACGAGGACATATTAATATTCATGTAGGGTTTATTGTTATGAAATGTAAGATCAAACTCTTCACATTTTAGACATTTTTTCTTTTTATAGCTACTAGGGTTATAAAACGTAAGACGTTTGGAAACGTAATCAGTTCTTACGACGAATCTTTTGAAAAAGTCATATCCAATAATTCCATGAATTGGAATACCCATTCTTGTAGAAAAATTTAAAGTTTCTTCAAAAATCACGTAAATAGAATGATTTGTATCTGTCGCCTTCCCAACTTTTAAATTATTATTCTTGCTTTCTAGTGCTACTACACCTTCTCCTTCACCCAAACCTCTTATTTTAACAGGTCTGGCATTATTTACTCTAAGGGAGTCTGCTTCTGTTACACCAAATAAAATCGTAGAATTCACACCTGTATCGAGCAAAAAGGAAAGCTTCGCTCCATTTACCTCAACTGGAATAATAACTAGATTATTCACAAGGTCAAATGGAATTTTATCTTTTTTAAGACCCTCAGGAAGTGATAGTCCTTCCTGCGAAAATCCAAGAGACACACAGGACAACAGAACCACACAAAAGAAGCAGAAATTTCTGATTGTATTTTTCATTTTCAACAAAATCAAGATATAAAAAATTACCGAAAGTGTCTCAAAAGCAATGTGGATTTATTAAATATATTTCGCAACTTTGTCCTTAAACAAATTACACTATGCCATCAGTTTCCATTAAGGGTCGGCAAATGCCAGAATCACCAATTCGTAAGTTGGTTCCCTATGCAGAAAAAGCTTATAAAGCCAACAAAACTGTTTACCATTTAAATATAGGCCAACCGGATATTAAAACTCCAGACGTTGCCATGGAAGCTGTTAGCAAACATTCGCTGGATATTTTAGCATATTCTCGCTCTGAAGGCTCTGAAGAATATCGTGAGAAAATAGCACAGTATTATAGAAAAAATAATATTCCTGTAGATGCCAATGAGATTATTGTTACAACTGGAGGAAGCGAAGCATTACTCTTCGCAATGGGAAGTATCGCAGATGCTGGAGATGAAATAATTATCCCTGAACCTTTTTATGCAAATTACAATGGTTTTGCTACCGCCTCAGGTGTGAACATTGTTCCTGTAATTTCGAAAATAGAAGATAATTTTGCCTTACCACCAATTTCAGAATTTGAAAAACTAATAACCCTCAAAACCAAAGCTATTCTTATTTGTAACCCTGGAAATCCGACGGGGTATTTATACGCTAAGGAGGAAATACAAAAACTGGCAACAATCGTAAAGAAACACGATTTATTTTTGGTTGCAGATGAGGTCTATAGAGAATTCACCTATGACGGATATAAGCATTACTCCATACTTGAGGAAGCGGGTTTAGAAGAAAACGGAATAATAATCGATTCTGTATCTAAAAGATATAGCATGTGTGGAGCTCGAATTGGTTGCTTGGTTTCGAAAAACAAACAAATCATTAGCACTGTGATGAAATTTGCTCAAGCTAGGTTGAGTCCTCCAACATTTGCACAAATAGCAAGTGAAGCAGCTTTACAAACCCCTCAAAGCTACTTCGACGAAGTAATTGAAGAGTATGAAGAGCGTCGCAATACCCTGGTAAATCACCTGATGAAGATTCCAGGTGTTAAGGTTGGGGTTCCTAAAGGCGCATTTTATTGCATCGCCGAGTTACCAATAAAAAATAGTGATGCCTTTGCACAATGGCTATTGGAAGATTTTGATATAGATGGAGAGACGATTATGGTTGCACCTGCCGCAGGATTTTACTCAAGTCCGGATGTTGGTTTGAATCAAATACGAATTGCCTATGTACTCAAGAAAGAAAGCCTGGTAAAAGCCGTTGAAATTTTAAAAATGGCCCTTCAACAATATCAAGACTAATGCTAATTGAAGAAGACAAATCGCTTAAGGCCCATAACACCTTTGGAATTGAGTGTAACGCGAAATATTATGTTTCGGTTACTTCTGTTTCTGAATTAAAAGAAGTTCTTGCGAACGTTTCCCATAAAAAACACTTTATCTTAGGAGGTGGCAGCAACATGTTGTTGACTCAAGATATTGACGCTTTGGTTATTCATATAAATATAAAGGGTATCGAAGTCCTTTCAGAAACTAAAAACACTGTTCAACTTAGGGTAATGGCTGGAGAGAATTGGCATGAATTTGTACTTAATTGTATACAAAATAACTACGGGGGCCTTGAAAATCTGTCTCTTATACCAGGAAACGTAGGCACTGCCCCTATCCAAAATATTGGAGCCTATGGGGTTGAACTCAAAGACACCTTTATTAGCTGCAATGCTATTGATAAGGAAGCACTGGTTGAACGAGAATTTTCTAAGAGAGAATGTGATTTCGGATATCGTTCTTCGATGTTTAAAAGGGAAGCGAAAGGACACTATATTATTACCTCGGTCGTTTTTGAACTTACCAAAAAAGATCATATTAAGAGCACTTCTTATGGTGCCATTCAGGAACAACTAGCTAAAAAAAGCCTTTTAGACCCAAGTATTAAAGATATTTCTGAAGCAGTCATAGCGATTCGTCAATCGAAACTGCCAGATCCAAAAGAATTGGGCAATAGCGGAAGCTTTTTTAAGAATCCAGTGATTGATAAAGAGGCATTTCAAGAATTCAAAATTAAAAATCCTCGAGCTCCATTCTACGAAGTCTCACCAACGGCTTTTAAAATTCCTGCGGGTTGGTTAATTGAGCAAGCTGGGTTTAAAGGAAAACAGTATGGTGATGCAGGCGTTCACAAAAATCAGGCTTTGGTTCTTGTAAATTATGGGAATGCCACCGGAAATGAAATCTCGGAATTGGCAATCCGTATTCAGAAAAAGGTAAAAGAACAATTCGGAATTTATATAGAACCTGAAGTGAACATTATTTAAGTTTTAGACAAAACAATATCTAAAACATGTAAAACTCCATTCGATCCACTAATATCGCTCTTGCCAATTGTAGCTTTTGCACCACTCATATCTGTAATCACAATATCTGTTCCTTCTCTAGATGCTGTATATGTGGCGCCAGACATTGTTATTATCTTGTAACTACCATTTGCCTCTTTTATGTTCTGAACAAGTGTTGCAGAGTCTAAACTTGCCTTAACAATGTGACTATTTATCAATTTTGATAGTTGCTCCTTATTGGCCTGATTTAACAAAGACTCCATTCTTTTCCCATCAATCTTTCCAAAAGCCTCGTTTGAAGGAGCTAATAGCGTAAAAGGCCCTTCTTCCTTAGTGAGCTGATCAGACAAGCCAGATGATACAAGGGTACTAACAAAGGTTCCCAGCTCTGGAGTTATCATTGCTTTTGTCAAAATACTATTTACCTGCTTTATCTCATTTCGAGTTAACTCCTTTTTGGCAGGAATATCCCCTGCTTTTTGAGTGCTATCTTTTGAATCACTTTTGCAAGAAAACAACACTAAGGTCAGTCCAAAAACACATATAAGTCTTAAGAAATATTTCATTTTACTATCATTTTAATTTGAGCTAAAAATAACCAAATTAGATAGACAACACCAAGAAAGATTGTATTTTTGTAGCTCAATTTATTATCATGGGAATTTTTGTTATCACATTTGTATTGTTGCTGCTTGCCGTCGCTGGTATCGCTATAAAAATATGGGGTAAAAAAGACGGTAAATTCGCTGGAACTTGCGCGAGTCAAAGCCCTTTTCTGAACAAGGAAGGAGATGCTTGTGGTTTCTGCGGAAAGACACCAGATCAATTCGATACTTGTACAGACGAAGTACATCAATAAGAGTCAATATGAAAAAAGGAAGTTTGAAATTCCAAAAATCATAAATCAACGTCTATGGTGCTACTTTACGCGCTTGGCATAGTAGTTCTTATAAATTGCTTCTATTTTATACTTTTTTCAAAGTTTTCTTTTTTACAGACTTCGGAAAATAACACCAAAGACTCCTATCCAGTTTCTTTAATTATTTGTGCAAAAGATGAAGCCAAAAATCTTAAAAAGAACATTCCTCTTTGGCTAGCGCAAGACCATCCAAATTTTGAAATCATTTTAATCAACGACGCTTCTATGGATGACACCTTGGAAGTAATAAAATCCTTCGCCAATAAAGACCCAAGAATCTCAATTGTTAATCTCGAGAATAACGAAGCTTTTTGGGGAAGTAAAAAATATGCCCTTACCTTGGGTATAAAGCAAGCCAAGAATAAACGGATGTTATTTACAGACGCAGACTGCCGCCCATCCAGTGAGGAGTGGATAACAAATATGTCTTCTAATTTCTCAAAGCAAAAACAACTTATTTTAGGATATGGTGCCTACGAGAAAAGTGCCGGACTTCTAAATGCATTAATTAGATACGAAACTCTAATAACAGCGGCCCAATATTTCTCCTACGCCAAGGCAGGAATTCCCTATATGGGTGTTGGGAGAAATCTTGGCTACACAAGCGACTTGTATTACAGCACTAACGGTTTTATGTCTCATATGAAAATTCCTTCAGGTGACGACGATTTATTTGTAAACGAAGCCGCAACGCGAGAGAATATAGAGATATGTTGTGATATAAATGCCTTTACCTATTCTGAACCGAAAGAATCCTGGAAAGCATGGAAGGTTCAGAAAAAAAGGCACATAAGTACAGCGAAATTTTATAAATCTAAGCATAAAATATTGTTAGGAATCTATTACACATTCAACTTAGTCTTTTGGTTATTAGCAGGAATTTGCTTCTTACTTTTGGACTGGAAAATTCCTTTGTTCCTAATTGGGGTTCGAATTTTGGTTCAGTCTATCATCCTTGGAAAAGCAGCATTAAAACTAAAAGAGAAAAATCTCATTCCGTTCATTCCTTTTTTAGAATTATTTTTAGTATTCATACAATTGAGTATCTTTATTTCCAATAGTGTGTCAAAACCTTCTCGGTGGAAATAAATAACGAAGAACTTCTTAAACAAATTCAGAAAGCTAAAATCGGAAAACAGAGTGCTTTCAAATTTCTATTAGACCGTTTCTGGAATGAGGTTTATGGGTTTCAGATAAAAAGAATTAAGGACGAGTATGAGGTCGAAGACATTACCATCGAAACCTTTTCTAAAGCTTTTGATAAAATAGTTTCTTTTGATGAAAAATATACCTTCGGAACCTGGTTGATTACCATTTCAAAAAACATCCATATTGACAAAACTCGAAAGAAAAATGCTTCTATATATTTAAATACCACCGAAGCCAGTGATGAACAAGTTCATAAGGTAATTGATGGGTCACCTACCCCTGAAGATGTATTAATAACGGAACAAAACTTAGCCGAATTGTTACGATATATCAAGCAGCTAAAACCGCACTATCAAGAAGTAATCAACTTACGATACTTTAATGAAATGAGTTACAATGAAATTTCCGAATCCCTCCAAGAACCTCTAAACAATGTTAAAGTAAGATTACTACGCGCTCGAAAACTACTTGCCGAGATTATTACACAAAATAGAAAAGATTGAAAAACGCTTTAAAAAAACTAGGTCCGGGCTTTCTATTTGCTGGTGCCGCGATTGGTGTGTCTCACTTAGTGCAATCTACCCGTGCTGGGGCCGATTTTGGATTTGGCTTACTTTGGGCACTATTCTTAATCAACTTGGTAAAATATCCTTTTTTTGAGTTTGGTCCTCGATATGCAGCCGCTACTGGAGAGAGTTTACTAGAAGGATATGGTAAACTTGGAAAAGGAGTTTTAATCGCTTATTTTGGGCTAACCTTCGCCACTATGTTCACCATTCAAACGGCGGTAACAATTGTTACCGCCGGACTCGCCTACTCGTTGTTTGGTTTTGGATCTGTAATGTTTTGGACCGCCATTGTCACAGCAATTTGTTTTTCCATTCTAATCCTAGGAAAATACAAAGCACTAGATTCTCTTATGAAGATTATAGTAATCTGTTTAACCATTAGCACTATTCTTGCAGTTGCGTTGGCTATAAAACCAGAAGTGGCTATTGATTTTACTCAAGTGTTACCAAGAGATGCAATCTCTGTGGCTTTCTTAATTGCCTTTATGGGATGGATGCCCGCACCTTTAGACATTTCAATTTGGCATTCCATTTGGACGGTAGAAAAAAAGAAAATTAACCCTACAATTACAACTGAACAATCTCGATTCGATTTTAATGTTGGCTATATTACTACTACAATTCTAGCAATTGGCTTTTTATCATTAGGTGCTCTAGTTATGTACGGCAGTGCAGAAATCTTCTCCACAAAGGGAGGAGAATTTGCGAATCAATTGATCTCAATGTACACCTTCAGTCTAGGGGGTAACGCAAAGGTTATTATTGGAATCGCCGCCTTGACAACTATGTTTAGCACCTCCTTAACCACCCTTGATGGATCACCTAGAGTAATGAGTGCTACTTCAGAAATCCTGACAGGTAAACACTACAAAAAAGGATATCTTTTCTGGCTAATTATATTGGTTATAGGAACCATGTCCATTTTCTTCTTTTTTATTTCTGAAATGGGACTCCTCATAAAAATTGCGACCATACTATCATTTCTTACGGCACCTTTTTACGCTATAGTAAATTTTAAATTACTTACAGGAAAGCATACTCCCGAAGACACGCGACCATCCAAATTACTTAAATATTACTGCCTCCTCTGTATAGGTACTCTAGTCGCTTTTAGTATTTGGTACCTAACTACCTTATAATCTATATTTGTGCTTTTTCCTACCTCATTTTTGCATTTTAAGGCTTGAAAATTAGCGTTTTTTAGTTGTATCTTTGCAGTCGAATATGAGTACAGAGACCGTAAAATCTGAAAGACCAGCACCAAAGCCGAAATGGCTTAGAGTGAAGCTGCCAACGGGTAAGAAATACACCGAATTAAGGGAACTGGTAGACAAGTATAATTTGCATACCATCTGCACCTCAGGGAGTTGTCCAAACATGGGTGAATGCTGGGGAGAAGGTACAGCCACCTTCATGATTTTAGGGAATACTTGCACGCGCTCTTGCGGATTTTGTGGTGTAAAAACTGGGCGTCCTGATAGTCTTGATTGGGACGAACCTGAGAAAGTGGCCCGTTCTATTAAAATAATGAATATCAAACATGCGGTAATCACTTCTGTGGATCGCGACGACATTAAGGATATGGGATCAATTATGTGGGCCGAAACTGTCAAAGCTATTCGAAGAATGAATCCAGAAACCACACTGGAAACACTTATTCCCGATTTTCAAGGAGTGACTCGAAATATTGATCGCATTATTGCTGTAAATCCAGAAGTGGTATCTCACAATATGGAAACAGTAAAGAGGCTTACACGAGAAGTCCGTATTCAGGCAAAGTATGAGCGCAGCCTTGAAGTCTTACGTTACCTAAAGGAACAAGGCATTAATCGAACCAAGAGTGGAATAATGCTTGGTTTGGGTGAAAAAGAGGGTGAAGTTATTCAAACCCTGCAAGACCTTAGAAATGTTGGCTTGAACATTGTGACAATTGGTCAATACTTACAACCTTCAAAAAAACATTTACCCGTAAAAGATTTTATAACTCCAGAGCAGTTTAAGAAGTATGAAATGATTGGACTTGAAATGGGCTTTCGCCACGTTGAAAGTGGCGCCTTGGTTAGGTCTTCTTATAAAGCTCAAAAACACCTCACTTAGGACTCGTATAACAAATGGCAGATGGTATAAGAATAGGCATCAACGGTTTTGGACGTATTGGTAGAAATCTCTTCCGATTACTACTGAATAGCGAGGAAATAGAGGTTGTTGCTGTTAACGATCTTGCCGATACTAAGACTTTAGGTCATTTGCTTAAGTACGACAGTATTCACGGTGTTTTGAATGAAGAAATTTCCGTTGGCAAAAAAGAGATAGTAGTTGCAGGAACTCCTGTACGATTCTCTTCTGAAGCCTCAATCGATTCACTTTCCTGGGAAGGTATAGATTTCGTGATAGAATGCACAGGTAAATTTAAAACACGGGAACAACTTCAAAAACACTTAAAAGCTGGGGCCAAAAGAGTGATTCTATCCGTTCCTCCTCTGGAAGACGATATTAAGACGGTGGTTTTAGGTGTAAATGAAGCAATTCTCGATGTCGATGATCTTATCATTTCCAATGCATCTTGCACTACCAACAATGCCGCTCCAATGCTCAAAATTGTTAACGAACTTTGCGGAATTGAGCAGGCATACATCACAACAGTTCACTCGTACACCACAGATCAAAGTCTTCACGATCAACCACATAGAGATTTAAGGCGGGCACGCGCAGCAGGTCAATCCATAGTACCTACAACAACAGGTGCCGCAAAAGCACTTACTAAGATTTTTCCTGATCTCGCAAACTCCATAGGTGGTTGCGGAATTCGAGTTCCTGTACCCAATGGTTCCTTAACCGATATTACACTGAATGTCAAAAAAGAAGTGAGCATTCAAGCAATTAATCAGGCATTTAAAAAGGCCTCTAAAAACCAACTTAAAGGAATTCTTCAGTATACAGAGGACCCGATTGTTTCCATAGACATCGTTGGAAACCATCATTCTTGTATATATGATGCGGGAATGACCTCTGTAATTGGGAAAATGGTAAAAATCATTGGTTGGTATGATAATGAGATAGGATATTCGTCAAGAATTGTAGATTTAATCACCCACATATCGAGGAAATGACTATATTTATCGCTTAACTTCACTCGATTGATGAGTAGACAACTAGCTACATACAAATATATCGCGCCATTTTTGGTCCTTTTTTTTGCCACAGCTACTGGACTTGAAGCTCAAGTACAGCAAGATACTATTGATCAAATTCAGAAGTACCGCAAAACTGCTAGTGAGGCAATTTTTATACAAGATTTCGACACGGCTCTTTTAAGCATAGAAAATGCTAACAAATTAGCCTCAATGGTTGATGATGGTGTAATTAAGGCCGATGTCCTCATTACTTCATCTGAACTTCATTATTTCCTTTATAATTATGAAAAAGCAGCGGGAGAATCGGTAAAAGCAATAACATTTTTAGAAAATAATAGTGACAAAGGAAAGATTGCAAAGGCCTATCTTTTATATGGTTTGATCCTTACCCGCTTAGGTGAATATGACAATGCAGATAGGTATTTGAAAAGCGCAGATGAAATGTTCACCGAACTTAAAGACGAAGAACGACAATCGAACGTTCTTTTAGGAATGGGACTTCTAGAATTAGAAAGAGGAAACCCAAAGAACGCTGTAAACTATTTTGATGCTGCCATACCTCTATATAAGTCATTTGAACTAACATATCAAGAAGCGTTCTCTCAAATTAATAAAGCAGAGGCTCTGCTTGAGCTTGACGCCAATACGGATAAAAATATTTTAACTCAAGCCAAATATGCACTACAGGAAGCGGTGAAGATTTTCGATCTTAAATCGTATCCAAAGCTCGAAATAGACAGTTATAAAATTGCAGCTAAAATTGCACTTAAAGAAAATGAAGTGGCCACCGCCGAGAACTATTTCAATCGATACATTATCAAAAAAGATTCCCTTAATCAGGTTTATATAAGAGTCATCTCCAAAAGCACTTATATTGCATCGAGTGTGGGAGATTTAAACGAAATTATTGCGACTCAAAAAACAGATTTAGACAAAAAGAAGAAGTCCATAAATTTTGGTAAAATGACAAATGGGTTGAGTATAGCTCTTATTGTTATTCTCTCATTGCTTACCCTATCCTTATATAAAAACAACAATCTAAGAGCAAAGGCCAATGAGCTGCTTCAGGACAAGAACAGTGAATTAGTATTTGCAAAGGAAAAAGCGGAAAAAGCATCTCTCGCTAAGGCTCAATTTCTATCCACAATTACCCACGAACTACGAACTCCACTATACGCTGTTACAGGACTCACACATTTATTGATGGAAGAAAACCCTAAAGAGTACCAAAAGGAGCATTTAAACTCTTTGAAATTCTCTGGAGAGTACTTGTTATCTCTTATTAATAATATCCTTGATCTAAATAAATTAGAGGCCAACAAGGTAGAAGTTGAGCAAACTACTTTCAACCTTAAAAAACGTATCAATGATGTTCTTGTTGCCTTAAAAAAATCCGCAGACGACCGGAAGAATAACTTGACTCTTGAGTTTGATGAAAGCATACCAGATCGCTTGGCTGGAGACCCGCTTAAATTATCTCAAATTCTTATCAACTTAATTGGAAACTCGGTAAAGTTTACTCAGAGTGGAGAAGTTTGTGTACGAGTGAAAAAAATCGATCAGAATAAAAACAAGGTAGCGCTGCACTTTGAGGTTGAGGATAATGGTGTAGGAATTTCTAAAAAGAAACAGAAAAGTATATTTGAGACATTCTCTCAAGGCTCTCTTCAAATCAATAGGAAATTTGGAGGTACTGGTTTAGGACTCTCCATCGTTAAAAACCTTTTGGAGTTGATGAACAGTAAAATTCAATTGGAAAGTCAGCTTGGTCAGGGCTCTAGGTTTTGGTTCAATATTAGTTTCAATGTTTCTGAAGAGGTCGCAGACAACAAAAACCCAAACATCATCATATACGATGTTGACTATGTAGCTCTAGAAAACATATTCGTACTTGTTGTTGAAGACAATAAGATCAACCAGATGATTACAAAAAAAATCTTGGAGAAAAACAAGATGAAGTGTTTGGTTGCTGATAATGGTATGGACGCTATTAAAATGGTTCAGGAACATAATTTTGACGTTGTCTTAATGGATATCCATATGCCGGGCATAAGCGGTATCGAAGCGACCCAAAAAATACGTGAATTTAACACCCAACTTCCAATTATTGCACTGACTGCTGTTACTATTGATAAAAACTTAGATGATTTCTACCGTGCCGGATTTAATGAGATCATTCCGAAGCCATTTAAACCTGAAGAATTCTTCGAAAAGATCTTTAGAACTCTTGATGATAAAAAACAAATCGTTGATTCTAACTAAGTCTTGTTTTAGCAATACTTTCTGAAACATTGTTTTTAAAAAATTCACCCTGCTCCCTAAGAATTAAAGTTTTTATAGGTAGATAGTAAATTGCGAATTTCCCAAGTTTAGGTTGGAGTCGCATATAGTCTTTTTCCGTAGTAAGAATAATCTCATTCTTTTTTAACTTACGTACGTCCAAAGCTGAAAAATTATGATGATCAGGGAATTCTTCATGGATAAAATCAAACTGCTTCTTCTCCAAATAGTCTACCAGATGCGCTGGGTTTGCAATTCCTGTTACAAGAGTAAATGACTTGTCCTGAAGGTAGTACAAAGAAAGCGTTTCGGAAGGACCATAAATCAAATCTTCATACCCTATTTTAGAGAAATACACCTTTTGATAGTCGAGCGGTTTTAACTCACGTTGAATTTCTTGCATTTCGGCATAAGGAACACCTTTTGGGCATTTGGTTACGACAATAATATCGGCACGCCTCGCTCCCCCCTTAAACTCCCGCAAGTTCCCTGTGGGCAACATATAATCTCGTGTAAAGAGATCACTATAGGGCGTCAATAAAATCTTTAAAGAGGCATTTACCTTTCTATGTTGAAAAGCATCATCCAACAAAATAACATCTGCCTTAGTCTTTAGTTTTTGGATCCCCTCTTGACGATTTACACAAACTGCCACACGAATATTGGGGAAATTTTGTTTGAACTGCAAGGGTTCGTCTCCTACTTCCTCTGCAGTACTGGTTTGAAACACCTCCCTGAAACCAGTTGTTGTACGCTTATATCCTCGACTTAAAACAGCCACCCGATAATCATCCTTCAGAAAATCAATCAAAAACTCTATCATTGGAGATTTTCCAGTACCGCCTGTAGAGAGGTTCCCAACACAAACAACTGGCAGATCATATCTTTTGCTTTCAAACCATCCCTTATTATAAAAGTAGTTTCGAAGCGCAGTAATACCTCCATATAAAAGAGAAAAAGGGAAAAGTAATTTCCGTAACAATTTCATATAACGAAAGTACAAATTCCCCTGAGAATGTAAATTTGTTCAGATAAAATTTCAAAAATTGTAAAAAAATCTCTTCTTAATTACTGTTCTTCAATAATCGCTCTCCCGTGAACGCATATTGATCCCATTTCGGTAGTGGATGAAATGGAGAGGCTTGAACATCTCTAAATAAGCGTTCGAGTTGATTTCTTTGTAAAAAGATTGCCCTCCAATGCCTTCCATTGCTTCTGCAACAACTTGCTTTGTAGCTTCAGAAACATTGGTTTTGTATGATAGTATATCGATCGTAATAAGAACCACTAGGTGAAAAATAAAAATCATTGGTAAGAGTACACATTGCTTTCCATTGAGATTGCACACTTAAGAGGGAGTTTTTCAATTTTCCAATAATGTATGGCATATGCTTGCTATTACGTTGATAATTTTTCCTTTTTTCAAGAGCTATTTCCATAGCTTTTTCAGCAATACCAACATAAGCCACCATAATGAGAGGCAGTGCAACAGTTAATACCACATTCCATACAGGGTGAAATTCATTTCGTGGTCTTTCCAAAGCTATTGATTCATCTGAAATAAAAACATTATTAAACATAATAGTTTGAGAACCCGTACCTCGCATTCCCATAGCGTTCCAGTCATCTGCTACGGAAATCCCTTTCGTTTTCATTGAAACGGCAAAATGCAGCACCTTCCATTCTTTGGAAGGGTTTAAATAAGTTGCACTTGTAACAGCCATATCGCCTGCTACAGACAGGCCAGACCAACGGTGTCAATTGTTACTGGGTTGTCATTGTGTGAAAGCGTAATCTGTGCATTAGAAATAGATTCAGTTAGCAATGCAATGAGTAGTAAAATAATAGTTTTCATAACACTTTGGTTTAAAGGTTAGGCTGTAAAATTATGGTGGTAACAAACATTGGAATTATAGGATTGACCCAAAGAAAGATACAAATGACTCATCACCCCATTTAGGGGGGTTAAACTGTTAATCCATAAGGGAAAACCCTGTTTTATAATAGAGTTTAAGGGGTAATAGAAACCAAACAGAGGTTTTTATTATTACAATCCTGAAGGTAAATACTGGCATATAAGTGATCTGGACATACCTCCAGAAGTATTCTAAAGTTTTGATTTAGTTCAATTCTTTTATATACTCCGAAGGCAAAGTACTGTAGAGTTCAGAAAAAGATTTTGAAAAATATGCCGGGGTATTAAAACCTGTTTTGAATGCAATCTCCGAAATAGAATGCGTTTGTTTGCTTAATAAATCTAATGCTCTTTCTAACCTATACTCTTTAATAAAAACATTTGGTGATTTTCCGATTATCGAGTTCATTTTTCGATTCAATTGTGATTTGCTATATCCTAAATGCTCGCATAAGCTGCTTACATTTAGGGTAGAATTTCTCCACTCGGCTTCTATGTAATCCATTAAAACTGTCAAAAACTTTTCATTGGCTATGCCCTATGCTATAGATCGTATTATCCATAGGAGTATTTAAATTCTCACTTTCGTACAAATCCTTCACTTCAGCAGATACTGCAATTTGTTCTGTAACGATTGTACACAAACGAGAAGCCATGTTTATGGTATCTTCGAAAAAACCATCTTTTTCGGTTACAGGAATCCCTGCACTTAACCCAATATTAATTTTTAAATTAGAATTAGGAGCATCCTCGAATATTGCCCCAATCGAGACCGCACATTGTACGGCTTTAGTGACTGATTCAAAAGATATTAAAAAAGAATCCAAAGTTTGTTTCACAATGCTCCCATTATACTTAGCTATTTCATCAACAATTTGCTTATTATGTTTTTGAATCGCTTCTTGCTGTTGGTTAGATGTTCCCTTTTTTAATGACAATCTCTTAGACTGAATCGCCATTATAGTTCTAAAAGCAGGTTCATTAATAATATTTAGTTCTGTGTTTTGTGCTTTTACAGGATCCTCAATACGTCCTAAGAATGATGCTACTATGGTATCTTCTACTTCAATAATACAATGGGGAACGTACCATGCGCATGATTATATCGCTTCAACTGCCTTCATATCTGGAGCCTCAACCAAGCAAAATGCCGTCCCCTCTCTTCATCGCACCAGTAGGTTAAACCCCGACAGTTAAACTTATGTTCAATTTTTAAATCTGCTTGATGCATTTTAGCAATATCCGCTGCCGTAATATGCTCTGGGATATCATGCCGGTCCATGTAAATTGGCATAGTTAGTATTTTTATACAAGGTAGCCATTTTTACAAAACTAATTTGTCGAAAAGTAAAAAACAGAAACTAGTATCTTTGTCATAAAACAGAAACAATGAAGGTTAAAGATGTTATATATATTCTAGAAGAACTTGCCCCCCAATCCTATTCTGAAGATTTCGATAATACGGGTCTTTTGGTAGGAAATAAAAATGAGGATATAACAGGAATTCTTGTAACCCTTGATACACTCGAGAGTGTTGTGGACGAAGCGATCGCCAACAGATGTAACCTTATTGTAAGCTTCCACCCTATTATTTTTTCAGGTCTGAAAAAGATTACAGGTTCTAACTATGTGGAGCGTGTAATTTTAAAAGCTATAGAACATAAAATCGCCATCTTTGCCATTCACACTGCTTTAGACAATGCGTGGAACGGTGTCAATGCCAAGATCTGCGAAATCCTAAACCTTAGGGATAGAAAAGTTTTAATTCCACAGAAAGGTACCATCAAGAAGCTCGTTACCTTTGCGCCAATTCCCGAAGCCGATTACATTCGTGAAGCCTTATTTACAGCAGGTGCTGGCAAAATAGGAAATTATGCCAATTGCAGTTTTACAAATGAAGGAACGGGTAGCTTCAAAGGAAATGACAATTCCAATCCTACCCTTGGCAAAAAGGGCGAAACCCATTTTGAGAAAGAGGTGCAAATTGGAGTTACCTTTCAGCGACATTTAGAAAAGAAAATTATCTCTACCCTGTTCAAAGCACATTCTTATGAAGAGGTTGCTTATGAAATAACAACCCTAGAAAACACGAATCAACATATTGGTATGGGAATGATTGGAGAACTTACTTCGGAAATGCATCCTGCAGATTTTTTAGCTTTTCTAAAAAAAACGATGAAAACCAACTGCATAAGACATTCAGAAATAAAAAATGGCGCTATAAAAAAAATTGCCGTCTTGGGCGGAAGCGGGAGCTTTGCCATTGATGCCGCTAAAGGTGCTGGAGCAGATGCATTCGTTACGGCCGACCTGAAATATCACGACTTTTTCAAAGCCGAAAATGACATCCTTTTAGCAGATATTGGCCATTATGAAAGCGAACAATTCACAAAACAGCTTTTACATTCTTTCCTTAACAAAAAAATCACTAATTTTGCAGTCGTTTTAGCGCAAACAAACACCAATCCTATTAGCTATTTTTAAAGTATGGCAAAGACTACTGAAATTACTGTTGAAGAGAAATTAAGAGCATTATACGATCTACAGTTGATAGATTCTCGTATTGATGAGATTAGAAATGTACGTGGAGAGCTTCCTTTAGAGGTCGAAGACTTAGAAGATGAAGTTGCAGGAATGAACACACGTCTTGAAAAACTGAAAACCGACCTAGAGCTTATTCAGAATTCAATTGGCGAGAAGAAAAATCTAATTGAAGAAGCAAAATCTTTAATTAAAAAATATACGGCGCAGCAAGATAACGTACGTAACAATCGAGAATACAACTCTCTGAGCAAGGAAGTCGAATTTCAGGAATTGGAAATTCAATTGGCCGAAAAGCACATCAAAGAATTTAAAGCACAAATAGAGCAAAAGAGTCAAGTAATTGAGGAAACTGGCGAGAGAGTTAAGGCTCGGGAAGATCACTTGAAGCACAAGCAAGGTGAATTAAATGAAATTCTTTTAGAAACTGAAAAAGAAGAGAAATCCTTAATCAAGGAATCCGAAAGTTTTGAAAAGAAAATCGAAGATCGTTTGGTAAATGCCTACAAGCGTATTAGAACCAATGTGAAAAATGGCTTGGCAGTTGTTGCTGTTGAACGCGGTGCTTCTGGAGGTTCTTTCTTTACAATTCCACCTCAAGTTCAGATGGAAATTGCTTCCCGTAAAAAAATTATAACAGATGAGCACAGTGGTCGTATTTTGGTTGACCC
Source organism: uncultured Ulvibacter sp. (assembly GCA_913063405.1). GTDB lineage: Bacteria > Bacteroidota > Bacteroidia > Flavobacteriales > Flavobacteriaceae > Ulvibacter. The sequence continues at coordinate 50,732 of CAJXZB010000002.1, forward strand.
AGAGTTGGCGACTGAAGAACGTGAAAAAATGAATGGTATTTTTGCAAAAATAAAGTAAAAACCATAACATAAAATATAAAGCCTTCACAAATGTGAAGGCTTTATATTTGTGTTTTTCTGAAAGGGTTTGAACAGTTGCCCGACGAACTTGAAAATTCTGTACTAATGAAAAAATATAGTTTGCTTGTTACCATTACCTTGCTAATAGGAATACAAGCCTCTTGTCAATCTAATACCGAAACCAATAAAAAGCAAGAAGCAGTTACCCAAGAAGTAACGCCAGTTCAAGTACCCATTAAAAGAGGAATGTCCCGCGCCTATTTTGCTAGTGGTTGTTTCTGGTGCGTCGAAGCCATATACGAAAGCGTTAATGGTGTTAAAGAGTCTATTTCAGGTTACAGTGGAGGTCATACTAAAAAACCAACATATAAATCAAGCAATACAGGCAGAACAGGACACGCGGAAGCCGTTGAGATTATTTATGATGCATCAAAAATTAGTTTTAGCGATCTAGTTAATGTTTATTTTGGATCGCAAAATGTTTCGCAAATAAACGGACAAGGACCGGATCATGGTTCACAGTACCGCTCAATTATTTTCTATCAAAACGCAGCTCAAAAGAGCATAATAGACAAAAAAATTGCGGAGCTAGAAATAGAGTTAGGAAAAGGTAAAGTTGCGGCAGAGGTAAAACCATTTCAAAAGTTTTGGAAAGGGGAGGCCTATCACCAGAACTACGAGAAGAATAACCCTTACAATAGTTATATTATAGGTGTCTCATTACCAAGGCTTATTAAATTCCAACAAAAGTTTCCTGAGCTACTGAAGGAAGGTTCAAAACACTGATCATATAGTCCAATTATATGCACTATCTTGCAGGTCGAACGATTTAAAATTTTTCAGAAACTCTAACAACTCCGGAGCAGACATAATTCTTGGTACTTGAAATTTCTCATCCAAATAACAAGTTTTGCTTTTCTCCCATAAATATTCAGTTCCTGGAGTCACCAGAATTGGAACAATATACTTGATGTTGTTTGGCAATGCAGGACTTAATTCACCTTTGTTTCTAGCAATGAAAAGCACCTTATCAAAAATACTTTGATCAGATTTCTTTTTTTCAACGGTGTCATTTCCAATGTGTTTTTTGAATATTTCTATTCTTTTATTTAGCGGAATTTGCTTACCTCTAACATGAATATCAAAAAACTTATCATCTAAGGGGCTCTTTTTGCAATTCTATTTCATGCATCACTTCATCAATGATTAACCTACTAATAATAGGAAATGATTTTTCCACATTAGAGTTAATTAGAAGCTGATTCATATTAACGAACCCACCCTTTTGATCTTCTATATAAGTATTCAAACTGCGGTTTTTTGTTTAACTATTTAACTTATTTAACTGCTTTCACCTCAAACATTAATGGGTACAAACTATCTGGTAACTCGAACAAACCGTCATTGTTCTTAACCAATCCGGGGAATATGTCATAGGGAGATAAATTATGCTCTTTAAGGTATTCAATACGTAGCCCTGCTTCTGCAAGACTACTAATCAATTCGCCATGACCGTGATTCCAGCCATATTCTTTACTAACCATTTTCTCACCACCATCATCTGTATAGGTGCCTTCGTACTCATCGTAAATCGCTTCTTTCTGTTGGTACCCATACTTAAGAACTGGAGGAGATACTGTATAGTCATACATCCAGGCAATAGGGTGGAAATCGGCTATATAAAAAACGCCACCTTCCGTTAGCCTTTCAGAAATCATTCGTGCCCAAGGTCGTAAATCTGGCAACCAACCAATGGTGCCATAGCTCGTTATGATAATATCAAACTTTTCAGAAATATATAACGAGGTGTCTAATACATTGCAGCATACAAATTTTGAATCTAAGTTTAACTCTGCGCTAAGCTCTCGTGCCAATTTGATGGCCTCATCGCTTATATCAACACCTGTACAATCCGCGCCTAACCGCTGCCAACTCATCGTATCTTGTCCAAAATGACACTGAAGATGTAACAGTGATTTTCCACTTACGTCCCCTAAGGCATCTAACTCAAAAACATTTAAGGAGGAAGCCCCCTTTTTAAAATTTTCTAAATCGTAAAAATCACTTGCAGCATGAATAGCCACTTTTTTATTCCAAGTTTCACGATTCGTAGTGAAAGCTTTATCCAAATCCATTATTTATTATGTGACCCATCACAAAATGGATTATTTCCTGTTTTTCCACACCTACAAAATGCGGTTGCCCTCTTTTTCTGTTCTTCTGTACCATCTGCAAGGATTACGTTTAGTGTCCCATAAACCATCAAAGGACCATTTTCAATCACCTCCACCTTGGTACCTTCAGGCTGTGCTTCTTCTTCCTTGGGTTTTCCTTCGGCTGTCATATAGTAACTCAAAGCACCACTTGGACAACCCTTTATCGCAGCGATAATTTCATTCGTTGAAGCATTCTCCATTTGTATCCATCGTCGCTCCTTCGGTTTAAAAACTTCTGGCAGTCCATGCACACATTTTGCAGAATGAATACAGGTCGCTGGTTTCCACACAACAGTTAACTCGTCATTGGAGTATTCTAATATTTTTTCCATACTTAAAAGTACAAAAATTATAGCTTCATCTTTCGTTTCTTTATTTTTACTAAAACTCCTTTCTAATGAAAAAAACAGCCATCCTTTGCATCCTTTGTCTGAGTTTAAATGCCTGTTTAGAAGGCAAGAGATCTTCAGAAAAGAACAATAATCGAGAATTTATTCCAGAACATGGTGTCAATCGAGTGATAGGAACCGCGGAAACAATCGCCCTAAAAAATGGTTCCCTCAACTGGAAAAACGTAAATGAAGTACAATTACTTTTAATGTGGATCGAGGTGAACGACACTTCGAACGCTCTTGGATTTGGAAACCAAAAGCTGAAGATGTCACCATGCTCTCAGCAACCGATACCGCGGTTTACAATAGAACTTCAATGGACAGCATTACTATGAAAACAGATGCGAGTTTCATAAATGACAAGTATTGGTAATTAGCTCCTTTTAATTTGGTATGGGATAAAGACCTTACCTTCTCAGAAAAAGAAAATAGTGTCGCTCCTATTTCAAAGGACTCCTTAAATCAACTAACAATTTCATAAGGTAATGAAGGCGGTTATACTCCTGGTGACGCCTATGACTTTTACTTCGGAAAAGATTACATCTTCAAAGAATAGGTCTTCAGAGAAGCCAATGACAGTGTTTCTTCAATGATTACTCCTTGGAAAGACTACGAAACTTTCAATAAAATTAAGATTTCAAAAATGCACAAAGATAGCACTGGCGATTGGAAGTTCAACTTCACCAATATCAAGGTTGAATAACTATTTGCTTTTTAAAATTTTGCCTTGAAAAAGGAGCTGCCCATTAATGTCATCCCGCAATGTCAATACGTAAACCCCTTCATTCAAGTGAGACACATTAAGATTATAAAGGTTCGATTCATCAAAATGAGCAGGGACAGACATTACCTCTCTTCCTAACATGTCAAAAATAGAGACTTGGCAAGACCTTTTTATGGTGAATAATAAACGTAACTCGTCCTTTGTAGGAACAGGAAATAAAACTCCACCTACTGCCAATTCCTTAGTAAAATAATTTTCTGCAAATACAAAGGCCTCTTTTCCAATCTTCTCACCTAGAATTCGTCCAGGAATGTCATCTATTGGAGGATGAATCCCTCCCCAAATACGAGATAAACTTGTTTGATCACTCGCATCTCTATAGGTTGCCCACTGTAATTGCACAGGCTGCGATGGTCCTCTTTCAAACTTCAGAAATGAATTTGCTGGCGCATCGAACTTCCCTAAACCTCCGGGGAAAAAAGGATCTCCTGTGAGTGTTGTTAACACCTCTGCCGCTGCTCTTGAAAAAGTAGAATGTCCAGAAACATAACCTGCAAAAGGAGGCGTCACAAAGGACGGTCTTTGATATGGAAACCATTCGTTCGCAAAAATCCAATCTACGCCTGCGACATCGTTGTTTGGATCTACAATATTTTCTGGGCCCTGCCAAGCATACATTTTAATTACACCAATATTTTCATTAGACGCTCCAGCCAACGGATCTCCTTCTTCTATTATTTCTATGAACCCTTGCACTAACGGCAATCCTTGAGGATGGTAGCTAGGCAGATTGGGATCACTTGATTGTCCTCTATCCGCCATATAACGAATAGCGCTCATAGGACGCACATAATCATAATAGCCTTTTAATCCCCAAGCAGTAATTGCAACATCATGCATAGTCCCACCCAAAATAAAGTATGATTTTATATCCCACTCTAAATCGCTTAAAATAGCACCCTCTCCTCTAAAACGCTTGACTAACAAAGGATTATCATTCACATAATTCAAAATTGTAAACCAATGTCCGGGAGGCGTTTCGCTATCGGGGCCATCTGCCCAAAACTCAGCTAAGACCCTCGTGTAGTCACCTCGGCGCACGAGCATTGGCGTATAAGGCAATTGGGTAACAGGATTTAACGAATATCCAGAACTTGGGTCACTTCCATTTTCGAAATTATAAAACGCCTTAAATTCTTCAAAACTCTCTGGAAATAATGAACGCTCTAGGTTTCCTAAGCTAGCAGGCGAAATATCAATCATAGTATCATCAGCTGGGTCCAAATGAGAACTCCAAGCTGCTACTAATCCAAACCCCCATTTATAGGGATCATCAATTCCCAAATCTTCTTGAAGATAATATGGAGCTCCAGGGTCATCGTATATTGTATAGTCTATTCCTGAAATATTATAAATCTCTTTGTCCACATCTTTCAAAGAGAATGGTGTGACACTACCCCACTCGGGGCTTAAAAAAGGTGGCTGACCACCAGGAATTGTGTTTCCACTTTGATCAACGTAATTTTCTATCTTAAGAGGTTGCCAGCGATTTGGATCAACCATATCCAAATTTCCAGAGATATCCGTGTTCAAAGCCTCATTGACTGGCTCATAATATTGGTTTTCATAATCTTGTGCTTCATTGGAACCGTCCTGTAAACCAAAAGCTATAAGTTGCTCCGCAATGTAATTTCCTAATGCAGCAGAACTTCCATTTTGATAATCCGTTGAATCATATAAAAGATCATAACCCAAAGATTGCATTAGATTATTGATTGAAAGATAAATCTCTTGAAACCTTGGAGAGTTTGCAAAACGATGCAACATCAATCTATATACGGCATAACTAATAACCCTGTTTCTTGCTTCCTCGAGTTCTTCGGAAGTAGAGAACCCTTCAAACAAACACCCATAATCCCCTAGCATTTTCCCCAGAAAAAAAGTATCCGCGTTGGTATCAAAAACTGCCCAAGCATCGTACATAGCTACAGATGTGTGAAACAAATTTCTGGCATGAACAGTGGGGCGGGCGAAATCATTTCGAATCCCATGCAACACTTCCTCGTTCCATTGTCTAGCAATCGATTGCGAAAAAGAAATCGATACAAATGAGATACTCAATACGAAAAGTAACAATCCTTTCATGTGGCGTTTTTTTACCAAATATACTCATAATTCCAAATCTTAATTTACGGTCACTTCAAATATTAATTCCTATTTTTGTTTGGACTCGAAAACCAACCATATATAATGTTTAAAAATAGTTTAGAATTTGCTAAAAAGTGTGACGCTTCAGACGAGCTAGCATCCTTCAGAAATAAGTTCCATATTCCAAAAAATACTGCTGGAGAAGAACTCGTTTATCTCTGCGGAAACTCATTAGGACTTCAACCAAAAGCAACTTCAGATTATATTCAACAAGAGTTAAAAGATTGGGCAAACTTAGGCGTTGAAGGACACACCGAAGGTAAAAACCCGTGGCTTCCATATCACGAATTTCTAACGGAAAATATGGCAAAAATTGTAGGAGCTAAACCTTCTGAAGTTGTTATCATGAATGGTCTTACATCAAACCTTCATCTAATGATGGTTTCCTTTTATCAACCTACATCGAGCAAATATAAAATTGTAATTGAGAGTGATGCCTTTCCATCAGATAAGTATGCAATGGAAAGCCAATTAAAATTTCACGGTTATAACCCTTCTGAAGGTTTAATTCTTTGGAAGCCTCGCAAAGGTGAAGAATTATGTCGTTTGGAAGACTTGGAGGATATAATGAAAAAGAACGGAGATGAAATTGCATTATTAATGATTGGGAGTACAAATTATTATTCTGGACAGTCTTTTCCGCTTAAAAAAATTACGGAATTAGGACATCGATATAACTGTAAAGTTGGATTTGACCTAGCCCATGGTGCTGGGAATATCCAGCCAAACTTGCATGAAACGGGACCAGACTTTGCTGTTTGGTGTACCTATAAATATCTCAACAGCGGACCAGGAAGCCTGGGTGGATGCTTTGTACACGAGCGTCATGAAAACAACAAAGAACTTAAGCGCTTTGTAGGTTGGTGGGGACATAACAAACAAACTCGGTTTAATATGCGTCACAAGTTTGACGTTTTAGTTGGTGCTGAAGGTTGGCAATTGAGCAACCCTCCTATTCTATCGATGGCGGCTATTCGCGCTTCTTTAGATACTTTTACGGAAGCTGGATTTGATAATCTTAGAGCCAAAGCAATTAAATTAACTGGCTTTCTTGAGTTTTTGGTGGATGATTTGCATGATGACCGCATCAATATTATCACACCAAGAAATCCAGAGGAACGGGGTTGCCAATTATCTATTCAAGTAAAAAGTGCGGATAAAAGCTTACATACGCAACTCACCGAAGCTGGCGTTATAAGCGATTGGCGTGAACCGGATGTAATTCGTATTGCTCCTGCCCCGCTATACAACAGCTTCGAAGATGTATACCATTTTGCAGAAAGATTAAAAAAAGTATTAAACTAGGAATGAACAAAAAAGAAAACATACTTATTGTTGGTGCAGGTCTCTGCGGAAGCCTCCTCACTTTGCGAATGGCGCAACGTGGTTATAATGTAACACTGGTTGAAAAACGACCAGATTTGCGAAAAGTGGAGCAAGATGCTGGAAGATCGATAAACTTAGCATTATCCGATCGAGGATTACGCGGTCTAAGAATTGCCGGTGTTGAAGAAGAAGCAAAAAAGAAATGCATTCCCATGCTTGGAAGGATGATTCATGACAAAGAAGGAAACACTTTTTTGAGTAAATATAGCGGTAGAAAAAATGAATATATCAATTCCATTTCGCGTCCAGGATTAAATATGCTGCTCCTCGACGCTGCGGAAAAAATGTCAAACGTCACTCTTATTTTTAATCACGGATGTAAGACGGTGGATTTAGAAAATGCCTCCGGAGTTTTTAAAAACTATAAGACTGGCACAGAAACTACCCTAAGTGGAGATATTCTTTTAGGAACGGATGGAGCAGGTTCTATGGTTCGGAAGAGCATGTTCAACCATCGAAAATTCTTGTTTAGTTTTTCCCAAGATTGGTTGACACATGGTTATAAAGAACTTACTATTCCTGCCACGAAAGATGGTGGATATAGAACAGATAAAGGAGCACTGCATATTTGGCCACGTGGAAAAGATATGCTTATCGCCTTACCAAATTTGGACGGTAGTTTTACAGTTACACTTTTTGCTCCATATGCTAATAGTGATTATTGTTTCGAGAACTTGACCACCAAAGAAAAGGTGATGGAATATTTTAACAGTGAGTTTCCAGATGCAGTAGCTTTGATGCCTACCTTAGAAGAAGAGTTTTTTGAAAACCCAACCGGTCCTTTAGGAACGATTAAATGTTCTCCGTGGAATAGCAATGGAAAAACCCTACTCCTTGGAGATGCAGCTCATGCAATTGTACCTTTCTATGGGCAAGGAATGAACGCTTCTTTTGAAGACGTAGTGGTCTTCGACGAAGTGCTAGGGAAGTTTGAAGGTGATTGGACGAAGGTTTTTTCAGAATACGAAAAAGCACGTAAAATAGATACAGACGCTATTGCAGATTTGGCGGTAGATAACTTTCATGAAATGAAAGAGCATACAGCAAGTCCCTTATTTCAGAAGAAAAGAAAATTGGAAACAGCTTTTGAGGCAGAATTCCCAGAAGCGTATTCTTCCAAATACTCCTTGGTAACTTTCAATGAACATATTACCTATGAAGAGGCAATGAAAAAAGGAAGAGCGCAAGATAAAGCGATCCTAAATCTAATTGATGATGGAAAGCTTCCCGAAGCAATGAGCCTAGCAGAAAAACTGGATTTGGTAAATAAAGAGACCCAAGAAATTCTTCATGATGACTTGGTAGCAAGAAATATAAAATAAACACTATGAAAAGTAGATTAGTAGAAGGAAAAGCAACCCCAAGAGGTGCTTATCCGCATGTAAAACGGGTAGGTGATTTCATTTTTATCTCCGGAACCAGTTCTCGGTTGGCTGATAACACATTTGCTGGTGTGTATAAAGTGGATGAAATGGGCTCTATGCGATTGGATGTTAAAGAACAAACACGTGCTGTATTAGAAAACATTAAAGATTTCTTGGTTACTGAAGGAGCAACGATGGCAGATGTCGTGGATGTCACCTCCTTTCTTGTAAATATGAATGATTTTGCTGGTTACAATGAGGTCTACGCCGAGTTTTTTGACAAAGCGACTGGACCCACTCGAACAACGGTGGCAGTGCATCAATTACCACATCCAAATTTGGTTGTTGAGATCAAGGCGATGGCTTATAAGAAAGTTAATTCTTAGTTGAAAATGGAGCTTAATTACCTTAACAGCATTCGTAAGCAATTTGAATATTATAAGCATTTGGGAGAACAAACGTTTGACCAACTTGAGGAAAAGGACTTGTTTTGGAAGTTCAATGAAGAAAGTAATTCAATAGCCATTATTGTTAACCTCCTTCAAGGAAATATGAAATCTAGATGGACAGATTTTTTAATATCTGATGGAGAAAAAGAGTGGCGTAATCGAGATTTAGAGTTTGAACCCATAATTAGCTCTAAAGAAGAATTGTTAAAGAAATGGAATGAAGCATGGGAATGTCTCTTTCTTGCTTTAAATTCTATTAATAAAGAAAATTTTAACACCGAAGTTTATATTCGAAATCAAGGACATACAGTAATGGAAGCTATCAATCATCAATTTGCGCATTATTCTTACCATATCGGTCAAATTGTATATGTTGCTCGAATGATAAAAGGAGATACTTGGAAAAGTTTAAGTATTCCAAAGGGAAAATCTTCTAACTACAATGTTGAAAAATTTTCAAAAGAGAAAAGACCCGAACATTTTAGTGACGAAATTTTAGATAAAAAAGGCCCGATAGAAAATAGATTAGATTTAATTAATTTGACATTCAAGAATGGAAAAAATTCTTAATTACATAAATGGAGAGTACCGCGAACCTCAATCTGGGGAATGGCTTGACAATTATAATCCTAGCAATGGGGAAGTATATGCTCAAATTGCCAATTCGAATGCTCAAGATATAACTTCAGCCTACGAAGCAGCAAAAGCAGCCTTTCCTAAATGGTCTCATACCACAATAGGCGAGCGGAGTCGCATTATGTTAAAAATTGCTACGCTTATCGAAAGCAACCTCGATCGTCTTGCTGAAGCTGAGGTGAAAGACAACGGAAAACCATTGAGTTTAGCCAAAGCTGTAGATATCCCAAGAGCTTCGAGTAATTTTCGGTTTTTTGCAAACGCCATTACGCAATTTTCGAGTGATGCGCATGAAAGTATCGGTTTAAACACTATGAATTTTACACTGCGACAGCCAATTGGTGTTGTTGGCTGTATTTCACCTTGGAACCTACCCTTATACCTATTCACTTGGAAAATAGCACCCGCAATTGCAGCTGGAAATACGGTAATTGCTAAACCTAGTGAAGTCACACCAATGACTGCTTTTTTATTGGGCGAAATTTGTACCGAAGCAGGACTTCCAAATGGCGTTTTGAATATTGTTCACGGAACTGGACCTTCTGCCGGTCAGGCCATCGTGGAACATCAAAATATAAAAGCAATTTCATTTACAGGAGGAACCAAAACTGGAGAACATATCGCTCGTACTGCAGCACCGATGTTTAAAAAACTATCTCTTGAACTCGGGGGTAAAAATCCAAATCTCATTTTTGCAGATTGTGATTATGATAAAATGCTTGCTGTGACAGTGAAGTCTTCTTTTGCAAATCAAGGGCAAATATGCCTCTGCGGAAGTAGAATTTTTGTTGAGAAATCAATTTATGAACAATTCAAAAAAGATTTTGTTGCTAAAGTGCAACAACTAAAAATCGGCAACCCTTCTGATTCAGACACCAATATTGGTGCGCTGGTCTCTAAACCACATTTAGAAAAAGTTCAGTCCTATATTAAAATCGCAGAAGAAGAAGGTGGAAAAATCCTTTTCGGAGGAAAGTCGGTTACAGTTAAGGGATCTGAAAACGGTTACTATCTAGAACCTACCGTGATTGAAGTCTATGACAACAAATGTAGGGTCAATCAGGAAGAGATTTTTGGACCTGTTGTTACCTTGATGCCTTTTGAAACGGAAGAGGAAGCCTTAGAAATGGCAAATGGTGTAAAGTATGGTCTCTCAGCTACTCTTTGGACCACCAACCTCAATAGAACCATGCGAGTCAGCAAACAGCTCGAAGCCGGTATCGTTTGGGTAAACACTTGGCTCAATAGAGATCTACGAACTCCTTTTGGCGGTATGAAAGATAGCGGTGTAGGTCGTGAAGGAGGTTTTGAAGCCTTACGCTTTTTTACAGAAGCGAAAAATGTGTGTATTAAATACGAATAAATTAACTATGAGGTTGTCACCTCGTGATGTCACACTGAGCTTGTTGAAGTGCAGTGGAATGGCATTTCGAAAAGATTTCGACAAGCTCAGCCTGACAAATAAAAAAATGAATCTAAATTTAAAAAATAAAAACGCCTTGGTCTGCGGAAGTAGCGCAGGAATTGGAAAAGCATCGGCTATGGAACTGGCCTCTCTGGGAGCGACAATAACGCTTTTAGCACGTAATGAAGACAAACTAAAAACCGTTTTAGGGGAGTTGTCAACTTCAGAAGGACAAAAACATAACTACCTAGTGGTTGACTTTAGCAACCCACAAGCATTAAAGGAGGTTCTTTCCGAAGCAACAAAAAAAAACAACTATCATATCCTAATTAACAATACTGGAGGCCCAAAGGCGGGCCCCGTTCTTACCGCTGGTCTAGATGAATTTGAAGCGGCGTTTACGCAACATCTTAAATGCAATCATGTTTTAGCACAATCTGTAATTCCAGGAATGAAAGACTCTGGTTATGGCCGTATTATTAACGTAATCTCAACTTCAGTAAAACAACCTATCGAAGGCCTTGGCGTAAGCAATACGATTCGTGGAGCAGTCGCCAATTGGAGTAAAACCTTAGCGACCGAGGTTGGTCCTTTTGGGATTACTGTGAATAATGTTTTACCTGGTGCCACAGCTACGGAAAGGCTTACCGACATCCTGCACAACGTTGCCAAAAAAATAAACGGTTCCTTTGAAGAGGCAGAAGCAATGATGAAGAGTGTGGCTCCAGCTAAACGTTTTGCACAACCCGAAGAAATAGCATACGCTATTGCCTTTCTAGCAAGTGAAGCTGCCAGTTATATTAATGGAATTAATCTTCCAGTGGATGGCGGGCGCACAAAAAGTTTGTAACTTTAGACTATGAAACGAAAATTGCGTATTAACGGTCATTCTCATTTACTTCCTTATCCGGAAGAAATTCCTCAATTTATGAAGGACAAAGGTATCTTTTGGGTTGATAAGGATAGAAAATTTATGCTCCAGAAAGATTGGAGTAGACCTGTAACCGATTCGAGTTTCTTCCTTGATGAAAAGTTAGAGTGGATGGATCGTTTTAAGATTGATCATGCGGTGGTTTTAAATCTATCTCAACTCTACGGAAATGGTCTGCGTGTGGAGGAAATGAAACAAGCATTGCGATTTCAAAACGATTACAATGCTAAAGTTCAACACGATAACCCTTCTAAATTCACTTGTGGTTTTGTAGTGCACCCAGGTTTTGTACGTGGAGCACTATGGGAAATTGAACGCTGTGTTGAAGAATTAGGCTTGCAGCTTTTATGCTTGCCAACTCACTATATGGATACCATTGGTACCTGGCGTTGTATTTTTGATGAAGAAAATGAACCCATTTTTGAAATGGCAAGTAAATATAACCTTGCCGTAGAGATTCATCCTTATGATGGAGAGAAGTTCATTAAGCTTGAGAATACTTCTTGGCGTTTTCATCTCATATGGATGCTGGCTCAGTGCGCCGACGCCTATCACTTTTTAACGCTGAATGGATACGCTGATAAGTACCCTAATATGCGAACCTGCTTTGCACATGGTGGTCAATTGGCACAAATGAATCTTGGTCGAAGAATACAAGGTTTTGATGGTCGACCAGATCTTTTTGAGGGGAAATCACACCCTAGAAAGGCAGTTGGGCATAAAAATATTTTCTTTGACACTTTAGTACACGATACTGGATCCTTAAAATTGGTAGTTGAGAATCAAACTTCCAAACAGATTGTTATGGGACTTGATGATCCCTATCCCCTTGGCGAAATGGATAGTGAAGTTCAATCTTCCTACCCAGGAAAGATATTGGATTTGGCAATGGAACGAGATATTTTAACCGCAAAAGAATGCGATGCTATCTGGGAGGATAATGTAATTAAATGGCTCTGTGGCGATGACGAGGTCGCAACGCAGAAATTGATTAACCGAATTCTTGGTTAATATGACAGAGGTTGCTAGGTTCTATATTCTATCCCACATTTTCATTTCATTTATTGGTGCCGTTTTGCTTATGGCTATATGGTTCAATATAAGAACCAGGTTTCAGCAATTACTTGAAGAAGACGAAACACAAAAACGAGTTGACAAGGGATTGCTAAATTTAAGTTTCGCTATGCTTATATGGGTTTTTGCGGGCTGTTGGACTTATATTGGAACCATCTTTTCATTTACCGAGACACAAGGATATCAATTAGGGTCAAACTTATTCTCGATAGTCAATAATATGTTTTTGCTATTAGCACTATTCTATTTCTATTACGCGCCTAAATTCATTTACAACAATAAAAAAAATATTAAAAAGATTGTTATCCTAATAATTGTCATTTCTCTTTTTACTTTTATTCTATCTCCGCTGTTAGGAGAAAATAATGTCATTTATAATTTAAAAATAAGCAGTATACCCGATTTAATCCTTTCTGGTTTCTTATGTTATTTGTTGGGTGTTTCTTTTTACAGAACTTTCGCGTATAGAGGATTAAAAGTAGTTGGAGTTATTTCAGTTTTAGTAATACTTTTAACGTTTGTTTCTCAACTTTCTGAAGTGTTTATAAATTTTGGAAGTGATTTCACAAACAACTTTATTAAAATCTGCGCAAAGACCTCTCTAATTTCCATCTTCTTAGTTTTGGCTACAACCTGGGTTATAAGATTGGCGAGTATGCCAAAGCCCAATGAGATGTCTATTTCCTTTTTAGATTGGAACTTGATTAAAATCAGTATTCCAACAAAGGGAATTTTTGACCAAACAATTGATTTTGGATCTAAAACAACCCAATACAAGAACTTACTAAAATTTGCAGTGAGGCGTAAATTTGGTGAAGGTGACACCCAAACCATACTTGTAAACTTAGGCGGAGAAATTACAAATCAAACCTACCTAACCCGTATTATTGAAAACTTGAACAGTATTCTTCCCTTGAATACAGCTCAAAAATTAGAACGAAGAGATCTTTTCACATTTATTGGTGAGAGTAAGTACCAACTTAGGATAATTCCTGAAAACATCGATTTTGATAGATCTCTACTAGAAGACTTCTCTAAAAGCATTGAAAACAACGAGTATGCAGAACTTTGTAATTAATTGTAACCCTAAGTGCAGATAGGCACAATCTCATATTTTTTATTACAATTTGAAACTCCAGTTTCTGGCCAGAAAACTCCCCATTACCTTGCTCAAAAGTTAAGATAAATACTTATGAGCTCTATATCCAGTAAATTACCTAAAACCGAAGTATTCGGACATCCAAAAGGATTGTTATACTTATTCTTTGCAGAATTATGGGAACGATTTTCCTTTTACGGAATGCGAGCTCTACTTGTATTATATATGACCAAACATCTTTTGTTCGATGATGACATGGCCTTTGGTGTATATGCGGCCTATATGTCTTTGGTATATGTTACTCCAATGATTGGTGGAATACTTGCTGATAAAATTTTAGGTTTTAGAAAAGCAATTCTCCTCGGCGGTATTCTTATGGCATTTGGGCATTTCTTCCTTACAATTGAACATCCAGTATTCTTTTATGGTTCATTAGGACTTATTATTGTGGGTAACGGCTTCTTTAAGCCAAACATCTCTTCATTTGTAGGTGAATTGTATGAACAGGGTGATGCCCGACGTGACAGTGGTTTTACTATTTTTTACCTCGGAATAAATTTAGGTGCGGCAATCGCTCCTTTGGCCTGCGCATGGTTTGCTGAAAACTATGGCTGGCATTACGGATTTGTACTAGCCGGAATAGGAATGTTACTGGGCCTTTTTGTTTTTCAGAAGGGATTAAAAGGAAATGCTTTTGAAGGAAAAGGTTTAACCCCAAATGAAGAAAACTATCAATCTAAAACCTTCGGAATGAAAAAAGGGCAATTAATTATTGTTCTTTCTTTTCTCATAGTTCCGTTGTTTGCCTTAATTGTTAAATTTCATCAGTACGAACATTATCTTGTCTGGGTGGTTTCCACCTTTTTAATTTACTACATATTCAACATTCTCAATAAAGTAAGTTCCATTGAGAAAAAACGACTATTAGTTGCAGTTTACTTTACGGTTTTATACACCTTATTCTCTGCAATTTTTGAACAAGCGGGTAGTTCTCTAACCTTATTTGCCGACCGAAATGTAAACTTGGTTGGGATGGATGCTGCGGGGACCAATAGCATTAATGCTGGTTTTATAATGCTCTTTGCAATCCCATTTTCGTTGCTCTGGCCTTTCTTAAACAAACGTAAAAAAAACCCTAACTCGCCTATTAAATTTGGATTCGGACTGTTATTTCTTGGGCTAGGGTTTATAGTTTTTGCCATGTCTGCACATAGTACAGATGATTTTGCAAGAACCTCAATGTCCTACTTAGTTATTGGTTACCTAGTTCTAACGATTGGTGAGTTGTTTTTATCGCCTATTGGGCTTTCAAAAATGACCGAATTATCTCCACTAAAATATATTGCCTTTATTATGGGCGTTTGGTTTTCGGCTAATTTTTATGGACATTATTTTGCTGGAAAAATCGCCAAACTTACAACAGTGGCAGAAGGAGAAATAAATATGTTTTCTAAGGGTTTATTCGGAAAAATTGTTGAAGCTGTAACTGGCCTAACTCCAGAAATTGCTATGAACGGAAGCGAAGCATTTCAGCAATTATTTTCGTACGTATCTGTCTATGCTAGTTTTGGATTCATAAGTATAATTGTCGGTATATTTGCAATACTCCTTTCGCCAATAATTAAAAAAATGATGGCGGGGATTCATTAAAAAATATTCTATGGATTTCCTTCCTGAAAAAATCAATGACTATGTAATTGCACACTCCCAAGCGGAGCCAGGCTTGCTGCAAGAATTAAGTCGGGAAACTTGGCAAAAAGTATTGCAACCAAGAATGCTCAGTGGACACTTACAAGGAAGAGTCTTGAGCATGCTTTCAAAGTTGATTCATCCAAAAACCATTTTGGAAATTGGAACATACACAGGCTATTCTGCCCTATGTCTAGCTGAAGGAATGCAGAAAAATGGTGAATTGCACACCATTGATATAAATGAAGAACTATACGATTTTCAGAGAAGATACTTTGATACTTCGGATTATGGTTCACAGATCGTTCAGCATACGGGAAATGCTTTGGAAATAATTCCGAAGCTTGACAAGGCATTCGATCTCGTATTTATAGACGCGGATAAAAGAAACTATCCAAACTACTTAGAAATTCTACTTCCGAAATTAACATCAGGAGCAGTAATATTGAGTGATAATGTATTATGGAGCGGGAAAATTGTTGAGCCAGTAGAAAATGACGACCTTGACACCAAGGCGTTGTTGATCTACAACCAATTACTAAATGACCATCCTCAACTTGAAACAGTTCTACTACCTATTAGAGATGGGTTGACCGTTTCAAGAGTCCGTTAAGGTTTGAATATTTTATTTTTTATTGCATAAATTACTAGTCCTGTTCGGTTTCTTAGATTGAGTTTATCAAAAAGCACATCACGATATCCTTCAATTGTTTTTGGGCTTAAACACATAATATCAGCAATCTCTCTATACGTTTTTTCGGTACAAGCATGCTGAATAAATTCAATTTCACGTTCTTTTAGGTTAGCCACGCTCCCCTCTTTGGGCCGTAACGAATCGACTAAAATCTTTGCTATGGTATTTGTATGAAAATACCCGTTTTCGATAACTTCGAGCAAGGCTTCTTGTAATTCAGCTTTCTTCACATCCTTCATTAAATATCCCTTGGCTCCAGCACGCAACATTTTTAGGATAGTCATTTCGTCTTCTTCAATAGACAGTGCCAGCACTTTGACATCTGGAAAATGTTCCTTTAAATGAGCGGTGGTTTCAATACCATTTAAAATTGGCATATTAACATCCATTAGAACAACATCGGGAATATTTTTATTATTCTTAAATTGCTGAATTAATTCCTGCCCATTCTTACATAAATACAACACTTCAAATTGATCAAAGGCATCAACTAACCCACCTATTGCCTGTGAAAGGAGCATATGATCATCTACAACTACTACTGAATATTTCATAACAATTAAATTTTATAAATTAAAGAGAAGCGAGTTCCCTTACCTTCTTGCGAATTGATCACCACCTTGGCGCCTATAAGTTTTGCCCGGTTATATATATTACTCAAACCAATACCTTTAAAAGAGTGAATCTTTGAAGCATCAAAGCCAACTCCATTATCCTCAGCATTTATTTTTAAGGTATGGTCTTCATAATTAACCTCAACATTAAGTTTTGTGGCCTTAGAATGCTTTATTGTATTGGTAAAAAACTCTTGTAACATCCTAAATATAATGAGCTCAATTTTACTATCAATAGCAAAGTAATTCACTGAACAATTCATAGTAGCCTCCAAATACCTAAGCCTTGTAAAGCGCTCAGTCTCCATCTGCAATGCCTCTACTAATGTGAGGTTAATTAAGGTATCCGGGTTTATCAACTTCGATAAACTTCTAAGTTCATTGAGGCTTTTCCCAACAGTTTCTATCGCTTCGTCAATTGCAGCCGGATCATCCTTAGCATTTTGCATTTGTATTTTAGACAAAGTAAGTAATTGCCCAATATTATCGTGCAGTTCCCAACTTATATTCCGTAGGGTATCTTCCTTTATCTCAATTTGAGTCTCAATAATTTCTTCCTTAAACCTGTTCTCTGAGTCTTGTTGCTCCCTCAATAATTTATTTTTTCTTTTCTGAAAAATAGAAAATAAAAGAATTATTGTTAGCGCTAAACAAAATGCAATTATTGAAAAGACAATTAAAAATGATTTTACCTCTTCTTCGCCCATAGAAATCCAATTATATAACAACCATACAAAATTATATTGAGACTCAATAAAATAATTGTTTTACTCATACCCTCAATAACTAAGTATTTAGATAATAGTATTAAAGGAATTATACCCATATAAAAAAGTAAAAGACCAGTTGAGACCCAAAAACTCAATTTATTTTTAACAACTAAAATCTCATTACTACTGAGTAATTGATAAAAGTGGAAAAAAGTTAATACCAATAAACTTATTGCTCCTGTGATAAACGAATATCCTTGATTGCTTAATTCCTTTGGAAAAATATACGTTAACAACGTAATACTGGTAAATAATACAATAAAAAAAACAACTATTCTCTTGACTAATTTTTTTTCTAAAACATTATAATACCAATAAAAATAAAACAGAAAGCTAATTACTGAATAAATCCCATGCCACCATTCTAAATTTATTAAAAAACAAGTGTTTAATATAAGGTTAACTGCCTCAACAATAAAAGTATACCATAATAATAAAAGAAAATATTTTTCTCTATAAAAAACTAATTTTTTATAATTTAACACCCCAACAATAGCAGCAATTAATTGTATAATTGGAAAAAAATATGACATTGGAGATTATAAAGTTATAATGCGTTTGGTGGAATTCCGCCTGTACCATAATTCAATGCGTCTATCCCTTCAATGTTTTCTTCTGTGGGTAAAAAGGGGACAAATCCTTGCCTAATGGGCGAGCCTTCTTGCGTTGAAGAGGTTGGAACAAAGAAAACCGTACTCAATCCAGGTTGTGGATATCCTCCTTCTTCTGGATATACACCCAAATAGATTCGAATTCCCAAATCGGTTTTTCCTAATTTTTTACCTTCCGCCTTTACATACCTTAAATATTGGTCAATTGTTTCCAACGAAAACCAAAAATCACGAGTATCCTCGAATCCTAGGCCCTCTGTTAATATTGGAGTGCGTGATCGTTGGTATGCTTCCTCAAGAATTTTTGCTTCTTCAAAAGTAATCGTTTGCTCTGGCGGTGAGGTGTCCCCTCCTTTTAAAATCGTCCAAAAAAGAAAGGCGATTATCAACAATAATATAATGATAATAGGTCTACTATACCGATTTTCCATAATAATGAGTTTTTAAGGTTTATATAAAATTAGAGATAATAATTTAAAGAATGTAAACACACTTCAAAAATACCTCACAACAAGTTCCTTTAATTTAACAAGTCATAAACAAATAACGCACAAAGCTTAACATTAATCGCGGAGTAAAACACTTTTAAATAAAGGGGGTAAACCCCTATTCCTCTTTACATTCCCACCTAAACTTTTTTAAGCCTTAAACCCTATAAAATTCAAAGGGCTTACCATTTTGAATATCAGTCTTTTAGCTCTTGCAAGAGGCCAGCCTTCGTCGCAACTCTGCCTCAACGAGTTCAATAAAATATATGACTCTAGAGAATAGCTAATGTTACATCTGTTAGTAAGACTGTTACAAAATTGATACAACATTTCCACGAACCTAGATAATTTTGAAACTCACAATAGCTATTAATACTAGTAACCTTTTAAAAACTGAATTATGAAAAAAACAATGTATGCAATACTCATTGCACTTTTACCAATCACCACGAGCTACGCTCAAAGTTTGAGCCAGGTGGTTGTTGCAAGCTCAGGAGCCACTATTAGTGGTGCCTCCAATACCTTAAGTTTTACTGCCGGAGAAGCAACCGTTGGAACAATTTCCAGTGGTGATTCTTTAGCGCAAGGCTTTTGGCTTGGAGCAATTGTAGAGATTACATTAAGTAACGAAGATTTCACTTTGGAAGTGCAAACCACTGCATATCCAAATCCCGTGACCGACTATTTGAACCTAAATTTCAATGAATTGGCCGGGCAAGATTTTGAAGTTACCCTTTACAACACTAATGGGAAACAAGTATTTCGAAAAGAACTAAAAAATAGTTCTACCAACGAAACACTAGACTTTCAGTCTTATTCCACGGGTATGTACGTGTTAAACATCCTACAACGTGTTACCAATAAATCAAAAACAATAAAAATAATCAAACAATAAAACAATAAAACCAATAATTATGAAAACTAAAATGACTTATATCGCAATCGTTTCCTTCTTATTTACAATCTCGAGTGCTTTTGCACAAAATGTTGAAGGAGGACAGAACAATGATTCAAACTATCAAGCCCTTAGAGAGGCACAAACAAGTTCTAACGTCAACACCTTACAAAGTAATGACGGAACAATAAATAACTCAGCACCTCAAAACAGAATGGCAGCGGCAGATATGATTAATTATCAAGCTGTAGCTAGAGATGCTGGTGGAAACCTAATCATCAATACAGCTGTTACCATTGATTTTGATGTTCACGAAGGAAATGCCGGGGGTCCAGTTGTATTTTCAGAAACACAAAATCCAACAACAGATGCAAATGGTGTATTCTCAGTTCAAATAGGGAGTGTTTCGGGACTAACAATTGATTGGGCTGCAGACGCTCACTTCTTGGAAGTTTCTTTAAATGGAACCTCTGTTGGAACTACCGAATTTGTAAGTGTACCCTATGCTAAATCTGCCGACACTATGCCAGCGGATGCTAGAATTGGTGACGGTACTAGCAGTGCAGATGTCTTAACCATTAGTGGAGACAACACTATTGTTGGGGAAATACTAGATATTCGGGCTACGGTTGCCGTTGTAGCCGCCAATGACATTATTAATCTAGAAATGCCCGCAGGAAGTTCTGACGATGCCCAATTTATAGAAGCTAGGAATAATGGAGCAGTAGCATTCCAAGTTCAAGGAGATGGACGTACTCGAATAAATACGACAACAACGGCACCTCAGCTTAATACAGTATATGGTAATTCTATGCCTATAGCATATGCTAGTATTACATCTGCTGGTGGTATTTCAGTCGGATACGGCGTCACTTCTGTTACTAATTCTGGAACCGGAATATATGACGTTGTCTTAGATCTTAATACAAATGCTGCTAACACAGTAGTTATGATATCACCTTTTACCTCTGGTATTGGCTCACCAGAGATCTGTGGTTACAATCCAACTGGAGCTAATACCTTTACAATAAATTGTCAGTCGCCAGCCGGTACTGGAATAAATACTGCCTTGTCTTTTGTTGTTTATGGAAACCATTAGAATATAAAAACAAAAACCACTTCAAGACGCAAGCAGCTTTGAGGAGGGTTTTTGTTCTAAAGAAGTATTTTCAGTATATACACCACGTATACATAAAAAGGTTCAGAAAAATTAATTTTTCTGAACCTTTTTATCTTAATATCAATGTTTATTGAACTGCCTGCAGCGCATCTATATTCCCATAGCCTTTAGTGCTACTCTTTGTTGGGTAAAATTCTGCGCTTTGTCTTAATTTAGTCAACACTTGACTTCGTGACCATCCTGGATGCTTGGCCCAAACCAAAGCTGCAATTCCAGCAGTAGTAGCAGTAGCTACTGATGATCCGCCTACATACTTCTTATCTCCATCATAAAAACCAAGTACAGTTCCCGTACGTTCATTATTGTTATCTCGTTCCATAACTACGGTAAATTCAATCTGACTCCCATCATGGCAGGTATCACATTGTTGATAGGAACCATCATCTGTGATTCCTGTTACAGCAATCGCTTCACTCATACTTGCAGGGAAAATCACAGGATACCAATTAGTTAATTCCGTAGAAGTTCCTCCAGCTGCAAAAATTAATTTTCCTCTATTATGAGCATATCTTATTCCATCCCTAACGTTTCGAATAGACCAAGGGTATCCTACAGACATAGATATAATCTTAACATCACTTCTATTTCCTAAAGCAACAAGAGCCGCTTTTACTCCCTT
Source organism: uncultured Ulvibacter sp. (assembly GCA_913063405.1). Classification (GTDB taxonomy): domain Bacteria; phylum Bacteroidota; class Bacteroidia; order Flavobacteriales; family Flavobacteriaceae; genus Ulvibacter. The sequence goes on from CAJXZB010000002.1 coordinate 72,236, forward strand.
ACGTTCGTGGTAATCGTTCAACACTACATCTTCGGTAGCACGATATGACACCAAATTACAATTGTAAGCAACTCCCACAGGCATATAGTTATCATTACGTGGAGAAGCAATGGTAGATCCCATAGCAGTTCCGTGACCACATTTATCGTGAGGACCATCGTAATTATTCGACCACCACCAAGGAGAGTCTATAAATGTTCCATATTTCTGAATACTCCTTCCACTGCTATAACCATCATTAAAATTATTTCCTAAGAATGGCTGACTTCGAGACACTCCCGTATCAATCAATCCAACTGTTATTCCAGCACCTGTACTATACGCCCATGCAGCTTCCACATTATGCTGATCAAAAGTCCAGCTAACCAAAGAATTTGGAGCTACGGTACGATAATCATTTCCGTTAAGGGATTGCCCATCTTTACTACAACCAATTGAAGATCTATTAGCAGGATAGTAACCAGAAGCTGTGAAAAATGCATACCCATTTGGTTCTAGATATCGAACATCATCTCTTTTACGCAATTCTGAAATCGTTTCCTTCGTTTTCACATGAAGATCAATAACATTTAAAACCGCATCGTCTTCAATAAGTATTCCCCTTTCCGAAGTGCCTTCAAAAGAACGAGCTAAATCAATAATAGAATTTTTAGCTCCTGTCAATCTTTGATTATCCGAAGTCCTAAAACTCTCATCCTTGTCTCCGTAACCAATGGTAAGAATTTCATTTCCATGAACTGTTGCACTCCATAAAACTTGGTCACTCACAATTTCCCAACTAAAATCACCCGAAGCTCTTAAACTTTGATCAATAATTCTATTAATCTGATCAATACTCAAGAGTTCTTTTGAAATATCGTCAATACGGTCAGAATTTTGATCTAATGGACTCTCAATTTTGTCCTGTGTACAACTCGCAAAAACAAGTAGCGTAAGGGTAAAAATGCCCAATATATTTTTCTTCATGATTTGGAGTGTTTGTTAGAGCCTCAATATCAAGTGATTTAAACTTTTTTTTTAAAGATATAAAAAGTCTTGTAGATATTTGCATTATCGACGTAAAACATTTTAAAACAACCCTTTATGTACCTAATACTAGACAAAGATACGATAGAAATGGAAATTGTTCCAAACATACCTATTGCCCAACGCGGTTTTCCTCCAAGGGTTCCTGTGGCTGAGATAATAAATGCCATACTCTACAAATTAAAGACAGGAGTTCAATGGCATCTATTGCCTGTAGATTCTCTTTTTGACACCAAAGCATTGAGTTGGCAGTGTGTTTATTACCATTACAGGAAATGGTGCCTTTCGGAGTCTTGGCAACGATGTTGGGAGGCATTTCTAAGGAAGCACAAAGCCAAGTTAGACCTCTCCAGTGTTGGTCTTGATGGAAGCCACACCACTGCTATCAGGGGTGGAGATGGGGTAGATTACCAAGGCAGGAAAAAACGTTATTATACCCTTTTTGTTTTAAGCCAAAGGGATAGCAGATGTCCGCACAATAGCCTCATACTCAGTAATTTAATCTGTAGAAACCTTAAGCCTCTCCTTCAATTTCTATGTTATTCATTCTTTTTATCTGATATAGGAAGCCCATCCTCCAATTTAATAAGTTCTTCTATTGAAACCATAACTCCTTCAAAATAATTTCCTTTTTTGAGTAAAGGGATTACACTACTACTAATTATTTCATTTATTACATTATCTGATATATTACTCTTTAAATCGTCACCTACGGTTATAGAAAATTTACGGTTTTTTTTGCTTATTATTATTAAAAATTGGTTATTCTTATTTTGTCCTTCGTTTTTTAATTGCCATTCATTATACAATGTATTTCCTAATGTCTTGCTCGACTGGAGTCTATGGAAGAAAAATTCCTCGATGATTTCATTGATGCGCCTACCTACAATTCTATGAAAAGAAGAGCTCAACAAAAGGTAGCTGGTTATAAAGCCGAAATAGAGGGAATAAAGAACATGAAAAAGGACATCGAAGAATACCTCGTCTTAGGTATATCCTTTCTTCACGGGCCAGACCAGTTCTATAAAAATGGAGATGCTAAAATGAAAAAAAAGATTGCCGGTTCGATATTTCCTAAAAAACTCGTTTTTACGGGAAAAAGTTGTCGAACCACTTTTGTTGATGAATTGATCTCGCTCATCCTTAGTAAACACAAGCCTTTCCGAAGATTGAAAATAAAAAATCCCCGTCTAAAAGACGGGGAGTCAAGTAAAGCTCCTCCTCTTGGGCTCGAACCAAGGACCCTCTGATTAACAGTCAGATGCTCTAACCAACTGAGCTAAGGAGGAATTTCATAAATAAAATTAAAAGGTGTTACCCTTTTAGCTGACCCCCCCACCAAAGCATTTTCAAGCTTTAGTGCGTAGGCGGGTGCAAATATAATTTATTTTTAATCTGTCGCAAATAGATTTGTAAGTTTTTTACCTATTTAAAAAGCCACCTATAAATATCGTTTCCGTTTGCAAACAGCACCAAGGCAATTAACAAGAAGAAACCTATCATTTGCGCATACTCCATAAACTTATCGTTTGGTTTACGTCCTGTTGCCATTTCGTATAATAGAAACATTACGTGGCCCCCATCCAAAGCTGGTATAGGTAGGATATTCATAAATGCTAATATAATGGATATCAAGGCTGTTGTTTCCCAAAAATTTATCCAATTCCAAGTATCAGGAAACAAATTCCCAATCGCACCAAAACCACCTACCTGCGTAGCACCCTTTGATGTAAACACATACTTGAACTGTTTCACATAATCTTTTAAAACATTGTAACCGTATCCAATTCCTCCGGTAAAACTCTCGCCAAAACTGTAAGAAATGTGTGTGTGCTTTCCAACCAATTCCTTTCCATAGTTCTGAACTCCAATCTGCCCTGTTTCATTAGGCGTAACTCTCAAAGAATCTAACTGACCATTTCGACTAACTACAACCAAACTTTCTTCATTTAGATTATTCTTAATTGTATTGGTGAATTCATGCCAATACCCAATCGCTTCACCATTTACAGAAATAACCGTGTCACCATCCTTAAAGCCAGCCGCTGCAGCAGGATAATCTGGCGCAACCGTATCGATCACTGCCATCCGCATTGGTTCAAAAGGCCTTAAGACGTCTTTTTTAAACATTTCTGTTCCAATATCTTCAGGCACAGAAAGTGTTTCAACAACACCGTCCTTATGCTTTACCTCAACCGAAGAAACATCTCTAAGAAAAAGGTATTTGTTAATCTGAGTCACATTTTCGAAACCCTCTCCATTCACTTTCAAGATATGATCTCCATCACGAAAACCAAATTCCTTAAACTCTTGCGCTACCGAAAATCCTTCTGGGATGTCTTCATTAGTGGTGATGTCTCTTCCGTAGGCATACAATAAACCCATATAAATAACAAACCCAACAATAATGTTCACGGTCACACCACCAAGCATAATTATTAAACGTTGCCACGTTGGTTTACTTCTAAATTCCCAAGGTTGTGCTGGTCCCTCCATCTGTTCCTTATCCATACTCTCATCAATCATCCCCGCAATCTTCACATAACCTCCTAGTGGCAACCATCCAATTCCATAAACTGTATCGCCTATTCTCTTTTTGAAAAGTGCGAACTTCACATCAAAAAACAAGAAAAACTTCTCCACTCTAGTCTTAAATAACTTAGCAGGAATAAAATGTCCTAATTCATGAAGGACAATTAACAGAGATAGACTTAATAATAACTGAATTGCTTTAACGGCAAATGGACTCATAGCTTCTTAAATAACTTAATATAAATTGAAATCGTTCGTAACGTCGCCATTCTTCAAAAACTGAACCCAAAACGATTAATCCACCAATATATATAATCAGGCGGTAAATTTAACGCACAAAAGTAATCTTTTATGACTGGGTAAAAAAATAATGCAACCGTTTGTGTTAGTTGTATAAAACATTTATCCGTTACAACTAGTAGAATACTTTTTTAGGTATTAATTTTGTTGAAAATTATTATAGAGTATGCTCCAGTTTTTTTCAAAATATAAATTCTTTGCGGTCGTATTGTTAGCTCTTTCGGCAATCATTATCTCAATGATTTATTCTATTCTGAAGCCGGTACCATCTCTTCCTATTTATCAGCCTGCTCAGGTAAATGCCAAAATGGTAGACAGTACACTTCAGCACGTAAAAAAGTATCATACAATTTCAGATTTCTCACTACTCAATCAAAACGGAGAAACAATCACCCAAGCAGATTACGAAGGGAAAATTTATGTAGCCGATTTCTTTTTTACTACTTGTCAGACTATTTGTCCAATTATGACAGGTCATATGAAGGAAATTCAGCAAAAACTACAAGACGATCCCACTATTAAACTACTCTCCCACAGTGTAACTCCAGAGATTGATTCCATAGCACGGCTTAAAAAATATGCATTAGAAAAAGGGGTGGATGATAAAAAATGGAATCTCGTTACAGGTGATAAAAAACATATTTACACCCTTGCCCGTAAATCCTACCTCGCGGCTAAGGACAATCCCTACAAAGAAAACGACCTCATCCACACCGAAAACTTCGTGCTTGTAGACACCAAAAAACGCATTCGTGGGTTCTATGACGGTACAGATCCTGAGGCAATTTCAAAACTTTTGGAAGACATAAAAATTCTAAAACTGGAGGAATAATCGCTTCTTAGTTTCTAAGGATAAAAAAAAGCACCCAGGTCTTTCTTCAGCTCTATATTTTCCATTACTTTTGTCTTGTTTAAAATGAATCTAAATAAAGTTGATGTTAACTATTGCCTCTTTAAAGAATGGTCAGAGGGCTATTATCAAAGAATTTTCGATCGAAGTGGTCCCTTTGAAATTATTGGAAATGGGTTGTCTTCCAGGAAATGAAGTAGCTCTAGTTCAAACAGCTCCGTTTCAGGACCCACTCTATTTGAATATTAACGGAAGCCACTTAGCCATTAGAAAAGAAACTGCTTCGCAAATTGAAATTGAACTGATAAAATAAGAATGGCAAAGCAGATTAATGTTGCACTTATTGGAAACCCCAACACTGGTAAAACATCTGTTTTTAATGTGTTGACTGGTTTAAATCAAAAGGTAGGAAACTATCCAGGGATTACCGTAGAGAAAAAGCAAGGTATCTGTAATCTTGCAAGAGGTCTTAAAGCGCATATTATTGACCTTCCAGGAACGTATAGTTTAAATGCCTCTTCTCTAGACGAAAATGTGGTAATCGAATTACTACTTAATAAAAACGATAAAGATTTCCCTGATGTCGCTATCGTCGTCACTGAAATTGAAAATTTAAAACGGAACCTTCTTCTTTTTACCCAGATTAAAGATTTAGGAATCCCAACCATTCTTGCCATAAACATGGCAGATAGAATGAAACGCAAAGCCATTTCCTTGGACGTAGAATTACTCGAAGAGAGGCTGGAAACCAAAATAGTGCTAATTAGCTCTCGTAAAAACACAGGGTTTGATGCCCTAAAAAAACTAATTACAAACCACAGTGTACTCTCCACAAAACCTTGTGTAAACTCTTCTAGCATTGCTCCCGAATATTTTGATAGGCTTCGGAAAGTATTTCCCAATCAGGACTTGTATAAACTCTGGCTGGTAATTACCCAAGACGTGAACTTTGGGAAATTAGAAAGACAAGAATTAAAGGGTGTTGCTTCCTTCCAAACCGAGTCTAAAAGCAATCTGAAGCGATTACAGCAAAAAGAAACCATCGCAAGATATCAGTTTATAAATAGCGCCCTCAAGGAAACACTTGCCATAGACACTGCCAATGCTAAAGATTTACGAAGTCGCTTAGACAGAATACTAATTCACAAAGTTTGGGGGTATGTTATTTTCTTCGGAATCCTATTGTTAATGTTTCAAGCAATTTTTGACTGGAGTAGCTACCCAATGGACTTTATTGATGCTACTTTTGCATCCTTAAGTGAATGGACAAAAAATACCATGCCCCCAGGAGATTTTACAAACCTCATAGCCGAAGGAATTATACCAGGATTAGGCGGAATTGTAATTTTTATTCCTCAGATTGCGTTTCTGTTTCTATTTATTTCCATTTTAGAAGAAAGTGGTTATATGAGCAGGGTAGTATTCTTAATGGACCGCGTTATGAGGCGCTTCGGACTTAGCGGGAAAAGTGTAGTTCCTTTAGTTTCGGGAACAGCTTGTGCAATCCCTGCGATTATGGCAACTCGAAATATTGAAAACTGGAAAGAACGCCTTATCACAATTCTTGTAACTCCATTTACCACCTGTTCTGCGCGTTTGCCTGTTTATCTTATAATCATCGCTTTAGTTATTCCAGAAAAACGCGTTTTGGGGATCTTCAGTATGCAAGGGCTTACGCTTATGTTTCTTTACTTACTTGGGTTTGGTGCAGCAATTTTTTCGGCTTACCTACTCGACAAAATTCTCAAAATACGATCCAAGACTTTCTTTGTTGTTGAAATGCCCAACTACAAACTTCCTATGCCAAAAAACGTGGCAATAACGGTTATTGAAAAAACAAAGTCTTTTGTCTTAGGGGCAGGAAAAATTATCCTAGCAATTTCAGTGATTCTATGGGTTTTAGCTTCTTATGGACCAAGTAATTTTAATAAAGCTGAAGACATTGTAACTCAGCAAATCCAAGGTAAGAACCTTTCACAAAAGGATATAGAAGCGAAAATAGCTTCCTTCAAATTGGAGCATTCCTATATTGGAATCATTGGAAAAGGAATTGAACCAGCAGTTCGGCCTTTGGGGTACGATTGGAAAATTGGTATTGCTATAGTAAGTTCGTTCGCGGCTAGAGAAGTCTTTGTAGGAACCTTAGCAACTATTTACAGTGTAGGTAGTGAGGAAGAAGAAACAATTAAAAATAGAATGGCAGCAGAGATAAACCCTGTTTCAGGCACTCCTCTATTCAATTTTGCAAGTGGAATTTCGTTGTTATTATTCTACGCTTTTGCAATGCAATGCATGAGTACCTTAGCGGTAGTGAAACGAGAAACCAATAGCTGGAAATGGCCTATGTGGCAATTGTTCGTAATGACAGCTATTGCCTATATCGTGGCATTAGGCGCATATCAATTTTTAAAATAATACCTTTGTACTATGCAAACAATACTCGTAATACTCACTTTTAGTTTAGCCGCAGGCTATGTGGTTAAAAAATTTGTTTGGACTCCTATTTTTGAAGGCCGTCAGCGATCTACAGGCACCTTGGATGGTGGTAAGACAAAATGTGGTAACAAAGGCTGTGGTTGTCACTAGTTTATTTATCTCCTTCGGAAATCAATAAAACATATTCCATTTTACCCACGGTATCGGAAGTTGGATAAGGAGAAAGCGACATTCCTTTCAATATATATCCTTCCGAAGCATATATTATATTCTTTCCGTCAAACAACAATTCCATTTCTTTAGATTCTTTGCCATTTTCCGTAACCTCAACCAATAGTTTTGCCTGTCCCTCCCAAATACAGGTCACATCTTTAGGGCAACGAGAATCCTCAAGGACCTTAATAAATTTTACCGTTGCATTTTCAAATTGAACGGTTTCTCCAATGGGTAGTTTGGTAACAATCATAGGCACTTCTATTGGCTTTTCTTGTGAAAAACCCAACGTTGAGACTAAAATGAGAGCTAAAAAAAGTAATTTTTTCATGATATTAAGTGTTTCTATTTTAAATATATAAGAAAAAATGATGCCAAAAAACGCATTTGGAGAAATTAACCTCGAAATAAGAAGAAGTCCTCTTTCATATGCTCAATCTTTTCATCTTTGTTTGTGATGATATATTCCAGAGCAAGATTTGTAAACTCTCTTCCTTTATCAGTCAAGGACACAATATTATTTTCTATGCCAATCATATTATTTTTTTGCGCCAATTCTAACACCGATTTCGATCGTACTTTTTGCCAATTAATATGTTCATTTAGGTGATTCACGTGACGTTCATTTTCCTCTTGGTGATTATTCAAATGCAATAAAAAAGTAATTAAAGAAACTTCTATCCTCTGTTGTTTTTGACGGTATAAAACAGACAATAGTCCCTTGCTCGGAGCAAACAAGTAGACCAGTAAAAAAACAATTCCTAATACTGTGGTCATAGAACCAGAAATAGAAGCATCCAACAAATGGGCTAACCAATAGCCCGCTATCGCAGAAAACACTCCAAAGCCAACGGACAGCAAGAGCATCTTTTTTAAATCACTAGTTAAGAGATATGCCGTTGCAGCGGGTGCTATCATTAAAGCTACCACTAAAATCGCTCCAACAGCATCAAACGCCCCAACAACTGTTACCGAAGATACAGACATGAGCCCATAATGTAGTATCAAGGGCGAAAAACCAAGTGCCGAAGATAGACCAGTATCGAACGTACTTACCTTAAGTTCCTTAAAAAACAGAAAAAGTAACCCTAAAGTGATTAACAAAATCACACCCATAACCCATAAAGATTGAGGACCCATATCCATCCCAGAAATCAATAGCCTATCGAATGGGGCAAAGGCCAGCTCTCCTAGAAGTACAGCATCCACATCCAAATGAACATCATTTGCATTCTTCGCAATTAATATCACTCCAATACTAAATAATGCTGGAAAAACTAATCCAATAGCTGTATCTTCTTTTACCAAGCCCGTTTTCTGGATCATTTCGACCAACACAACGGTAATAACTCCTGTGAAGGCTGCCAATAAGATTAATAAAGGCGAATTGAGGTCTTGTGTAATAAAAAATCCAATTACGATTCCAGGCAAAATCGAGTGACTAATTGCATCACTAATCAAAGCCATTTTCCTAAGGACCAAAAACACTCCAGGAATAGCGCATGCAATGGCAACAACCACAGCTATTAATTGTATTTCAATTTGCGGATTAGTCATTATTTGCTTGTTGATTATATAAATCTTGAGCGGCATCAAATCCTTTATCAGTCATAGACCATAATTGTTTATCTAGCTCAATCCATTCTTTTTCTTCTAGTGCTCTTAAAGAGGTTTTCGTGAATCCTTGAAAATTATTCAAAATACGAATGGCATGCGGATGGGAGATGTTCTCATGTGTTTTCGCTATTCCATACATAAATTGAAGGGTCTTTTTTAATTGGAGATCACGACGGTTTCTGCGGAACCTTAATTCCCGAAAAAGTAATCCTCTACCTGGCGAAAATATAAATGACACTAACACAAAAACCGCGGCGACTAAAACAATTACTGGACCTGTGGAAAGGTTATTTTGACTCGCACTAATTGCTGTCCCAAGCACCCCAGAAAATGCACCAAAAATTGCCGCTAGAAAAACCATAATTCCCAGACTATTGGTCCATTGCCTAGCAGCAGCAGCAGGAGCCAATAGCATCGCGCTCATGAGTACAACACCAACAGTTTGTAGGCCCAGAACAATAGCAAGAACAATAAAAAAAGTAATCAGAATATCTATAAATTTAGTATTAAACCCAAGTGTCATTGTATAATCCGCATCAAAGAGTAGCATTTTAAACTCTTTCCAAAAAAGAAGTAAAACAAACAAACAAACACCAGTAACTATTACCATGAGCTGCACATCCTTTTCCACCAATGTTGCAGCTTGTCCAAATAAATATTTGTCCAGTCCCGCTTGATTGGCATTTGGTTGTTTCTGAATAAATGTGAGCAATAACATTCCAAAACCAAAAAACAACGACAAGACCAATCCCAATGCAGTATCGCTTTTAAGGTGGGTCTTGGTCGTCATACCGCGAATCCAAAATGTGCCAATTAATCCACTCACCAATGCACCAAGTAATAAGACGTTGGCATCCTTAGTTCCAGTAATAAGGAAAGCAATTGCTATTCCAGGGAGTGCAGCATGCGAAATAGCATCTCCCAAAAGACTTTGCTTCCGCAATACGGCGAAACTTCCAAGCATCCCACATATTGCCCCCAATACCGCCGTTCCCAATGTAATGGTACGAAGGGTATAATCGGTAAAAAGCAATTCGAAATATTCGGATAACGACATTATTTATTTACTGCTACTTTATAATTAATTCCATAGGTTTTAGTAAGATTATCATCATTGAAAATATCTTTCACTGGTCCAGTAGCAATCTTTTTTACATTTAAAAACGTGACCCAATCAAAATATTCTGGTACTGTTTGTAAGTCGTGATGAACCACAATTACTGTTTTTCCAGCCTTCCGAAGCTCTTTTAAAATATTGATAATTGCAATCTCGGTGGTCGCATCTACTCCCTGGAAAGGTTCATCCATAAAATAAATGGAAGCATCTTGCACTAAAGCTCGGGCCAAAAAAACTCGTTGTTGTTGACCACCACTCAACTGACTTATTTGTCTGTTTTTGAAAGACAACATTCCTACTTTCTCCAAAGCTTCAAGAGAAGCTTTTTTCTCCTTTTGCCCTGGACGTTTTATCCACCCAAGACTGCCGTAAGTACCCATCATCACAACATCTAATGCCGTTGTTGGAAAGTCCCAATCTACACTTCCCTTTTGAGGGACATAAGCAACCAGTTTTCGTTGTTTTTTATAAGGTTTATTATAAATCGCAATACTTCCAGCAATAGGTTTTATTATTCCTAAGATTGCTTTTATTAATGTAGATTTTCCGGCACCATTTGGTCCCACAATTGCCATTAATACTCCTTCTGGTATTTGTAAATCAATATCCCATAGAACCGGTTTATAATTATATGCAACGGTAAGGTCATCAACACTTACTGCCAATTTTCTATCGATCATAATATCTTCTATTAGCGCAACGCCTCGACAATTGTTTTCACATTATATCTAAACATTCCAATATAAGTTCCTTCTACTGTTCCTGAATCTCCTAAGGCATCACTATAAAGTGATCCGCCAATAACCACTTCGTGATTCTTTGAAAGCACTGCTTCCTGCAATGCTTCAATAGTTCGTCTTGGCACAGAACTCTCAATAAAAATAGCCTTAACCTTATTATCAATAATAAAGTCTGAAAGCCTTTGAACATCTTTCACTCCTGCTTCGGTTGCAGTGGATAGTCCTTGCAACCCAACAACATTAAATCCATATTCTTTTCCGAAGTAATTAAAGGCATCATGTGCTGTTACAAGAATTCTCTTTTCTTCTGGAAGTGATTGAATCGAAGTCTTAATTTCCACTTCCAAGATATCTAATTTTTCCTGAAAGATTCGATTGTTCTCAACAAAATTCGACGCATTCTTCGGGTCTTTTTTGGATAATACTTCTGTAACTTTTTGGCCAAATTGCTTAAAGAACTGAATATTAAACCAAACGTGTGGATCGTAATTTGAAGCAAAATACTCGGAACCTATAAGTTCTTTTTCATTCAAAAATTCCCCTAAGGCGATAGTCGTTTTGTTCTGAGTTTCCATTTTTTCAAACACCTCAACTAACTTTCCCTCCAAATGCAAACCATTATAAAATATCACGTCGGCGTTGAACAATTTTGAAACATCACCTTCACTCGCTTTGTAAAGATGTGGATCAACGCCAGCGCCCATCAATCCTTGCACTTCCACATAATCACCACCAATATTCTTTACCAAATTTGTTATCATTGAAGTGGTAGATACGACCATAATCTTTTCAGATTTCTCAGTTCTTTCCTTACAAGCTATTAAAGAAGTAATTGCAATAATAAAAAGTACTTTTTTCACAAATATTAATTTTAATAATAGTTATACATCTAGAGTTATGAAGTATTTTAGCCTTAAAAATAAGTGCTAAATCCAAATAACCACGCTGCTGTTTTAGCCGCAGGATTTGCAAGAATATCTTTTTGCCATTGGTAACGGTAATTTATTCTAAATACTGTTTGGGCGGTTGGCCTAAAGCTAATTGCTGGGGAAATGGCTATTTGTTCTTCTCCTATTTTATTTCCTGTTTCTTGAAAAGTACCAACATTCCAGTCAACATAATCCAAACGAGCCGCCACGTTCAAGGTGGCATTCTCCCAATTCAGGATACTTCGTTGCAAAACTGGTTGTACAACATCCACAAAAGCGCCCCATTGCTTTGTACCATATTGTTGAGTAAAAGTTTCTGGTACATCAACATTAACAAAGGCTATTTCTCCAACGATATAGGTCCCTGTATTCTTTATAACCGCATTGGCATCTATGGCAAAAACAGCTACGCTTCTCTTCTCATCAAGGGTTAAACCATCTTCTTCAAACTTATTATATGCCCCTCCCATATAAGAAAAACCTATTTCGGCAATGTTTCTATTTTTAACGGTAAGCTTCCCTGAAAAAAGAGGCTTCCCATTGTTACTTTCTTCAAAACGCTCTGCATTTTCTTTGGCAGCAGGTAAAAATGTTTTATTCTCCTCATTATCAATAATACTATTGTCAAAACCATTCGTTAGATAGGCTTCATACCCCAAGATCCAATCTCCCTTATGGGTCTTTCCATAGATACCAAAGCCTACATTAGACCAAGTAGCTGGCAACATGTTTACAGCGACATCGGGACGTTCTACAAATTCCCATTTTGGCCCATCATGATTCTGGTTAAAAGCTCCTATGGGATTCATAACAATACCTCCCCTAAAATTAAGTGCTGGGTGAAGAGACACATCTAAGGCCGCAAACTCAATCCCTATTTCTTTTGTTCCGTCTTCAAACTCTATTTCAGTCAAAAACTTAATCCGTTTTGTTATGGATGATGACATAAAAAGGGTTAATCTCCGAGCCTGAAAAGAAAGGCCTTCACTTATACCATCTTCCGATTGATATAAAGAATTCGCCTCTAAATACCCCCCTAAAGCTATTGGCATTTTCTTAATTGCTAAAAATGGCCGGTTATATACGGCATCCATATTTAAAGAAACCTTACTCGTGTCTTTTGAAACACGTTTAACCAACGGGTCCGCTTCTTGAGAAAATAGCCCTCCGGTGGTCGCCAAAAGCAACAACAAGATTATGAATTGTTTAAGATAAAAAGAGATGTAAATTTTCATTGTCGATTTCAATTTTAAATGTTTTTAAATCCTCGTCTGCTGGACCCTCCAATACTTTTCCTGTAATTGAAAATTCGCTCCCATGGCAAGGACAACTGTAAATACCACCTCCCACATTTAACTCGCATGCCCTATGTGTACATTTAAGTAATGAGGCTATATATTTCTCTTCTTCTATTTTATAAATACAAATTGGAAAATCGATGCCTTCTCTTTTTATCAATACAAAAGGTCTATTTATTTTTTTGGTGTCTTCAATCTTCCAGAATTCAGATTTTGCAACAATCAATCTATCTCCCTCTTGAGTAGAAGAAGCATAATAAATTGCCCCGCAAGATTGAAATACCCCTCCAAGGAGTGGTAGACCAATTGTGGTGTAGCAGCAGGCTTTAATAAATTTTCTACGCTCCATGTATCTTATAACGATTCTAAGAATTCAATAAGTTGTTGCTTTTCTACTTCTGAAAGTTGTGCAAAGCTATTTTTGGATGCTTCACCTTCACCTCCATGGAGTGAAATTGCTTGCTCAATGCTTCCTGCACGTCCATCATGCATTAAAAAATAGCTTCCACCTTGAGCATCTTTAGATAGTCCCAGACCCCAAAGAGGTGGAGTCCTCCATTCGGAAGTCAAAGCAAACCCTTCGGTATATTGATCGTCTAATTCAGAGCCCATATCATGTAAAAGCAAATCGGTGTATGGATGAAATTCCTTATAAGACAGCACCTCAATTGGTGAATATCCTGTTTGCAACGATGGTATATGACAAGAAGCACACTTTATTTCAGAAAAAATTTGCGCTCCTGCTATTATACTGGTCGCACCCTCATCTCTTTGAAGCGGTGCCTTTAACGTATTAAGGTAAAAAACGACATCATTAACCGTCTGTGTACTTACTTCAGGGTCCTCTTCCAATCCACTATATGGATCAATAGTCTCAAATAAAGAGGTAATCCCCATATCTTGGTTATAAGCTCCAGAAGTTTGGTGAAGTAAGTTGTAGGCAGCAGCTTTTTTTCCAAAGCGACTGATATACTTTCCATTTTGAGAAATAGTATTTGGTCTAAGGGTAACATAATCTGGAATGTTATTCCAATGAGGCCTTCCGCTAATGCCATCACCATCAATATCATTGGGGTCCGAGAGGTTTATAAGATCTTGGTCACTAACAAAATTTAAAAACCCAAGCCCTGTTACAGCTGGAGCTATCAGTTTCGTTGTAGTAGCTCCTTCTGGAAGCTGCTCTGGTTCAAAACCTGGTATTGCTTTATGCTGAAGTTGAGGAGCACCGAACTCCAAGAATTGGTTGCCAAGAGTGTCCGGTTGTCCAAATCTAACAAACTCCACAAATGGGCTTCCTTTACCATCTCCGGGATGACAACTAGCACATTGATTTGCCACAAAAACAGGACCCAACCCCTTTTCAATGGTAAAGACATCTCCAAAAGCCTCATCTCCGCTTAAAAATTTAATTTGTTGGGCAATGGTTAATCCTTCCAAAGGACCATCCAAAAGTTCATTTTCCGCAGGCGCATAGGGCGTCGTTTGTTCACAGCCCATGGTGAACATCATTGTTAAGAAGGCACCAAAGATAAATTGGAAGGAATATTTCATTCTAATTAGTTTGTATGTATAAATTCTCTGCTATTTTTTTCGAAATAAAAAACTGATCGTTTCCAACTTGTATCACCATAGATCCATCAAAAAATTCCTTTCCAAGAACTTTGAGCTTTGTGCCTATACTAATTTTTCGTTTGTCCAAATACTGAAGAAACTCTTTTGTGGTCTCCTTTACTCCAACACAAACACCACGGCCATTCTTCTCCATTTCTGAAAGCAGGCGTTTCTCTGTACTCTTTACATTTCCATGTTTATCGGGAATTGGATCTCCGTGAGGATCGAAATCTGGCGAATCTAAAAATTTATCCAGTCGAGTAATAAGCTTGTCAGACTGTATATGTTCTAATTGCTCAGCAATATCATGCACTTCATCCCATTGAAATTTCAGTTTTTCCACCAAAAAAACTTCCCACAACCTATGCTTTCTAATGACATTTGCCGCCTTTTTTCTTCCACTAGGAGTTAAAAGAGTTCCTTTGTATTTTTTATAGGAAAGCATTTCTTTCTCTGCCAATTTTTGAACCATATCTGTAACAGAAGAGGGTTTCGTCTCCATACGCTCTGCAATGGCATTGGTACTCACTTCACCCTGAAATTCATGTTCCAGATGATAGATGTTTTTAAGATAATTCTCTTCCGCTAATGTAAACATAAGGCAAAAGTAAACAAATTTACATTAGTTATAAAAACTTTTTTTTAGACTTGACTAAAAATTAAATAAAATGTAAGTGTTTCTAAGTGATATTCAAAGAAAATTTAAAACCCTCTCTCTTTTTGAAGTTGTTCGTAAGCCTCTTGAACTTTTCTGAATTTCTCTTCAGCTCCTTTTTGATACACCTCATCCATATGTTGCAGTTTATCTGGATGGTACTTTTTTGCCATTTCTCGGTAGGCCTTCTTAACTTCAGCATCGGTAACAGTTCGTTCTATCTCTAAAATTTTATAAGCGCTATCTGGATTTTTAAAGAACATGGCCTTGATACTTTCAAAATCTCGATAGTTAACCCCTAAAAAGCCTGCAATTTGATTGATTTCTTGCACTTCTGGCTCACTTACATGACCATCGGCATTAGCAATACTAAATAAAAAATGAAGAATTTGTAATCTGGATTCATATCGCGTTCGTTGGCGCAATAATCCACAAATATTGGCCGCAGAAACCTCTCGTTTCTTTATAACCTCATTAAAAACCTTAAAAGTTGCATTAGCACGTTCCCTTCCATAGGACTGTACAAAATACTGTCGTACATAATCCAACTCACTCTGACTTACATTACCATCGGCCTTAATAACCAAAGACGCCAGTGATAACAAGTTTAGTTCAAAATCAGCCGGAGACACACTCCCTCTTCCTCCTTGCTGAAAAATAGTTTGAAAAGAGCCTCCACTTTTTCTGCCAAAATTCTCAAAAAGACTCCCTAATAAAAAGCCAGCTATTGCTCCAGGAAACCGAAACAAATAATAGCCAACAATAGCTGCAACCCAACGAATCATAAACTCTGTAATTATTAATTTTAATAGCGACCAAAGATAGGGCTTTAGACACAAACATATTAGTATTAAAGAGACGTTCAAATATCCTCTGACTATTTATTCTAATGACTTGTAAATCTAAAATCATACATCTTAAATCCTGCAAATAGGTTATCTTTGCAGGAGATTTGTTATAAAAATTAAATACTTGATATTATGTATCCACCAGAATTAGTTAAACCAATGCGTGAAGACCTTACAAACATAGGTTTCACAGAGTTACATACAGCAGAAGACGTAAATAGTGCCCTAAGCAAAGAAGGAACTACTCTTGTAGTAGTGAATTCTGTTTGTGGTTGTGCCGCGGCAAATGCTCGCCCAGGAGCTCGTATGTCTTTACAAAATGCGAAAACACCAGATAATTTAGTAACCGTATTCGCAGGTGTTGATCGCGAAGCAGTTGATGCTGCCCGGGCACAAATGATTCCGTTTCCTCCAAGTTCTCCGTCAATGGCGTTGTTTAAAAATGGAGAATTGGTTCATATGCTGGAACGTCATCATATTGAAGGACGTCAAGTAGATATGATTGCAGATAACTTAAAAGGAGCATTTGACGAATTTTGTTAAGATCTTTTAAGCAAGAAAGCTATAAATAGAACAGCCGTTTTCAGTACGTATTGAAGACGGTTTTTTATATTTGACCCTTTATGAAACAATTCTCCCGCATACTAAGTTATCCCATCACAGTCCTTTTTTATTTCTGTTTTGGTCTTATCTTATTAGTGTTTCATCCTTTACAATGGGTTTCTTTCAACTTATTTGGTTATCAAGGACATAAAAAGGTTGTAGATTGTTTTAATTGGTTTATTATACGAAGTTTACATATTCTAGGGACTACTTTCAAAGTTACTCGTACAAAAGACATTCCTCAAGGAGTTCCACTAATTATCATTTCAAACCATCAAAGTCTCTGGGACATTTCGCCTCTATCATGGTTTTTGAGGAGGAACCATCCTAAATTTGTTTCTAAACAAGAATTGGGCAAAGGTATACCATCTGTTTCCTATAATTTAAATCACGGAGGGAGTGTTCTTATTGATCGTAAAAACCCAAGACAGGCCTTAACCGAAATGGTAAAATTTGCAAAATATCTTGTCAAATTTAATAGAAGTGGTGTAATTTTCCCTGAAGGCACACGAAGTAAAACAGGGAAACTTCGTCCATTTCACCGAACAGGATTGCTTACCTTGTTTAAAAAAGCGCCTGACGCATATATCCTACCAGTTACTATTAACAACTCGTGGAGACTTCAACGTTATGGTATGTTTCCAATGCCTCTAGGCATTTGTTTAAAATTACACTTTCATCCTGTTGTGAAAATTTCAGATCACGATCCAGACTTGCTAATCGATTTAGTTGAAAAAACAATTAAATCTAAGGTTGATTCCTAATGAATCCTGAAAACTCTCAAGATCTCATAAACAATTGTATCTCTTTTGTGAAAAATGAACTTCTGGGAGCCAAAGGAGGTCACGATTGGTTTCACATTGAACGTGTTTATAGAAATGCACTGTTAATTGCTTCAAAAGAAAAAGTAAATCATCTTATTGTAGCTTTGGGTGCGCTTCTTCATGATATTGCCGGTTCGAAACTTCATGGCGGTGACGAAACTGTTGGGTCCAAAAAAGCTTGTGCTTTTTTAAAAGGCCAAAATCTTTCCGAAGATAGTATCGAACATATTGTAAAAATCATTGAAAATATATCCTTTAAAGGCAGAAATAAAACTTCACCGTTTACTTCAAAAGAGTTAGATGTCATTCAGGACGCAGATAGGCTAGATGCCCTAGGAGCTATTGGTCTTGCGCGAGCTTTTAACTATGGCGGTTTTAAAAATAGAACAATTTACAACCTTGAAATTTAGCCCAATTTGCAAATGACACCTGTCCAATATAAAGCTTCAACAGCGTCCACAATCAATCGTTTCTATGAAAAATTGTTGTTGCTAAAAGATAGAATGAATACCAAAACAGGGTACCGTATTGCTGCGGGAAGACACATTTACATGGAAAACTTCCTAAGCCAGTTTTATGCAGAATGGAACGGTGAAAAAGAAAATTAAAACAGTTTCACTTGCGGATCTATAAGTTGTAAATAATGTGAGAAATCCAGATCTGGAAGTTTCTTCTTTTCTAAGAACCTTTTTTTTGCAAGCGACATTGTAGTTTTTACCTGATCTGCAATCACTCCTTCTCCCCGCATTCTTGTTTTAAATCGGCTATCGTTCAAAGTACCCCCATGTGTTTCAGATATCTGGTTGAGAATTCTTTCGGCCTTATCGGGAATCGTTTTTCTCGCCCAATCTGTAAAAATTTCTCCAATCTGCCCATTTAAGCGAACCATAGTATAATAAACATCTGAAGCTCCTAACGCTGAAACCTTTTTCACAAGCGGAATAATTTCATGGCTATTCAACGAAGGAATAATTGGAGCCATCATAACGAAAACTGGCACCTTATTTTCCGAAAGCACCTCAACCACTTTTAATCTATTTTTAATACTTGCCGTTCGTGGTTCTAATAGTCGTCTGGTATCTTCAGAAAGGGATGTTATGGAGATATGGACCCTAACTAAATTTAGGGTAGCAAGCTCCTTTAAAATATCCAAATCTCGAAGCACTAGGGAATTTTTAGTTATAATACCTACTGGATGCTTCCACTTTAACATAATCTGAAGGCATTTTCTTGTAATTTGAAGCTTGCGTTCAATAGGCTGATAGCAGTCAGTATTACCAGAAAAAACAATTGTTTTAGGGTTCCAACTTTTACTCTTAAGTTGATCTTCTAATAATTCAGGAGCGTTTTTCTTAACTAAAATGTTTCGCTCAAAATCCAGCCCCGCACCATAACCCCAATACTCATGGGTATTTCTGGCGTAGCAATAAACGCAACCATGTTCGCAACCCTGATATGGGTTTGCAGAGTACTCCATTCCAACATCTGGACTAGTGACCTTATTCACAAAGGTCTTTGGAAAAACATCAATATACTTGGTTTTATTTTTATCTGCCGTTTCACCTTCGGCTTCACAAAAATTTAAATATTCATCAAGGATTTCGTGTTGGTGTTCAAAAAAGCGGTTATGGACTTGGCGTTGTGCGCCACGTCCGTTGATAGGTTCAGACATAAAAAATAACAATGATAGAAAAGGAGTCAATCAAAGTTATTTATTAATTGGAATATTTCCTATTAATATTGGATTTATTCCGTTTTTATTATATTCCTGGAAACTCTGGTTTGCGCTTTTCTAAAAATGCCTGCGTACCTTCCTTAAAATCGGCAGTGCCAAAGCACCTTCCAAACTCAGTAATTTCTGTATCATAACCATTCTCGCCATCTTCATATCCTGCATTTATTGAAGCGATTGCCGATGCAATAGCCACCGAAGAATTTCTTGCAATTTTAGTTGCGATCTTCTGCGTAAAAGGAAGAAGCTCTTCCAAAGTTGTAACATGATTAACTAAGCCGTAAGTCAATGCCGCATTTGCGTCAATCATACCACCTGTCATTATAAGTTCCATGGCACGTCCTTTTCCAACTAGTTCTGGCAATCGTTGGGTTCCACCATAGCCAGGAATAACTCCCAAAGAAACTTCTGGCAATCCCATTTTCGCATTGTCGCTTGCAATTCTAAAATGCGCAGACATAGCCAGCTCTAGACCACCTCCTAAGGCAAAACCATTTATAGCGGCAATAACAGGAGTAGAAAGATTTGCAACATAGTCGAATAACATGGCTTGTCCCTGTGCAGCTAACTGTCCTCCTTCTGCAACAGAGAAATTGGCAAACTCACTAATATCTGCCCCAGCAACAAAAGCCTTCTCTCCACTTCCAGTAATGATAATCACCTTCACATTTGGATCACCATCCACATCCTTAAAAGCTTCATGCAACTCTTGAATAGTTGCCTTGTTCAACGCATTTAACTTAGAGGGTCTATTAATTGAAATTGTGACGATGCTATTTTGTTGTTCTGAAAGAATATTTTCGTAGTTCATAATTCTCGGGTTGGTTAGGTTAGTTGGTACTCTTAATGGTAAAATTACAAAAATACTTAGAGCTCTTTCGGGAAGTTTACTGTAAATGTAGTTCCATTTTCTACACTTGAATCCAAAATTATGGAACCCTTGTAGGTTTCAACAATATTCTTTACCATGGCAAGACCCAAGCCCATTCCGCTAGATTTTGTTGTGAACTTTGGTTCGAACACTTTGTCTTTATTCTCTTCGGAAACACCTACGCCATTGTCTTGTACCGAAATAGAAACGGAAGATTCTTCGGCTGTAACATGCACCTCAATTCTAGGTTCTTCAGATTGCTTTTGTTCAATCGCCTGGATACTATTCTTGATTAGGTTGGTAATCACTCTAATTAATTGGGTACGATCAAACCTTGCGATGATCTCTTTTTCTTCAGAAAAGAAATAAACAAAATCCTCGTTAAAAATATCTAAAGCCAGTTTTGTAATTTTCACCACATTAAGGGTCTCATCCTTTTGCGCCGGCATCGTAGCATAGGTCGAAAATGCGGAAGCAATAGAACTCATTGTATCTATTTGCTGAATAATGGTATTACTATACTCGTTCAATTTTTGTTGAATCTCGGGATCATCTGGATCAAACTTTCTCTGAAAACTTTGTACCGTTAAACGCATAGGAGTCAAAGGGTTTTTTATCTCATGCGCCACTTGTTTTGCCATTTCGCGCCAAGCCGCTTCTCGTTCACTCGCCGCTAACTGAGCCGCACTATTTTCAAGCTCGTCTATCATTCCGTTATAAGCACTAACTAAGGTTGAAATCTCTTGGGAAGTATCTGTAATAAGGATCTTTTTATTCCTTTTGTTGAGTCGTGTTTCGGTAATTTTTTCGGTGATTTCATTCAAGGAACGCGTAATGAATTTTGAAAGAAAGTATGCCAAAACAATGGCTATAAGAAGCATAAACAAATACGCCACTCCCAATCTTGTAAGATTCTCTTTCAATTCTTTTTTTATGAACCCATCGTCCTCAATATACGGTAGATTAAGAATAGCCAACGGCTTAAAGCTGTTATCATTAATATAGGTATATGAGGACCTGTACTCTTGGCCATCTTCCTCAAATTCTTCGATAAAACTTTTAGTCGATGAATTTTGCAAACTCCTTAGAGCAGACTGCTTCATTTTGGTATTTGAAGTATCAATAAAAAAAGAAGCCTTGGACGATTTTAAAAGACTTCCATTCAAGTCGTAAAGATACATTTCGAGGTTGTGAATCGCCTTTAGTTCATAAATCTTCTCCTTAAAGATTAAAGGGATTTTTGACGTTTCAACGGGATACGTAGTATTCTTTAAAATGAAATCAATGTTCTTCTTAATGTTCTCCTCCTTACGTGTGAGACGTTCCCTGTGGTAGTCTTCCGCTTCTTCCCTGTACTGGTATACAGTTACAATGGCGATAAGAATCGATGCTAGAATAACCAACAATAGCATTGATAGAAATATGCGGAATCTAAGAGATTTATGAAAACTCATTCACAAGTATTTGTTCAGGGAAGGTAGCAATAATTAAACCAAAAAAAAGAGAGTCCCTTTCTAGTATCATTTTACTGTTTCTCGCGCAAACGCTTGTAAAACTTATACCCTAGCATAAGTAAAATTCCAAACAAGATAATGCCAACCACACCATAGATCCAATTCACTGCGTTCTTTAGCACAACCAAAAACACAATCGCAAAAAGCAACAAGGTTGCTCCTTCGTTAAATATTCGCATAAAATTAGACGAGTGCTTGACCACATCTTCTTGAAGCTGTTTAAAAATAATATGGCATTTCATATGGTAAATGATAAGTAAAACCACAAATCCTAATTTCACCTGCATCCAAGCATCAGTAATGTAAAAAGGGCGTAACACTAATAGCCAAATCGCAAATCCTATTGCCAACAGCATTGAAGGCCAGGAAATAATATACCATAGACGCTTTGCCATGATCTTAAACTGATCCCCTAATATCTCCTTATCTGGAGAAGGTTTATGATAAGCCTCTATCTGATAAACAAAGAGTCTCACAATATAGAACAAGCCCGCAAACCAGGTGATTACAAATATTAAATGAAGAGATTTTATATAGTTGTATTCCATTATTTCTTTTCGTCTTCAACAAATAAAATAGTTTAAAAGATCTTTAAAGATACGTATTTCTAAAAAGTCTAATGTACCATTTCTCGCACTTCCTTGTTCAAATAATAGCCAGTAACAATCGTTGAAAGTACATCTGCAATAGGAAAGGAAATCCAAACACCCCAGACTCCAAAAAACCGTGGAAGAACTAAAACCAGTGGAATTAAAAAGAAACCTTGCTTGGTTAAACTCAACAATAAAGCAGGAATCGTCTTCCCAATTGCTTGGAAATAAGACGCCCCTATCAGCTGAACAGCAATAACTGGCGTTGCTGCAAAAACCCAACGCAAAGCTGAGGGAGTTCGACTTAATATTTCATTATTGTTCGCCAAGGTTTCAGGGCTTAGTCCTTCTTTATTACTAATGAAGATGGAAACTATTTCGGAAGGAAATACCATTATCAAAATAAAAATAAACAAGGCCAGTCCGCCTGAATATTTAATGGAGGTATTAATAGACTCTCTTACACGTTCAAATTTTTCAGCACCAAAGTTATAACCCGCGATTGGTAAAAACCCTTGATTAACGCCAATAACTGGAAAGAGGGCAAACATGAGCATTCTGCTAATAATTCCGTAGGAAGCTACATCCAAAGCATCTCCGTGAACGATAAGAACATTATTTAGTAAAATAACCAACACGCTTATCACTGCCTGACGAGCAAGCGTCACCGAACTCAAACTACTTATCTCACTTACGATCTTTAGTTTAAGTTTAAATGAATTTAAGGTAAGTCGTAATTCGCTTTTTGCTACAAAAAACCAAAGAATAAAAACAAAGCAAATTCCATAACTAATAAATGTTGCCCAGGCCGCCCCTTCCATTCCATAGTCAAGAACATTAATAAGGATATAATCCATAAAAATATTCCCGATGGCCGGTAACATCATCGCATACATAGCAAATTTTGGCTTGCCTTCTGCCCGAATGACACTATTCCCCATCATACACATCGATAGCATTACTATACCGTACATGACGATGCGATAATAAATAAGCGCTAGATCTTTGAAAGAATCATCAGCGCCAAAAAATTCGATCAAATAATCCTGAAAAACAAGCCCTAGAACAGCTAATAGTCCTGAAGTTAAAAAGGTAAGTGTCACCTGATTTCCAAAAACCTGAAGGGCCTTATTATCGTCCCCAGAGCCCAAAGCTCTCGACAAAACAGAACTTCCTCCAATACCAATCGCCAAGCCTATGGCACCAATAAAAAAGGTGACAGGGATTACTACTGTAATTGCAGAAATTGCCAAAGGACCAATCCATCGACCTACAAAAATTGTGTCGACAATCATATTTAATGACATCACCAAAATTCCTATTGAAGCAGGAACAGCCTGTCTTACTAGTAATTTACTGATAGGGTCCGTCCCAAGGGTCGTAGACTTTTTTTCGTTAGCCATTATGCGATGGCCGTTTTAAGATCTTTTATCTGCCATGCGTCAATCCAATCTGCCATTACTCCAGCCCAATCATCACGATCATTAAGACATGGCACAACAGTAAATTCTTTTCCGCCTACCTCATGAAATATTTCTTCCCCCTCCATTGCAATTTCTTCTAGTGTTTCAAGACAATCACTCACAAAAGCTGGAGTGACAATCGCCATTTTTTTAGTTCCTGACAGTCCCATCCGTTCAATTGTTCGATCGGTATATGGTTGCAGCCAAGGATCAAACCCAAGACGTGATTGAAAGGACGTAGAATAAGTCCCTTCTTTCAATTTAAGTTTTTCTGCCACTCTTCTTGTAGTATCTAAACACTGATGACGATAGCAAAACTGATGTGCTTTAGATGCAGTATCACAACAGACCCTATCAATCTGACAGTGTGATTTTGTTATATCACTTTTTCTAATATGTCGCTCTGGCACCCCGTGGTAGCTAAATAACAAATGTTCATAGTCAACGTCCTTCAAGCCTTCAGAAATACTGGCCGACAAGACATCGATATACTCCTGTTTCTTATAAAACGAAGGTAAAGATGTAATTTCAAGTTGTGGAAAAAACTCCTTTTGTAGTTCCTCTATTTTAACATTGATTGTTTCTGTGGTTGCCATTGCAAATTGAGGGTATAATGAAATTACTAAAACATCATTTACGTTTTGATCAACTAATTCCTGCAATCCATTTTGTAAAGTCATACTCCCGTAACGCATTGCCAAAGCAACGGGTAATGTAACTTTTTCTTGTATTTTTTTCTGAAGCCTTTCAGAAATAACAATAAGAGGAGAGCCTTCTTCCCACCAAATTTTTTGATATGCAGCAGCCGATTTCTTTGGACGTGTATTTAAAATGATACCTCGAACCAATAAAATTCTCGCCCAACGTGGAACATCAATTACTCGAGGATCCATTAAGAATTCATCAAGATATTTTTTTACATCTTTGGAATTCGTACTGTCCGGTGAACCAAGATTTACTAGGAGAACTCCCTTCATTTTTCAAACAATTTGAAGGCAAAAATACCGATAATTATACAATAAAATAAGGAAGACAGTAGATTGTCTCTATAACCCAATCGTCAAACTTAACCCTTCTGAAGTTGAATCGTTTTTTCCTTCCCCTTTTGAGGTTGTTGGATTGGTGCTTTTCCAGGAAAGACTAAACTAGTACTACTATAGGTAGAACCAAAAGTTTCTGCTGCAAGGAAAACCTGAGAGATAGCATCTTCCATTTGAGTTTCTGAAAGTTCGTTAAGGGGATGAATAAAAACAGCCCACATTACCTCATCGGAAATTGCATATTTGACATCAAGAGCAGTATGAAAATTCGCCAAAAGGGAATTCAAAATTTCTTCTCCCGAAAGTGTTGAAACTTCTGTAACCGGAGACATGATGCGCATCCTGTTATGATTCTCATCTGTAATGCAAATAAGTAACCGACCCCTTATTGAAAAACTCCAATTCCCAGAGTTCCCTTCAACCGAATCGGACATGCGAAAAATAACATTCTCTAAAATTTCGTTATTGGTTTCTTGACTAAAGGTTTGAAACGTAAAAAAGAGAAGTGCAACTAATAGGAGTAATTTTTTCATAGCAAAAACATCTAAAAGATAGGTCGTAAATAATTCTTGAAAATTTCAAGAATAGTAATTTTAATCTAACATTATTGGACCGAGAGGCTCATCAAATACTTCTTAGGTGTGGTCCCAAATTTCTTTTTAAAAGCCACTATAAAATGACTGGAAGTACTGTACCCAACCTTCAGCCCAACTTCGTTCACATTGTGTGAGCCTGAAGCCAATAATTGTCGTGCAACCTCCATTTTATAATCAAACAAAAAACTAAACACGGAGTCACCATAAACCTGCTTAAACCCCTCTTTTAAGCGATTTAAAGGGAGATTGATTTCGTCCGAAAGTTCGTGTAAAGTTGGTGGTTCAGCCATTCGAGCAATGATAATCTGTTTGGCTTGTTTGATTTTTGACACATTATCTTCATCTTTCAGAAAAGGGCATTGTTCAATATCTGCATCTGCGGGTCTATTAAAATACAGACTTAACAGCTCATAGGCCTTTCCTTTAAAGTAAAGCGGTTTTACCGAAGGATGTAAATTGTAATTCATGAGTTGATTGAGAACAATCGCCATAGAAGGGGAAATATGGGCATCCTTATAATACTTTCTATCCTTGTTCTCTTCACTTAGAAAAGTAATATAATTGGCCTCAGTAGAAAATAAGCCATGAAATTTTTCAATAGGTAATAAAACTGAAAGCACCCAAGAATCTGAATTTACAGTTAGGTTAAGCGGTAAGTCACGTTCCGGATTATATAACAGCAACGATTTTGCCTCTAATAATGGTAATTTATAATTGCCATCGTTAAAACTAAAACTCGCCTGTCCCTTAATACAGAAATGAAACTGTACAAAGTTTGAGCTCACTTCACGTCTATAAAGAACATCCTTCTTGGTCTCATTATTGAATGTTAGGATATAAAAGCCATCTTCTATAATCGTTTCATTATAAACTCCTTCGGAAATATTCTTAGTAGAAATCATGTGCATCTTATTTTTACTTGATAACAAATCAAACATGAAAAGTAAGGTCATCACCAAGGAAACGGTTCTAATAAAAGAAGTAAACTTTGAGCGACATTTTTTTCAGAAATCATTTGAATTAAATTCTTTCTTATTTAGAACTATTCTAAATTGATTACATACAAAAGCTTCTTCAAGTATCGAATTTAAGCGTTTTAGATGACATATGTCATCTTTTTATAAAAATCAACAAACTTCGACACTATTGATGCGGCTAGCGTTACTTTTTGTGATAAAATGCTATTACATTTGCCTCTTCAGCTATGAAAATAAACGGTAAGCGACATATTTCATCTACCTCCGAAGGAAATTTCTACGCCATAGGTCTTAACTACAAAAAGGCAGATGCTGACACAAGAGGTCATTTCAGTATTAGTGATACTGCCCAACAGAACATTCTTGCTCAAGCGAAAAAAGAAAATATTCCTTCCTTAACTGTTATTTCCACCTGCAATCGCACCGAACTATACGGAGAAGCTGAACATCCATTTCAGATCATAAAACTCCTATGTAAGCATACCCAAGGTACAGTCGAAGAATTTGAAAAAGTGGCGTATGTTCATAAAAACAAAGAGGCCGTTTCTCATCTTTTTAAAGTGGGAACAGGTTTGGATAGCCAAATTCTAGGTGATTTCGAAATTATTAGTCAACTAAGAAGTGGTTTTAGACGTTCGAAAAAAGCGGGGCTTATGACTCCTTTTATGGAACGTATGGCCAATGCCGTAATTCAGGCCAGCAAGAAAATTAAGAATGAAACTGAAATTTCGAGTGGGGCTACTTCGGTAAGCTTTGCAGCTGTTCAATATATTATGGCTCGAGTACCTTACGTTTCAGAAAAAAACATTCTTCTTTTTGGGACAGGTAAAATTGGCAGAAACACCTGTGAAAATCTTATTAAACATACCAAAAATGAGCATATAACACTCATTAACCGCACTAAAAATAAGGCAGAAAAAATTGCTGGTAAATTTAATTTGGTTGTCAAGGATTACGCTAACATCCAAAGTGAAATAGCGCAGACCGACGTAATGATTGTTGCTACAGGTGCACAGAGTCCAACAATTTCGAAGGAACTTTTATACCTTAATAGACCTTTACTGATTCTAGATTTATCGATCCCAAAAAACGTGTCCAATAATGTGACCGAAAATCCCTTTGTAACACTTGTTCATTTGGACGACTTATCCAATGTAACCGATAAGACTTTAGAACATAGAGCATCCCAAATACCAATGGCTAAGGAAATCATTGAAGACATCGAAACCGAGTTTAATACTTGGGCAGAAAACCGAAAATTTGCACCTACTATTCAAGCTTTGAAGGTGAAATTGGTGGAAATAAAAGCTGGTGAAATTGATTTTCAGCGAAAAAAATTAAATGATTTTAATGAGGAGCAGGCCGAAATAATTAGCAATAGAATTATCCAAAAAATTACAACTCATTTCGCTAATCACTTAAAGGATGATTCTATTTCTACCTCTAAGAGTGTTGAGTTGATCAATAAAGTATTTCAACTTTCAACAGAGACATCGTGAAAAAACTGATTCGAATTGGCACTCGCGATAGTCAATTGGCCTTATGGCAAGCCAATACAGTAAAGGATAAACTCGAAAACCTTGGTTATGAAACCGTATTAGTTCCTGTTAAATCCACCGGAGATATTGTCCTAGATAAACCACTCTATGAACTCGGCATTACTGGTATTTTTACCAAAACACTTGATGTAGCTATGCTCAATGGCTCTGTGGATATCGCTGTTCATAGTATGAAAGATGTCCCAACATTATTACCCGATGGCATTGTGCAAACAGCCGTTTTGGAAAGAGCCTCCCCTTTGGACATATTAGTAAAAGAAAGTGGTGCCAATTTTAAAAAAAAATGCACTATCGCAACGGGAAGTCTTAGGAGAAAGGCACAATGGCTTCACCTCTATCCGCATCATATTGTTGTTGGCTTGCGAGGAAACGTAAATACAAGACTTAAGAAGTTAAGAGAAAGCAGCTGGCAAGGTGCAATTTTTGCCAAAGCAGGTTTGGAACGAATTAATGTTCTTCCAGATAATCACCAGAATTTAGACTGGATGGTACCTGCGCCTGCGCAAGGCGCAATGGTTGTTGTTGCCCTCGAAAAGGATTCCTTTTCTGTTGAAGCCACATCAAAACTCAATCATAAAGATTCTGATGTTTGCACCTGTATTGAAAGAGAATTTCTTCGAGTCCTTGAAGGAGGGTGTACAGCACCTATTGGTGCCATTGCGACCATAAATGGAGACTTAATAAAGTTTAAAGGGGTTTTGTTTTCCCTTGATGGAACTAACAAACTTGAGATAGATAAATCTATTTCAATTTCTAGATATAAAGGGTTTGGAAGAAATTGTGCCCTAGAAATTTTGACAAATGGGGGTCAAGAATTGATGCAGCAAATAAAAGCTGAGACAAAATGAAATCAGTTCTATCAACAAAGAAACTTGTACCCACCCAAAGAGAAACTCTGAGAAATGCTGGATGGAGCCTAGTTGAATACGACGCCATTAAGGTCGCCTATTTATCGTTTGAAATTTCGAAAAATATAGAGAATGCCATTTTTACAAGTCAAAATGCCGTAAGATCTTTCTTAGAAAACGAAGACGGCTCCAAAAATAGAATAAGTCGATGTTTTTGTGTTGGTGAAAAAACACAAAAACTTCTAGAAGAAAACGGGTTAAAAGTAATCAAAAGGGCTAAAAATGCATCAAATCTAGCACATTTTATAATAAAAGAGCATCAAAATAACTCTTTTCACTTTTTTTGTGGTAATCTAAAAAGAGATGAAATCCCCTCTATGCTGAAAACTGCGAAAATCGATATTTTTGAAGTAAAAGTGTACGAAACAAAGCTACTTTTAAAACATTTTGATCAAAATTGGGATAAAATACTATTTTTTAGCCCTAGTGCGATTAAAAGTTTTACCGCTGAAAACCAAATAGGAAATAGCCAGGTAATTTGTATTGGAGAAACAACCGCTTCTGAAGCAAAAAAATACACCAACAACATTATACTAGCGACGGAAACCACAATAGATAGTGTGATTAATGAAGCGGTAAAGACACATTAAAAAATGATAAAAAACGATTTATTCTTAAAAGCATTAAAAGGTGAAACTCTAGATCGCCCTCCTGTTTGGATGATGCGTCAAGCCGGACGTTATTTACCCGAATTTATGGAGATCAAAGAGAAATACGATTTCTTTACTCGTTGTCAAACGCCGGAACTTGCCAGTGAAATAACTATGCAACCCATTCGTCGTTACGGTATGGATGCGGCGATTTTATTTAGCGACATATTGGTTATACCACAGGCCATGAATATTCATGTGGAAATGAAACCAGGGCTAGGCCCTTGGTTACCAGAGCCAATACGAACACAAAAAGATTTAGAGCGGGTAATTGTTCCAGATATTCATGAAACCTTAGGGTATGTGATGGAAGCTATTAAAATGACCAAGGAAAAACTAAACGAAGAAATTCCATTGATTGGTTTTGCCGGAAGTCCTTGGACAATTCTTTGTTATTGTGTTCAAGGGCAGGGCAGTAAAACATTTGATAAGGCAAAGGAATTTTGTTTTACGCAGCCTACCACCGCGCACGAACTGCTTCAGAAAATAACGGATACTACAGTCTTATATTTAAAAGAAAAAGTAAAAGCCGGTGTTAATGCGGTGCAACTTTTTGATAGTTGGGGTGGAATGCTATCCCCAACAGATTACCAGGAATTTAGCTGGCAATATATGCAGCAGATTATCGACGCATTGGAAGGCCTAATACCTGTCATTGCTTTTGGTAAGGGTTGTTGGTTTGCTCTTGACACTATGGCAAAAAGTGGTGTCTCAGCTTTAGGGATTGATTGGACTTGTTCTGCAAAAAATGCCCGTTACTTAACTGGAGGGAAAATTACATTACAAGGTAACTTTGACCCGGTTCGATTATTAAGTCCTCCTTCTGTAATTAAAACAATGGTAAAGGAGATGATTGACGACTTTGGGAAAGATAGATATATTGTAAATTTAGGTCACGGAATAGTACCCAATGTACCAGTCGAAAATGCAGCTGCCTTTATTGAAGCCGTTAAAAGTTATAAAGCTGAAGGTTGAATATTTGGATTCGAATAAGACGATTAAATATACAACAGTTATTTCAACTGTCGATGCTCTTTTTAAGTAGCCCGCTGTTAATTCGTCCAACTATTTGGGCATCAAAAACAACAATGACTATATGCGATGATTTGTTTGGCCGAAGTCACCATAGGAGCAATAAAGCTAATGCATTTAGACATGCATTATGGAATGTTCTAATTTGTCAAAAAACTCTTAAAAAAACAAAAAACAAGAAAAAATCGATAATTTGGACTAAAAAAGTGACTGATTTATACGAAAAAATGACTCAAAATGAAATTTTAGAGCAAAACATGGATTTACACAATAATGAAGTTGGCAGAATGCTGTTTTTTGATCTTTTTGATCAAAATGAAGCGACAATAATTGATTTTTTGAATAAAAAGAGTCAAAATGCTATTAAACTGGCCAAAACTGAAAGCGTCCATAATTACAAAGATCAACTAGTTTACTTAGAAGAATGATCAAGAACATTTTAAAAGGAATACGAGCGTACTGGGGAACTTTCAAACTAATAAACGAGTTGGGGTTGTGGAAGTATTTCGGAATTCCTATGGCTATTAGTTTTGTGACTGCTTCGCTTATCGGTTTTTCAGCTTGGGGTTTTTCAGACAATATAGGTGCCCTCATCGCCAAGGCTTGGGTTTGGGAGTGGGGATCAGAAACCTTTAGAACCATAAGTGAAATTCTTGGAGGAATAACTATCGTGGCCGTAGGACTCATTCTTTACAAGCATATTGTGATGGCCTTCAGTGCTCCGTTTATGAGCCCTGTTTCTGAAAAAATTGAGACGCATTTAAAAGGAACGACTCACCAACACCGAAATACCTCCAATGCATCGCAACTATGGCGTGGAATACGTATTAATGTTCGTAATTTAGGAATGGAATTATTACTTACCATCCCGATTCTGATTTTGAGTTTCATCCCTGTAATTAATATTGTTACCTCCGTTTTATTATTTTTAGTGCAATCGTATTATGCTGGCTTCGGGAATATGGATTACACCCTAGAACGTCATTTTGAAGTAAAAGAAAGTGTTCAATTTGTAAAACGAAATCGAGGCGTTGCCATAGGAAATGGTATTGTGTTTATGACTATGTTATTAATTCCCGTAATTGGAATTATCCTGGTGTTACCTCTTTCAGTTACTGCCTCCACTACAGAAACAGTTCGACTCATTGACAATACCAAGCAATTAAAAAATTCAGAACCTATTCATAAAAAAATATATGGATAATTCAAAGACGTTTAATATTAGTGAAATGGAAATGAAGGATGCGAAAAGCCTTCAACAACTAATGACGTCAAACATGGAGCACTTCGGAAAGTTTCTTCCCATGACACTTTCCCAGAATCAAACCTTAATGCAATCTGAAGTCTATATTTCTAAAAAAGCATTAGAAAACAAAGCTAAGACTACAATAACATTTGCCATTAAGGAAAAAAGTAGCGATGCGGTCGCGGGACTCGTCATTATTAAGAATATTGACCTAGCCAAGAAACAAGGTGAATTCACCTATGGGATCGGAAAGGATTTTCAAGGTTGGGGTTGGACGACAAGTGCTGTTAGAAAAATGACCGACTATGCGTCAAAAAAATTAGGTTTGAAAATTCTTCAAATAATTACACATAAAACCAATCTTGGAAGTTGCAAAGTTGCAGAAAAAAGCGGTTTTCTATGGAAACGTACCTTAATTAACGAATTTACTCCACCTAATGGAAAACCTATGGATATGGAGCTATACGAACTTAGTTTATGAAGAATCAATTTGTAAAATACATTCGAAACCTTCAAGACCAAATCACTTCGGGTTTGGAAAAGGTGGATGGTAAAGCGATCTTTCAAGAAGATATTTGGAAGCGCGCAGAGGGTGGTGGTGGACGTACCCGTGTTATTGAAAACGGAAACGTTTTTGAAAAAGGAGGTGTGAATATTAGCGAGGTTCACGGGAAACTACCTGAATCCATGCAGCAGTACTTTGGAGTAACAGACGCTGATTTCTTTGCCTGTGGATTGAGTTTGGTGCTTCATCCTAAAAACCCTTTTGTGCCAACGGTTCACGCCAATTGGCGTTATTTTGAAATGTATGATAAATTCGGTAATATTGCAGCCCAATGGTTTGGAGGAGGTCAAGATTTAACTCCATATTATTTATTTGAAGAGGACGCAAAGCATTTTCATACTGTATGTAAAAATGCCTGTGACACACACAATTTGGAATTCTATCCAAAATATAAAAAGCAATGTGACGAATATTTTCACAATGCACATCGTAATGAAGGCCGTGGTATAGGAGGATTGTTTTTCGATCGTTTAACAACTTCAGAAGACATGCAAATGAGCGATTGGTATAAATTTGTTACTGAAGTTGGAGATAGTTTTTTGGAAGCCTATCTCCCAATTGTTGAAAAACGAAAAAAATTATCTTTTTCCGAAGAAAACAGAAATTGGCAGGAGATACGCCGCGGACGTTATGTAGAATTTAATTTGGTTCACGACAAAGGGACCCTATTTGGCCTAAAAACCAATGGACGAATAGAAAGTATTTTAATGAGCCTTCCTCCTCACGTACAATGGGTATACAACCACCATCCAGAGGCGGATAGTGCCGAAGAAAAGTTAATTAAGGTGTTACAACACCCAAAAGATTGGGTTTAATTAGAACGCAGGATGAAAGACAACGCTATAATACTAACTTTTCTCTTATGTAGTTTTTTAACGCTGTCACAAACGGATAAAATAACCGTTAAATTAGACACTCTCATGGCTGAAAATGAATATTTCAACCCACTTTCAGACAAAATTAGTATTAGAGCGAACCTTAGTTCAAACATTAAATTCTATAAATTTCGTGACAGCGAAGCTTCTCTATCTCTTGAACCCAATAACAATTTGAGAACCTCTCTTACTGTAGATTATAAATTTATAGGATTCTCTTTAGGGTTTGCACCAAAGTTTTTTCCAGGTAATAACGACAATGAATTAAAAGGCAAGTCCCAGCTTTCTGGTATTGGGTTTCAATTTAATTTCCGTAGATGGCTTCAAAAAGTTGGATATGAAAAGGTCTCCGGCTTTTATGTTAAAAATACCCGCGATTTTATTCCAAATTGGAGCGAAGGTGAAGACCCATATATTCAAATTCCAGCCTTATCGACAAAAACTTTTTCTGGGAGTACTGCTTATAAATTCAATGACAATTTTTCATTTTCTGCTGTGAACGGCTATTTCCAATGGCAATTAAAATCTGCTGGGAGTTTTATACCTACCTTCGACTACGATTACACTATATTTAAACTAAAGGCGGATCAAACTCTTGATAATATTGAGAATACGTCAAACGAATTTAATCTAACCTTGAAAACCTCTTACTATCATACTTTTGTATTTAGGAAAAACTGGCTGCTTTCATTTACAGGTTCGCCAGGAATAGGTCTGAATTTTGCAAGAGAAACTGATAAAAATTTTGATGCCAACACAACTACTAAAGAGAATTCTAATTATGCATATTACGTGCTTGATGGTTCTATAGTTTTAGGTTATAATTCCAAAACCTTTTATTCTGGAGCCAGGTATGATTGGAAAAATTTATCAAACTTTGATAAAAATCAGGAAAGTCTCTCGGTAGTCAATAATTTTTTTGAATTCTATATTGGTTATCATTTTGATGCACCAAATTTTATAAAAAAACCCTTCAACTGGTTTGAGAACAAAACTAATTTATAATATGTATCCACTTAGAAGAAATCGTCGATTACGCTCCTCTGAAGTCATTAGAAGCCTGATAAGAGAAACTATCATAAGTCCGAATGATTTTCTCGTACCTCTCTTTGTGGTGGAAGGAAAAAGCATAAAAGAAGAAATTACCTCTATGCCAAATTACTATCGTTTTAGTCTTGATTTATTGGCTTCGGAAGTAAAGGAATTATGGGCAATGGGATTAAAATCGGTATTGCTGTTCGTCAAAGTTCCTGACAACCTAAAGGACAATGTGGGAAGCGAAGCGTTGAATCCAAAAGGTCTTATGCAACGTGCAATCAAAACTGTGAAAGACAGCTGTCCAGAAATGCTAGTCATGACAGATGTTGCCTTAGATCCATACTCAAGTTTTGGCCACGATGGAATTATTTCAGAAGGAAAAATTATTAATGATGACACCAATGGAGTTTTAGCTGAAATGTCCTTATCTCACGCTATGGCAGGCGCCGATTTTGTGGCTCCAAGCGATATGATGGACGGGCGTATTTTTGAAATACGAAGTTTACTAGAAGATGAAGGGTTTCATGATACTGGTATCATGAGCTATAGTGCTAAGTATGCCTCTGCATTTTATGGTCCATTTCGTGACGCTCTAGACTCTGCTCCTGTCGACCAACAAAATATTCCGAAGGACAAAAAAACCTATCAAATGGATTTTGCCAACAGAGACGAGGCGATTAAAGAAACCCTGATGGACATACAAGAAGGTGCGGATATTGTGATGGTGAAACCAGGTCTGAGTTATCTAGATATTGTAAGAGATGTTCGCAATGCAGTGGATGTTCCTGTGGCCGTTTATCAAGTAAGTGGAGAATATGCCATGTTGAAAGCTGCTGCCGAAAAAGGTTGGTTGGATCACGATGCGGTAATGATGGAACAATTAGTTTCTATAAAAAGAGCCGGAGCTCATATTATTGCTTCCTATTTTTCCAAAGATGTCGTGAAACTAATTTCCTAAATTTACAGATATGAAAACGCTGCCCATCTATTTTCTTTTTATTCTGTACAACTGCAATTATGGCCCAACAAACTGACGTTAAATTGGCATTTCTTGAAAAATGGGAAAATTCAAAAAACTATCTTATTGGTATTGCTCAAGCAATACCCGAAGAGGATTACATCTTCAAACCAACCCAGCGGCAGATGAGTTTTCAGGAGCAACTCATGCTTATAAAAGGAAACATGGATTGGTTGAGCGCTACTTATTTCACCGAAACCGAATCTAATCGAGAAGAATCCTTAATTCCAGAAACAAAGGAAGAAACAATAAAGCTAGTTGGTGCTGCCTTTGATGCCACTTCGGAAATTATTAAAAATACCTCTGAAGAAACCTTAAGTGAAACTGTGGATTTCTTTGTTGGACCTAAAAGTAAACTTCAAATATTAAATTTACTTCAAGACCACGTTACACATCATCGCGGGCAACTCATTGTGTATCTGAACCTTAAAAATATAGAGCCTCCAAAATTTGTTGGTTGGTAGATTTTTATCGTGCATTTAAGGCCATTCTTTTTATAAAGTTCTAACTTGTAAAAAAAAACCTCGATGACGCTACTATTAGTTTACGCGCTATTTTCAATCTTCTTTTCTTTTTTATGCTCCATTTTGGAAGCGGCATTATTAAGTTTTACTCCTACTTACCTAAAAGTAAAAACTCAGGAGGGAAAGGGATTTGCTAAAACCTTAACAGCATTTAAAAAAGACATCGACCAACCGTTAATTGCTATTCTAACTCTAAATACTATCGCCCATACAGTAGGAGCCATACTCGTTGGTGTAGAGGCAGAAAAACTTCCTTACAAGGTTGACATCCTTGGCGTAAATATGGTAGGAATCGTTTCGGCCATTATGACTTTGCTAATCTTAATTGTTTCTGAAATAATTCCGAAAACTATTGGTGCCACTTACTGGAAGAAATTAGGAAGCTTTACAGCGCTGTTTTTAAAGGTTATTATCTTTCCGTTGAAATATACAGGAATACTTTGGCTACTCACTTTGACTACAAAACTTATTGGCAAATCGGCTCATGTTAGTACTATGAGCAGGGAAGAATTTATTGCTATTGCAGATACTGCGGAACAGGAAGGTGTTTTTGAAGAAAACGAAAGCGCCGTAATTAAAAATTTGCTCCTATTTAAATCAATAATTGCTAAAAATGTCATGACTCCCTTTCCCGTTGTAACTAGTGAAGACGAATCGACATCACTACATGATTTTCACAAAACTCATAAAAATTTAAAATTTTCCAGAATTCCCATTTACAAGGAAAAGAGTCATAATATTACTGGATTTGTCCTTCGGGACGATCTACTAGAAGAAATTGTTGAAGAACATGGTGACAAACTCCTTGGTGATATTAAGCGGGATATAACTGTTGTACAGGACGAAACTCCCATACCCGATTTATTCGAGACCTTCATCAAGCAACGGGCACATATTGCTTTGGTAGTGGATGAATTTGGAAACACAACTGGTATTGTCACGATGGAAGATATTATTGAAACATTACTAGGTCTAGAAATAATGGACGAGAGTGACGCCATAGAAGATATGCAGGTGCAGGCCAGAAAAAACTGGGAACGACGAGCAAAACGTATGGGAATACGATTACAAGATAAAACCAAGGAAGATGAGTAGTGAGAGTTTATACATTCAAAATCTGGACACACCTATTGGTAGCATGCAGTTAAGTTTTAATTCTGAATTAGAATTGCTTGCAGCAGAATTCAAAGAAAGCGGAGAACCCGGCTATAATACCAGCGGTCACGAATTTCAAGAAATTAAAAATACGGTTAAACAACTTACCGAATATTTCGAAGGAACTCGCACCCAATTTAACTTAAAACTGTCTCCCGTAGGCACCGAGTTTCAGAAAAGAGTTTGGAAAGAATTACAAGAAATTCTATTCGGAAAAACAACCTCTTATCAAAAAATGGCCAACCAATTAGGAGATCCAAAAGTGATTCGCGCCGCCGCATCGGCTAACGGTAAAAATCCAATTGCTATTATTATCCCTTGCCATCGAGTGATAGGAAGCGACGGCTCTTTAACGGGTTATGCGGGAGGTTTGCATCGTAAAAAATGGCTGTTAGATCATGAGAATCCGGTAAAACAACAATCCCTTTTTTAATCTAATATGAAATACACAAAACGCTTTTTTAAGGGTCTAATCTTTCTACTACTTCTAATAGTTGTATTGCTTTATATTACCGACTACAACTATATTTTGAAAGGGGTTCGTGTGGTATACATGACCGGGCATACAACTGCTTTTATTGATGACCATACCTATTTTGAAAATGAATCAATCCCTCCTAGTACCAAACCTCAACCATGGAATCATCATAAAGATTACAACATTGTTGATGCTACCAGCGCACTTTTAGAAACGAACAAAGAACTTGGCACTATAGCTTTTCTTGTTATTAAAAATGACAGTATCTGGTATGAAAACTATGCCGAATCCTACGGAAGGGAATCACAAACCAATTCCTTTTCAATGGCCAAGAGTATTACCTCAGCTTTGTTAGGCAAAGCAATTAACGATGGATATATTAAAAATCTTAATCAACCTGTAAGTGATTTTTATCCCAAATTTGATAGTTCAATGAAGGTTGGTGATCTTTCCTCTATGGCCTCCGGTCTTAATTGGGATGAATCTTATACGAGTCCGTTTAGTGTTACGGCCAGATCCTATTATGATGATAATTTAGCCGAAACAATTCTTAA
Source organism: uncultured Ulvibacter sp. (assembly GCA_913063405.1). Classification (GTDB taxonomy): domain Bacteria; phylum Bacteroidota; class Bacteroidia; order Flavobacteriales; family Flavobacteriaceae; genus Ulvibacter. The sequence continues at coordinate 110,220 of CAJXZB010000002.1, forward strand.
TCTAGAAGTGGTTGACACTCCTGGAGATCGTTTTAAATACCTAAGTGGTAATACAGAATTACTCGGAATGGTGATTGAAAAAGCTAGTGGTAAAAAGTTAGCGACCTATCTTTCCGAAGCTTTCTGGGAACCTATGGGTTTCGAAAACGAAGCGCTTTGGCAAGTAGACGATCCCGAAAATCGATTGGCGAAGTCCTATTGCTGTATTGCCAGCAATGCACGCGATTTTGCTCGTTTTGGAAAGCTGTACTCAAACTATGGGAAATGGAACGAGAAACAGCTAATCGATTCAAGTTTTGTAGCCAAATCTATCGTTCCTCGTTTTAAGGAAAGCCCTGAATATGGCTATGGTTTTTGGTTGAGTGATCATCTCGAAAAGGAAATTTTTGTTATGAGAGGTATTCTTGGACAGTATGTTATTTCAATTCCTGAAGACGAGCTTATTATTGTACGCTTAGGCCATCAGCGCGGAGGACGTTCTGGGTTGCCTTTTACAAACGATTTCTACACTTACATTGATGCTGTTTACGAAATGCTAAACGCTGGCTCATAAATTTTTTGTAATTTTAAGAATCACTCCTCGCAAGTAATTACACTTATGCTTAAACGAATTAACTTGGAACATATCCTTTTTTTGGATATTGAAACCGTTCCATTGCATTCCAATTTCAACGCTCTTGACGATACTTCAAAGCTTTTATGGGAATTAAAAACGAAGTATCAACGCAAGGAGGATTTTACTCCAGAAGAGTTTTATGATCGCGCAGGAATCTGGGCCGAGTTTGGCAAAATCATTTGTATTTCAGTGGGGTATTTTAAAATGACCGGGGATGTCCGAAATTTTCGTGTGACCAGTTTTCACGGAGAGGAGACGTCCATTTTAATTGAGTTTAAAGCCCTACTTGAAACACATTTCAATAGGCCTCATCACGTTTTATGTGCTCATAATGGAAAGGAATTCGATTTCCCTTATATCGCAAGAAGAATGATCATTAATGGCATTGATATTCCTTTTAAATTGAATCTCTTCGGAAAAAAACCCTGGGAAGTACCTCATTTAGACACCTTAGAATTATGGAAATTTGGTGATTATAAAACATTTACTTCTTTGAAACTGATGGCACACGTATTGGGTATTCCATCTCCTAAAGACGACATTGATGGAAGCCAAGTTCGAGATGTATACTACGAAGAAAATGATATAGACCGGATTGTCATCTATTGTGAAAAAGACACCATCACGGTCGCTCAAATATTTCTAAGACTTCGGAGTGAAGAAACACTAAACGACGACGAGATACTTTCAATTTAATAAAAAGCCCATACGTCAATGACGTATGGGCTTTTGGGTAAAATAAACTAAGTTAGGTTTGAAAACTTCAATTTATTCCTTAATAAAGCGCTCGACGAATTTCTCGTCTCCAGCGTTTACCTGAATCATGTACACACCACTTTGTAGTAATGAAACATCAATTATATTGGTGAATGACGCTTTAGTTACAACCTGACCAATCATATTATAAATAATATATTCGGTAGCCTTCGCATCCAACACCTCAACATTCAAGGTATTCCCCTTTACTGGATTTGGATATAAGGACATTTTAGTATTTCCGCTTTCAGAAAGACTATTTGTAGCCGTATTGGGTCCAAATCCTTGTATAGAAGAAGGAATTACAACAATATAGTCTTCTACTTCTCCCCATTGGAAACTCTCACAAGCAGTTGGTATGCCATTGTATTTCATCGACACTCGCATTCGAGTTGGTCCAGCAGATGCTCCTGTTGGCACATTGAAACTTCCCGTAACAGGTGTTGCAGTTGAAGCAGCTCGTGAATAAGCCAATTCTCCAGCATCACCAAAGTCACCATCTCGATTCCAATCTACAAAGACAGCATATGCCTCATTGTAAATTGTTCCTGTCCATAATGGTGTAATAGTAATACTGTTACTACTACTTAATGACGTTGAAAGATTTGTATAGTCTCCATATCCTCCCGCCGATGCACCAGTTGCATTATTAATGCTTCCTATTTGCACTCGTTGGATATACTCATCACTGGTATTATTACCATTAGATGCACAATACCCAGTTGGAGGGTTCCCCCCACCAGCAGTAACACTAATATTGTCAATTGCAATATCTGCCTGCCAAGTAGATCCTGTAACACGATTAAATCGCAATTGAACACTTCCACCAACATAGCCAGCAAGATCGATATTTGCACTTAACCAAGCATTCCCTTTGTTTCCTGTCTCACTCCATAGGCTGGTCCAAGTAGCACCATTGTCATTACTTGCTTCCAATGCAATACTTCCCATATCTGCAGCTCCATACATATGATAGCTGAAGCTAAAGTTCGCAGCACTTTCTGCACTTAAATTAAAACAAGGAGAGTTTAAAATCGCTCGCTTGTTTGGATAACCCGTTCCGTTTCCAGAAGCTTCAACATACATATACCAGGATCCCAGTGACCCACCAGATGGCCCTGTATTAGATGATGGAGTTCCACCACTATCTCGTGTCCAATTAATATCATCTGCTGTAGATTGTGTCCAAGCCCCTAAACCACTTTCAAAACTCTCAGAATAAGGTAAAGAAGAAATACCGCCTGTACAGCCCCCACCACCACCGCCAGTGGTAGTTACGTTAACAGTATTACTTGCTCCTGAAATATTTCCAGCAGCATCTCGAGCCCGTACGCTAAACGAATAAGCTGTTAAAGCTGTTAATCCAGTAATTTGTTCTGAAGTTCCCGTAACTGTCCCTAAGTTAGTAGCTCCTTGATAAATATCATATCCCGTTACTCCTACATTATCTGTTGATGCAGTCCATGAAAGATCAACAGTCGTCTGGGTAACATTCGAGGCAGCTAAACTCGTTGGAACACTCGGTGCCTGAGTGTCTGGAGTTCCTGCTCCCAAATTAACCGTGTAATCTTCAACTTCACCATAAGTAAAGGATTCGCACTCGGTTGGAATAGCGTTATACTTCATAGAAACACGCATTCTAGTGGCTGTTCCAGCAGTTCCAGTTGGAACTGTAAACGTACCACTATTTGGTGTATTTGTAGAAGCAGCTTTAGACCATACAAGTTCTCCTGCATCGCTAAAATCTTTGTCATCATTATAGTCAATCCAAACGGCATAACCTTCAGCATAAACAGTACCTGTCCAAGTTGGAGTTACCGTAATGGTATACGCTTGTCCTTCTGTTAAACCTGTAGAAATACTTGTAAAATCTGAATAGAATTGAGCTCCAGAGGCGTTGTCAATAGTTCCTAGTTGAACTCTACTAATGTATTCGTCATTAGTATTTGTACTTGCAGAAGCACAGTAGTTTCCACCACCACCATAAGCAGCGCCAACTCCAACTGCATGCCAAGCGTTAGTTACCGCTTGCTCTTCAGCACCACCTGCTCCATAAAGATCAATAGCAGATTGGATTGCTCCAGTTCTTGTATTAGCAAAAGTTGAATTAGCCGTTAAATAGGTGTTTAACGTTCTATATGAAATTGCTGACGACTTCGTCATCCCAATTCCAGCAACATTAAAGGCATTTCCAATATCATTCGTTCCAGATCCACCCACTACAGATAAATAATACCAGTAGTTCAATACACCAGAATTGGTATGCACTCCACAATAGTCATTGCTATTTGTTGGTGTTCCGCAATTTGGATTGATCCAATTGGAACCTCCATAGGTGTCCGGTTGACCCTGAGAAGTTGGATTGCTCATCGAACGTAAAGCAGCAGAACCACTTCGTCTATCAATTTCATCACCAATTAACCAAACGGCTGCGGTTGGATTTGTATCACTACCGTTTCCTTTTGCAAAATGCTCAACCGCCGCTCCCCAAATATCTGAAAACCCTTCGTTTAAGGCTCCAGGTTCTCTTTGGTAGGCTAAATTCGCAGTAAAAGTTGTTACGGCATGACCAATCTCATGAGCTGCAACATCAATAGATGTTAAAGCATCAAACCCATTACATCCTTCAGAAACACAAGATCCATCTCCATAAGACATAACCGATCCATTCCAAAAGGCATTGTTGTAATTGTTATCTACGTGTACATAGCTTCTAATCTGTGCCCCAGAACCATTATAACTATCTCTATTGTGTTGACTCTGCCAGTAGTCGTAAGTCATCATCGCTCCCCAATGCGCATCTAAAGCGGCATTGTCTTTCGCTGAATTATTATGTTCTCCTGAGGTCCAGTTGTTATCATTATCAGTAAACTGGGAATAATCTGTCACATATGGATAGGTATTACCTGGTGCCTGATTTAAGGCGTCACGGGTATAAACATCTCTCCCGGTATCTTCCAAGATGTAGTTGCTACCACTCAACCTAGTTTCAATCGTTTGACTTCCACTATATCTTGTTGCACCAGTACCGCTTACAACTGCCATAAAATCTTCATTGTCTATTCTATTACAATAGTCAATTTCTGTTTCAACAGTCGCTCGTTTAGCTCCAACATGACCAAATGTTGTTGCGTGCTTAATAATTGCATCAAATAATAAAGCGCGACCCGTAATAGCATCTATATATAAATTTCCTCGACTTATTGGGTTAGTAGCAAAAATGTCGAATTTATATGCAAGTTTATATTCGTTAATATCTGCAACATCTCTTCCGCTATCAAAATTCGGTATAATTACCAATTCACCTGCCGGTTTTTGGTAGTCATCCATTTCTTTAGCGGCATCAGGATACTCCCACATATAGTTTTGTGCACCCGTGTGATTTATTGCTTTATTAAAAGCCTGAATATTGCTTATTTCAGGATTTACTTCAAAATCATCCTGAATTGGATAGTATTCTGAACTTAATGATTTAATCGCTCCATTATTACTATGGATGATTATAGTTCCAAACTCTACTTTAACTCCGTTATGATATTGTTGAAGTTTCTGATGTGTAAAACCTAACTGGTCTTGTTCTTGTTTTACGGTTGTGAAAGAAGTCTTTGAGGAGGGGGAGAGAACTTCTTGAAATAATTGTGAAGTGTTTGAAGTTGTGTAAGTTTTTGTGTCATTAAAAACTAAAAGACTTGCTGGTTTTTTGACATTTCTTTTTTCATCAGCCTTATTCTGAGAAATTACTTTTGTTGTCCCAAACGAGAAAACAAACGCGGCTAACACAAAAAGAAAAATCATTTTGTTGATTTTTCTCATGATTAATTAGTGTTTTTGTTAATAAATTAGGTTTGAATATTCGAATTCGGCAATAAAAGAACCATTTTTTTATGAAAAATGAAATTATACTCGATGAACGACAAAGGAAACTTATTAACAATAATCTCTATAATCCTTCAAGCCCTATGGATTCAGTAGGTTAAAAGAATTTTACAAACCCGACTCTAAAATATTATCTTTGGTGAAATGTCGTACAAAACACTACTTAAGGTAAAAGAATTGTCTATTTCCTTCGGAACTAAAAAACCTCGAAAAGAAGTTATTCATAATATTTCCTTTGAAATAGTTGAAAACGAGATCCTTGGAGTTGTTGGTGAGTCTGGCTCTGGAAAATCTGTTACTTCCTTAGCAATAATGGGCTTGCTTCCTCGAAAAACGAGTCATATTGAAGGGGAAATCATCTTTAATGGAAAAAATCTTATTGAAGAAAATGACAAAGCGCTTCAAACAATAAGAGGAAATGAAATTGCCATGATTTTTCAAGAGCCAATGAGTGCACTAAACCCATCTCTGACTTGCGGTTTTCAGGTTTCTGAAATTCTTCGACAGCATTTAAAGCTATCTTCATCTGAAGCGAAAAAAGAAACACTCGTGCTATTAGAAAAGGTTAAGTTGCCTCGTCCCAATGAAATACTTAACAGCTATCCACATCAAATTAGTGGTGGACAAATGCAACGTATTATGATCGCTATGGCTATTGCCTGTAAACCGAAATTACTGATTGCAGATGAACCAACTACCGCGTTAGATGTCACGGTTCAAAAAGAAGTTATCTCGCTTTTAAAAGAGCTTCAGGAAGAAACGGAAATGAGTCTACTCTTTATTTCACATGATCTTGGATTGGTCTCAGAAATTGCAGATCGGGTTATCGTAATGTATCAAGGAGATATTGTTGAAACTGGAAAAGTAACTGATCTATTTACCGCCCCAAAAGATGAATATACAAAGGCATTACTAGCTTCTCGCCCTACTTTGGACATGCGACTACAAAAACTTCCCACGATTTCCTCAATTGCTGATAAGTCTTTTAAACCGTTGGAGGTGACTCCGCAACAGCGCGCCTTAAAACATAAATATATATATACCCAAAAGCCACTACTAGAGGTTTTCAACCTAAAAAAAGAATACTATAGCAACGCGGGCTTATTTAAATCAAGGTCTGTTGTTACTGCCGTAAACGAAGTAAGTTTTGAAGTCTTTGAAGGAGAAACGCTAGGGTTGGTTGGGGAATCTGGTTGTGGTAAATCCACACTAGGGAAGACTATTTTGCAATTAGAAAAAGCTACTTCAGGAAGTGTAAAGTATCGTGGAAAAGAAATAACCAACTTGTCCACTTCAGAAATAAGAAAACTTAGAAAGGAAATACAACTCATTTTTCAAGACCCGTATTCTTCTTTAAATCCGCGCCTTATAATAGGGGAAGCGTTGATCGAACCAATGCAAGTGCATCAAATTGGGAATTCGAGAAAAAAGAGAAAGGAGAAAGCGTTAGCACTGTTGAATCGCGTTGGTCTGGATGACGGTTTTTATCATCGATATCCACATGAATTGTCTGGCGGTCAACGGCAACGAGTAGGGATTGCTCGTGCTATAATTATGGAACCCAAACTAGTGATTTGCGACGAATCTGTTTCTGCTTTGGATATATCGGTGCAAGCCCAAGTTCTGAATCTCTTAAATGAGTTAAAAGAAGACTTTGGGTTTACCTATATATTTATCTCTCACGATTTGGCTGTAGTAAAATACATGGCAGATCAATTATTAGTAATGAATTCGGGAGTAATTGAGGAGCTGGGAGACGCTGATGAAATCTATGCGAATCCAATAAAAGAATACACTAAAAAATTGATTGAAGCTATTCCGAAGGGAATTTAGCAAAAATTGAAATAAAAAAAGCCCGTTCTAACCTCACAAAGAACGGGCTAACCTTTATCTGTATCGTAGCAGATTCGGGGGTAATTAACTCTGAAAAAATTAAATTAACAAAAAAACTTTTTTCGCCACATACAAAACACTTTTTACAAGTCGCATTGTATTTTTTAGGGAATTAATAATATTTTGCATAAGTAGGTTTGGTTCGTTAAACTTGGGATAGCTAATATGCGAAGGAACATGTATAAAAAACGATTAACCGCTCAATTATTCGTTGAAGTACATTAAATTTTAACATTTAAATTGAATTAATGCGTGTTCTCCTACGTTATTACCGTACTTAATAAGATGTTTTACCCTTCGGCAATTTAATGTCTTAGTGAAATTTTCATCTTTTTTTGGTAGAAATAACACTTTCAACTGGATAATAATCGCGTCCATAATTGGACCTTTTATCCGCACCTAATCCCTTAGCGACTTGATTGGTCATTTTTATTATGAAGACTTCTTCGCGGAACCATTGTTTCTTATGGTTTTTTCTAAAGACCGCTCCGTGGGTATCATAAAACATTATGTATTGAGCCTATGGTTATATATTTCGCTCTCCAGGAACTATGTTAATATTATGCATATCATCCGCAGTTAGTATATCAATGATTTAGAATCCCATCGACCTCATAAGAAACGGTAAGGGCATTGGTTCTATGCAAATAATCGACCGCAATTAAGGTATTTCGAAGAATTCGATCCTGAATGGTCTCATAATCTCGACCCACAATATAATTGTAGCCCGCTAGCCTTCCAGATAAGGATCTAATTTGCATTCTTAAAATTTCATTTCGGGAATATCGCCTTCAATTATAAGCTCACCTTCTGTAGCTTCTTTGATTTCGTCAACCGAAACCCCTGGAGCACGCTCCAATAGTTTAAATCTTCCATCTTTCACTTCTAGCACCGCTAAATTTGAAACGATTTTCTTAACACAATTCACTCCCGTAAGTGGCAGACTACAATCCTTTAATAATTTTGATTGACCAGCTCTATTTGTATGCATCATGGCGACGATTATATTATCCGCAGAAGCAACGAGGTCCATCGCTCCTCCCATGCCTTTTACCATTTTACCAGGAATCTTCCAGTTGGCGATGTCTCCATTTTGAGAAACCTCCATGGCCCCTAAAATTGTTAAATCAACATGTTGTCCACGGATCATAGAGAAACTGGTAGCGGAATCGAAAAATGATGCTCCTGGTAAGGCCGTGATCGTCTGCTTTCCTGCATTAATTAAATCTGGGTCTTCCTCTCCATCAAAAGGGAAAGGTCCCATTCCTAGAATTCCATTTTCGCTTTGAAAATCTACTTCTATATCTTCCCTTACAAAATTGGCAACCAGCGTAGGTATTCCAATTCCAAGGTTTACGTAATATCCGTCTTTAACTTCCTTCGCAATTCGCTGTGCGATCTGATTTTTGTCTAGCATACCTTACCCTTTTTTTCTTACCGTTAACTGCTCAATACGTTTTTCATAGCGTTCTCCTTGAAAAATGCGCTGCACAAATATCCCTGGAATATGAATTTGGTTTGGATCCAAACTTCCAGCCGGTAATAATTCTTCAACCTCAGCTACAGTAATGGTTGCCGCTCCACACATATTTGGATTAAAATTTCGCGCCGTTCCCTTAAAAATAAGATTCCCCGCTTCATCCCCTTTCCATGCTTTTACAAAGGCAAAATTGGCTTCGAAAGCTCTTTCCATTAAGTGCATCTTACCTTTAAATTCTCGCGATTCTTTTCCATCAGCAACTTCGGTCCCGTAACCCGCTGGCGTATAAAATGCTGGTATGCCGCTTTGAGCTGCCAAACATCTTTGTGCTAGGGTTCCTTGCGGAATTAATTCAACTTCCAATTCTCCGCTCAACATTTGTCTTTCAAACTCCGCATTTTCTCCAACATAGGAAGAAATCATTTTTTTTATTTGATGCTTCTGAAGCAACTGTCCAAGCCCAAAATTGTCCACTCCAGCATTATTCGATATACAGGTAACCTCCGAAACATTTAAGCGCACCAATTCTGCAATAGAATTTTCTGGAATTCCGCTAAGTCCAAAGCCTCCTAGCATAAACGTCATGCCATCTTCCACTCCTTTACAGGCTTCCGTGACGTTTGCAACGGTCTTGTTAATCATATCTGTTTATTTTTTATAAAAATACTGAAATTGGAACTATAAAAAAACCCCCGAGGTTAGGAAAACCAATGGGGTCTAAGATGTATTTTTTAGAATTAAAAATCCAGCTCATCAGGAATTTCTTCGACATCTCCTTTTTCGTCTTTCCATTTAGAGCAATCCGTAACAATTGAAAGTCTAGAAGGCTTTTTAAAACTTCCTTTAGATACCTCCAAGTTCTCATCGGCATAACACTTTTTCATATACAAAGCCCAAACGGGCAAAGCCATAGTTGCTCCTTGGCCATATTCAGTAGTAGGGAAATGTATAGCACGATCTTCGCCTCCAACCCAAACACCTGTTACTAGGTTTGGAACCATCCCCATAAACCAACCATCACTATTATTTTGTGTAGTTCCTGTTTTTCCAGCAATTGGATTCTTAAATCCATATGGGTATCCTGTTACGGCTTTTTTATATGCCCCATTTCCGCCTCTCCAAGTATGACGAAGTCTAGATCCAGAACCTGACTGTGTAACTCCCTCCATCAAACTAACCGTCACATATGCAGTCTCATTACTTATAACATCTTTAGTTTCGGGTACGTGCTGGTATAAAACTGTTCCATTTTTATCTTCAATGCGTTGAATTAAGGTTGGCTTTACAAAAACTCCCTCATTCGCAAAAGTACTATATGCACCTACCATTTCGAATAAAGAAACATCTGGTGTTCCAAGAGCAATTGAAGGTGCTTCCGGCATTTCTTCAGTATTGACCCCCATCTTTTCAACTAAATCAATCACAGGTCTGGGCCCAACTCGATCTATCAATCTAGCAGTAACTGTATTTACCGAATTAGCTAGTGCATTTTTAAGTGATAACATCCCACCATATTTTCCCCCCGCATTTTTTGGGGTCCATGGTTCTAGTAAACCATATTTTCCAACCTCAATAGTATAAGGAGTATTTGGTAAAGTGTCGCAAGGAGACATATGCATTTGATCAATTGCCGTTGCATATACAAAAGGTTTAAAAGTAGAGCCTATTTGCCGCTTACCCGTTTTAACCATATCATATTTAAAATGCTTGTAATTGATTCCTCCCACCCAGGCCTTAACTTCACCGGTTTGAGGGGTCATTGACATCAAGGACGCTTGCAAAACGGATTTATAATACCTAATGGAGTCCATAGGAGACATAATAGTATCGATATCACCGCTCCAAGAAAAAATTCGCATATTGGTTTTTTTCTTAAAGCTTTCAATAATTATCTTTTCGTCTTTTCCCTGCTTTTTCATTTCTTTCCAACGATCACTTCTACGCATCGCGGTTTTCATGATTTTGTCAGTTTCTTCTTTTGTAATATCCCGAAAAGGTGCTGTTTTATTCTTCTTATTCTGCCTATCGAACTCTTTTTGAAGGTTTGCAAGATGCTCATCCATTGCTTGTTCAGCATAGGTTTGCATTTTTTTATCAATCGTTGTATACACTTTTAATCCGTCACTGTATATGTTGTATTTAGAACCGTCAGACTTAGGGTTGTCTTTAATCCAATCTGTCATAAAAGCTCTAGCATACTCTCTGAAATAGGTGGCAAGGCCTTCGTTATGCCCTTGCGCAGTATAGTTCATATCCAAAGGAAGTGCTTGTAGCGAATCTTTAACAGTTTCAGTAATGTAGTCATACTTCTCCATTTGAGCCAGTACAACATTTCGCCTATTCTTTACACCTTGAGGGTTCCTTAATGGATTATAAAGCGACGAATTTTTAAACATTCCAACCAGCATCGCAGATTCGGAAGTATTTAATTTGGAAGGTGCCTTGTCGAAATAAATGTTTGACGCCGATTCAATCCCTACTGCCTGATTCAAGAAATCATATTCGTTAAAATACATAGTAATGATTTCTTCTTTAGTATAACGCCGTTCGAGTCGCGTTGCAATCACCCATTCTTTAATTTTTTGAACCCCTCTTTGAAATTTGTTCTTTGATACATTATCTGTAAAAAACAGCTTTGCTAATTGCTGCGTAATAGTACTTGCGCCTCCTCTAGATCCTAAAAAAGCAAACGCTCTTACCGTTCCTTTGGCATCGATCCCTGAATGATCGTAAAAACGAACATCCTCAGTAGCAATTAACGCTTTCACCAAATGATCTGGCAACTCCTGAAAGGGAACAGGAGTTCTGTTTTCTTTATAGAACTTCCCAATTGTTTTCCCATCTGAAGAAATAATTTCGGTAGCGAGGTTCTTTTCTGGATTCTCCAAACTAGTTTCATCTGGAAGGCTTCCGAATAAACCCCAAGAAGCAAATAAAAAGACCAATAAAAGAAGTCCTATTCCGCCAGCGAAGAGCTTCCAAAAAGTTCTTCTATGCCTTGCTGTTTCATCTTGAGGCTTTTTTTTCTTGTTTGCTTGTTTGTTTGTCATAACACTATTGTTGAAAGACTTCCTCTATACTAAAGCCAACATCAGTAACTCCTTCTAAATTTGTAACGCCATCTACCTCACCGTTATTGCGGACCGCTTGCTCAATAGAAATGGAATAAATCCCTTCCTCAAAAAAGGAAACATCTTCTTTATACCAAAACTTATTTTCCTTTATACTACCAATGCCTTCACCAAGCCAAGACCCATCTGGATTTGCCATTCGATATTCTAACGTATCTGTAACTGTCATTCCGTGAGGAAAATTCATCGAAACAATTAAAAAAAGATTGTTAAACTTATACTCGTTACTATTTCTAACGTGCAAAAACACATTGTATTTTCTCAACGAATCTAATTGTGGAACCTCAAAATTCACCACCTCATCTTTATTCCAAATTCCTGGAAAGGTCTTAGTTTTACTAGCAATGATGCCGGTATCACAAGAAAATATTAAAAAAAGAAGGGCAATAAATGCAATACTATTTCGCATTTTTTTGAGGTTTTCGATTTCTGTTTTTGTTCTTACTTTTTGGTTGGTTTCCAGATTTATTTCCTCCTCGTTTTACTCCCTTATTCTGGTTTTGACTTTTACCTTTATTTCGACGCTTGTTTCTATTTTGCTTTGGCCTGTCAAAACGTGTAAGACTATCCTGTCCTACAACATTGCTAAATAGCTCCTTATCTGGAACAACAATCTCTTCAATGAATTCTTCTAAACTGGCAACTTTCTTACCTTTTTTATTGACTGTGATAATTTCATTTACTTTTTCTAACGAAAGTTGATGCCAACTTCCACTCTCTTTCTCATAGGCATACCAAAGTAATCCCTTAAAAATATCTGTCTTCTGACAAACCGCCATTCCTTTTTCGGTGGCCAATTTTACATCACTCTTCGGAAAGCCATCCAAGGCATCTAAATAGGTGTCCAATTCATAATTTAGGCAGCACTTCAATTTTCCACATTGCCCAGCAAGTTTCTGAGGGTTCAAAGATAACTGTTGATAACGAGCGGCAGACGTATTCACTGATCTAAAATCAGTTAGCCAAGTCGAACAACATAATTCCCGCCCACATGAACCAATTCCACCCAAACGCGCCGCCTCTTGACGAAATCCTACCTGCTTCATCTCAATACGACTATTAAAAGTTCTAGCGAACTCTTTGATCAATTCTCTGAAGTCTACTCTTTCTTCGGCTGTATAATAAAATACAACTTTCGAGGCGTCTCCCTGAAACTCAACATCACTTATTTTCATTTGAAGACCTAAGCGAATTGCAATCTCTCTAGATCTTTTTTGTACAGCTGCTTCTTTATCTCGAACCTTCTGCCAAATGTCAATATCCTTTTGAGACGCCCTACGGTACACTTTAGGAAGTACTTCAGGATTAGGATTCTCCTTTTTTTTCTTCATTTGAACACGCACCAATTCTCCAGTAAGCGTTACAATTCCAATATCATGACCAGAATCCGCTTCGGTAGCCACAATATCACCAATACTAAGAGAAAAATTTTCAGAATTTAAATAGAAGTGTTTCCTTCCATTTTTAAAACGGACTTCCACACCTTTAAAAGGCTCCATATTTGCAGGAAGTGTCATATTAGAAAGCCAGTCGAATACGGTCAATTTATTACAGCCATCAGTTCCGCAAGTACCATTGTTCTTGCATCCTTTTGGCTGACCGTCAGTGCCTGTGGCACAGCTTGTACAGCCCATATTTTTATATATAAAGCTCTCTTTTAACAAAGAGAGACGAAAAAATTAAACAACTAATTTTAGGAGTAAAGATACCAATTTAAAACTTAGACTACTTTTTGAATTTCAGCTTTTCTGAACGTCCTTTCTTAAAAATCTTATTACTATTTGGAATCCCTTGTCTTAACCTTTTTTGCTCCTCATAAGGTAGTTGAATGACTTCCTTACATTCGTCACTACAGCAATTCTCCATTTCAGAAGCACAACTCTCACATTGAATAAACAACAAATGACAGGCTTCATTGTCACAATTTACATGAGTATCGCAAGCGGCGTCACATTGGTGGCATTGTGCAATCACATCCTCTGTAATCCGTTCACCTCTCCTATGATCAAAAACGAAATTTTTTCCAATAAATTTATTCTCTAAACCTTTATTTGAAACCTGACGCGCATACTCAATAATTCCTCCTTCTAATTGAAAAACATTCTTAAACCCTTTATGTTTATAGTATGCACTCGCCTTTTCACAACGAATTCCACCTGTACAATACATTACCAATTTCTTGTTCTCTTTATGATCTTTTAGATCTTCCTCAATAATGTCCAATGAATCACGAAAAGTATCAACATCTGGGGTGATAGCCCCCTTAAAACGACCTATTTCACTTTCGTAATGATTGCGCATATCAACTAATACAGTATCGGGATCTTCGATAAGTTTGTTAAATCGCTCTGCTCCAACGTGAACACCCTTGTTAGTGACATCGAAAGTGTCGTCATTTAACCCATCGGCAACAATCTTGTTTCGAATTTTTACTTTTAATTTCAAAAACGACTTTAGATCATGTTCTATCGCAATGTTAAGCCGAACATTATTGAGAAAATAAATACCTTCCAAAAACTCTTTAAACTCTTTAAATCGAGTTGCTGGAATTGATAGCTGGGCGTTAATTCCTTCACCAGCTACATAAATGCGTCCTAAGACATTGAGGTCATGCCAGGCCACAAACAAATGGTTTCTAAAAATATCGACATTGCCAATTTTGGCATATTGGTAAAAAGATAGCGTCAACCGGTCTTCTCCGGCGGCTTCCAAAAGCTCTGCTCTCTCTTTCGCACTTAAGGTGTTGTACAGTTGCATGCTATACTTTTTTAGTGAAAAGAATAAATAATGTAATAAAATTTTGGCAAAAATACTGCTTTCTTGTTTGTTGACGAAATCTCAACCAATATTCTAACCCACAAATTCTAAAGAGTCCAATGTTATACAACTAAACCGCATGACCGCCCCATTTAAAAGTTCATAGGTAAAAAAGACGTTATTTAAACAAATCTATTATTATCTCAGCGGTAAAATCACTTCATTCAGAACCTCAAGAAAACACAACAGCTCATAGAGCTTCAATTCAAGACTTATCATTTAAGGAGCTCACAAAAAATTCATTCCAAAATGAATAAAAAACATTAAATTCAATAGTCGCAAGTCACGACAATCATCTCATTTGAAAATTTAAATATTGGAATGTTTCCAAAATTAGGAATTATTCCAATATCTGCATATATTTGTCATCAACAAAACTAAAAGGGGACGCCTGTTAACAAAATAAATAGTTTCCAGATATTTCATATTGCCATAGCGATGAAGAAATAGTACTTTAGCCTATCGGCTCCTTCACTAAATAATTATAATCGATGAGTAACGAAAACGAAGCAAAATTAAAAGCATTAAAGCTTACATTAGATAAACTTGATAAAACCTACGGAAAGGGAACCGTAATGAAAATGGGGGATAAGGCCATTGTAGAGGTGGATGTTATCCCAACAGGATCTCTTGGACTAGATGTCGCCCTTGGTGTTGGAGGCTATCCAAGAGGTAGAGTAGTTGAAATATATGGTCCAGAATCTTCTGGAAAAACCACCTTGACACTTCATGCTATTGCGGAGGCTCAAAAAAAAGGTGGGATAGCTGCCTTTATTGATGCAGAGCATGCCTTTGATAGGTATTATGCGGAAAGTTTAGGCGTAGACATTGAAAATCTCATTATTTCGCAACCGGACAACGGAGAACAGGCCTTGGAAATCACAGACAATTTAATTCGGAGTGGGGCTATAGATATTGTTGTAATTGATTCTGTTGCAGCCTTAACTCCAAAGAGTGAAATTGAAGGGGAGATGGGTGATAGTAAAATGGGACTTCATGCTCGTTTAATGTCGCAGGCTTTAAGGAAATTAACAGGCTCTATTAGTAAAACAAATTGTACGGTTATTTTTATCAATCAATTGCGTGAGAAAATTGGGGTGATGTTCGGGAATCCTGAAACTACCACTGGAGGAAACGCACTGAAATTTTACGCTTCGGTTCGATTAGACATAAGAAGATCAACTCAAATTAAAGATACGGATAGCAACGTTCAGGGAAATAAAACCCGCGTTAAAGTGGTAAAAAATAAGGTGGCTCCTCCATTTAGAACTGTCGAATTTGATATTATGTACGGTAAAGGGATTTCCAAAGTAGGCGAAATCATTGACTTAGGGGTTGACTTTGAAATCATCAAAAAGAGCGGTTCTTGGTTTAGCTACGACGAAACGAAACTAGGGCAAGGACGGGATGCTGTTAAAAATTTATTATTGGATAATCCTGAATTAATGGAAGAATTAGAGGTTAAAATCAAAGCCTCTATTGAAGCCATAAAATAATTAACATATCCCCGCACGCAACCCTTTTAATCAATTGGCATCTAGTTTATGTAGAAACCTTGATTATTATGGTTGCCGCTTACCAAATGATGTAAGTTGCTACAATTTAAATAATAACTCACGGGACTGCATTTGACTTTAGACGAGCTCATCATACAATGTAAGAAGCAAGAAGCTACGGCACAGGGAGAGTTGTACCAGCGATATTCTAGTACTCTCTTTTCAATTTGCCTTCGTTATTCTCCTAATTATGCTGAAGCTGAAGATAGTTTGCAAGATGCTTTCTTAACTATTTTCAAAAAAGTAGATCAGTTTAAAGACAAAGGTTCTTTTGAAGGGTGGATGAAACGCATTACCGTAAACACTGTTCTTCAAAAATATCGTAAACAACGTGTTTTTGACATAGTGAGAGAAGACCAGATCAAGGATGAAGCTGATGTTTTGGTAGAAGATGAAGGAATCCCTTTGGACTTTCTACTGAAAATTATTCAACAATTACCGGATCGATATAGATTGGTCTTTACGATGTACGTGATGGATGATTATTCACATAAAGAGATTGCCAAAATGTTAGGAATCTCGGATGGTACGTCTAAATCCAACCTGGCAAGAGCTAGAAACATATTGAAAATAAAGATTGATGATTACAATAGTGCGAACAGAGCATCATACAATTAAATTTTAAATTAGTATTATCTCGATTGTGAGATTAGGTTTATGAAAGACAAAAAGCATATAGACAAGCTTTTTAAAGATCGCTTCAACGATTTTGAAGTTTCCCCTTCACCTGAAGTCTGGGGTAGTATACAGGCTTCTTTAGAAAAGAGGAAAAAGGACCGCAGTTTGATTCCTCTTTGGTGGAAAATGGGTGGTGTGGCTGCTCTGTTAGCATTATTACTTACTATTGGAAATTCAGTATTTAACACTTCCAACATCGATTCTCCTATTGTTACAAATGACGAAACAACTCGATCTTTAGAAGTGGATGGCGATAAAAACCCATTGATTAAAGAGAAGATACTTAATAAGGAGGTAATTACTTCAGAAGAAAATACAGCCGTGATAGTTCCTAATGAAACCGAAAATGCTTCAAAAATTAAATCGGTTGATAATTCAAATTCTAAAAAAGCAATTTACAATAAGACAAAATCGTCTCAAGATGCAATCGCTGTTGAAACGAAAGCTTTAGAAAATAGCCAGCTACAAGAAAAAACAATTGTTCAAAAGAATAAATTGATTAAAGACAACATTCCAACTATTATTGATGCTAAAAAAGAAGCTGTTGCAATAGTTTCTAATCAAAAAAAAGCACTTTCAGAAAAAATGAATCAAGAAGTTGGTGGAGTTGAAAAAACAAACCCTCTTATTAAAAAGGATATTTCTATTGCTGAAACCGTTAAAACAGATATAGCTGCAACCGAAAAAAACGCAGACAAAACTACAACTGAAGCCTCTAGCTTAAAGGTAGCAAAAAAACAAGAAAACAAACAATCCATTCTTGAGGCTATTGAAGAGCAAAAAATAATTAAAGAGGCAGTAGCCGAAGAAAAAACCAAAGTTGATCGCCCTTGGGAGGTTGCACCTAATTTTGCTCCTGTGTATTATAGCTCTTTGAGCAATGGGTCTTCAATAGACCCCTCCTTTGCAGATAACTCTCAAACTGGAGCTGTTAATTTTAGTTATGGGGTACAGGTTAGTTACGCAGTGAGTGAGCGCCTTAGTGTGCGATCTGGAATAAGCAATGTCGATCTTAGCTATGCTACGGCCGGTGTTGAACTAGGAACAGGTCCCGTTTCAGCAGCTTTGCAGAGTGTTGATTATGGAGGTAGAGCTACCGTTTTGACTGCTGTTGACAAAGGTTCTTTAGCTGATAATAATATAAGTGGAGAAGCAGCTTTTGAAAACATCACGCCTAAGGCAACAAACGGAGAGGTCAATATAGTTCAAAGCATCTCTTATTATGAAGTTCCTGTAGAACTAAAATATTCACTACTTAATAACAAAATTGGTATCAATGTTATTGGAGGTGTCAGCACTTTATTTCTTGGAAGTAACGAAGTGTCTGTAAATGCAGGAGATTTTGAAAGTACCTTAGGAGAAGCAAATAATCTATCTTCAGTTAGTTTTTCGACCAACGTAGGACTAGGTGTTGATTATAAATTATCTAAAAAATTTAAGTTTAATATTGAACCAATGTTTAAGTATCAGCTTAATCCGTATTCAGATTCGTCTGTCGACTTCAAACCTTATTATTTAGGAGTCTATACTGGATTAAGTTACAAGTTTTAGGTTAGTTTTTTAGTTGGTTTGGGAATACCAAACATATTAAAACCGTTCTTCGCCATAGGACGGTTTTTTTATTTATACCGTTGGCTGTTGTAACTCCTTAAGAATAATCTCGTACGTCTGGTTCCTAAGCATTCTCTTATCCTCTAAACCTAATATTCCTGTAGGAATCACGTTGTGGATTTTTGCTCGCATCCTACCTGGGCATCCACTAAAGAAATCGTATGAAAAGCGATTTTTATTATCATGAAAGGTCATTGGTGCAATTGGAATATTATGTTCTATTGCCAGGCGAAATGCTCCATCCTTAAACATATCCAATAACAAGCTCTTATCTTCAGGAACTCCGCCCTCTGGGAAAATACAAACACTTAAGCCTTGATTCAGTTTTTGTTGCGCAATTTCAAAAACATCCCGTCTACTTTTAGGATTGCTTCGATCAACAAGAATACAGGTGCGTTTATAAAAGAACCCAAACAGCGGAATCTTCGATAACTCTTTTTTACCCACAAATACAAAAGGATTCTTGCTAACATATAGCATCAGCATAATATCTGCCATCGAGGTATGGTTCGAAACAAACATATAACTCGCCCCCTTTTTATAGGTAGCCTCTCTTTTAACAACAGGATAGAAGCCCATTCCAAAGAGAATAATAGCTGCCCAGACACGTGCCAACTTAAAAAAATATGGATACCTGCTTTCTTTGAGGATACTTATCAGTAAAAAAGGAAACAAGACCAGTATAGGTAGGGCTACTAATATATAGAACCAAATTCGATAAAGCGTAAAAAATATATTTCGAAATAACCTCATTGAAATTCAAAAATAACGATTTGAATAATGTGAATGGGCTAAAAAAAGTAACTTTGCTGAAAACTATGTTTAATTAAAAAGGTTCCTGACATCACAGGAAAAACTTATGTCCAGAATTTTAACAGGCATACAAAGCACAGGTACTCCGCATTTAGGAAACATTCTTGGAGCTATTATCCCAGCCATCGAAATGGCAAACAATCCAAAAAATGATTCTTTTTTATTTATTGCTGATTTGCATTCCTTAACACAAATAAAAGGTGCTACAGAATTACGTTCCAACACCTATAGTACTGCCGCAACATGGCTGGCCTTCGGGTTGGACATTGAAAAAACCGTTTTCTATCGTCAAAGCGATATCCCTCAGGTGACAGAACTCTCTTGGTACCTAAGTTGTTTTTTTCCTTATCAACGTCTTACGTTAGCACATTCATTTAAAGACAAGGCAGACAGACTGGAAGATATTAATTCTGGATTATTTACGTATCCCATGCTTATGGCAGCAGATATCCTTTTATACGATGCGGAAATAGTTCCCGTTGGCAAAGACCAGCTCCAACATTTAGAAATGACTAGAGATGTGGCTTCACGTTTTCATGCACAATTAGGTGAAACCTTCGTCCTACCAGAAGCTCAAGTGCAAAAAAGCACCATGTTAGTTCCAGGAACAGATGGCACTAAAATGAGCAAATCAAAAAAAAATCACATTGATATCTTTTTGAACGATAAGAAACTTCGAAAACAAGTTATGGGTATAGCTACTGATAGCACCCCGATGGAAGATCCTAAAAACCCGGACACTTGCAATGTATTTGCCTTATACCAATTATTGGCCTCTTCCAAAGCAACAGAAGTTATGCGCGGAAACTATGAAGGAGGAAATTACGGTTATGGTCATGCAAAGCAGGCTTTGTACAAATTAATCTTGGAACGTTTCTCAGAGGAGCGTAGTCGCTATAGCTACTTTATGGAAAACCTTGAAGAAGTGGATAAAACCTTAGAGTTTGGCGCTCTAAAAGCTACTAAAATCGCAAATGATGTTTTATCCAGAGTGCGCGAAAAACTTGGGTATTAAGCCTAAAATTTATATAAGAACCTCATCGTTTGGGTAACTGCAAAACTTGTAAAATAGAAAGAGTCCTAAAATGGAGAACATGTATTGTAAAAACAGGCCTTCTGAGAACAAGTCATCAATAAATAGCAAATAATTTAACGTATCAAATAAATCACCAATTAATAAGGCCACAATCGAAACAAACAGCAATGTTACTTTCTTAGACTTCCAAATACTAAAAAAATACCCTATCAACCCAAAACTTAATATAAATGTTTTGACGAGGGTAAAAATAAAATCGAAGGCAGTATGACTCAGCCCGAGGTTAAACTTATTTATTAATGCTACAATTTCGTAAATGAGAAGGGCATTCGCCAGAAGAACAACTAAAGATAGTACTCCATAAATACTAAAAACTAGATGTAACTCTACCTCCTTAAACAATTCTTGGACTATAAAGAAAATACCAAAGGTGGTTAGCAATTGAGCAATATAAACTAAGGCCACCTGTTTGGGGTCCAAATAACTAAATAAAATACGCGCCAACGTAGCGATTAAAAGAATACTAATCACCCGCTTAAACACTTCGCTTTTCCCTAGATCTATGACCAATCCTAAAATCAACAATGTTGAAAATGCGACAAGACTATTTTTAAAGTCATTGATGAAACTCAAATATCCTAAAGAGATTATAATCCCTAGAATCAAAATTTGAGATACTAATTTTAAACTTATATTCACGTTTTAAAGGTAAATAAATCTGTTTCAAAATAATATGCCCCACCCAAAAACTAACAAGTTTATAACACCCCTAAACACACTGAAATAACTTCCCTGGCAAGGGTCTCACCACACCTTTCAGCTCTAGGTTTAATAAAATAGTTACGGCTTTGTGTGTTGGAATATGACATTGTAAAGCAATACTATCCAGTAGTTCTTTGTTCTTTTCTTTTAAATATTCATATACTTTTTCTTCTTCTTTTGTTAGCACAGCGAATAATTCTGTTTGCTGAGGCCTTACCTTTGTATTATCCAATTTCCAGCCAAGCATATAAACAATATCCGCAGCACAAGTAAGTAATCTTGCTTGCTGTGATTTAATTAAATTATTACACCCTTCACTTTGGCTGTCCGAGGTTCTACCGGGTACCGCAAAAACTTCTCTACTGTATGAGTTGGCGATATCTGCCGTAACAAGGCTTCCTCCTTTTACTGCCGATTCTATAACAACCGTTGCCTCACTCATTCCTGCAATGATGCGATTTCGTTTTAAGAAATTTATTCGGTCAAAGTTGTCACTGCTCCAAAATTCAGAAATAAACCCTCCATTTTCTTCAACCTTAGAAACGTATTTTTTGTGAACTTTTGGATATATTTGATTAAACCCATGCGCTAAGCAAGCTATTGTTTGCAACCCACAATCCATTGCAGCTTTATGGGCCACGATGTCCACTCCATATGCAAATCCAGATACTATGATTGGATTAACCGGAGACAATTCTTCTATAAGTTGTTCACAAAACTTCCTTCCATAGGACGTCACCTTTCTTGTACCTACAATACTTATAGTCTTCTTGAGTCCAAGGTCGATATTTCCTTTTTGAAAATACAAAATAGGGCCGTCCAAGCAATGCTTCAGTCGTTCCGGGTATTGCTTGTCTTTGAAATAGCTGTAGGTAATTCTATTGTCCTCTATAAATTTCAACTCCTCTTCCGCATCTTCCAGTAATGCATTGGCATGCAGGCCTTTAAGTTTTACAGCTCCAATGCCATCAATTTTGAGTAGTGTACTTTTCTTTTCTTTAAAAATCCCTTCAGCCGAACCGACAAATTGTAATAATTTTTTCGCTGAAGTATCTCCAAGATTCGGAACACGCTGTAAAGCAAGCATGTACCGTAATTCATTTTTAGAAAGCATAAAAGTTGCAAAATAATAGGGGAGCACATAAATGTACAAATTTTTTGAGTTGTTAATAAGTTCACTCTTCCAAAATAGAATCAAATTGAAAAAAAAGTATATTTGTTTTGATGCAGTTAGCCACTTATATAAATGATCTTCTTTATCGTTATGAATGCGTAATTATACCTGGATTTGGTGCGTTTTTAACACAGTATAATTCTGCCAGGATTGATAATGATTCTAACACTTTCTATCCTCCGGGAAAAACACTTCTGTTTAACAGGCAATTACAAACCAATGATGGCTTGCTTGCTAATTATTTGGCTTCTGTTGAGAACTGTAGTTACGAACTTGCACTTCAGAAAATTCGAAATTTTACGGGAGGACTTTCCTTGCAGCTTTCAGAAAGGCAAGTGGTATCATTCAAAAATATTGGAGAATTCTATCTTAATGATGAATACTCGGTTCAATTTACTCCTTCAGAAAAAGAAAATTTTAGCCCGGTATCTTTTGGCTTAAACACTTTTTACTCCCTTCGTATTTCGCGTGAAGTTTATAAAGAAGAGGTGTTAGAAATTGAAGATAAAACTCCATTACTTTTTACTCCTGAAAAAAGAGAAGCTAAACCATACCTTAAGTATGCTGCAATTGCACTAATCGCAATATCGATAGGTGGGTTTGGCGGTTTAAAAATGTATGAGGGGAAAGTGCAAAAACACAATTTTGTTGAAAAACAAAAAGCCAATACAATGCTGGAGAATCAAATACAGGAGGCAACTTTTGTAATTGAAAATCCATTGCCAGCTCTTAACCTTACACTTCCTAAAGAAACTGGTAAATACCATATCGTTGCTGGTGCCTTTCGTGTAGAAGAAAATGCCAACAAAAAGCTACATCAGCTTATTGAAAGAGGTTTTTCTGCCAAATCTATTGGCGCTAATAAATATGGTTTACACATGATTGTTTATAGTAGCCACAAAAATAGGTTAGAAGCCCGCAAGGAACTAAGGAAAATTAAGACCACTGAGAACCAAAGTGCTTGGTTATTAGTGAAAGAACTTTCGAAATAGATTCCTTTTCCCTTTTTAAATCTTTCCCATATTAAAATTCCCTCATTAGAAGGAAATGCTACCTTTGCAAAAAAAAGTATCATGGATACAAAAAGCCCAAAAGACTCTAGAACAATTGTGACCGATCTCGTTCTACCAAGTGAAACTAATCCAATTGGGAATATGTTTGGAGGTGAGCTATTAGCACGTATGGATAGAGCCGCAAGTATTGCTGCCAGAAGACACAGCCGTAGAATTGTAGTCACCGTTTCTGTGAATCACGTAGCTTTCAATAAAATGATTCCCCTTGGAAGTGTTGTTACTGTAGAAGCTCATGTATCCAGAGCCTTTAAAAGCTCTATGGAAGTATATATGGATGTCTGGATTGAGGATAGAGAAAGTGGTTTGCGTTCTAAAGCAAATGAAGCTATTTATACTTTTGTTGCCGTTGACGAAATGGGGAACCCTGTTCCTGTTCCTGCATTGATTCCTGAAACCAAACTTGAAAAAGAACGTTTCGAAGCTGCCTTGCGTAGAAAACAACTAAGTCTTGTAATTGCTGGAAAGATGAGCCCAAGAGACGCGACAGAATTAAAAGCGTTATTCGAATAAGCAGTAAGGAACAGCTCTTATCTTCGGCTCGATAGTCGCTCCGTAGATTCCAATTTCTTGAAACTCTTATTTTAATGGCCTTCCTTATGGAGATTAATCTGTAATTAGGTATATTTGAAGTGCTTACAAAGAAATTTACATTTCTAAAGCAACAAATTCACATTTTAAATATATTTTCCAATGAAAAAAATTGCGCTTTCTAACCTATCAAAATGTCGGGGTCTAACGGCTTTGGCAATGGCATTTGTTTTCTCAATGGCATTTGCACAAAATCCTTATACAGTGGAACTTCAAGATAAATCTGTTGAAATTCCTGAAAATATTAATTCGTTCCAATGGAGCCAAATGCCAGAATCGTCAAAACTCGATAATGGATATTTCGGTTGGGTTCAGTTTTATGAAACCCCCAATCAAACTGTACAAGACCGTTTTAAATTGAATGACCTTAACTTATTGGAATATATACCTAATAAGACATTTTTATTCTATTTTCCTGAAACCACTTCAATTTCTTTTCTGAAAGACAATGGCGTTCGGGCAATTGTTCCAGTTGCAGGAAGTTATAAGTTATCTTCAACATTAAAAACCCCTCCTTACGAGGAATGGGCAACTGAAGGTGATAATATTCTGGTAACATTGCAGCATCATAAAAATGTAACTGCCGAATATGTTATTAATGATTTAGCAACGCAACAGATCACTGTAAAAACCCAGTATAAGGGTTCGAACAATATAGACCTATCAATACCTAATAACTGCCTAGAAGCGCTCTCAAATATGCCATATGTTAAATGGGTAGAGCTAATTGTTGCTCCTTCTATTCCTGACGACACTCGGGGAAGAAGCCTTCATAAAGCTAATGGCTTGGACACACAAACGGGTGTTGGACGTAACTATACCGGTGCAGGAATAGGGGTAATGTGTAGAGATGATGGTGCCGTTGGACCACATATAGATTTCGAAGGAAGGATTACAGGTTTAGTTGGTGCCAACAGTGGTACTCATGGGGATGGTGTTTCTGGAATTATGGCAGGTGCAGGAAATCTGGATCCTAGCAACCGTGGGATGGCGGCAGGAGCTAGTTTACTTGTAACAGACTATCAACCAAACTTTTTAGATACAACGACGACGACAAACATTAGTAACGGTACAACTCAAATTACCAATTCTTCTTATAGCAATGGATGTAATGCTGGATATACCACTATTACTCAAACTGTAGATCAACAAACGAAAGACAATCCCACTGTACTTCATGTCTTCTCAGCTGGAAATTCGAATAACAATGATTGTGGCTATGGAGCAGGAAACCAATGGGGAAATATTACTGGAGGACATAAACAAGGTAAAAATGTTATTGCTACTGCCAATGTATTCTTTGACGGGTCGCTCGTAAATTCGAGTAGTCGTGGCCCTGCGCATGATGGTAGAATTAAACCAGATATTGCAGCGAATGGTCAAAACCAAATTTCAACTAGTACTAATAATACCTATCAAACATTTGGGGGTACTTCTGGAGCCGCACCTGGAATAGCCGGAATTTCGGCACAATTATATGAGCTTTATGGCGACTTAAATGGTGGTGCTTTACCTCAATCGGCTTTAATCAAAGCCACTTTAATGAATACAGCCAATGAAGCCGGAAATATTGGTCCAGATTTCAAATTTGGTTGGGGTATTGTAAACGCTCTACGAGCTGGTATGCTCATTGAAGATGGCCATTATTTATCCGATAATGTTTCCCAAGGAAACTCAAATACACATACGATCAATGTTCCTTCGGGAATGGAGCAAGTGCGATTTATGGTCTATTGGAGTGATCCAGCTGCCTCTCCTGGAGCCAGCCCATCTCTGATAAATGACCTTGATTTAGTCGTTACAGACCCCTCTAGCGGCACACATTTACCATGGATTCTAGATGAAGCTCCAAACCCAACAAGCCTTGACTTGCCAGCTACGAATGGCGCCGACCACTTAAACAATGTAGAACAAGTGCTTTTAAATAGTCCCGATGCCGGTGATTATACGATCGAAATTAGTGGGTTTAATGTACCTATGGGACCTCAAGAGTACTTTGTTGTATATGAGATAATTTCAGAAGAAATTACAGTAACCTATCCAAATTCCGAAGAGCGTTTTGTTCTTGGCGAAACAGAGCAATTGCATTGGGATGCGATTGACAATGGAACCGGGTTTGACCTCGACTATTCAATCGATAATGGGGCTTCTTGGAATACAATTACATCCGTTGCATCTAATGTAACCAACTACGCATGGAGCGTTCCTGTAAATGTTACTAGTGAGGCACTTATTAGAGTTTCGCGGGGATCATCCTCAGATACAAGTGATAATACATTTTCTATAGCCGAACTTGTGGATAATGTACAGTTAACCCAAGTATGTCCAGACAATGCTACCCTTACCTGGGATGCTGTGACTGACGCTGAATCTTATGATGTTTATATCCTTGGCGCTATGTATATGGAAGTTGTTGGAAACTCAACTACTACAAGTCTAAATGTCGCTATCACGGATCCAACGGAGCCAATTTGGGCAGCTGTTGTTGCAAGAAATGACACGGAAGGATGGAAAAGTAGAAGAACAATTGCCATAAATCATCCTGGTGGTTTGCTAAATTGTTCTCTTAATAATGACATGGCTGTAGTATCTGTAGAAAATGACCCAAGTGATTTTGCATTTGTTTGTTCGGGTAATTCAGATGTTATTATTTCGGCAACATTTAGAAACTCTGGAATTGATCCTCAAAGTAATTTTACAGTAGCCTATCAACTTGATAGTGATCCTATTGTAGAAGAAACGTTTAGCGGGACTCTAGGATCAGGCGCACAAGAAATATATGATTTTACAACACCACTTACCATCACTGCCTCTGGAGAATACACGCTCACTGTTTCTGTCGATCTTTCAGGTGATGAGAATGTAAGTAACGACGAAGTTCAATTGCCTTTTTACGCAGTTACTGAGGCCACAGCTCTTGATTTTACTGAAACCTTTGAGACTAACGGATTTCCACCACCTTCTTGGACAATTGACAACCCAGATGGTGATACGACCTGGGTTGAACAAGGAAATATTACTGGAAGTGATGGAAACGCAAGTGTAACTGCTTATATTAATAATTACAATTATAATTCCCCTGGTGAGGAGGATATTTTCACTACCGAAATTTTTGATCTTACAAATTCTGGAATGATAACTTTGGATTTCGATCTGGCTAAAGCCCAATACTCAGCTTCACTTTTTGATGGTCTTAGAATTGAAGCTTCGATAGATTGTGGTGCAACTTATAGTGTGATTTACTTTAAAGAAGATCTAGACTTATCCACACTTCCTGGCTATGAAACTGCAAATCAATGGACTCCGGGGTCATCGTCTGATTGGCGCAATGAAGAAATAGATCTTAGCGCATTCTCAGGTGAGAACGTACTATTTAGATTTATAAATATAAATGGGTATGGAAATAGTACTTTTGTTGATAACATAAACGTAACTGGTGTATTAGGTGTTGAAGAAAACATTTTATCTGAACTTATTTCTCTTTATCCAAATCCAGCTTCAAATGAAGTGCATATTGCTATAGGGAATGCAGCTTTTGATTCACTTGAAGTGATGGTTGTGAATAGCCTAGGTCAAAGAATTCAGACTATTGACAGCTCTAGTGTTCAGAGAAACAGCAATGTTTCTTTCGATGTTAGGAATCTAGCAAGTGGGTTGTATTTTATAACGATCAAAGCAGATAACACTTCTATAACCAAGAAGTTATTAATCGAATAGATTATAGCATATAACAATAAAAAGGGATCTGCTTTTAGTAGATCCCCTTTTTATTACATTTTATATATCCAATCTGCTGGACCCATCTTATTGGCGTTTCTATATATGCCGCCTTTTAAGATAATTTTTTTGGGTTGAAATCAATCAACTCGATGGGATTTCTCCTTTTTTCAATAGTTTTCTCTTGTTAAACCCTGTTTTAACAGCTAAGCCCGTTGGGTTTAAACAGTAAATGGGTATATTTAAGATGTTTACAGGCTAATTCCCTTTCCTGTTATTCAAACTATTGCTAAATTATATTTCTATGAAAAAGTTACGCGTTCTAGACTACTTAAATTTAAGGGACTTACTGCATTCATGATGGCATTTGTTTTCTCATTATCATTTGCACAAAACCCATATGCGGTTCAGTTCCAAAACAAAACAATTGAAATTCCAGAAAACATAGATTCCTTCCAATGAAACCAAATGCCTAAATCTTCACGATTTGACAATGGATACTATGGTTGGGCTCAGTTTTATGAAACACCAAACCAAACAATACAAGATCGTTTTAGACTAAATAACCTTCAGCTATTGGAATATATTCCTAATAAGGCGTATTTATTTTATTTTCCAGAAACCACATCAATTTCTTTTCTGAAAGAGAATGGAGTTCGATCAATCGTACCCGTTTCAGGTAATAATAAATTGCCTTTCACGCTTAAAAATGGCCCATATGAAGATTGTACTGAAGGAGATCACCTACTTAGTTACACTTCAGTATCACAAAAATGTCAATTCAGCCTATGTAATAAATGATCTTGCTACACAACAAATTGCAGTAAGACAAGAGTATAGAGGCGCTAACAATATAGATTTATTAATTCCAAATAATTGTTTAGAAACACTTTCTAACCACCCCTATGTTAAGTGGGTTGAATTAATCGTTGCTCCCTCTATTCCAGATGATACGCAGGGAAGAAGCCTTCATAGATCAAATGGTTTAGACACCCAGACAGGTGTTGGAAGAAACTATACTGGTGAGCCCGCGGTAGTTGAAACGTATATCCCTACTTTGAACGCTGGGGAACAAAGCTAACTATGAGTTCACTACTCCAGCTGATTTAACTTCGGGAGGAGACCATATAATTACTACTTCTGTCTCACTCCCTACAGACGAATATATCCTAAATAATAATAAAGATTTGTCTTTTATAGCTTATTTGAATGGTGTTCCACCAAGTGCTTGGACAATTCAAAACCCGGACAATCTATTCACATGGGAAGAAAGAAACAATATTACTGGAAGTGATGGTAATCCTACGCTTGCCGCTTACGTTAATAATTCAAATTATTTAGGCTATGGTGAACAAGATTATTTGACAACAGATATGTACGATCTAACCAATCTTACAAATGGGGTCTTAAATTTTGATTTGGCTAAAACTCAATACTCTGCCACTGAAAGCGATATTTTATACGTAAGTATTTCAACAGATTGTGGAGATAGCTTTGCACTTGTATACGGATTACATGGTTTAGCCCTCTCGACAATACCAAACTATAATACAACTAACAATTGGACTCCACAGACAGCAAATGAATGGAGGACCGAACAAATTGATTTAAGTTCATATGTTGGAGAACAGATAATCATTAGATTTCAGAATCTGAATTCTTATGGGAATAGCACCTATATTGATAATGTCTTTATAGATGGTATACTAGCGACAAATGATTTTGACGTTTCGGAGTTATCCATATATCCTAATCCCACTTCCCGAGAATTTACAATAAACCTTGGTAACACAGCTCACAACAATATAAATATAGTTAATAGTTTGGGACAACAACTTAAACAATACGATAGTTCCGTATTTAACAATAACTCTCAAGCAAATTTTGATGTTAATGGAATTAAAATTCCAAAAAAACTACTCATTAAATAGCTGTGGTGATTACAATAAAAAGAGGGGGCTAATTAACTCCCCTTTTTATTACATTTTATATATCCAATCTGCAGGATTCATCTTATTGGCATTTCGATAGATGTAGAACTTTAAGACAGTTTTCCCAGTTGTAGAGTTGTTAAAAATAGTTCCTATTTCTTGCTTCGTTTTTACCTTATCACCCTTTTTTACGGAAACTGTTCCAAGGTTTCTATAAATGGTAATATAATCTCCATGCCGAATATAAATTGCCTGATTAGCACCCTTTATTTGTTGAATTTGCATCACTTCCCCGTCAAAAACTGCCCTCGCTTTTGCACGGGTTTCAGTTGTAATATCCACGCCATTGTTATTGGTGGTTACATTCGGAAACTGGCGATGTTTATGGGTACCATAACTCTCTGTAACCACACCTTTCTCCACTGGCCATATTAACCTTCCTTTATTACTGGTAAAATTCGCTGCTAGTGCTTTCGCTTCAGGAGTAAGAGCAAACCTTGTCAGTTTCGTTTTTTTCGTTGCAGGCTTATTTCCAGATTTTTTATTTGACCTTGCTATTGCCACCTTTATCAATGCTTCTATTTGCTTGTCAATAACAGCGGCTTCCTTTTGTTTCTTCCGTATTTGAGATGCAAATTTACCCTCATTCTTCTTAAGCGAAGCCACTAATAATTCTTGATCTTTTTTTTCTTCTTTCAGTTTTGTCTTTGCTAGTCTATTTTCTTTAATAAGAGACTCCTTCTGTTTCTTTTGTACTATAAGATCGTTATTCAATTGTTGCAACAAACTTGTTTTTTCCTTAATGCTTTCTCCTTGCTTCTTTCGTTGTTTGGCATATTGCTTCATATACTGAAGTCGCTTATATGCCTGTAGAAAAGTTTCCGAAGAGAACAAAAACATCACCCTACTCTGCCGCGATTTACTTTTATAAGATTTACTAATCATCCCCGCATAGTCCTCCTTTAGTTCTTTCAACTCGTCCCTTAACCCATCCATTTTTTGGAGGTTGTCGTTTATATTTCGAGTAAGTAAATTTGCCTGTTGATTCGTAACTCGAATTAGGTTTTCCCGTGCAGAAATGCGTTGTGAAATATCTTCAACCTGAGTCAATACAGACTTTTTCTCTCCACGAGTTTTAAAGAGGAATGCATTAATTTGCTTTATTTCATTAAGTATAAAAACACGTCTTTCTTCCAGCTCCTTCTGCTTATCTGGTTGTGCAAAAGCAGACACACCTGTTATAAAACAAAGTACTATAAAAAGATGTAGTAGAATCTTTTTCATTTCACCGAATTGAATTCAACTTCTTCATACCCCTTAGGAATATTAAATGGAAAGCTCAGAGATGGATTAATATCAATCCGTTTGTAGTTTAACTCAATCTTAGTTCTATCTTCTTTTTCGGTGGCAGCTATATTTATTTCTGAAGGGTAAAACCCTCCTTCCACCTGTTGATATTCACCATATCTTACGGTAAGTAACCTTTGATCCTTCGGTTGTGAAATTGTTTCTGAATTTACCTTAAAATTATCCATGTTCAACAAGATTGAATGGATAAAGTTTTCTTCCTGATTCTTAGGTAGTAACTTATACTTATCCTGAATAAGGCTTATATTATATTCTGAAGGATGCAGATTAAAAATAGACTGACCTAACAAAATATCTTGAGCCTTCTTAAAATCAATTTCGATTCCTAGCAAATCACTGAGCAACTCAAAATCTCCTTCAAAATATGTTTTTGTAATACTTTCGTAATAGCTTACCCGATCTGGAGTAATCAATACTTTGGCAAGCGTTATTCCCAAAATAGACGCTTTTATCCAAATAATTCGATCTTTCTCCATCCTTAGACTCGCCGTAATACTCTGGACCTTTTTCTCATCTTCATATAGCACTTGAACACGAGACGCCAATGTATTAAAACTGGGTGCTGCTTTATCATGAGATGTTACAATGTCCTTTGCAGCCGAAAGGCTGGCATCGTCCTTAATGACCGTTTTACTGCTCCCACAGGAAATAAATAGAACAATTGAAAAAAGAAAAAATAATGACTTTAATTTCATAGAGTTAATTAGCGTCTTTAATTGCCAACGCTTTTTTTGCGTACAAATTGGCTTTCTGAATATTCCCTTTCTGAGTATACGCAATATTTAGCTGTTCATAAAAGTCACGTTCTTGTTCTGCATCATCCAACAAATAATCTACTCCTGTTTCCAAACTTTCAATCGCGCGATCTGATTCTTGCAAGCCATTATTGGCAACTCCATTGAGAAGATAAATAATAGACTGTGCTGGGAAAATCTCCAAAGCATCCACACTAAGCCTAGAGGCCTCCTCATATTTCTTAAAATCAATTTGTAACAAAAGTGTTTTTTTAAGCAAGCTGAAATTATTCTGATCTTTAAGTATCCCTGTTTCATAGAGTTTCAACCCCTCTTCCTTACGCCCTTTAGTCACGTAGTAACCTCCTAATTTTTCATAAACGCGGCCGTCATTCTCATCAGCGAAAAGTAATACCATTTTTGAAAGATCCTCTTCGTATTCTGGGTTTGAATTTACAAACCGAATGAAATCACCCAACACTTTATACTTATTTGGTTTATCAATTTGAGCGGAAGTAAATACTTTCTTCATAGAATTTAGCGCATTCTTTGTCGCTCCGTCGTCTAGATAAAACTTATATAAGGCCAAATGAACAAGTTCCGACTTCGGATTATTTTTAAGCAATTCCTTAGCTGTAGTAAAAGCCTTAGCTGTATTTCCTTCTTCACTATACAAATAAATCAGATTGAGATAATCCTGCTCTTTTTTCGGATTGTTGTCAATTTTTTGTTCCAATTTATCAATTTGTCCAGTAGAATTTCCCGTTTTTCTGTAGATTTGGGTTCGTAAAGCATCTCGATAATCACTTTCTCCCAAACTCTCATCTAATTCATCTAGCACTTTGATTGCCTCATCGTACTTCTTAGTACGAGAATAAAGATTTGCCAAGTCTTCTTTATAGTCCTCATCAATTTTGATCAACTTCAACACCAAAGGAATGGCAGATTCATAGTTTTTCTGTTTATAATAAAGTTCATACAAAGCTTCCAGCACATCTAATCGATCACCTTGCGTTTGTAACACTTTCTTAAAGTTTCCTTCTGCGGCTTCATACCTTTTTATCTGCGCCTGATTTTTACCCATTTCAAAATAGACTACGGCCTTGGTCTGAGCATCATCTTTTGCCGCGCGTTCTGCTTTTACAAGCGCATCTATTGCCAACTCATAGTTTTCTATTCCCTTTTGTTTTAAGGCTTCAAAAAAATTCTCTTGAAAAGAATCACTAACATTCCCCAAATCATCTGTGGGTCCCTCAATTTCTTGAGCAATCAGCTGCCCGGGGAACAAAAGAACCCCGAAGAGCAAAAGTAGAATATAGGTGTATTTAACTTGCATAATCACTGTTTGCTCAAGCGCAGTCGAGAGCTTACTAATTTAACTCCATCGTATTTATGACCCTCGACTGCGCTCGGGGAAACAAAATCTTTATCTTAATTGAGAATAATCCCCAATACTTACATTCGTGAAATCACCATCAAAGATGGCGTGATTTCCGATCATAGCATTGTCTAAAGTAGCATTTTTAACCACTGTATGCGTTTGGATTATACTATTTTTAACGTTACTGTTTTCAATAATTGTGCCGTCTCCAATTGAAGCAAAAGGTCCAATCGTACTATTTTTAAGCACTACACCTTCTCCAAGAAAACAAGGTCCCACAATTTTGGAGTTTTTGGCTGTATGGTTTTGGGAAATTAATGGTTCATTACTTTCAGATAAAAAGCCCAACATCCTACGGTTGGTTTCAATGGTAACTTCTTTATTTCCACAGTCCATCCACTCATCTACCGTCCCAGTCTTAAATATTCTCCCATCACTCATCATTCGCTTAATCCCATCATTGATTTGATACTCTCCACCATTGATGATATTATTATCCAAGACATACTGAAGTTCCTTTTTAAGAACACTAACATCCTTAAAATAGTAAATACCGATTACCGCCTGGTCACTTACAAACTCTGTGGGTTTCTCGACCAATTGAGTTATTTCGTCATTTTCATTTAGGTTAACGACTCCATATGCTTCTGGATTCGCCACTCGCTTCGTCCAAATAACACTATCTGCGTCCTTATCCAGGTTGAAATCGGCACGGATTAAGGTGTCGGCATATGCAATTACTGCTGGTCCAGACAAAGATGGCTCTGCACACATGATAGCGTGCCCAGTTCCTTTTGGATCCAACTGGCGATAAATACTTGCCTTAGCTCCCAAACCAGAGGCTAATTCTTTTAAACTCTCAACAACATCGTCACCAAAAAATGCAGGATCCCCCAAAATAAATGCGATTTCTTCGATGTCTTGTTTTAATACATGTACTATATCAGCAACCAAACGATGTACGATGGGCTTTCCCGCAACAGGAATTAATGGCTTAGGAACTGTTAAACTATGTGGACGCAGTCGTGAACCACGACCTGCCATTGGTACTATTATTTTCATATATATGCCCACGAACGCGGGTATCTTATTAATTAAACTTCAATATTCTTATTTAACTCCGGTACTTCCAAATCCACCTGTGCCTCTTTCGGTCTTCTCCAAAACCTCAACTTGCTCCCAGTTCGCTCTTTCGTGTTTTGCAATAATTAGTTGCGCTATTCTTTCTCCATTTTCGATTGTAAAATCCTCATTGGAAAGATTTACCAAAATAACACCTATTTCACCTCGATAGTCGGCATCAATAGTTCCAGGGCTATTTAAAACTGTGATTCCTTTTTTAGCGGCCAAACCACTACGAGGACGCACTTGGGCTTCATATCCAATTGGTAATTCTATAAAAAGTCCTGTTTTTACAATAGTTCGCTCCAATGTCTCTATTGTTATCGCCTGAGACAATTGAGCTCGTAAATCCATTCCTGCGGAAGCTTCAGTTTCATAATGAGGTAGCGCGTGACTTGAGGTATTTATAATCTTTATTTTCATCTCTGTAATATGCGTTGAATCTCTTTTCTTTCAGAAAAATAGATGAACAACAAAAATACCAATAATAATGTAGTTCCAATGATTAAATCCCCCTCGAAGACATAAAAGGCAAGCGAGGAAAGCCCAATGGAAAGAATCAAATAACCTCCAATTTTCTTAAGGTCATAAGGGACGGCATAGTTTTTTCTTCCGAAGTAATACGACAACACCATCATACTTCCGTAGGCGGCCAAAGTTGCAATTGCAGAGCCCATATAACTTATTAGGGGAATCAATGCGAAGTTTAGGGTCAAAGTAATAACCGCACCAACAATAGAAATATACGCTCCAAATCTCGTGCGATCGGTAACCTTATACCACACCGAAAGGTTGTGATAAATACCTAGACAGAGGTTTGCCAATAAAATAATAGGTACAATTGACAATGCCACCCAATAGTCACTATCCTTGATCAAGAGCTGTTTAAAGAAATCTAAGTAAACAATAACGAAAAGCATTATGAAGCTTCCAAAAATCGTAAAATACTTAGTTATGGTTGCATATGTATTTTTTGCGTTTTCGTTCTTCGAATGGTTGAAGAAAAACGGTTCAATGCCCAGTCTAAATGCTGTTGCAAAAAGTGTCATAAAAACCCCCAATTTGTAGCAAGCTGCATAGACCCCCACTTCTGCTTCCGCAATGTTTTCGGGAAGAAGATATTTCAATAAAATTTTATCAAAGGCTTCATTAATGGAGAATGCTATTCCGGCAATGAGTACTGGAAATGCATACTTGAACATTTTCTTCCAGATCACTACGTCAAATCTAAGCCCAATTCTATAGTAAAGTGGTACAAGGATCAATAGAGTGAAAGCACTCGCAATAAGGTTGGCAATAAAAACGTAGGCTATTTTATTTTCTTCGGAATAAATCCTCCCAAAAAAAGATTCTGGATTGGCCGAAGCCAGATCTGGAAGAAACAAGAAGAAAAATAAATTCAATCCTAGATTAATACAAACATTAAAAACCTTAATGATTGCATAACGCATAGGTCGCTCATTTGCCCTTAACCAAACAAATGGTAAAACGGCCAAAGCATCAAGAGCAAGAATTAAAAAGCCATATGTGACATATTCAATCTTAAACCTCAAGAAACTAGCTATTGGCGCCCTAAGGGACAATGCAATGACTAAAAATAAAAGAGCAGAGATCGTGAGTGAGATCAAGGCTGTTGATTGTACAACTTCTTTCTTGGAAGCCTCTTTATTTATGAACCGAAAAAAAGCCGTTTCCATGCCATATGAAAGCACTACATTTCCCAAAATAAGATACGACATTAAGGTAGCATAAATCCCAAAAGAGGATGTTGGCAGCACCGAAGTATACAACGGCACTAGCATTATTGCTAATGCTCGCGGCAACACCGTTGCTAGGCCATAAATAAAAGTTTGTTGAAATAGTTTTTTTAAAACGCTCACTAGGCTGTATTAATGGACCTACAAGGTTACAAAAAGCAGTAAGGCTAGGCAAAATTAATACAATTAAAACTAGATATCAGGTTAATCAATACCCTTAGGATTCGTTGAAGGATATGCAATTAACGGTTTCTTTAGAATATCTGAGACTTTAAAGTAAGACTGCTTTCCGTTAAGCTTAAAACTAATAACCGCTTCGTTCTCTTTTAAGTCGAATGGGAAAACTTCTGGCGGTGTGTTTTTAGCCTCGTTCACTGGGTTTTCATCCATTATTACATCTCTCTTCATTTTATTCTTAAAAAAGCCCGTATATGATACTGGTTTATTCGATGTTTCCTTGGCTATGGTTTTGGCTTTTCCAAAATAAATTTCTTCTATTGCAACGCCTTCTTGAATTGATTCAAAAGCAATTCGAACGTTGGTTCCAGAACCTCCTTCTTGTACACCTGCAACCCACTTTTGAGAGGAGGCCTCAGAAATTGTAAAAGGTGGGTTGTTTTCCAAAGCATACGCCTTACCTACCTGAGAACTCCCACAGTTAGAAAAACTGACCAACAAAAAAGTCATACCAAAAAATGTTAAAAAATATTTTATGCGTACCATACTCTAAAATTTAATAAAGTTTGTTCCAAAGTTTTCTTAAAGATAGCAATGATTATTCCATAAAAAAGCCTTTCGGAATTCGAAAGGCTTTTAGAAAACATATAAATCTTTAACTATTATCCAGCCAAGGCCTCTGCACCACCAACGATTTCTAAAATTTCGTTTGTAATTGCTGCTTGGCGGGCTTTGTTATATTGAAGCTTAAGAGCATCACGTAATTCAGTCGCATTATCTGTCGCTTTGTGCATCGCTGTCATACGGGCACCATGTTCACTAGCAGCAGAATCACGAAGAGACTTAAATAATTGCGTTTTTAAACTCTTCGGAATTAATCCTTCTACAATTTTCACTTTTGAAGGCTCAAAAATATAATCTGCGCTTACTTTTGTTTCTGAAGCTTTCGGTGGAAGGATAGGTAAAAATTGCTCATTTATAACAATTTGTGTGGCCGCATTTTTAAAGTTATTATATACAACAACAATTTTATCGTATGAACCATTAGAAAACATATCCATTAGCTTTTCAGCAATCTCTGCCGTAGCTTCAAAAGATAAGTCATCGAAAATAGCATTGTTGTTTTCGGCAACATTACCTGTCTTCGATAGAATGTCATTTCCTTTTTTACCAATGGTATAAAAATCTACCTGCTTGCCAGCGTATGTCTCTTTAGCCAAAACTTTGGCCTCTTTAATGATATTACTATTGAAAGCTCCTGCCAAACCACGGTTTGAAGTAATTGCTACAATAAGCACTTTATTCACTTCTCGTTGATCTGAATACTTACTACCCGCATCACTGTCTAAGGTTGCACTTAGGTTTTGTAAAAGTTCAGTAAGCTTTTCAGAATAAGGACGCATTGCGGTAATAGCATCTTGGGCTTTTTTCAACTTTGCAGCAGATACCATTTTCATGGCACTGGTTATTTGCATCGTAGATCCTACCGATGATATTCTGTTTCTAATTTCCTTAAGATTCGCCATTCTGTTTTAGAATTGAAATTGTGCTTTGAATAGTTCGTTTTCAAATACTAACTACAACTACTCAAAGCTAAAATCTAATTACTTTTTATATTTAGCAGACAAATCTGCAGCTACAGCTGAAATAACATCAATTATTTCGTCAGTAAGTTTTCCACCTTTTAAAGTATCTAAAGAATCTCTGTGCTTAGCATTCATCATTTCCAAGAAATCTCTTTCGAATTCCTTTACCTTTTCAACAGGTACATCACGCAACAAGTTCTTAGACCCCGCATATACAATTGCTATTTGATCTTCTACTGTATATGGATCATTTTGAGCTTGTTTCAAAATTTCAACATTACGTTGTCCTTTAGAAATCACATTCATTGTTGCAGCATCAAGATCGGAACCAAATTTAGCAAACGCCTCTAATTCACGGAACTGCGCTTGATCCAGTTTCAACGTACCAGCAACTTTTTTCATTGATTTAATCTGCGCATTACCTCCAACACGAGATACCGAAATACCTACGTTAATCGCAGGACGAACCCCAGCATTAAATAAATCACTCTCCAAGAAAATCTGACCATCAGTAATCGAAATTACATTGGTAGGGATATATGCAGAGACATCACCTGCTTGTGTTTCAATGATTGGAAGGGCTGTTAAAGATCCCCCACCTTTCACCATAGGTTTCAAGCTTTCTGGAAGGTCATTCATTTCCTTTGCAATGTTATCATCATTGATCACTTTTGCTGAACGCTCCAATAATCTTGAGTGAAGATAAAATACATCTCCAGGATACGCTTCACGTCCTGGTGGACGACGTAATAATAATGAGACCTCACGGTATGCTACTGCTTGCTTCGATAAATCATCATAGATAATTAAAGCTGGACGACCTGTATCTCTAAAGTATTCGCCAATTGCAGCACCTGCGAAAGGAGCATATACTTGCATTGGAGCAGGATCTGATGCATTTGCAGCAACAATAGTTGTATAGGCCAAAGCACCTTTTTCCTCTAACACTTTTGCAATATTTGCAACTGTAGAAGCTTTTTGTCCAATCGCCACATAAATACAATAAACTGGTTCCCCAGCATCGTAAAATTCTTTTTGATTCAGGATGGTGTCAATACAAACTGTTGTTTTACCAGTTTGACGGTCACCAATAACCAATTCACGTTGTCCTCTACCAACAGGAATCATCGCATCAATCGACTTAATACCTGTTTGTAATGGCTCAGTAACCGGTTCTCTATAAATTACACCTGGTGCTTTACGCTCCAATGGCATTTCGTATGTTTCACCAGATATAGGCCCCTTTCCATCAATAGGTAATCCAAGTGTGTTTACTACGCGACCTACAATACCTTCACCAACTTTAAGAGATGCAATACGTTGTGTACGTTTTGCTGTTGCTCCTTCTTTAATTCCTTTTGAAGGTCCTAACAATACAACCCCAACATTATCTTCTTCAAGGTTAAGTACGATTCCTTCCAGACCTCCTTCGAATTCTACTAATTCTCCATATTGAGCATTTGCAAGTCCGTAAACACGTGCAATACCATCACCTACAGTTAATACAGTTCCTACTTCATCCAATGAAGCGGTAGATTCAAAACCTGAAAGTTGTTGTTTTAAGATTGCTGAAACTTCAGCTGGTTTAACTTCTGCCATTTTGTTAAATTATATGAATAGTCCTTCGTTAAAGCTGCGGACTATAATGATTTACTAAATTCTCTTTTAATATTTCCTAGTTGATTTGCAATACTTGCGTTGTATTGTAGATCCCCTACACGAAGGATAAACCCTCCAATAATAGAAGTGTCTATATCATTTTCAAGAGTCACGCTCGTGCTTCCTGTTAATTCTTTGACCTTCTCTAATACTTTTTCTTCAAGTGCCGGTGTCAATACTACAGCTGTAGTGACTTGAGCAACCTTCACTCCTTTTGACTCATTATACAAGTCTATATAGCTTGATGCTACGTTACCAAACTGCGCAACACGCTTATTTTCCACTAATACGTGAATCAACCCTTTAGTAATAGGTGATTCATTTACAAATATCTTAAGCAATGCTTCTTTTTTGTCTTCTGCTTTTATAACAGGACTATTAAGTACTGAACGCAACTCTTTGCTTCCCGCTAGGGTAGCAGAAACGGATTGCATATCATCAAACACTTCCTTTGCTGTGTTTGCCTCAGTTGCTTGCTGTAAAACTGCTTTCGCGTAACGTATTGCTGCTTTGCTGCTCATACTTTATTAGTTTAATGTTGCATTACCCAACATATCTTCTACTAACTTCAATTGTTTGTCAGTATCTGAAAGTTCGCTCTTCACAACTTTCTCTGCGATCTCGATAGACAAAGAAGCCACTTGGCTTTTAAGTTCAGCCACAGCCGCTTTCTTTTCGCTTTCAATCGCTGCTTGCGCTTGAACTATCATTTTATCTGCAGACTCTTTTGCTTCATCTTTGGCGTCAGCAATCATTTTAGTTTTGATCTCACGCGCCTCTTTCATCATTGCTTCTCTCTCTGCCCGAGCTTCTTGTAAAATACGCTCATTATCGGCAGTAAGATTTTCCATCTCACGTTTCGCTGCTTCAGCAGATTCTAAAGCGTCCTTAATAGACTGCTCTCTTGTATTAACTGCGCCTAAAATTGGTTTCCAAGCAAACTTTCCAAGAATGAAAAGTAAGATTAGAAAGGAAATTCCTGTCCAAAAAATAAGCCCTAACTCTGGAGTAATTAAATCCATAATATTGTTTTAACTAATTAATCAAAAATATTAAAGCA
The DNA here is from genome assembly GCA_913063405.1 of uncultured Ulvibacter sp. Taxonomy (GTDB): domain Bacteria; phylum Bacteroidota; class Bacteroidia; order Flavobacteriales; family Flavobacteriaceae; genus Ulvibacter. Next base: position 150,572 of record CAJXZB010000002.1, read on the forward strand.
AGGTGCAACCAACCGTTGCACCTTGCTTTGTAGTTTTAACCTGCAACAAGGAAGGATACAACCACACCAAAAAGTGCAACCGCCTCAATAAAGGCGATCAATACGATTGCCGAACCTTGTAATTTACCTTGCATTTCTGGTTGACGTGCCATAGCTTCCATAGCTGCCCCACCAATTTTACCTACACCGATACCACCACCAATAGCCGCTAAACCAGCTCCAACAGCTGCGATAGGTCCAAAGTTTGTAGCAACTTCTTGTACTAATGCTAAACTCATAGTTTGAAATATTTAAAAATTAATTAATGTTCTTCTTCTAATGCCTGTCCAAAATACAATGCCGATAACATTGTAAATATGTAAGCCTGTATTGCAACAACTAGTACCTCAATAACGCTAATAAAAACTACAAAGATTACGGAGCCAACTCCAACAAAGTAGTTTTTGAATATAAACGTTAATGAAATTAAACTAAGTACAATAATATGACCTGCGGTAATATTCGCAAACAAACGTATTGTTAATGCAATTGGCTTGATAAACATACCCATAAACTCAATAGGAGCTAAAAATATCTTCATTGGCACCGGTAAACCCGGCATCCATAACATATGCTTCCAATAATATTTTTTACTGCTGAATAACGTAATTATAAAGGTAATAAGAGCCAACGTGACTGTAAATGCAATATTCCCACTTAAGTTACTACTAAAAGGGAAAACTGGAATTAAACCGATTACGTTATTAATCCAAATAAAGAAAAATAGCGTTAACAAGAACGGCATATATTTTGCGTATTTTTTCTCGCCAATATTAGGAATTGCCACCTCATCCCGAATGAACAAAATAATTGGTTCCATAAACTTTGCGATACCTGAAGGAAGATTGTTATCCGACTTCTTATAAGATCTAGCTGTACTTAGGAAAATCAGCAAGATGATTGCCAATGACAAAAACATCGAAAACACGTTCTTTGTTATTGAAAAATCCATTGGTCGCCCTGCATTGGTCGCGTGATGCGCTTCGTCAAAAGTAGCGGTCCCAGCTCCTTGATCTAACTGATATATCTTTTCGTGAATATTTACAAATCTCTGTCCGTTTCTTTCAACAATTGTTTTTCCTTCAACATCGTGATGAAACTCGCTCGACATAAAAGTAACTAATCCATTGTCCGTCCATAAAATTACCGGAAGTGGAACTGAGAAATCACCAGCTACATGAAAACTATGACTGTCTGTGATGTGATGAAAGATAAGTTCTTTTGTATCGAAAGGTTGGTCTTCTTTTGAACCTTCAGAATCACCTTTGGAAGCTGCAAAAGTAGTAGTCGATACTAGAATAAAAAACACCCCAAATACGAGGCTCTTAAGAGTAGTAAAATAAGTCGTTTTCAATACAGTGGTTTTGCGTTCCTAAAATTTGGTGCAAATGTATTAATAGTAAATGAATTAACAAATCAAAAATTACTTTGTTTCTTGCTTTTTAAGAAATTTACTTATTGATACAATTTCGAATGCCAAGTAGAAGAAATATGGAATGAAAAAATTGAATGTCTCAACCTTCGGATTATCAGCTTTTCCAAAGAATAACGGCATTAAAAATACAATTGCCAAAACCATTTTCACAGAGGTTGAACCAAGGAAAATATTCAATACGTTTTCACTTCCATTAGACACTTTATGGTTTATTAATAGAAAAACGACCAAAACTAGAACTCCATTGAAGGCATAAATGCTCCAAATTGGCAGGTAAAGTGTAATTTTTGAAAAGAAATTCAAAAATATATAATAGTGTACGCCACACAAAAGCGCTGTTAAACCCAAGAGTTTGATTATAAAATTTAGACCGTCTTTATTCATTGGAGTTTTTGTCTTTGGGGGTACCAACACGACGAATTATATAAATCATCGCAATAATAACCGCTGAAAAGCTACAGATTATAGTCCAAAGTGAGTATTCATTGGGGAAAGCTTCATCTAACTTCACGCCCCCAAAAGTCCCTAACACTATAATAGCAATCATTTGAAATGCAATTCCCGAAAAGCGGGCATAGGCATTAAGACGGTTGTTCCGTTTTGGGTTTTTGGATTCTTTGGGTTCTGTCAAAAGGATGGTTTTGAGATTTCTTATCATTCTCGCCAGGGACTGCGGATTGTGCGCTTCCTATTTTCTTAGCCCCTTTCATAGAACAAGAAGCATTAAATGTTGCCCCAGGTTCTACAGCAAGCTTCCCTGCCACTACGTCGCCTTCAATATGTGCTGTAGCACGAAGACTCAAGGTTCCAGAAACATCTAGATTTCCTTCAAACTTCCCTTCAATATCAGCATTTTCACAAGTGAGGGTCCCTTTAATAAAACCAGCCTTTCCAATGACGACTTTTGAGGGTGTGCTTACATTTCCTTCAATATTCCCATCAATCCTGAAAAATCCTTTAGAATGGATATCTCCTTTAATGTTCGTTCCTTCATTAACTCGGTTTTGCCCAGTTCCAGGCTCCACAATACTCTTCTCTTTTTTTTCTGAAAACATAGTCGATTGTTTTAGGGGTTACTATTTTTCGTTCTATTCTAGACCTATATCTAGGTATTCCGCAAGGTTTTTATGAATTTGAATTGTTTTATAATTTGGTGTTGAAATCTCAAAATGTCCTTTTGAAATTCTATAATCTTTATGCTCTCTCAATACGTCTCCAAAGCGGCGCCCGCCTTCCTTGGTGTTAAACCCATGAGCTACAACAAAAATCTCTCCTGGGACATAATAGTCAATAGAAGTGCTGTTCTTAAAGTAATTGAAAAAAGTAATTGCTTTGTCCAATTGCTCCTGCAATAGCACTGCCGATTGTCTTTCCGAAGCATTAAACTGATACACCACTTTAAAGCTTGTACTCTCCTCGTCATTTACAAATTCCTTTTTCGATAAGGCTGGAAGTATTGTTGTATAGATCTCTTGTGCCTGCTTTCCTTCTTCAACATTAGGATAATTAAGAGATACATAGTTAAGAGCTTTCTTATACGCTTCAAATCCATCTTGACGGCCCAAAGCAGTTGCCTTTAGTAATTCCAACTTTGGCACAATATTGTTTCCGTTATAAATGGTTATGTATTCATCGCATTTATTAATTACCTGCTGATAATTTGATGCTTCAAACTCTTTGTAAAGCTCCTTGTATTTAAATTCTGGGCTGGACTCATCTGTAGATAACGCGGAATTCGGATTCCGAAGAATTTCAGCATAACGAGAATCTGCGTGATTATTTATAATGTCATTCTTATACGTATTAGCCGAAGCGGTATTCTCCATCTGCTCGTAAATCTTAAACAGATTGTACTTTGCGGGAAGAATTAAACGCTCTTCAGGATTATACGTAAGCAAGGTCTCCAAACGATCTGCAGCTAGAGGGTACTCCTTAAACTTCTCTTTATAGATCAACCCTAACTGATAATATGCAAAGTTTCGGTCGGTAGTAAGTGTGTCAATAGCACCCTGCGTTTTAGGAATACGTTCCAAATACGTTTTGGGATCGAAAGAGTCATTTTCGGTAATAGAAATAACCGGACCTCCCTCTGTATCACTAATACTTTCTAGCTTCACTTTTCTTGCAGAGCGTCTCCAATTATCTTCCAGTCTACGCTCTCCCCATATTTTTCTAAATTCCTGTTGGCCATAGGCAACTGTGCTTGAATTATAGAAATAAAACTTTCCACCACTTGGAGCCGCTTTGGTGCCTTTCTTATAAAACTCATTATTGGAAATTGAAATATCTCCCTTGGCACTTTCAATTGAATCTTTAATTGCCTTTGCCTTTAGTTTATCTGTATAGTCTGTAAAAAAAGCCAATTGTTCTGCCTCTGTCATTGCGGTAATTCGTAAGATACTATCATTTAAGGTTGCGATATCTTCGTACTTAATAACATCATCCAGATTCTCACGCTTCTTTTTAATACGTCTCCAACGGCGTGATTTTTCCTCAAGATTAGTTAGTGTACTGTCGTAATAATTTCCAGCAATCTTGTAGTTGGCTCTATCGAAGTTAATTTCGGCTAGGGTCTGATAATTTATAGCCTGCAATATTCTATCGTCCCTAAACGCACGAATCGATTTGTTATAGTAAATAACAGAAGTGTCAATATTTGCAGTAGTTCTGTAATACTCTCCTATCTGATTGTAAATCTTATCCAAAAACGGACGGTTCTCACGATTCTCTTCCAATTCCTGAAGCAGCTCTAATAGCGCTGTACGATCTTCGTTATCGTAATCGAAATTTTTCGCCTTTTCAATGTAGGCATTGATCATATAAACACGTGGCGACCTTCGGTTCAAATCGATCACCTCATCAAAAGCAAGATTTGCGCTGTCTCTCTCTTCCAATTTATTGTACAGCTGCCCTTTTATATATGCATAGCGTCCTCTTAATTCATTATTTTTGGTGTTTTCTGAAGCCAACTTCATATAAGGCAACGCCTGCGGAATAGAATCTAAATTAATATAGGCTTGAGCCATCATTGCCGAAGCATCTGCCAAGACATCATCCTCCAACTCTATAGTTTCAAACATTTCCTTCAGATTTTCAAGAGCATACTCTTCGTTCTCAAGTCTAATGTTTGTTTTTGCCTTCCAGATTTTCGCATCGTTGATACTATTGCTGGTTGGATACCTGTCTAGAATAAAGTTAAAAGCATCCAATGCAGGAATAAAACGCATATCGTAGTAACGTGATTTTCCCAAGAGCATATATGCCTCATCTATTTGTGGGTTGTATTCTTTACCGTCTATATAAATAGAATGCTTTTGAATGGCCTTAACCGCTTTTTCTTCTGAACGATTAAAGTCACCATCTTTAGACTGACCTGGGAGTACATTACTCTCTGCTAACTCGATGCGTTCCACAGGAAGAATATCCCAGAAATTATCACGATAAGAGCGAGATAAATCCTCTTTTCCTTGGTCGTAAGCAACGCCTCCGTTATAGAGTGCATTATACTTTGCAGTAACCGAATGACCTGCTCTATTTAAAAAAGTGTTTTTTTTCCGCCCACAAGCCGCAAGAAGCAGGATTGACAAGAGAACTAGTGTAATTTTATGTATGCCCTTCAAAATTCTTTTAATTTATATGATATACTAACTTAAAAGCTTTGCTTTTAGTATATAAACCGCCACATTAGAACGGTAAAAATACACTTCTTTTTAATATCTCACTTGATAATGTTTCAAAAATTGAATAGGATTGAAGACCATATTAGTTTGTAAACCTAAATTTGGTTGTATTTTTACAAAAAAGTTAAGCTTTGAACACCTTTCATTCATTAGTCATTTCAGAAGTAAAGCAAGAAACCCCAAATGCAGTTTCTATCACTTTTCAAATTCCGGTAGATCTAAAAGAGAAGTTCTCTTTTCAAGCTGGACAATACATCACTATAAAACATCTTGTAGACGAAACCGAAATCCGTAGAGCCTATTCCATTTGTAGTGCTCCCAAAAGTGGATTGCTAACTATTGGTGTGAAAAAGGTTGATCGCGGGCGTTTTTCTGTTTTTGCCAATACCCAATTAAAAGCTGGAGATACGGTAGAGGTAATGGTGCCAGGAGGGAAGTTTATCTTAGCTCCAGATGCTAAAAATGCTAAAAATTATGCAGCTTTTGTTGCAGGTAGTGGAATTACTCCTGTGCTTTCTATTATCCAAACTGCTTTGGAAGAAGAACCAAATAGTACGTTCTCATTGATCTACGGAAATCAATCTCGAGCCGAAACCATGTTTGCTACGGAACTAGAAAAATTACAGGAAACCTATCCTAACCGTTTGGTAATACAATTTGTGTACAGTAGAGAAAATATAGAAGATGCGCTCTTGGGAAGGATTGATCGCGCAAACACCAATTTTGTTCTGAAAAACAAGTTCAAAGATGTTCCCTTTGATGACTTCTATCTATGTGGTCCCGAAACCATGATCGATATTGTTTCTTCGGTTTTAAAAGCGCAACATATAAATACCAAGCGAGTCCATTTTGAGCTGTTCACTACTGCCGAAGGTGATTTACTCGTAGAGTCACACGATGGAACTACAAAAATCACTATGACCCTCGACGATGAGGTGGAGACTTTTACCATGCCACAAAACAAATCCATTTTGGACGTCGCTTTGGAGAATGATCTAGATGCTCCCTACTCTTGCCAAGGAGGTATTTGCAGTACCTGTATTGCAAGAGTAAAAGAAGGGAAAGCGGAAATGCGTAAAAACCAAATCCTCACAGATGGAGAAATTGCAGAAGGCCTTATTCTTACTTGCCAGGCACATCCTACCACACCAACCTTGGAGGTGGACTATGATGATGTGTAGACTCTAAATTACTTTATTTTTTGCCTTGTTGCTATAATTACGGTTTAACGTAATGGTACTATAAAAAGTTTGGTTACCTTGTACCCTCAAGTAGGTGCCTGTTTCTTAGGCATTTATTTCTTATCAATAAGAACTCCCTAGTTATTTAAAGCATTATATCGAATCCTAGAGTTTCTAATATGATTGTTTCCAAATATGACAGTGGGGATTATTTTAAGTTTTTAGTTCGTCACGAATTCGGGCATTCTTTTGGGAATATGGATGATGAGTATGAGGATTCCTTAACTAATTGTGCAATACACCACTACGAACCATGGTATTTGCCCCCAACACCTAAACGAAACCTATCTACATTTGATCCAGGTGGATGGTTTAAAGGAGGGAAATATGTTCCAACAGGTTACTGGAGACAATGGAAAAATTCAATCATGAGAGATGATTATTTTACAACTACGTTTTCCCCTAGACAAGGATCCATTGTTAAAAGAAGGTTAGCAAGAGCAATTGCTTGTCCTTAATTATAAATAAATTCGTCAAAAATTCCAAAAAACAATTTACGCTCCTGCTTCGGCGGGAGTTTTTGTTTAATTACAATTTTTGTGTGTCATATTTATCGATTTATGATACGCTAACCGTTTTATGCTCCATCTGTGAGATACAAAATATCTACGGTTTTCTTCCCATTTATTTCGTTAAAAATACTATAGAATAAAGGGTGTTTTTCACCTTTTATTTGTATCGAACCATTGTTAATTTGTACTTATAAACTTTTAAATACTTATTATTATGAAACTATTTTTACTATTATTCTTATTTCTTCTTTTTTATTAAGTTGTAACTCATACAAAAACGCTACTAATGTTATAAAAAACATATAGAAAAAGAAAAACCCTCATTAGTTGGAAAAAATTATTCTTTAAAAACTTTTTATCAAAAAAAGGACAATAATGATGGTCCTACATCATGTGTTTGTGAACTTTCTGCATGTAGAGTAGGAAAAGATGGAAAACCTTTCGATTGTACAACTCCTATAAACCCTGCTTGCTGCAACAAAACAACTAATTCAGGTTTCCAAGGGGTGGATTTTATTATGGAATTCAGACTTAAACAATAGTTTCGTTGTTTATTTGCTATAATGGTTAAGACTCTGTTATCTCCTGTTTTAAAAATCCATGTTTTCTCCATGGCTACTGTTAAAAGTTCATATTTGCTGGGTCACGTTTAACTAAATGACCGCACCCGTTTTCAAAAGTGCATCCATGATCACGACACGCATCGTGTCCATCACATTGAGAACATTCTTCAAATTGTAATTCTCTTTCTTCCCAACCTTCAAAAT
>CAJXZB010000003.1 GCA_913063405.1 uncultured Ulvibacter sp.
TGACGAATTTTGTTTTAGGATAAATAGATCCCAATTTAAACAAAGTATTTTTCATAAAGCTATTCAAAGAATGGTTAGCACTAAACCTGTTTATCATAAAAATATAAAACAGATACTAAGTGTATAGCTTAAAGTATTTATATTTTAAGATTGGCATAGGTAAAAACCCCTAACTTAATTAGGAAAAGCCCTACTAGAGATGACAATCGTTAACAAATAAAGCTCTCGATTGAAAACCTTTAGACATAACAAAATGCTAATACCACACTTTCTGGCATCAATATCTCATTACAGACTCTATTGTATGACCTTTGCCCCCATCCATATCTTTATAACTTCGAAAAGCACCGAGCATTCTTACGTGAGTGATGTTATATTCCAAGATCAGATTAGCCTAAAGACAATCTTATTTCGGGTGTTATTTACAACCTAAGGTTCACAATACTTAATTTCTGTTACAAATTCTCTTTTTTCTGAAAAAGAACTACTAAATTTCAGAATACATTTTTAATGCAATCCCATTAGAACAATCAATTTTAAAAATCCTTTTATGAAAGCCAAAACGCTAATTATCGCAACTATTTTATCTCTAGGTTTATTGACTTCCTGTAGAGAACAAAAACACACAGAAAAAGAAGCCGAAGCCGATGTTAAAATCGAACAAATAGAAGAGCAACCTGAAATCGATGTTGATGAAAAAAGACGCCTTGATAGCATTCGTCAAGTAAAGGAACACGGACACGCTCATTAATCCTGTTAGCATCGAGTAAACTAATGACTTATAGCCTATATTTTCAATTTTGATGAATGCAAACCTTAAAAAAATAATAACCCGTTCGGTTTTATTACTTTTTTGTTTAATCTCCTTAGGAGTTTATGCACACGGCGTTGATGAACAAACACAATCCTTTTTATCCTTAAATAAAGGAATTGCCTTTGGTCCTTTTCTCTATGTTGGGGCAAAACATATGATCACAGGATATGATCATTTACTATTTTTAGTAGGTGTTATTTTCTTTTTATACAGAACAAGAGAAGTCATCGTTTATGTGAGTTATTTTACCATTGGGCATAGTGCAACGCTCTTACTCGGCGTGATGGCCAATATTCAAGTTAATGCCTATCTAATTGATGCCATCATTGCCTTATCCATTGTCTATAAAGGGTTTGACAATCTGGGTGGGTTTAAACGATTTTTTGGCAAACAGCCTAATACCAAAGCCGCTGTACTCATTTTTGGATTGTTTCACGGTTTTGGTTTAGCGACCAAATTACAAGAATTTGAGTTTGATAAAGAAGGCCTTTTTATCAATTTATTGGGCTTTAATCTAGGGGTAGAAATAGGCCAGTTTTTGGCCTTGGGTTTCGTGGTATTACTCATAGCCATTTGGAGAAGGTACAACAGCTATCTTAAGTTTTCTAAAATCACCAACATCCTATTAATGGCAGCAGGATTCCTGTTGCTCGGATTTCAATTAACGGGATATTTCATGTCTTAACACCGCATTATGGAAACAAACAAACAGCCCATTATGGGCAAAAAACAACTTCTAAAATCGACCTGTATTGCCTTATTTATAGGTGTTTTGGTATTATTAGCAGCGGTTTTTCCTGCCGAATACGGAATGGACCCTTTAGGAGCAGGTAAACTTTTTGGTTTCGGAAAACTATACCAAGGCGATGTAGAGTCCAGCACTAGTGAAGCCAACAGCACCACAACATCTGTTTTAAATTTTAAAAAATTAGAACTCGAAAAATTGGGTTCTCCAGCCGACGTTCCTAAACCTATTGAAGCTCAAAATCCCCCACCAGAAACACAGTACTCTTCAAGAGAAGATACCCTAACTGTATCTGTCCCGGCGGGAAAAGGTCTTGAATATAAATTTAAGATGCTCAAGTATGGTAGTGTTAAGTATGAGTGGGCCACCGATCAAGGCATCGTTTATATAGATTTTCATGGAGAAGTGAAACAAGCCCACCCACTAGAAAATGTATTCTATGAAAGTTATACCCTCGCCTATTCCAATAATATGGTGGGAACTTTTACGGCTCCTTTTGAAGGAAAGCATGGCTGGTATTTTAGAAATGATAGTAATCAGGACATTGTGGTAACCTTACGACTAAAAGGGCAATATGAATTGTTCTAAATCATAAATGCGTCCTCAAATAAAACCGAGGTACGATCGGGAAGATGTGGGTTTGAATCGCACTATTACTTCTATTAATAAGTTCAAAAATCATCTCGTTTTAAAGTGAGATGTGTTTTTGGTTTTTAAAACGCTCTTCAACTGAAATGAGGTGAAAATTTGGGATAAGAAAGCCAACCACGATTCGGGTAACTAGACTGGTCGAATTAATAAAAACAATGTATTTCGGCGATGAGACTTGTATTTCATAGGATTTAATCGTACAATTGAGGTTTAAAGGCCTATTGCCCCCAACCTATAATCTAGTTATTATGACTTTAAGATCTAAATTTACCCTGCTCACTATTGCACTATTATTATTTACAACGCTCACTATTGCTCAAAAAAAAGAGCAAAATCCATCGATTATTTCGGGAGATGTTGCAATTAGTAAATATCACGATCGCGATGAACTTGAACAAATGCGAAAAGGTCAACTTTTAAGTTTATACAATAGACGGATTGAAGTAATCATCAAGATTTTGCCAAATATTGCATTTGCCACCAAGCCTGGCACTACCATGAATTCCTTAGGTATTCCAGATACCAAAGAAAACCGTAATGCATTAGAAGATAATATTGATGCAACGACCACATATTTTGATAACACTATAGAATTTCAAAAAATTGTACTACCCTATTCAGATAAGAGCAACCTAATTTCTGCGATATTGTTTTACGAAGAAACCTTGAAGGCATTGCACACCTATGATGACTTTAATTAGGTGATCGTTCTTTTAATAATTTAACATTTTTAAGATATTCCACGCACAATCACTTTATTTTGTTAAAATTGTGTGCATTTCATCGTATTTATGCGGATTTTATGGATTTATTGTTGTTTTATTTGTAATTTTAGTAGTCCCTAACTTAATTAGTTTAGTATGAATAAAAACTACCCCTTAGTTATATTTTTCCTCCTTTTCCCCTTTTTCTGTTTATTCTCACAACAGGAAAAAGGAATATATGGTAGCGAAAATTGGTTAGATATCTGGACCGAATTTAATTCGAGTGCAAACGAATATCCTGAGCCCACACAGATTCTTTCTGGAAATATTAAAAACGATACTAAGCTGTATAAGAAAGAAACATATCTCCTATTAGGGAATGTATTCGTTACAGATAGTACTACTCTCTCCATAGAACCTGGTACCGTAATACTTGGCGATTATAAATCCAAAGCTTCGTTAGTTATAAGTAACGGCTCTAAGATTATTGCCGAAGGAACCCAAACGGACCCAATTGTCTTCTCATCTAATAGAGGTATTAAAAGAAAGGGAGATTGGGGAGGAATTTTCATTTTAGGTAACGCACCTACAAATATGATAGATGAAGCTTCGGAATTGGAATATGGCCTTAATCCATCATCTTCAGAAATGATACTGTATGGTGGGAATGATCAGGCAGACAATTCTGGAATTTTAAAATATGTAAGAATTGAATATGCTGGAAAGAGAACCAAAAACTATGGCTATTTTAATGGTCTTACCTTAGCCGCAGTAGGTAGTGAAACTGTGGTGGAGAATATAATGGTTAGTTACTGCCAAGGAAGTTCCTTCCTTGTTCTTGGAGGAAACACAACGCTCAACCAATTAGTATCTTTTCGGTCGAAAAGGAGTGATTTTATATTTAATTATGGTGCGCAATCTTTATTAGCAAATTCATTAGCAGTAAAGTCGCCATATCATACTTCCTCTGGAGGGGTGAGTAGCATTTATTTGGCATCCTATAATGAAAAAGAAGAAGTAGATCCAACCAAAAAAGGCACAAGTCTCTATGCGGAAAATCTAACACTCATGGTTTTGAGTAATAATTTAGAAGCAGACATTAAGGTTGGCCTAGTACATGAAGCAATGTACGTTAAAGAAGGTGCCGCATTTTCCATGAATAAAAGCATCTTTTCTGGCTTTAACCCTGCGGTTAAACTAGACAATAAAATACGGATAAATAACGAAAATCTTAGTAAAATGGGATTCTCTAATATGTATTTTAATAATTGCCAGGGTAATATTTTTACAGAAAATGAACCTAATAATGAAGATCTAGAGAATTGGTATGGCAATAGAGCATTTGGCAATGTATACTCCCAAGGGTCAGATTCTGAGACTTTTATCGATGTTAAAGATTTCGATAAACCAGATTTTAGATTAAGAATCAACAAAATTATAGCCATTATTCTTCCTGAAGAATAATCGGAACATACATACAAGAATTTACTGACTTACATCTTAACCATTTCCGGATGTAAGGATATATCCAATTGTAATCGGTTATAAACATTAAAAACATCTAGATGGAGAAAATTACTTTTCTAAAATTTCTATATTTCTTAGTTGGTTTTTTTATGGTTTCGCCCATTGGGGAAATCGAGGCTCAGGTTGTTATAGGAACTCCAGATCTTCAATTTACACAGGCGTGTGCAAATGAATCTTTTAACTCGTTTACAGCAAACTTCGTTTTTAGCCCTGAATCTGGTATAGGTCCATCCAATCAATTTATAATCGAAATGTCGGACCCTGAAGGTAGTTTCTCAGACCCAAACATTGTATTTAGCTCAAGCCCGGGAGCCATAAGCACGTCTCCCGCCTCAGCCAACTTTTCTCTACCCGTAACCACAGCCGGTGAGGGTTATAAAATTAGAATAAGAAGTACGCATCCTGTTGCGTCGAGTACCCTATCTGATAGTTTTTCTGCCTATTATAAAATACAGGATAGTCCTTTTACAATTAATAACCTAACTGCAACAGCGAGTTTTTGCCCTGGAGGAAGTTATCTTCTAACGATTGATAACCCGGGTACAGGTAATAATGATTCACCATTAAATTACCCTTCCCTATCCTTTAACTGGTTTAAGGAAATTAATCCTACAACATCCATTTTCATAGCTCAAAGCCCTACACTATCTGTAACCCAAGAGGGAACTTATTTTGTTGAGACCAATTACGGTACATGTACGTCCAACTCGTTTTCGAACAGGGTCGCAGTGTCAGAAGCCACTTCTGGAGATGTAGTATTTGCAACCATAGTATCTAGCTTAGGTAATCCATTTTGCGCAGCGAATGGACCAACAACATTAAGCACCGATCCAGGAAATGGTTACCAATGGTTTAAAGAGGGAACACCAATATCTGGTGCCACAAGCCAGACTTATGAGACCTCTGCCTATGGCTCATATTCAGTAATTGTAAATTTTGGAAATTGTGAAGCAACAGGAAATATTGAACTAGAAACTGGAACCTTTACAAGCAATATCAATGTTCCCTTCAATAATATGCTAGAAGCTGGAGATTCGCTTAGTGTTACTGTTACGACTTCTGCTATCAACCCTATGTTTCAATGGTTTTTTAATAATGAAATCATTCCTAATGCCACACAAAGCACATTTAATGCAACCGATTTTGGTCTTTATGTTGTCATCATTACACAAACTAGTGATTGTAGTACTACAAGTGATCATGACTTTTTGGTGGAAGAGTTTATTAATGTTTTTCCTGAAGTAGAAAATATCCCAAACCTAATAAGTCCAAATGGTGATGGTATTAATGACACTTGGATTATTCCAACGCCTTATGTGAGTGGCAGCAATACAGAGGTGGTTATATATTCATCTCATGGAGAAATAGTATTGAATACAAAAGACTATTTAAATAATTGGCCCGAAGATCATCTTAGTGGAAGCAGCGTAAACCAAGTTTATTATTACATGATTATACCTCAAGACCTTGAACCTAAAAAAGGTTCAATAACCATAGTAAAATAAAATGAAAACAATAGCAATTCATACTATCATATTTTTCTGCTTCGTGCAGATAGGCTACTCTCAGGCTGAGGATGGAGTGGTTGCGCTTGATATACCCGCTAGAAATTCATTGATGTTCAACAGGTATGTGGCACATCCTACCTTTAGTTTCGTGCGAGAGCAAAACAAGTATATAACAGTAACAAACAAAAGAGAGCTAGTAGAAATCCAAGACGCCCCGCTTACCTATTTCTTTAATTATTCTGGGCGCATCAAAGAAAATATTGGCGCAGGAATTGGGGTTTATCAACAAAATTATGGGGTACTCACCTCCTTTGGTGGAATAGTCAACTTTGCGTACAACGTTCGAGTACAGGAAGACAGTAATTTTACATTTGGGATAAATATTGGCGCGTATAAAAGTGGCTTAAATAGCGGAAAAGTGGTTTCTAATTTTGACGACCCAGCTCTTGACAATATTCCCTCAAACTTTCTACTAACTATAAACCCTGGACTTAACTATGGCACTGGGTTTATGGATTTTGGTGTTTCGCTCAATAATATACTTACTTATAACTTCAAAACTTCTGCCTTAGTAGAAAAAAATCCAAAACAAGGGGTCCAAGGACATATGATGTATACAGGTTATTTTGGCGGTTATGGTTTTTTTGGAGAAAGTAGGTTTTCAATGCTGGCAAGGTCTGAATTTCAAAAAGAGGCCACTATCGTTTCAGGAGTAATGATGCTAACTGTACCTAAAGGGATATGGGCTCAAGTAGGCTATAATACCAAACATGGAGCATCTGGCGGACTTGGTATTAATATAACACCACAAATCGCAATTGAATATAATTACGAAAAACCATTTGTTGGGCTTACCAATTTAGGTGCTGCCCATGAGATTACTCTGGCCTATAGATTTAAAAATAAAAATTATTATGACTATGGCAGTGATGATGATTTAGCAGGATTATTCACTCTCGAAAAGAAACAGAAGAAGCAAAGCAAGAAAAAAATCGCTGAAGCATCAGAAAAATCGAAAGTCGATGAACAAGAAAAATCAAACCTAGAAGAGCAAGCAAGGCTGGATACTGAAGAACAAACAAGATTAGCTTCAGAAAAACAAGCAAGACTGGATGCTGAAGAACAAACAAGGTTGGCTTCAGAAGAGCAAGCAAGACTTGATGAAGAAGAACAAACAAGATTGGCTTCAGAAAAACAAGCAAGACTCGATGAAGAAGAACAAACAAGATTGGCTTCAGAAAAACAAGCAAGACTCGATGAAGAAGAACAAACAAGATTAGCTTCGGAAAAACAAGCAAGACTCGATGAAGAAGAACAAACAAGATTAGCTTCGGAAAAACAAGCAAGACTCGATGCTGAAAAACAAGCAAGACTCGATGAAGAAGAACAAACAAGGTTAGCTTCGGAAAAACAAGCAAGACTGGATGCTGAAAAACAAGCAAGATTAGCTTCAGAAAAACAAGCAAGACTCGATGAAGAAGAACAAGTACGATTAGATGCGGAAAAAAAGACTAAAGAAGGTTTGATTAAAAGTCCTATTGACAATATTGGCAAGTCTATTACTGAATTGACAATGCAAACGGACGAGTCTAGCATAACACAAGCCCAATTATTGAAAAAATTACAAGCCGCCGTTACCATCAAGGAGAAAGATTTGAAA
This sequence comes from uncultured Ulvibacter sp., assembly GCA_913063405.1. Taxonomy (GTDB): domain Bacteria; phylum Bacteroidota; class Bacteroidia; order Flavobacteriales; family Flavobacteriaceae; genus Ulvibacter. The sequence goes on from CAJXZB010000003.1 coordinate 7,610, forward strand.
GATTTGAAGGAAGAAAATGACCTTAGCGAACAAAACATCTATGTGGAGCCAAAACCTTTCAAAAGTATTAGTGAAGAAAATGAAGTTATTGAGCTTCTAAAAATAAATTTAGATACTATTATATTAAGACAAAAGAGAAAGATTATACAACTAGAATCCTTACTGAAGGAGCGAGTAACTACTTTTAAAGACCCTAATGATGAAACGAATCTGTACTATCGAAATAAGATAACCACACTAAAATCGGAACAGGAAAAAGCTATCAGAAACCGTGAATCGCTAGTCTCTTCTTTAGAAGAAATAACTATTGCTACAGATTTTGAACGCAAACGACGTATCAAGAGAGCTGCCTACAATAATGATCAAGACAGGTATACCCAGGACAGAAAGGTGCTAAATAGTTTAAGGCAAAATGTCTCAATAAGCAAAACTCCATTAACCTTAGAAGATTTAGACTTTGGCCGAGAGCGAAACAACAACATTCAAATTCTTAAAAATGTACAGCATATCGAAAGTGGATACTATCTAGTTCTCGCTGTTCATAATATCGTTACTAAACGTGATGAATTTTTAGCACAGGTAATTTCTGCTGGATATAAAGAAGTAGATTTCTTCTTTGATGTAAACACCAGTGAGTATTATATCTACTCCAAAAAATTCGACACTATCAACGAAACTGAACGCTCATTGAGTACAAAATTAGACAAACCTTATAATCAAAAGACAAGCATAATTAAAATCGAAAACTAACTATTACATAAAAAATAACATATTGCCCCCCCCCAGCCACCTAAAAATTATTTTAGGAGATATTAGAACCAAAACCTAATCGCCATGAACAAACCTACTATTAAAAGATACCCCACGCTTCTTATAGTCTTACTTTTCGGTATACAGTCCTTTGCCCAAAATTTTGTCCCATTTACACCTAGATTCGACCAAGATCTTAAAGGTGATATCGTTCTGATAGGAAATAACATTTTGGGTCCCAATAATTACCCTTACAATAACAATACAACCTACAATCACAATGTAGATATGCAGTATATTGATATTGATGGGGACCCTTCAACCTTTAGTTCATCAAGCGCAGATTTAGTAATACCAAACCCAAACTGTTATATAATACAGCATGCTAGTTTGTATTGGGGAGCAGTGACCAAAGGCACTCAACCCTTTACCAATGTAAGGTTTAAGGGGCCAACTGGAGCATATAATGATATTACAGGAACAGTAATCTTTGACGCAAACGGAACTTCTGTTGACGGTGGCGATAGTTTTCCCTATGCTTGTTATGCAGATGTTACTTCCATTGTAACAAATTTAACAAACAATTTAGGAACGTATACGCTCGCGAATGTTTCGAGTGCTTTGGGAGAAACAGGTACTTTTAATCCATACAACGGAACAGGATATTCTTCAGGGTGGTCTCTTTTTGTGGTGTATGAAGACCCTACGCTTCCAGGAAAGTCCATCACTAGTTTTGATGGTTTTAGCGCCATTAGTGTTGCTGGAAATAATCCAAACTTAGATATTCCTGTTTCTGGTTTCAGAACAGTCCCGGCACCCGCACCTGTAAGAGCAAACTTTGCTTTTGCTACGTTAGAAGGAGATAAACCAATAACTGGTGATCGCTTAAAATTGAATGGAACTACACTTTCAGCAGTGGATAGACCAGCTAATAATTTCTTCAACAGTGCCGTAACTCAGATTAGTGCATTACCTGTTGATAATAGAAACCCTAATAGTACTAATACTCTTGGGTTTGACACGGGACTGATGAGTGTACCAAATCCAGGAAACACTGTGATTGCGAATGATGCTACTTCAGCTACTGTTAGATTGGAGACTAGCGGGGACACCTTTTTTCAATACTTTCTTGCCTTTGCCGTAGAAATAATTGAACCAAATATTGTACTCACCAAAATTGTTGAAGATGAGTTTGGGAATAACATTGGGGGTCAAACAGTGACCCTTGGGCAGGAATTAAACTATGTGATAGGTTTTCAAAATACTGGAAACGATAATGCAACCAATTTTACCATAAGAGATATATTACCTATCAATATAATTTTCGACTACCCTACAGATTTAGTGCTACCAACAGGGGTAACTGTATCTAGCTATGATCCTGCCACGCGAGAATTAATATTTGCTATTGAAAACTATCTGGTTGAAGAAAATGACCCAGTCTACGAAATTCGCATTGAGATCCAAGTTGTAGACACCTGTCAACAATTGGCCGAAGCATGTTCAGACCTTATTAATAACCAAGCATTTGCCACCTATCAAGGAACTCTTAACCCTACTTTTATTATTACGGATGATCCTAGCCACAGTTCAAATACAGGATGTCTTATTTCACCTCAAGCGACTAATTTTTTAGCTGATCTTGATGACTGCGTGTTTACGCAAAATGAGATTCTTTGTGGTGAAAGTCTGGAATTGACAGCTGCAGATGGGTACGACTCTTACTCTTGGTCCACAAGTATAACCGGAACTCCGGTTATAGGTACAACTCAAACGATAACCGTTACACAAACAGGAATTTATTATTCATTTAACACAGCGCTTGCCCCATGTAGGTCTATTGTTCAAGAATATGATGTAACACTGTATGGCGGTAACATTACAAACCCTGTAATTCCATTTGCAGATGAGGTTGTGACCTGTCCTAATGACGGTAAGTTATTACCAAATATATATTTATGCGGTGAAGACGACTTTAGAGAAGTAACAACGGATGTAGCGAGCGCAGTAACAATTATCTGGGAAAAGTTGAATGAATCTAGCTGTCCGCCTGTATCGAATACCGATTGCGCAAACGAAAACAACTCTTGTACTTGGGATCAAGTAGGTACTGGTGCCGACTATACTGCTAATACAGCGGGTCAATTTAGATTAACCATTAATTATGATGGTGGATGTTTCAACCAATTTTATTTTAATGTCTATCAAAACCTACTAGAACCTACAGTTACAGCAACTGATATTATTTGTACGACACCAGGAAGTATTACTGTAGGTAATGTGCCAAGCGGTTATGAGTATAGCCTTGATGGTGTTAACTATCAAAGCAGTAATTTCTTTCAAGTTACCACACCTGGATTGTATACCGTTTATGTACAGCAAGTTGGTGTTCCAGCAAATGCTTGTGTATTTACGGTTCCTGATGTTTTGATTAGAGCACGGGATTTTACTGTTTCAACTATCATTAATCAACCTCTTTGTAATGGGGATTTGGGTAGTATTTATTTAGCAGCTAATGATGCAGAACCTCAATATTTCTTTTCTCTTTACTTAGGTGGGGTTTTAGTCAATAGTGTAGGTCCTATTGTTGAAAACAATTATGCTTTTGAGAGCTTAAACCCAGGGACATATACGGCTATTGTAGAAACTGAGGATGGATGTACACATACAGAAACTATTACAATTATAGACCCTCCTTTATTAACAGTTACGGCAGCAATAACAATACCGTTAACTTGTACTAATGGGGAGATTACAGTGTATCCACTAGGCGGTACAGCCCCATACTTTTATTTTGTAAATAGTACTACCGTTTTTCAAACCGTTCCTGAGATTGTAGTTACAACCGCTGGTGTTTATAACATAACGGTTGTTGATTCTAATAACTGCAGCGCAGAAACTACCATTACAATTGAGGCAACGCTAGCACCAGAGTTCACTATAGAGGTCACTGATATTCTATGCGCTAGCGCCGACACTGGAACGATAAATATTAATGTAACCAACCCCAATGGTAATAGTCTTCGGTATAGCATTGACGGAGGGTTAACATTTACTAACTCATCATTATTTACCGGGCTTGCCTCTGGTAATTACGATGTTGTGGTAGAATACACAATTGGTCCATCTGTATGTATCACAGACCCAGAAACCATTTCAATTAACGCAAATACAGCTATCTCTGGTATTGCCGAATTGATCGCGCCACATACCTGTATTTCTAATGGTTCTATTACGGTAACGAATGTCATGGGAGGTACTCCTCCATATATGTACAGTATTGATGGTATTACGTTTCAATCAACCCCTACCTTTACTGACTTGACAGCTGGGACTTACACTATTACTATAATGGATGCCAATGATTGTACCTTCATTACCAATGAAATTACAATCCCACCATTAGATCCACCCACAGATTTAATGTTCAGCAACTCTCCTCTAACGTGTCCATCAAATACGGTTACGATAACAATTACAGGAACCACGGGAGGAATAGCTCCTTTAGAATATCGGATTATTGCTCCCAGCACAGCCGTTACTTCATATCAAAGTTCAAATATATTTGCGGACTTAGCTCCAGACTTATATACGTTTCGGGTTAGGGATGCCAATGATTGCATATACGACGAGTCATATCTCGTTGAGCCATTACCTACCATAGCTATTTTTAGCGAAACTTTGAATGATGTTAGCTGCGTTGGTGGAGCTGATGGTGCTGTTCAATTTGTGGTTTCAGGAACTACATCTTTTGAATATAGTATCAATGGAAATACTCCAATAACAGGAACATCACCTATTATTTTAACCGGGCTTCCTGCTGGTAGTTATACGATAGTAGTGACCGATCTCACAACAAATTGTGAGGCCACAGATACCGCCCTAGTAGAGGAGCCAACAAACCCTTTGACAATTTCAATCGCAACATCACCTATTACTTGTATTGCTAGTGGTAATGCGATAATTGTAGCCTCAGGTGGATGGGGTGGATATACATATACACTTACACTTCCCGATGCGACAGTGTTAACTCCACAATCAACGAACACCTTTTTAAATTTAACGCAAGCTGGAGTCTATTCAATTTCGGTAGAGGATGCCAATGGATGTATTGTTACTGACACATTCAGTTTAACTATTCCTAATCCGCCTACTGCGATTATTAGTACAACATCTGATATATGCTATGACACAAATGACAATGCAACAATTGAGGTGGAAGTAACTTCTGGCGAGGCACCATTCGAGTTCAGTCTTAACGGAGGCCCGTTTGTATCCACCAATATATTTTCAAATTTAACTCCTGGTAGTTATACTATAACGGTTAGAGATGCATTTGGTTGCGAAACGACATTGCCTGCAATAATCATTGCACCACAATTACTAGTAGATGCCGTTTTAACCGAAGGTTTAGATTGTACTTCTTCTCCAGATGCACTTATAACAGGAAACATTACAGGAGGTACAGCACCCTATACTAACGCAGTATCTGTAGACGGATCTCCGTTCACTCCTTTAGGAGCAACAAGTACGCCCTTCAACTATACGACCGGAACCGCTGGTACGTATCAGTTTCAAATAACAGATGGTATCGGATGCACTGCCACCTCACCAATTATTACGGTTAATCCAATTTCTCTTCCTGTGATAGATGTTATTACGCAAACCCAACCTATATTGTGTAATGGAGATTTAAATGGAGCTATTGATATTACTATCGACCCTACTTCGGGGACACCTCCATTTCAAATTAATGTTTATAACGATACTACAGGTACAGACTACGGTACTCAAACTTCTGGATTGCCCGCTGGCACATATACCATAACTGTTACAGATGTTAATTCTTGTGTCGGCACAGACACTATTACCATAGTAGAACCAGACCCTATTGTAGTGGTTTACCATACGATCGATATAACCTGTGGACCCGGAGGTATTTCAAAAGGCTCTATCATAATTGATAGTGTTGTGGGAGGAACAGCTCCTTACAATTATTTCGTATGGAGTTCTAACGGATACTTTAATTCTGAGTTAAATGCAACTGGATCAACTTCGGTTAGTTTTGATATAGTTGATTTTGGGTTATATGAAATCAATATAGTCGATTCAAATGGATGTTCCGTTCTCTTTCAAGATGTGCTTGTTGCTTCTCCCCCAGACGATTTAGATATTGCTATTACAAGCACGGTAGACTGTACTTTAGGTGGCGAGGCAGTTGTGACCGTGAGTTCTATATTAGGAAGCACAGGGCCTTTTCACTTTGCTATTTATCAGGGTCCAGGTACTGTGTATCCATTACCTCCAGGAGCCTGGTTACCTGAAAATCCGCCAACTAGTCAATCTACTATTTTTACTGGCTTAACGCCAGGTGTTTCCTATACATTTATTGTATATGATGAATCTACCCTGTGTAGTTACTATGAACCCGCGTCCTTACCAATACCAACAAATTCATCCTTAACTACTACGGCCGTTAGTTCAGATAATATTACCTGTACTGGTAGTGCAGATGGCAATGTGTCTTTCACGGTAAATAGCGTATATGCTACGCCGGTAAACGTGAACTATGAAATCTTTGACTCCCTTTCTTTAATAACAACAGGGATTGCAGGAAATGGTATTGTACCAGCTGGTGGTTCATTGAATGTTCCAGATTTAGGCCCCTTACCTTTCGGTACCTATTTTGTTTTAGTTGAAGAAACTACAGGGCCTAATGCAGGTTGTGGTGTTGTAACAGCTCCTTTTTCTATTACAGAATCTGCCATTTTATTAAGTTTAACTACTACTATTGACCAGAATGCCAATTGCAATCCAAATTCCGGAGTAATTAGTGCCATAGCGCAAAATGGAACAGCTCCTTATTTATACCAATTAACAATCACCCCTGGAGTACCGTCTCCTACTGATCCATCTTGGAGTACAACCAGTGTTTTTAATGTAGATGCGGGGAATTATTATGTACATGCTTTAGATGCTTATGACTGTATTGTGACAAGCCCCGTACAAGTGGTTGGTACGGATCCTATTCCACAAATTGCAGCTGTAACAGCTAATCAATGTTCTACTCCTGAAGGACAATTCGAGATAGATGTTATTTTATCGGCATCAGGAATACCTCCATATAGTTTTAGTATTGATGGTGGTGCTTTTCAAACCCAATCTACCCCTTTTACAATTTCAAATTTATCTTCAGGAACCCATACTGTAGAAGTGAATGATGCCAATGGATGTGGAAATCTAGTAACAGTTATTATTGAACCGCCAATAGGATTAACTCCTGCTGTCACAGCCTTACCAAGTTGTGATGATGATGATGGCGAAATAACAGTAACGGCGAATGGAGGTACTGGCAACTATGCATATACCATTAGTCCAAATCCAACTTCAATAGTATTGACAGGAAACGTATTTTCGGGTGTACCGTCTGGGACCTATACAGTGACCGTTACCGATACAGTAACATTATGCCTTGAAAACGTTTCAGTTACCTTAGATAGTGCCACACCGGTTACTTTCAATACTGAAGTAACAAATGTAAGTTGCCAAGGTGGAACTGACAGCCAAATTATAATTAATTTACTTCCTAGCAATGACAACCCAATATATACTTATGAAATTGTCGCACCTATTATAGTATTACCTCAAACCGGAAATATTTTTACTGGATTGCCCGCAGCAACTTATACAGTGCAGGTTACTTCGGGAAGAGGTTGTATTGCCACGGCAAATGTGACAATTAATGAACCATCACTATTAGAAGTGACAGGGAGTGCAACCCCTTTTGCTTGTACACCAGATAATACAACGTCTACATCTACAATAACAATTACTGAACTTGGAGGCACTGCCACTTACATTTATAGCATTGATGGGACTAACTATTTTAATACAAATGTGTTTGAAGTTCTTGATACAGGTGTTATTCAAATTATTACAGTTTATGTTAAAGATGCGAATAGTTGTATCGCAACAAATACTGTGACTATAGATCCATTACCAACTATTACTGCGGTTGCGGTAACTATCGTTACACCTATTGACTGCAACCAAACAGGATCTGTATCTATAAATGTTACCGGTGGTTCAGGTAATTTCGAGTACCAACTGTTACCAGATGGTCTTCCCCAAGCTTCAAATATTTTTGATATACCAGGGCCTGGCACTTATTATTACCAAGTAAATGACTTGGACACCGATTGCTATTTTTTAACAGATCCTTTTATAGTTCCACCTTTTGATGAAATTGATGCAATATTGACTGCAATAGAAGTAAACGATTGTTTTGGTGATACCAATGGCGAATTAGCATTAACTATTACCGAGTATAGTGGCGAATATACATACCAACTATTGGATGGAATTGGTACACCCATTGGAAGTCCAGTGATTGCTAATACATCAACAAATCCTCAGTTAATTACTGGATTGGCTTCTGGTAATTATGCAGTGACTATCGTAGAAACCGAAACACCTTTTTGTACTACAACTTCTAATGTTGTAACCATTGGTTCACCTCCAACACCATTAACATTAGATGTTGCTGAAACATCGAACGTAACCTGTAACAACAACATAGGTGTAATAACAGCAATAGCCAATGGAGGAACGAGTCCTTATGAATATGAATTAACAGGCGATGCTACTGTTTCTTATTCATCCAATAATATGTTTACAGACCTAAGTGCAGGAACCTATACTGTAAATACCAGAGATGCTAACGGATGCATTGAGACAGATACTATCACACTAATGGAACCTGAACCTATTAATGCAGATTTTGTTCCTAGCACAACATTGTTGTCATGCTTTAACGATCAAGATGCGTCAATAAGTGTTCTTAATGTAACGGGCGGACAAGTGGGAAATTATATCTACACGCTTAACACTATTTCGCCAGTGCCGTCAAGCTCGGGACCTCAGTCTTCAAATATATTTGAAGAATTAGGTGCTGGTATATATTCGGTAACTATTACAGATGGGTTTGACTGTATCTTTACTTCATTACCGGTTACAATTAACCAACCAGATCCTATCATTTCAAGTTTAGTTGCTAACACAACACCAACTTGTTTAACAGATGCGGAACTTACGCTTAGTGCCGCAGGTGGAACAGGTACTTACGAGTATAGTGAAACTGTAGATTTCACCTCAGTGTTAGGTACATTTACAACTTCGATTACATTTCCTGTTTCTCCAGGTGTCTATAATTACTATGTAAGGGACGCCAATGAATGTATTGCTAATGTCTCTAACGAGATCACTATAGACCCACTTCCTACTCTTCAGGTAAATTTAGTTTCTACCAATCCAGAAATAAACTGTTCAGGTGATAACACTGGAGTTATTGAAGCAACTGCTATCGGTGGCCTTGGTGATTATGTATATATTTTACAAGATTTATTAGGGAACACAATACCTGCTGACCAAAACACTCCGGGAACATTCATAGGCCTAACAATAGGTAGTTATGTAGTTTATGTTGAAAGCGGTGATTGTTTAAATACTTCAGAAGAAATAACCATTACAGAACCTGATACTGCTTTAGACACAACATTTGAGGTTACTGATGTTCTTTGTAACGGTGAAAACAACGGTAGATTAGAAATCCTTGCAAATGGAGGGTCAGGTATTATTAAATATGCCATTTCGCCTCAATTGGATCAGTTTTTTGAAACCAATGTATTCGAAAATCTTGCGCCTGGAGCTTATGATGCAATAGTGCAAGATCAGTTAGGGTGTTTTGTAACGTTCAATTTTGAAATTTTGGAACCGCTTCCAGTTTTAATTACCATTGTTGCAGATTCGACTATTCCAGAAATTTGCGAAGGAGATCAAGATGGCTTTTTTAGCATTGATATTGAAGGTGGAACTCTTCCCTATAGTGTAAGTCTAGATGATTATGATGGGGATTATTTTACAGGAGAACTAGACCAAACTATATTTGATTTTAACGACTTAAACGGTGGTGATCATATTGTCTACATTCGTGATAGTCTAGGATGTGAGTCTGAATGGAATATTACTTTTCCTGAATCCGTTTTCATAGACCCAAGTATTGATTTAGAAGTCCAATGTATCGATAATGTAACTACTAATGTGGTTACCGTTAGCGTAGATGAGAACCTTGTGGACATTTCGCAACTGCAATATTCTTTAAATGAAGATGACTTCCAAAGCAGTAATGTATTTACAAACTTGCCTCCAAGCACGGACAACTATATCACAGTAAGGCATGTCAATGGCTGTGTTAAAACAACAGAATTCTTTGATATTGAAACATTCGCTCCAGTAGAATTATCATTGGAAGAAGGAGAGCTAAATGAAATTGTGGCCAATGCAATTGGTGGTACAGAAGACTATATTTTTACAATGAATGGTGTCGATTATGGTACTGAAAATACATTTACAATCACAGCGTCTGGAACCTTTGAAGTTACCGCAACCGATAGCAATGGTTGTATGGCAATTGTGGTAATTACTAAAGATTTCATTGACCTCTGTATCCCCAATTATTTTACACCTAACGGTGATGGTGCAAATGACGGGTGGACTATAGGATGTGCACCTAATTACCCAAATCTTATGTTCTCGATATATGACCGCTATGGTCGTAAAGTTGTAACCTTACGTGCAGGGCAAAAATGGAATGGAACCTACAATAATGCCCAACTCCCTACTGGAGATTATTGGTATGTCGTAGAAACCGACGTAGAAGGCAATAAACGAGACTTTGTAGGTCATTTTACACTATATAGATAGTTCACCCCACGAACTTAACCGTTATAACAAACTTATTCTTATGAAAAATATACTAAAATACCTGCTCCTAATAATTGTAATCCAAAGCCACGGTCAAGAACTTAACTTACCTGTTTTTACTCAGTATTTAGCGGATAATGATTTTGTAGTGTCTCCAACTTTTGCAGGAATTGGCGATAATTTTAGAGTCAGGGTCAATGGGCTAACACAATGGGTTGGGATTAAAAATGCGCCGCAAAATATGGCATTGTATGCAGACATTAGGTTGGGAAATCGTTCTGGTGCTGGAATATCTGCCTATAGTGATAGAAACGGGAATACACGCCAACAAGGAGTAAAATTTTCTTTCGCCCATCACCTTATATTAGATTATAAGACAAAGCAATACTTATCTTTTGGATTGTCATATAACATCAATAGCTTCAGGATTGCTATTGAAAATTTCGAAACTACCTATGAAAATCCTACTATAGACCCCTATGTTACAGATGATCGTGCCATTATAAATAATAACTTCGATGTAGGTGCGCTTTATAGATTTAGAAGTTTTTGGTTAAGCGCTAATGCAAATAATATTCTATCAAAAGATATAGATTCCTTTGATGAAATAGAACCAAAATCCCTTCTTAATCTCCAATTTTATTCTGGTTATGTGATTAAAAGTTCTAACAACTCTGATTATGAACCCTCCGCTTATATTCAGGTATTTACTAATGATGGAAGATCCAGTACCGATTTAAATTTTAAGTATAGAAAATACAATGGAAATGATGATTTCTACTGGATAGGAGCCTCCTATCGTTTTTTGAATGACCAGATCATGGTACCTTTAAATGTTGGTCCTATGGCGGGTTTTAAAAAATCAGTATTCTATGTTGCCTACGCATATCAATTAACACTTAACGACTTAACAGGCTATAATTCTGGCACTCATGCAATTACCCTTGGTGTTGATTTATTCCAATCATTGAGTGATTGTGAATGCACAAAGGGAAAATATGACCCGGGTGACAAACTGTGGCAATAACAATTGCCTCGTTAGTCAAATTGAAAAACCCACCCCACTTTAAAGTGGGATAGGTTTTCAACAATAAATATAGGCCGATCTATTTACTTCCTAAAAGTTGCAATTTCTTGGCCCTTAGTAACGTAATTTTCTAAAGAGGTTCATAAATAATAATAAATTTTACAACCTAATCTCAAGTATAATATAGTAAACTCATTAAATTAACGATTGCAAAATTTCTCTCTAATCTCACTCAAACATAAATTATGAATACTCCCTATATGTGAATGCTGTTTTGAATAATCTGGAACATAAATTCCTTCTTGTACTTCACTTCCTATTTGTTGATAAGCTTCTCTAAACGACATTCCACTTACAACCAAATTATTAATATTATCTACCGTGAACAAATACTTGTATTTATCAATATTCAAATCGATATCTTTTACAATGATTTGCTGAATTGAATAATTAAATATCTCTAAAATAGTATCTATCTCAATGAATGAACTAATCATATTCTCTTTTAACAACTGAAAATCCCTATGGTATCCGCTTGGTAAATTATTGGTGATTAATAACATTTCAGAATGTAGTGCTTGTATTTTATTACATTTCCCTCTAATCAATTCAAACACATCAGGATTCTTCTTATGTGGCATAATACTACTTCCAGTAGTCAACTCATCTGGAAACGAAATGAAATCAAAATTTTGACTCATATACAAACAGATATCCATTGCAAAACGAGATAATGTATTTCCTAAACTTCCAAAGGCAGCGGCAATAGTCCTCTCACTTTTTCCTCTACTCATTTGCGCTGCTACAGCATTAAATTTCAACGTTGCAAACCCCATCTCTTTTGTTGTAAATGCCCTATCTATTGGAAACGAACTGCCATAACCTGCCGCAGAACCCAACGGATTTTGATCTACTGTTTTCAGCGCAGCATCAAACAAATACATGTCATCTATTATCATTTCAGCATATGCAGAAAACCATAATCCAAACGATGATGGCATTGCGACTTGCAAATGCGTATATCCTGGTAATAATTTCTCTTGATGTGTTTCCGCTAATTGCAATAAGGTTTCAAAAAGGGTTTCAGATTTCTGCAATAGCTGTTGTAAATTATCTTTATAAAATAACTGTAATGCCACTAAAACCTGATCGTTTCTAGAACGTGCCGTGTGTATCTTCTTTCCTACTTCTCCATAATGTTTAGTAAGCTCATATTCAATTTTAGAATGTACATCTTCAAATTGAGATTCAATAGCAAACGTTTGGTCATCCACCTGTTTTTGTAATTCTGATAAACCTGCTTCTAACTGTTGTAATTCTTCCGAAGAAATCATATTAATCTTCTCCAGCATTTTAGCATGTACCAAAGACGCATGTATGTCATATTTAGCTATATGCACATCTATTTCTCTATCGTTTCCTACGGTAAATTGCTCTATTTTTTTATCTATTGTAAATCCTTTATCCCAGAGTTTCATATTCTTAGTTATTTAGTTGTCAATCTGTTTATTTGTATAGCTGTTCTTTTTATCAAATTATAACTTGGCTCAACAAATCGATATATATATTTATTCCCTCTTCAATTTCACTAATGTAGATAAATTCATTTGCGGTATGTGAGCGCCTGCTGTCGCCTGGACCTAACTTTAAAGACGGACAAGTCAATACTGATTGATCTGATAGTGTTGGTGACCCATAAGTTGTTCGTCCTAATTTTATTCCTGCTTGTACTAGTTCGTGATCGATAGGAATTGAAGATGAATCTAATCGTAAACTCCTTGGAATTATGGTATTGCAAGGAGATTTTGTTTCGAGTATTTCAACGATTTCCTGATTAGAATATTCTTCATTCACTCTAACATCAATTACCAAATTGACTTCAGCAGGTACAGCATTGTGTTGTAGACCTGCATTAATTTGAGTGACTGTCATTTTCACCTCTCCTAACAGTTCAGATAATTTTTCAAATTTGAATTCCTTAAACCAATCCAATACAGCAATGGTATTATAAATAGCGTTGTTTTCATTTGGATGTGCTGCGTGACTAGGTGTCCCTTTCACTTTAGCATCAAAAACCACTAATCCCTTTTCAGCAATAGCGAGATTCATCAATGTCGGTTCTCCTACGATAGCTACATCAATTTTTGGGATGATTCCTAGCATACTATTTAAGCCTCCAGGTCCGCTATTTTCTTCTTCTGCCGAAGCGACAAACACCAAATTGTATCTCAAATTTCTATGATTATTATAATATGTAAAAGTTGCTAATAACGACACTAAGCATCCTCCAGCATCATTACAACCCAAACCATATAATTTACCGTCTTCTACAATCGCTTTAAACGGGTCTCTAGTATAGCCCTTATTAGGTTTTACAGTATCGTGATGTGAGTTTAACAGTAGTGTAGGTTTCGTTTCATCAAAAAATCTATTTGCTGCCCAAACATTGTTTTTTGTTCTCTGAAACGAAATTTCATTCGTCTTAAACCAAGTCTCAATACAGTCTGCTGTTTTGTTTTCCTCTGTTGAAAAAGACGATATTTCAATTAACGTCTTCAATAATGAAATGGCATTTGTGATTAATTGTTCTTGTGTCATTAGGCTTGAATTGTAGTGAATTTTGAATTTGAGTTGAATAGCATTTCGGGTTTACCAATGCATACTTTCTTAACTTCATTTTTAATAGCATGAAAACAATTGTCCAGTTTCGGCAGCATTCCTTCAGAAATAATTCCTGTTTCAAATAGTGTTTTATAGGTGTTGGCATTGATATCTTCTATCACCGAATTATCTTCCTTAATATCTTTTAAAACACCATTTTTTTCAAAACAGTAATATAGTTCTACATTATATGTTTTAGAAAATCCAATAGCAATTTCTGAAGCCATAGTATCTGCGTTTGTATTTAATAATTGTCCTTTTGCATTATGTGTTATGGCCGAAAAAACAGGTGTAATCTGATTTTCTAACAATAGGTTTAGTACTTCCGTATTCACAGATTCTATATCTCCTACAAAACCAAAATCGATGTCTTTTACGGGCCTTTTTTTAGAAATAATTGTATTACCATCCGCTCCTGTAAATCCAATAGCATTACAATACTGAGATTGCAACTGAGCTATAATTGTTTTGTTGATTTTTCCTGCGTAGACCATTGTTATAATATCCAATGTCGCTCTATCTGTCACCCTTCTTCCGTTCACTACTTTAACTTCAATATTCATTTCTTTAGCTAAAGTGGTAGCCAAATTTCCACCTCCGTGAACGAGTATTTTATGGCTCTCTATTTTAGAAAATTGGTTTAAAAAATCAGCCAGCACATCCTGATTATTAATAATATTTCCACCTATTTTTATAACTTTTAGAGTTTTCATCTATCTAGGTTTTCCAAAATTTGTTTCAATACAATTTGAGCGGAAAATGTTCTGTTATTCGCTTGTTCTATTACAACAGATTGATCACTGTCTAGGACTGCATCTTCAACTACAACATTTCGTCTTACCGGCAAACAATGCATAAATTTTGCGTCTCCCAACTTCTCCGTAGTCATCATCCAATTCAAATCTTGAGATAAAATTTTTCCGTAATCCCTATATCTACTCCAGTTTTTTACATAGACAAAATCAGCCTCTTTTAAAGCACCTTCTTGGTTGTAATTAATCAAAGAGTTCTTAATCGTATCATCACTCAATTCATAACCTTCAGGATGTGTAATTGTTAAGTCTACATCCAAATTCTGCATCATTTCTACGAATGAATTTGCCACCGCTTGTGGCAATACTTTAGGATGTGGTGCCCAAGATAAAACCACCTTTGGGCGTTGCTTTGTTCTTAGCTCCTCAATGGTAATTGCATCGGCCAGAGCTTGTAATGGGTGGGCTGTTGCACTTTCCATACTTACAATAGGTACGGTTGCATATTTCACAAAACTATTTAGCACATATTCCGATTCGTCCTTCTCTTTATTTGTTAAACTTGGAAATGCCCTTACCGCAATAATATCAGCATATTGAGAGATGACTTGAGCCGCTTCTTTAATATGCTCAGATGTGCTTAAATTCATATTGGCTCCATCTTCAAATTCTAGGTTCCACGAATCATGTACATTTAAAATCATCACATCCATCCCTAAGTTTTTTGCGGCTTTTTCGGTACTCAATCTGGTACGTAAACTCGAATTGAAAAAGAGCATTACTAAGGTTTTATTTGTTCCTAATGCTTTAAATTGAAATGGGTTTTCCTTTAATTGAATTGCCTTCTGAATGATGTCAGAAAGATTTTCTATATCGGATAGAGTCGTATATTTTTTCATAATTCTAGTTTCAATGCTTCAAAAAACACATCCATATGCTTCTTTTGAATGGTTAAAGGCGGAAGAATTCTCAATAAGTTTGGGTTCTTAGAACTCCCCGTAAAAATGCGATGTTTATGAATGAGTGTTTTTCTTAATTCTGCTATTGGAAAATCAAATTCTAACCCTAACATTAAACCTCTTCCTTTTATCATTTTTATTTTTGAAATATTTTTTACATTGTCCAAAACGTATTTTGAAATGACTTTTACATTGTCCATTAACGCCTCATCTTCTAATACTTTTAAAACTGACAACGATGCAACACAAGCTACATGGTTACCTCCAAAAGTGGTTCCTAATAAACCGAAAGATGCTTTAATTTTAGAGTGAATTAAAATGCCTCCTATGGGAAATCCATTTCCCATTCCTTTTGCCATAGAAATAATATCTGGTTCGATATGATGTTTTTGAAATGCAAAAAAATCGCCTGTTCTTCCAAAGCCAGATTGCACCTCATCTGCGATTAAAATAGCATCGTGAGTCTTGCACAATTTGCTTAAGCCTTGATAAAATTCTGCAGTACTTTCATCCAATCCGCCAACACCTTGAATGGTTTCTATAATCACAGCGCAAACGTCATTGTTACGCAATACTTGTTCTACAGCCCCCAAATTTCCAAAGGTGATTAACTCCACTTCTTGCTGTGCGTTTATTGGCGCAATGATTTTTGAATTATCTGTTACCGCAACAGCCGCCGAAGTACGCCCGTGAAAACCATTTTTAAAGGCAATCACTTTCTTTTTATTGTTATGGAACGAGGCCAATTTCAAAGCGTTCTCATTAGCTTCTGCACCAGAATTACATAAAAATAGTTGATAGTCATCGCATCCAGATAACTCAGCTATTTTATCGGCTAATTCTACTTGTAGCGGATTTTGAATAGAGTTACTATAAAACCCTAATTTGCTCACTTGCCGATTTATATTTTCAACATATTCAGGATGTGAATGCCCTATAGAAATTACAGCGTGACCGCCATATAAATCTAAATATTCAATATTATTTTCGTCGTATATATAAACATCCTTTCCCTTTATGGGCGTAATATTAAACAGTGGATAAACATTAAATAATTTCATATTGATTATATTAAAAAAAGTTTGCTTTAAGTTGTAATCCTTCATCTTCAGCATAACCAAACATTAAATTCATATTCTGAATCGCTTGTCCAGATGCGCCTTTTAAAAGATTATCTATAATACTTGTGATTAATAGTTTGTTGCCGTGTTTGTGTAGATGAACCATACACATATTCGTATTTACCACTTGTTTTAAATGGATTTCATTGTTTGATAGAAAGGTGAATTTAGCTTCTTCATAATAGTTATTGTAAATAGCATGTGCTTCATCTAAACTACCTTCGAATTTGGTATATGCTGTAGCAAAAATTCCTCTTGAAAAATTACCACGATTCGGCATAAAATGAATATCAGAATCAAAACTATTTTGTAACCGATTCACCATTTGATTTACTTCACCTAAATGTTGATGTGTAAAAGGTTTGTAATACGAAAAATTATTGTCTCGCCACGAAAAATGTGTGGTTTTTGACAATGACGTTCCCGCTCCTGTTGCCCCTGTAACCGCATTAACATGAACATCATTCGTTAATAAATTCGCTGCGGCTAGTGGTAGTACTGCCAATTGCAATGCTGTTGCGAAACATCCTGGATTTGCTATAAATTGTGCAGTCTTAATTTTTTCTTTTTGAAATTCAGGCAAGCCATAAACAAACTCGTTTTCTTGAAAAAATGCATCTTTCTTTAATCTAAAATCATTACTTAAATCGATGATCTTTGTTTTGCTAGAAAATGAATGATTTTCTAAAAATAATTTTGAATTTCCGTGACTTAAACACAGAAACAACACTTCTACCTTTGGGTTAATTGTATCTGTAAATTTTAAGTCTGTAGTTCCTAACAAATCTTGATGGACATCGCATATCAAGTTTCCTGCATTAGAAGTACTATACACAAAATTGAGTGCCGCTTTTGAATGAAAAACGAGTATTCTAATTAATTCTCCAGCCGTATAACCTGCGCCTCCTATAACTCCTACTTGTATCATAATCCTTTTACGTTTTGATATATCTTACTTTGATTGCCATAGATTTTGATAAACCCTTTGGCTTCATCTGCCGTCCATCCTTTATTTTCTTCACCATAGCTCCCAAATTTGGCATTCATTAAATCATATTTTGAATGAATGCCATCCAAAGTAAAGTGATGAGGTTTCAATGTCACAAATACATCTCCTGAGACTTGTTTTTGGCTGCTCGTTAAAAACGCTTCAAGATCTCTCATCACAGGGTCTAAATACAGACCTTCATGTAAATGCGTTCCATACCAATTCGCCATATAATCTTTGTGCTGCAATTGCCACTTTGTAAGTGTATGTTTTTCTAATAAATGGTGTGCCTTAATAATAATTGTAGCAGCAGCAGCTTCAAAACCTACCCTACCTTTAATACCTACAATAGTATCCCCAACATGGATATCTCGGCCAATTGCAAAAGCGGATGCCAAATCATTTAAGATCATAATATTTTTATAAGCTTCATTTTGGGTATTATTAATAGCGACGAGATCTCCTTCTTCAAAAGTCAGTTTCACTTTTTCTTTGCCGTCTTTTGTTAGCTGTGACGGATATGCGCTTTCTGGCAATGATTTTTCAGAAGTTAACGTTTCTTCACCTCCAACACTCGTCCCCCAAAGTCCTTTGTTGATTGAATATTTCGCCTTCTGCCAAGACATATCCACTCCATTTTTTATCAAGAAATCAATCTCCGCTTGTCTTGATAATCTCTGGTCTCTAATTGGAGTAATAATTTTGATTTCGGGCGCTAATGTTTGGAAAATTAAATCGAACCTTACTTGATCATTTCCAGCACCCGTACTGCCGTGAGCTATATATTTTGCATCGATACTTTTTGCATATTCAATGATTTCAATAGCTTGAATAATTCGCTCTGCACTTACCGACAAAGGATATGTATTATTTTTCAAAACATTACCATAAATCAAATACTTTACAACTTCATTGTAATATCTTGGAATTGCATTACTGTTCTTATAGGTTTTCACACCCATTGTATATGCTTTTTCTTCAATAATGTTAATTTCTTCAGGTGTAAATCCTCCAGTATTTACGCTTACAGCATGTACTTCAAAACCTTTATCTTTTGATAAGTGTACGGCACAATACGAAGTATCTAATCCGCCACTATAGGCTAGCACTAATTTTTTTGATTGACTCATTTTTTATTCTTTTTTAAAAACAGCGTTTGTTTTATATTTTTCAACCTTGTAAAGGTCTTTTCCTTAATTTCTTTCGGTTCTTTGGTTTCAGAATTTGGATCGTATAACATTCCTGTACAGAGGCACATACTTTGTTGGGTACGTTGAAGCACATCATAGTTTTTACAGGTTTGACAGCCTTTCCAAAAAAACTGGTCTGTAGTAAGTTCTGAAAACGTAACTGGCTTATAGCCCAATTCACTATTCATTTTCATAACAGCTAAACCTGTCGTAATTCCAAAGATTTTTGCTCTAGGGAATTTTTCGATAGAATGTTCGAAAATTCTTTCCTTAATCTGTTTGGCTAATCCTTGTTTTCTATAATTAGGATGCACGATTAATCCTGAATTCGCCACAAATTTTCCGTGACTCCAAGATTCTATATAACAGAAACCTGCGAATGTTTTTCCGTCTAAAGCAATAACAGCATTGCCTATTTCCATTTTAGAAATAACGTATTCTGGTTCTCGTTTCGCAATACCAGTACCACGCACTTTGGCTGCTTCAGAAATTGTTTCGCAAATAATATTGGCGTACACTATATGTGATTTATCAGCAATAATGATTTTCATTATGTTGATTTTGAATTAAACTAGTTTTTAAGAATTGTGATTTTGAAAAGAAGAACCGGACTCACCTAAGTTCCATAAATAAAAAGCACCCTTACGGGCGACGTGAGAAAAAGAGGCGTACAGAAATCTCGTTATTCGAAAGAACAACTATATTTTGAAACGTTGATATGAAGTTTAATTTGTACAAGGGTAAAAAAATAAAAATGACGTAACTAATTGAATGCTAAATTGAAGAATTAGCGGCGGCGATTGCGCAAGGGCAATACGGGAAAAATAGTACGTATTTTATTTTTTAAGATTTTCATCTATGCGAATATAGGAATTATTTTAAAGCTTTTACTTTTTAAAAACCAAAAAAAGATATTGATCTATCATTGGTCTTGCAATAAAGAAAAGGACATTTAGTTGAGGGATAGGTTTTTTTACTGATGCCGTAAATTTAACATCAAAATTGGACATCTTATTATTTATCCTTATTGGTCATAAAAAACCCGAGACCAGAATGGTTCCAGGTTATATTTTAGTCAGATAAATTAAATTTCGGTTACTTCCCCAACATCAACAACTCATTCACAAGAATTTCAGTAGTGTAATTCTTCATACCTTCCTTGTCTTCCCAAGAACGATTTGTTAATTTACCCTCAACGACAATTTCTTGACCTTTGGTAACATAATTTTCTACAACATTCACCAAGCCACCCTTAACAATAATATTATGCCAGTAGGCACGCTCAACCTTGGTTCCTGATTTGTCTTTATAACTATCATCGGTAGCCATAGAAAATTTTGCCATTTTGTTACCATCTTCAAAAGTGATGATTTCTGGTTCTTGTCCTAGTCTTCCAATCAACTGTACTTTGTTTCTAAGTGTGTTCATAATTTCAAATTTTAAATAAACAGTTAAGAATTGTCTTCGAGCTCGTCCCGAAGATCTATCGAACTGAACCGCTCTAACGATTCAACACTGCAAACATAAAACAGCAAAGAAGTTATAGTTGATATTTACGCATTTACTATCGCTTATAGTTGCTTACAGACGTTTGTAAGCGTTTGTAGTTATATTTAACAATCTGAAAATAAGATAATCATAGTATACTCTAAGAGCCTAAGCCTTTTAAGAATAAAAGCTAATTAGTATCCGTTTCCTCTTGAGATTTCTTGACAATGGCCTTTAATTTTTCAGCCCGAGCGTCTTTTTCTTTACGAAGTTTATCGAGCTTTCTGCCCATCAATTTAGAATGTTTGGCTTTATTCTTAGTGTTTTTTGCCTTACCCCTTTTAGCCACGTACTAAAATTTATAGGAAGCTGCAACAATCAAATTGCGCCCGGGAGCCGTAATTCCACTCGAGTAGGTTCTATAGCGCTGATCAGTGATATTCTCAAGCGTTGCGTTAATTCGCAAAGCTTTGGTAATATCATATTGTGTACTAAAGTTAAGTGTATGCCAATTTGGAGAATATGGATTCCCATCTTCATCCTTTGCATACAAAAAATCATTGCTCTGCTGCGATGGCGCCAGATCTTCAAAATCAAATTGACCGTTATATTCGGTAAATGCATCTAATTTCAACTTCTTGATTTTAAAAATCAGATGTGTATTTCCAAATTGAGGTGCTGCGCTTCTAATAGGGTAACGTTCTCCAGTTTCATCCTCATCAAATCCTTTTGTAATATTATATTGAGACGTAAGCTGCAGTTGTTTGCAAAAATTGACTTCAAGCCCAGCTTCAAATCCGTAAATTTCAGCCTTCGCAGCATTCTGAATTGCCTGCACATTGCTCAGCTCCCCTTGATATTCAATCTCAGTTTGTCCATTCAACTCAAAATCGCGCCGTACCAAGGCATCTTCCAAAACGGTATAATAAGTACCTGCATCAATCTTAAGAATATTGTTAAAATTCAAGGTAACTCCTAATTCTCCCGTTCTTGCATACTCAGGTTTCAAGTCTGGGTTTGGAACAACCACGCTGCCCGGTTCACTATCAAATACTTTTCCAACATCATCAATATTTGGAGCTCTAAAAGCAGTTCCAAAATTTACATGCCAGCCTAAAATCTTATTTGGATTCCAAGCCAAACCTGCACTTCCTGTTAAGGCACCAGTATTAATATTCGCTTCAGAAAAAGGGAAATCATAAAACCCGTCCTCAAAACTAGCATCCACCAATATATGATTGTAACGTAACCCTCCTTGAAATGAGAGTTTTTTAGCAAGCTTCAATTGTAAACTAGAATAGGCCGCCATGGATTGCCAAGTCGCTCCGTTTGGATAACGAGAAGCGTCTGGCGTAGAAATACCAGAATTTATAGCTGTCTGTTTTCCTTCGCTATTCACTTTATTATACACGTATTCAATTCCATAGAAGAAGGTATTTTTCTTCCCAAACTTTTTTTCAAAATCCCATGCTCCACTATAAGCAGAAACCTTTTCATCGGTTTCAAACAGCACCGTCTCTCCAAAATCTCGATCATTCCGTCCTTCTTTAAAGCGCTGATAAGACAAGGTAATCATGCTCTCATCATAAATGCCAGAACTACTATTTCTCGCTTGCAGGTTTCCCGCCAACCATTCCTGCGGACCGTAATACCATTCAGCGGCACGAAGATTTCCGTTCTTTCGTCTAATTAATCTATCATATCTTGGGTAATCTGTAGTCGTAGTATAGAACAAGCCCAAATCAAAATCCCAATTTTCCGAAGGCATATAACGCACCTTTTGCATTGCGTTAATTTGACTGTAACCAGTCGAAACTTGAACACGAGGATCGTCATTTTGAACCACAATATCTTCACTATTTACCGTTTCCACATATTCATTTCGCAAATAATCATCCGGACCTTTTGAACCCATTTTTAAGTCACCAAAATCACTATAGCTAACACTTGTTAAAAATGCCCATTCCTTGCTCCCAATATTAAAATCGAAATGACCCGTTTTTTCTTGGCTTGCAGTTGCATATCTCCCCATAGCATTTCCCGAAAACGACAGTCCTTCTTCAAAAGAAAATTTCGGCTTTTTAGTATAAAAATTCATTACCCCTCCTACCGCATCACTACCATACACCACAGATCCTGGTCCTAAAATGACTTCGGTACGCTCTATTGCCAAAGGATCAATAGAAATCACGTTTTGTACATTTCCGCTTCGAAAAATAGCAGTATTAAATCGAACCCCATCAACAGTAATCAACAAGCGGTTTGTAGAAAACCCCCTAATATTAGGACTTCCTCCCCCTAGTTGACTCTTCTGTATATATACTTGTCCACTGCTTTCTAATAGATCTGCCGCCGTTTGTGGATTGCTAAAAAGTATATCTTCGCTGCTCACACTAACAATCTGCTGAGGAATATCTCGTTTGTTCTGTCCAAATTTGGCTACTGAAAGAATTACCTCATCAAGATAACTAGCGTCAAGAGACAAATACACTTTGTTTCCAGCCGAAATAATTTCCCGCTTTTTCATTTTAACCGAAGCATGAGAAATATGTTGAAATGTGATTTGATCCGTATCCAAAAAAGAAGTAATATCTACAAGGCCATCAAAATCTGATATGCCGTTTTTGGATTTAGTATCATTGAATATTGCAACCCCAGAAACCGGTTGTTCATTGCCTTTTTCTAAGATCTGAATTTTTTGGGCTACTGCTGTTGCATGTAAAAGAATTCCCATTGCCAGGAGTAATAGTAATCGCATAGATGCTTATTGAAAAAGTTGGTTAAGAACCAAAAGAGACTTCGGTTTTTTATAGCCCTGCAAATGTAATTGATAATATGTCAATAACAAATTAAGCACGTCCAAACGTTCTTTTTTGGCCAGTTTTATCTGGCTGATACTATCAAAATTTATGCCGAAGAACTGCTTGAAACCCGATATAACCTTTCCATTTTCACAATATCCATTGGTCTGGTTTTGTTGAAAGCATCCATCTAGTAGATTAAAATTTTCACCTTCAATATTTGACGTATCTGGAAAGAAGCCAAGATGTGTTGTTAGTTTTAGTAAAAATAAAACATGAAAATTGGCAATATCATCATGACTATCTAACCAATAAAAAGCATTTTCGAGATATTCATACATCGCTTCATTACGTTCTTCTTCTCTAATACAATTCTTTAGCATTTCGGAAAGAAACATTACCATCCCGGTTTTTACAACATTGGTATGAAGTGTCTGATAAGGGTGCAGTACTTTAGCCTCCTGAATTCGCTCTAAGGTTCCTTTGTTTTTGTGAAATGCAATCAATTCCAATTGCGTCAATGGCTGAAAATGTGAAGTTTTTAGTTTTCTTGACTTTGATTTCAGTATCCCACGAAGCAAATAACTTTTAACTCCTTCTTTTTCGGTAAAACAAGTCACAATAAGATCCGTTTCGGAATATTTAAGTGCTGAAAAAACAATCGCTCTGGTTGAAATAACCATTATCGAATGATCATTATTTTGGACACCTTGGTTTCGATAGCATCTTCGGTGGTAATAAGTACAAGATAAACTCCGGACGCAACGCGATACTTTCCAAAGGCGGTTGTGTCCCAAAGAACACTCCCACCCTCCGAGGTTTCCTCAAAAACAAGGTTACCCTCAATGTCTGTGATCTTCACATTTGCATCTGCCGTGAGGCCATCTATGGTAACATTTCCATTAAACTCTGGTCGAACGGGATTAGGGTACGCGTATACATTGTCCAAATTATCTCTTGGAGCAGTGGCGGTTCCATTGTAAGCAACTAATCCATTTACCGTAGCGAAATAAACCGTTCCAGTAAACGGGTCAATCGCTATATCTTGGACATTATTTGTAGGTAATGGCGAATTGTCCTTTGTAAACCTAAGTAAAGTTTCTTGACCATTTGAAGATAAGTAAAACACTCCCGAAGTGGCAGTAGATATCCATTTATTATTAGAACCATCTACTTCAATATCCGTGATAAATAATTCAAAAAGAAGCTCTTGTGGCACCCCATCTTCAAGAATAATGATAGCTTGAGCATCAATTTCGGCTCCTTCATCAAAAAAGCCACCTACATTGAACAAAACCCTCAAGCCTCTTGAGGTTCCAATCCAAAGTCGGTTTTGAGCATCAAATGTTATAGAACGAACACTATTTTTTGGAATGTTCCCGTTTCCTTCGCCATCTTGAATTCTATTAAATCTTCCGTTCTGAGAGTTATAGCCTACCAGCCCTCCTTCTGCAGTCCCGAAAAAGACAAGACCAGTTCTACTTACAGCTATATCAGTAAATGCTTGCTCCGTTTCTCCAGGAATGGCTTCTGTTACATCAATTTTTTCAAACTGTCCGCTAGGAGTAAATTTAATAAGCCCCTCGTTGGATCGAGACTGCAGCAACCAAAGATTTCCTTGCCGATCAAATTGAGATCCGTACAATCTAATTCCTAGATCCGTGTCTGTTGGATCTGTAGGTATTTCCAGGCCAGAATTTGAATCGTCAAACAGGAAAGCAGGGGTTTGTCCCTCAATTTTAAGCAAGCCCTTTTGATATGAGGAAATATAGGTCTCATTTGGGTCTTCAGGATTAATTGTTACGTAAACCAAATCGTTAATCCCCCTCCCGCCTAGCGCCTCTGAAAGCTCAGCATACGATATATTGGTCCAGACACCATCTCTTAAATTACTAATTCCTCTTCTACTCAAAGGAAAAGGGTTATAGGTCGCAGTAACATCGCCAAAAACGGTCCATAATTGCCCTGCCGAAGCATCAATCGCGAACGAATCATTCCTAATTGGTCCATCTGGTAAGATTTCTTCCGCCTGATTGGTTCCAAAGGGAACTTTTTGCAGACCGATTTCGGTCGTCCCTAGATAAAAATGATTATTAAACACATAGCCAGATTGCAAACTATATGACAAATCCGGAATACTAGTTACCGACCCTTCTTCCACAAAACCAACAGAATAAGTTCGTATTTCATCTCGTGTTACGATTGTTAGAAGACCGTTGCTCGATTTAAATTCTATAACACTGTCACTAAAACTTCCAACGTTGGTTACATTTCCCTCAGGAGTCATTCTAAATACCGTATTACCATTGTTGATGATATACAACTCATCTTGCACTCTCTGCACTCCCTTAAATCCTCCAGTAACAATAGGAGGAATCCAGTTTTGAAAATCTATTAGGTTATCATCGTTAACCATGGCTCTTCTAATTCCATTTTGGCTTGTAGCGGCAAATATATAAGGTTCCTGAACCGTAGTTTGAGCAATGTTAATTTGTGTTCCTAAATCTCCTATAAAATAGGTGTCGCCAAATTCCAGATTTGTTAAATTAAACACAGAAATTCCATATTGAGTTGCTATATAGAGATTTCCATTGTATTCATTAAAGTGATTAATTCGTTTCGTATCTGGTGGGATGGTGGGTTTATCTAAAATATCTACAACCGTTAAAATGTCTTCCTCACCATCAATTACAACCTCCATAAGCCCATTTTCATATCCAATCACGAGAAGATTATGAACTTCACTATAGTAAATTGTTGAGATCAATTCACCCGCTAGGCCGTTCACTGTGGAAATAGTTGCTACTTCTTCTGTAGCAAGGTCATAGGTGAAAATCGCATTCTCCGAAGCCGCGTAGATCTTATTATTCCCTTGTGAAATCGCCTTTACCGAAACATATGAAAAATGTCCTGTCCAAAGATTCTCAAAATTTTGCGCCTGAATTAACGGAGCAATCAAAAACAGAAATAGAAGTGCAAGGTGCTTCATAAAATAAACAATTCCCTAAAGGACTATAACAAGCTAAAATAGTATTTATTGCAAGATTTAACTGAAAAAGGTTGCCTTTTATAGACAACCTTTTCAAATTTGGTTTCAGGAAAGTTTATTAAACTACTCCTTGGGCTAACATGGCTTCTGCTATTTTAACAAATCCAGCAACATTCGCTCCTTTTACGTAGTCAACGTATCCATTTCCATCTTTTCCGTATTTCACGCAAGCTGCATGAATATCGTTCATAATGTTATGTAGTTTTTCGTCAACCTCCTTCGCCGTCCAGCTTAGACGCAAAGAGTTTTGTGACATCTCTAATCCTGAAGTTGCCACCCCTCCTGCATTCGAAGCTTTTCCTGGTGCGAACAATATCTTTGCTTCCTGAAAAACTTCAATTGCTTCCGGAGTAGAAGGCATATTCGCGCCTTCACTAACACACATACAACCATTCTTTACAAGGTCCAATGCCTCATCCCTATCCAATTCATTTTGAGTAGCACATGGCAAGGCGATATCACATTTCACTTCCCAAGGGCGCTTTCCTTCTTTGTATTCTGCTGACGGATATTTCGTAACATACTCCTTAATACGACCCCGCTTTTCATTCTTCAACTCCATTACGAAAGCAAGTTTCTCCTTGTTGATACCTTCAGGATCATATATATACCCTCCAGAATCTGAAAAGGCAACTACTTTTCCTCCAAATTCCATGGCCTTTTCAGCTGCATATTGTGCAACATTACCAGATCCAGAAATAACTACTGTTTTACCTTTAAAGTTCTCTCCCTGAGTCTCTAACATATTCTTCGCAAAATACACGTTTCCGTATCCAGTCGCTTCTGGACGAATTAAAGACCCCCCATAGGCAAGTCCTTTTCCTGTAAGAACACCAGTAAATTCGTTTCTAAGACGTTTGTATTGTCCAAACATAAAACCAATCTCTCTACCACCAACACCAATATCTCCAGCAGGAACATCTGTATTAGGCCCAATATGTCTTGAAAGTTCTGTCATAAAGCTCTGACAAAAACGCATTACCTCGGCATCACTTTTCCCTTTAGGATTAAAATCTGATCCTCCTTTACCCCCTCCCATTGGAAGTGTGGTAAGACTGTTTTTAAATACTTGTTCAAAACCTAAAAACTTTAAAATACTCAAGTTTACCGAAGGGTGAAATCTCAATCCGCCTTTATAAGGTCCAATCGCCGAGTTAAATTCAACACGATATCCTCTATTTACCTGAATCTCACCTTTGTCATTAGTCCACGTCACTCGGAACATAATTGTTCGCTCTGGCTCTGCCATACGCTCTAACAACTTTTTGTCTTGATATCTTTCATTTTCCTCAATAAAAGGAATTACCGTTTCAGCGACCTCGGTCACTGCCTGAAGGAATTCAGGTTCGTTGGGATTCATTTTCTCGACCGTGGAAATGAACTCTTTAATACTTGGTTTCATCTATAAATAATTTATTGAAAATGTTTTCGTTTAATTAGTGTGCAAATATAAGTTTTATGTAAAAAATAGAATGATAAAATTATATAAATAAGCGAAATATCAACATTAAATTTCCCTGTTTCATATGTTTTTATATATTTGTTACGTCTCAATTTAAACCTAATTTACAATGAATACCAGAATTTTGTTATTGGTATTTTTACTTCTTGCCATATCTAAGCAAGACGTTTATAGCCAATTTGGTTTCTCTCACGAGCTAGGATTTATAGCCGGCCCCGTTGCCTTTTATTCAGATTATGGTGTTCGAAATGATTTCGAAACTAACTCTGGTAATGTTGGTTATGGAATAGGGCTTGTTCATTACCTTAACTTTTCCTATAGGGCAGATTGTAACTGCTATACGCGAGATAAATACTTCAACGATCACTTTAAACTTAGAAACGAAATTGACTACCATAAAACCAATTTTCAACATTTTGGTCCTTGGGTAGATCCTGATAAAACTACTCCTACAGCGGAAAAATTGCGTGCAATGAGAGGTTCTACAACCGTATTCGATATTGGTACACAATTAGAGTTTTTCCCACTAAGCATTCGTGATTTTGCAGCTGGTGCATTTAAGATTGCCCCATTTATTAGTTTTGGGCTGCACTGGGTGAGTTTTGACCCAGAAGCTTACACTGAGAGACCCGGAGCCTTAAACACACCTCAAAATGTACCTCAAAAATATATTAACTCCTTTCAACTTGAACCCGGAAATACTTGGGGAATTGTAACGAGCGTTGGTATACGTTATAAAATTACTCCATTAAGCGATATTATGATTGATAGTCGTTGGCAGTATTACTTTTCTAATTGGGTAGAAGGGTTAAATCCAAGTCTAGAAAACAATGGTGAAGTGGCCGTTCCTGAAAACAAAGCCAATGATTGGATTTACTGGTTGAATGTTGGATACGTATACTATATAGACTAGAGTCAACAACCCATAATGATTTATAGAAAAAGGGGGCTGTTAAAACAGCCCCCTTTTTCTATAAGTACTCTTTCCTAACCCCCAATAGCTTGTTCCAAATCTGCAATTAAGTCATCGGCATCTTCAATTCCAACACTCAATCTTATTAAAGCATCTACAACACCTGTTTTCTCGCGTTCTTCCCTTGGGATACTTGCATGAGTCATACTTGCCGGATGCCCAGATAGACTCTCAACACCACCCAAGCTTTCGGCTAATGTAAATATTTTTAGCTTTTCAACAATTCTAATGGCTTCATCATAGTCATTCCCTTTTGTCACAAATGAAATCATTCCACCAAAATCATCCATTTGCGCTTTAGCGATTTCATGATTTGGATGAGTTTCAAAACCTGGCCAGTATACTTTTTCTATTTTTAGATGATTTTGAAGATATTCCGCTACTCTTTTCCCATTTTCACAATGACGTTGCATTCGAACATGCAAGGTTTTAATACCTCGTAACATTAAAAAACTATCTTGTGGTCCACAAACTGCCCCACTTGCATTTTGAATAAAATACAATCTGTCTGCAAGCTCTTTATCTCTCACAACCAAAGCCCCCATCACAACATCGCTATGACCTCCAAGGTACTTTGTCGCGCTGTGCATCACAATATCCGCTCCCAAATCCAAAGGGCGTTGTAAATAAGGAGTTGCAAATGTGTTGTCCACTGCCAAAAGAACATTGTGTTTTTTAGCAATAGCAGCAGCAGCCTTAATGTCAATAATATTCATCATTGGGTTAGTGGGTGTCTCTACCCAAATGAGCTTTGTTTTTTCATTTACAAAATCTTCAATTCTGAAGGCATTCTCCATTCCAATGAAATGAAATTTAATTCCAAAGTCTTCATAAATTTGAGTAAACAACCGATAAGACCCACCGTATAAATCATTGGTAGACACAACTTCATCCCCAGGTTTTAGTAATTTTACAACAGCATCGATTGCCGCCAAACCACTTCCAAAGGCAAGACCAAACTCCCCATTCTCAAGGCTGGCAAATGCTCGCTCGAGAGCAGCCCTAGTAGGGTTTCCACTTCTTGAGTATTCAAAACCTTTATGCCCTCCGGGCGTACTTTGGGAATACGTACTCGTTTGATATATTGGTGGCATAACCGATCCATAAGCTGGATCCACATTATGTTGACCTCCGTGTATTGTTTTTGTGTTAAATTTCATCCGTCCTAATTTTAAAAAAACAAAAGTAACTCTTTAAACCATTATTATTAAATCTTGACTATTTTTAACGAATGAAATTTTGGCTTTTATTATACCTTCTAACCTTCGGCCTTTTTATAGGCTGCAAAAAAGGAACGCCCTTGGTTTTTTCAATGGAAAGTTTTACCGAAAATTCTCTAGAATTATGTAAAAATATTGGCTGCCCAGATGTTACAATAAGCTATGCCGTTGCACAAGGAGATTCAGAAGCCACAAAAAAAATAAATTCTGAAATAAAAAGCTATATTATATCCACCTTGCACATAGAAGACGAAAGTGAATCAGATGCAAAAACCATTTCCGAAGCTGTTGAAGGTTTTATTAAAACCTATCGAATGGACAGTGCCGACTTCCCCGATATGTCTGCAGAGTATTTTGCCGAAATTAATGTGTCCAACTCCTATAGTTCTAAAGAACTAGTCTCCTTTCAACTAGAACAATTGCTCTATACTGGTGGGGCTCACGGCTACCAAAATATAAGCTTTCAAAGTTTCAATCCCAATTCCGGAGAGGTGATTTTTACTGAAGATTTATTTAACAACATTGAAGCCTTCACAAATCTTGCCGAAAACAAATTTCGAGAAAGCAATAGTATTTCAGAGAACGAATCAATAAACTCGACTGGATTTTGGTTTGAAGATGATTTATTCTATTTGCCCGAAACCATTGGTATTACTGCTACGGATATCATTCTAATTTACAATCAGTATGAAATTGCCAGTTATGCAGATGGCTCAATCGAACTTGAAATCCCAGTAGAGGAAGTATCAAAATATCTTAGTTATAAATAATACTACTATGCAAAAAGTATATCATCTTGGTACCTGTGATACCTGCAGGAGAATTATTAAAGAGCTAGAACTACCCTCTTCATTTACCTTGCAAGACATTAAAAAAGAAGAAATTACAGTAAAACAACTAGAAGTACTCCATAAACTATCTGGAAGCTATGAAGCTCTTTTTAGTAAACGAGCCAAACTTTACAAAGAGCGCGATCTCAAAAATGAGAACTTATCTGAAAGCGATATAAAACAACTTATTCTAGAGCATTATACTTTTTTAAGTCGGCCAGTTATTATTAATGGCGACCAAATCTTTATCGGTAACAGTAAAAAAACTATCCAGGCCGCAAAGAGTTCTATTCATAATATATGAGTTCAAGAGTCCTAGCTTTATTAGCTGCAACACTGGCAAGCACCATTTACGCACTCAATCATACGTTGGCCAAAGGCCTTATGCCGGCTGTAATTGACGCCTATGGATTTATACTATTGCGTGTTCTAGGGGCAGGCCTTATATTTTGGGTAATAAGTTTCTTTTATCCTTCAGAAAAAATTGACAAAAAAGATTGGCTTCGGATAATTGCTTGTGCCTTTTTTGGTATGGTCTTAAATATGTTAATGTTTTTTAAAGGCCTAAGCCTTTCAACACCTATAAACAGTTCCGTTGTAATAACACTTGTACCTGTTTTGTTGTTAGTTTTATCTGCCATTTTTTTAAAAGAAAGAATCACTTGGTTGAAATCTATTGGTATAGGTATTGGCCTTTTGGGAGCTCTAATTCTCATTCTATTCGGCACAAAAACACAGCTCAACGCGCCCAATATTCCGCTCGGAAATATGCTCTTTATAGTAAATGCTGCTTCTTATTCTGTCTACCTTATTATTGTAAAGCCGCTGGTTGAAAAGTATAGCTCGATTACTTTAATGAAGTTTTTCTTCTTATTTGCTATTCTAATGAATTTTCCAGTTGGGATTTCAGAATTTAGTGAAGTTGCATGGACACAGCTTAGTTTCGATTCTATTTGGAAAATGGTATTTGTAATTGTTGGAACTACGGTTCTAACATATCTGTGTAATATTTATGCGCTTAAACAGCTAAGTCCAACTACGATTGGTGCTTTTATTTATCTTCAGCCATTGCTTGCAACCTTATTTGCAATCCTTCTTGGTTCGGATACGCTGACTCCCGTTCGAATTGGAGGCTCAATATTAATTTTCCTTGGCGTATTTCTATCTACTAGGAAAAAAAAGGAAACAGTTAAAGTGTCTTCTTAATTTTGCAATCGTATAACATTTCCTGTCTTTTTATTCCTAAACTGTTTCGTATCTTTAGGGTCCTAATTTTAAACACCTTACCAAATGAAAACAGAAGAAGTTGCAAATAACCTAGTTGCTTGGTTTAACAATAATGAAGAAGCCCGTTGCTATGAAGAGTTATACAGTCCGAATATCGTGAGCCTTGAACCAGGAGGAGAAATTCCTATTTCCAAAGGAATGGAGGAAATCACAAAAAAAGGAGAATGGTGGAGACAGAATTTTGAACAACACAGCGCCAAAGCCACAGGCCCTATTGTAGCAGATAACTGGTTTAGTGTTCGTTTTGATATGGACACCACTCATAAACCCAGCGGACAGCGCAGTCAGATGTCTGAAATTGCCGTCTTTCAAGTAGAAAATGGAAAAATTGTGAAAGAGCAGTTTTTCTATAATACAGGAGAATAATTTATTGGGAATTGCCCAAATCTTCGTGTATCCTCTTTAGTAAGCATTTTGAAATCATCCGTTTTATCTAATCCTTCGAGATACTTAAAAAAGTCCATTGGTAGACCAGTTAACCTGCGTTCCTTTAAATCTATCCAAGCACCCATCATCTCACTACGTGCCACATTACAGCCTTTAGAATCATAGAAATTATGTAAGAATTCGAAGAACATACCGTCTTCAGAAATTCCTTTCAATTGCAACGAAACCCGAATTGGTTTCCCAGGAAAAACTTCTTTAAAATAGTACATATGCTCATTCAACGCAACTGGACCTAGGTTCATCTTCGCCAATTGAACCTGCCCAAAACCTCGCTCAAGAAAAAAACTCATTCTAGTATGACTCATAAAATCTATATAGGTACTATTTCGTAAATGACGATTGGCATCTACGTCACTCCATCTGATTTCAAATTCTTTGGTGTACATCTAAAATTTTTGTGCAAATTTAAAGTACTTTTGAACGGCTTAAGCAATATTAATCTTTAGATTTTATTAAATTTTTAATCTATAAATGCCTCTAGTAAAAAGCAATCACAAACCAACTTTCTTGTTTAAAAATGGCCATTTCTCGACCATTTACTCTGCAAAATTACGCCCCGTTCCAAAGTTGCTTCAGGAACGAGAACAACTGCAATTACCCGACAGCGATTTTTTAGATATTGATTGGTCTTTTTCTCAAAACCCCTCTAAAAAAGTCGCAATTCTCCTCCACGGACTAGAAGGAAATGCACAGCGCGTTTATATGACAGGACAAGGCAAAGTCTTAGTTGAAAATGGTTGGGATGTTGCTTCCATGAACCATAGAGGATGTGGTGGGGAGGACAACTTACTATACGAATCTTATAACTCTGGGAGAACCTATGATCTTGAATTTTTGGTCGAGTTTATTCTGAATAAAGACCGTTATGACGAAATTACAATTATTGGTTTTAGTCTGGGCGGTAACTTGGTGCTGAAGTATCTCGGGGAATGTGACACTGTTCCTAAGCAATTAAAAAAAGGAGTCGCCGTTTCATCTCCATTGCAATTGGATAGTTCTCTTGAATCACTCGTAAAACGTGAGAATTGGATTTACAATAAAACGTTTATCAATGACCTTCGGAAAAAATACAAACGCAAAATGCCTCGTTTTCCAGAAAAGATGAATCTTGCAGATTATAAACAAATTACCTCTCTTCTAGCCTTCGACAACCTATACACCGCACCAGCTCACAGATTTGCCGATGCCCATGATTATTATAAAAAAAGCAGTAGCCTTCAATTTTTGCCAAACATTAAAACCCCTGTTCTTATTCTAAATGCAATGAACGACAGCTTTCTTTCTAAGGACTGTTATCCAACCGAAATCGCTTCAGAATCAAAGAACATTTTTCTTGAAACTCCAGAGTATGGAGGACACGTAGGCTTTCATATTACCAACAAACTTTACTATAGCGAAAAACGAGCCTTAGAGTTTATAAATCAGAAATACTAGTTCCATAGAACCGAACTTTCTATGTCGTTTTTTTCTAAATACGAAACGCTGAACTCTGAACTCGAAAATTACTACCTTTGCCCATCTAAAATTCGCACATGATTCAATCTATGACAGGCTATGGGAAAGCCATAGTCCAGCTACCCTCCAAAAAAATCACCGTTGAAATTAAGTCGTTGAACAGTAAAAGCCTCGACCTTAATACTAGAGTGCCTTCTTCGTATCGAGAAAAGGAATTGGTGATGCGCGACCGATTGGCAAAATCTTTGGAGCGTGGAAAAGTAGATTTCAATTTATATGTTGAAGTAACTGGCGAAGCAACTACGACCAAGTTGAACGAAACCGTGGTGAAAGAATATATGAGCCAGCTACGAAACGTGGTGGACGGAGATGAAGTAGAGTTGTTAAAAATGGCGGTTCGAATGCCCGAAACTTTAAAAACGGAGCGTGAGGAAATTGATGAGGCAGAGTTTAAGGTAATTATGAACGCTATTGACGATGCATTGGTGCATATCAATAAATACCGCACGGATGAAGGCAAAGTTTTGGAAGACGACTTTTTATTGCGGTCAAAAAAGATAGCTTCTCTGCTTGAAGAGGTCATCACAATTGATCCACAACGCATGGATAATGTAAAAGAACGATTGCGAAAAGCAGTTAGTGATTTAAAAGAAAACGTAGACGAAAATCGATTTGAACAAGAGCTGGTTTATTATCTCGAAAAATACGATATCACTGAAGAAAAAGTACGCCTGCAAAATCACCTCAATTACTTCAACCAGAGTATTCAATCCAACGATTCTAACGGGAAAAAATTAGGCTTTATCTCTCAAGAAATTGGTCGCGAGATCAACACTATTGGTTCTAAGTCCAACTTTGCCCCTATGCAACAATTAGTGGTTCAAATGAAGGACGAGCTGGAAAAAATTAAAGAACAAGCGTTAAACGTTTTGTAATGGCTGGAGGAAAGTTAATTGTGTTTTCGGCCCCATCTGGGAGTGGTAAAACAACCATAGTACGTTACCTTCTTGAACGAGAAGAGCTAAACCTTAAGTTTTCGGTTTCAGCTACTTCAAGAGCGGCTCGCGGAGAAGAAAAAGATGGTGAGGACTATTATTTTATAGATCTTAAAAACTTTAAGCAACACATTAAAAGTGGTGATTTCTTAGAATGGGAAGAAGTATATCGCGATAATTTCTACGGAACTTTAAAAGCCGAAGTAGAACGTATTTGGGCACTTGGCAAGAATGTGATTTTTGATATTGACGTGGTTGGCGGACTCCGGATTAAAAAGAAGTTTCCGAAGAAAACCTTAGCAGTTTTTGTGAAACCTCCAAGTATCGACGAGCTAAAAATACGTCTGAAAAAACGTAAAACGGAAAGTGAAGAACGTATTAATATGCGTATTGCAAAAGCTTCGGTGGAATTGGCCACTGCACCACAATTTGACTACATCATTAAGAATGACGATTTAGACACCGCATTATTAGAGGCCAAGCAATTGGTTTCTAATTTTATAGCCAACAATGATCTTTCAGAAGAAGAATAGATGACTTTTAAAAAACGCATCGGACTTTACTTTGGAACGTTTAACCCTATTCACGTGGGGCATTTAACGATTGCCAGTTATATGGTGGAATTTAGCGATTTGGATGAAGTTTGGATGGTGGTAACGCCTCATAATCCCCACAAAAAGAAAAGCACTTTATTAGAAGATAATCATCGTTTGACGATGGTACGTATTGCCTTAGAAGACTACCCAAACCTAAAGGCAAGTAATGTGGAGTTTGGAATGAAGCAACCAAATTATACAGTAAACACCTTGGCGCATCTCGAAGAAAAACATCCCGATCTTGCCTTTTGTTTGATTATGGGTGAAGACAACTTAAAGAGTTTTCACAAGTGGAAAAACTATGAGGTGATTCTAGATCGCTATATAATTTATGTTTACCCAAGAGTTTCGGAAGGGAAAATAGAGACACAATTCAGTGATCATCCAGCGATCCGTAAGGTAAATGCTCCTATTATGGAGCTCTCTTCTACTTTTATTAGAAAGGGCATTAAGGCTGGGAAAAATATTCGTCCAATGCTCCCGGATGTGGTTTGGAAATATGTGGACGAAATGCGTTTTTATACAAAGTAAAATAAAAACCCGCCCCGTCAATAGATATTGACGAAGCGGCTTACTAACTAACCAACCAAAAAATCTTTATATTTTAAAACTTGCTAATCTTCACCATTTGCTCAGCAATGGTAGCCTTGGATTCACGAAGTTTTCCTCTGTTATTTTTATACTGAATATATCCTCTTCCAGTAAATCGGTACAAGGTACCTGACAATGGATGGAACAACTCAATTGTGCTGTCATTATTAACGCTCAGCTCGAAATGTTCATTGCCCAGATAATCATAATCAAGTGTTAAATATTTCAGGTATTGATTCCCAGAGACATCATCCACATTATAGATTCCGGTATAGTCCCAAATTAGGTCGTTAATATTGATCCCAATTTGATCTTGAGAACTTTGGAAATTTCCATTTCCTCCACCTGCTAGGAACTGAACGTAATTCTCATTATCAAACTCATTGATCGTTCCATACTCACTTGTATAAGTCTTTTCCCAAGTCACATACTCCTGTAAGAAGTAATGAATATTGTCATAGAACAATTTGTTATAATCAAATGTTGAGCGCTGGTAACCTACCAATATATACGTAACATTTAAAGCTCGATTGTACAATCTAAGTTCATTAGAACTCAATTGTGTCACTTCAAAACGGTAGAATCCATCGATATCATGGGATACATCCAACTCAAAATTGTACGTATCATAATAGCCCGTCGAAATTCCGAAACCACCACCTTGTTCCCCAATTCCCACTAAATTATTGTTTGCATAAACGCTTCCATTTCGAAATGACATTGTAAACGCGATTTGCATAAATGGTATATAATTACTTCCTGAAGAACGATCAATATCTACATACCATAACTCATAAGATGAAACAAGCTCACCCAAAGTAATAGCTGAAATGGGATCTGTATTTGTATCTGCTACAATAACTTCCTGATAACAAGAGGTAAATACAGTTGCCAAAAGCGCAAAACCGAGTATAAGTTTAAGTCTGTTCATAATATGGTAATTTAAAATTCTTACTAACTAAATTTCAAAAGACGTGCCAAAATTATAAGTAACTGATTATCAATATTTTAAATATATTTCGTGTTATAGCCGGAAAAAAAGCGGTCACCTTGCGATTCGAATTTGACCCTAAAATCTTACTGACTTTGACCCTAATTGGGTATTTTTGAATGGAACAAATTCAATCTATGTCAAGTAAACCAAAATTCGCAGTTTTTGGAGGAGGAAGCTGGGCAACGGCTATCGTAAAAATGCTTTGTGAAAACTTAGATGAGGTAGGCTGGTATATGCGAAGTCCTTATGCATTAGAACATCTTAAGAAGCAACAGCACAACCCCAACTATCTAAGCTCGGTAGAATTTAATATTTCTCAGTTAAAATTGAGTAACGATATTAATGAGCTTGTCACGTACGCAGACTATCTAATTTTTGCTATCCCATCCGCTTTTGTTCATAGTGAATTGGAAAAGCTAACCGTTTCACCAAAAGGAAAAGTTCTCTTTTCGGCAATCAAAGGAATTGTACCCGAAACAAGCCTTATTGTTGGGGATCACTTTTATACCCACCATAATATTCCTTTTAAAGATATTGGCGTTATTACAGGACCTTGTCATGCAGAGGAAGTAGCACTTGAACGTCTTTCATATTTAACCATTGCCTGTGCGGATCAAGAGAAAGCACAATTAGTCGCAGACACGCTGTCTAGCGATTATATAAAATGCACAATCAGTGATGACATTATTGGAACCGAATATGCCGCGATGCTCAAGAACATCTACGCCTTGGCAGCAGGAATCGCTCACGGTTTAGGATATGGAGATAATTTTCAATCGGTTTTGATGAGCAATGCTATTCGAGAAATGAAACGCTATGTAAAGAAGGTTCATAAAATGAAGCGTGACATTAATGGTTCTGCCTACCTAGGAGATTTATTGGTGACAGGGTATTCTGTTTTTAGTCGAAACAGAATGTTTGGAAGTATGATAGGAAAAGGATATACCGTGAAAAGCGCACAAATGGAAATGAGCATGATAGCGGAAGGTTATTATGCTACCAAAAGCGCTTATGAACTCAATCAGCTTAAAGGTAATAAAAAGGCTAAAACTCCAATTATCAATGCCGTTTATGGTATTCTCTACGAAAACAAGGAGCCAAAGAAAGTCTTTAAAAAATTAACCGAAAAGTTAGATTAATTAGCGCGCTAAAACTCCCTTATTAGTCATTACAGGCAGCATAACAGCATTGTCTTCTACTATAGAATTTCTCGGAAGCTCATAGCGTTTGTCATACATCTTATCTCCAATAAAATAGGTAACACTAAAAAAATTATCTAGCTTAAAAATACTTTCGTCAATAAACTCAATCTTTGCATAGCCCTTTGCTGGAACCACATTAATGGTTTTTCGCATAGGGGACGTCATATCTTTTTCATCATATCCTTGAGATACAATTAAAACTGTTTCTATTGCCGTACTCCCATCGTTAATAAGATAAATATTCCAATCGTGAGTGTTGTAATCTTCGTTAAACTCAAAAACCGCGGCCACGAATACGTTCTTAACTTCTGGGATTTCAATGTCTTTTCTCATATACCAATTGTTGGAAAGAAATCTAGAACGAGCTTTTAAACTGTTCTAAGAAACGGATATCATTTTCGCTAAACATTCGGATATCCGGAATTTGATGCAGCAATAAGGCGATACGGTCAATCCCCATTCCGAAGGCAAAACCAGAATACTCTTCTGCATCAATTCCACAGTTAGTAAGTACGTTAGGGTCCACCATTCCGCAACCCATAATCTCTAACCATCCTGTTCCTTTGGTCATTTTATAATCGGTTTCGGTCTCTAAGCCCCAATACACATCTACCTCGGCACTTGGTTCTGTAAACGGGAAATAGGAAGGACGAAGTCTAATTTTTGACTTCCCAAACATTTCCGTAGTGAAATACTGAAGTGTTTGCTTTAAATCAGCAAAGCTTACTCCCTTATCAACATATAATCCTTCCACTTGATGGAAAAAACAGTGAGATCGAGCAGAGATTGCTTCATTCCTATAAACACGTCCCGGAGAAATAGTACGGATAGGCGGTTTGTTGTTTTCCATATAGCGCACCTGCACCGATGAGGTATGTGTACGCAGCAACACATCTGGATTAGTTTCAACAAAAAAGGTATCTTGCATATCACGTGCTGGATGATATTCAGGAAGATTTAAAGCTGTGAAGTTATGCCAATCATCCTCGATTTCTGGTCCTTCAGAAACATTAAAACCAATACGCGAAAAAATCTCAATGATCTTATTCTTTGTAATCGATATAGGATGACGAGACCCTAATTCTATTGGATCGCCAGGACGAGAAAGGTCTCCATAAACACCAGTAGACTTTTCTTTGGTTTCCAAAGAATCCTTCAAAGTATTTACTTTTTCTTCCGCACTACTTTTAAGCTTGTTTACAACTTGCCCAAATTCCTTTTTCTGATCATTCGCTACATTTTTAAATTCGGCAAAGAAATCATTTAGCAGGCCTTTTTTTCCCAGGTACTTGATTCGGAAATTTTCTGCTTCTTCTTTCGAAGATGTTTTAAAGGCTTCAACTTCGGCAATATGTTTTTTTATCTTCTCTAACATGGTACTATTCTTCAGCGGGCAAAATTACGTTTTTTCTTTCTATTGGATTACTTCCTTCTCGACAAAGTATTGGACAATAGCATCTTTCATTAATACACTTTGTTCCCCAGCTTTTAAAGGTGGCAGTTGTTCTAGTATTTTGTAATGTGGCCAACCTTGTTCGTCAAAATATTCGAACTCATAATAACCAAAGGGCTCCAACAACCTGCAAATCGCAATATGCATTAGGTTTACCTTTTCGTCCTTTCTATATTTTCGATGCAATTGTCCCAATTCTTGAACACCCACCAAGTAGATAATGGCATCCAAATCCAGCTTTTCGCCATCAGCAAAGCGATCACTAAGCAGCTTGACCACAGCATCCCATCGTTCTTTTAATTGTTCATCTCTTGCCATATACTTTTTTCCGAAGCAAAGATAGCGGTATAATTTTTCACACCTTTCTTTTCGATGGTCAAATTATTATGTGATTTCCAACAAAAAGGGGACATTATGTTATGATGCTCGAGCCATAAGGCTAATAAAGAACATTAATAATCTATAATGAAATCTTTGAGATCTTCATTTTCTGGAAGCGATATTTTTTTCTTTATTCTATATCGAGTTGCTTGCACTGAACGCGGGTCTATATTCATCAATACAGCGATTTTCTTAGTTGGCAATAATAATTTGATAAAGGCGCAATGCCGAAGTTCATTTATAGTTAATGATGGGAAGTTGCTTTTTAAACGCGTAAAGAAATCTGAATGAATCATATTGAAATGTACTTCGAGATTTCCTAAAAAACTCGTTTTTACGGGAAAAAGTTGTCGAACCACTTTTGTTGATGAATTGATCTCGCTCATCCTTAGTAAACACAAGCCTTTCCGAAGATTGAAAATAAAAAATCCCCGTCTAAAAGACGGGGAGTCAAGTAAAGCTCCCTCTATTAGCCCTATATCGAACCGTAATTTGCTGTTTTTCAAATACTTAACACTAAGAAAGACCCTTTCCTAGGCTCGAACCAAAGTCAAATTTGTAGGGTTTTTCATGAATTCGCACCGTTCAGTGCTAGACAATTATTGAGAATCATCACTTTCAATAATCAACTCTACTTTTCCTATAATTACCAATCTGCGATCCTATATGATCATTCCTTTTAATCTAATAGAAGGAGCCGCCTTTTTGGCAACCTCTTTATTCAAATATTAATAAAAGGATTTAATTTTTAATAACCCTTTTAGAGATAACTCCTAAATTTGTATAAACATTCATAATATAAATACCCGAGTTCCAGTTTTCAGTATTTATTGAAACTACATTTGAAGAATTATTTTTCAATTTAAAAATAAATTGTCCTAATACATTATAAATTAAGATAGATGTAATTGTGTTTTCGCTTTTTATCGTCCAGTTTTCTGAAACGGGATTTACATAAAATATTGAATTATAATCTACATCATTTACAGATAAAATTTCATGGGTAATATTTTGAGCATATATTCTTTCTCCAGCACCTTTATCTTCAATAAAAACTGCTATACTTTGATTATTTATTGGCTTAGTAAATTGAATTCTACCTTTATTTGCACTAAAAGTAGCCGCTGATAAATCATCTTCATTTAATACAATATCTCCATTATCATCTAATAAAACTCCACCTAATGTAGTTGGACTTACACCATTATCTATTCCACTTTTTAATAGAAATAATGGTGCGTCATCCTTTAAATATAAAGATCCTGCATGTACTTTTTCGCTTCCTATTGGATAAATAACTTTTGCATTTTCTGTTAATAAACGAGTACCAGAATCTTTATCGAATTTTTGAACATATTCCCCTTTTTCACCTTGACTAGTAGTCGTATAAGTACAAATTGCCCAAACATTTTGAGATCCAGGTTGAAATGAAATCTGAGTATTCATTTCATAATCTGTTTGATTTGTATCAAAGTCTGAACCATTAATTCCCCAAGGCAATGTACCATCAGGATTCAATCGTTGTAAAAAAGAATCAAATCGTGAACCAGGTGAAGCCTTATATCCCATATAAACTACATCCCCATCTTGTAAGCCACTATAGGTTGTATTAAAAACAGTTCCATAATCCGCTAATTGAGTTGGATTTGCCCATTGAGATTCTCCCAAGTTATTATATCGCTGACCATAAAGAATTGAATTAATTCCAAATGTTAAGCTATGAAAAACCATCATATAGCCTCCATCAGAATGTTCAAATATATTTGCAGGAACCGTATCATTTGCGCCTTCAGTTATAGATTGAGTGGAACCCCAAATAGCTGTACCTGAAGCATCATATTTTTGCATCAAACCTTGAGATCCAGGCCACCAAGAAACAATTGTTTCTCCACTAGATAATGGCAAAAAAGTAACTGAAAAACCACTTCCTATATTAACTCCATTTGTTCCCCATAAATGATTTCCAGTAGTATCTAATTTAAAAACATAAGCAGGTTCACCTCCACCAGATCCTGTTGCACCTATATATAAATTATCATTTTCATCGATGGTAATATTCCAGATATATGTAAATGTACTCATTGGTATTTGGTCACTTACAAGTATACCATCATTTCCTAACATTAGAGAACCGTCTACACCCAACATTTGCAACCTAAGTTCGTAATTTATTGGAGCTGAAACGGCTTTCCAAAAAACTACATATGTTTTCCCTTCTGAAGTTCCTATCGCTTTCATATCTCCGCTTTCAGAATCAGCAACTAAAGTATTAATAGCTGTATCTGTTGTCCATTGTGCATTCACATTAATTGAAATCATTAATGCAATCATTATTAAAAATGTAATTTTTTTCATTTCCATATATTTTAATTTAATAGATTATTGTTTTTCATTCTTTTTTTGATCAAGAGAATTGACAATCTTTTTTAGAGCACTCTTTATTTACTTGATTATCATTCTGAATTTTTTGTAGTAAATCCTTTTCTTGTTCTTTATATGTTTTCATTATTAGTTCAATTAAAAATTCAAATAGCTACTGAACAAAAATAGTATGAGAATGTTCAAAAAATTAACATTCCCCCCTTTCAAAATCACTCAATTGAAATTTTAACACACTAATTTACCACTCAGGTGTAGCTATGTAATTGATTATGTGTATTTTAATAATTCAAAAATTAACTATAATAGTGAAGATTGTTTAAAAAAACTAACTAAAACTTGATAAGTAGATAGATAATTCTGTTTTTAAATTAGTAATGTTTAACTTTTTTCTAAGTCGTGTACG
Source organism: uncultured Ulvibacter sp. (assembly GCA_913063405.1). Taxonomy (GTDB): domain Bacteria; phylum Bacteroidota; class Bacteroidia; order Flavobacteriales; family Flavobacteriaceae; genus Ulvibacter. Next base: position 50,829 of record CAJXZB010000003.1, read on the forward strand.
TGCATTTTCTACAGATTTAAAAGATTGCCCGGTAATTTGAGCTATTTCTTTTGAAGATAAATCCAATTTTAATAGCGCACATAAACGTTTATCTTTTGAAGTTAAATCCGGATGTTTTATAATAAGCTTTTTATAAAAAGATTCATGAACTTGCTCAAAACGTACTTCAAATTCTTTCCAAATATCACTATTTGTATCCTTTTCTAATCGTCTAACAATATAATCTATTGCTTGTTGGGTTTCTTTTTTTACTGCTTTTCTTCTAACATTTTTAAGTTCTAGCAAAATTTCATCGATAATTTCTGTCCGATGAATTTCAGTCATTGCTTTACCTATTAATTCATTATTTTTTATTTCTAAACTCGCATCTAACTCTTTTTGTTTTGCCAACATCAGTTCTTTTTCTAACTGTATGTTTTTCAGTTTAGTTCTATATTTTACAAGTAATATTGTTAATATCAATAGTAATACAAAAAGACTCAATCCAAAAATGTAATATTTTAATCGTCTTTTCCCTTCTTTTAAAATTTGTATTTTTTCTTTTGATTTATAGGCTTCCTCTATAAGTATTTTTTCAACATTTACTTTTTTCTCTTCAATATTTATTGTGTCACTAATTCTATTATAGGAATCAAAATAATTTGTTGCTTTTTCAAAATTCTTATCTAGTTTATAGGATTTGTAAAGCAATTCAACAGACTCTAAGCTTGCTAAGCTATAAGGAGCAATACTATCTATAAGCCGGAAGGACTTTTCAGCATAATAAATACTTGAATCTGGTTGAGATTGCTTTAAATAGAAGGTTGAAAACTCAGTATAAAGCCAAACTTTATTTCTTAGGTCAGTGTTCTCATTTAAAGTTGAAATTGCTTTATTAAAATAAAATTTAGATATTTCAGGTTGATCATCAGTAATATATACCCGGCCTAAATTTGTATACAAATAAAAATATAGATTATTGTCACTTAATGTTTTAGCAATTTTTAATGACTTTTGATAATAAATTATAGAGGAATCTCTTTGAGTTTCTAAGTATAAATTCCCAATATTATTTAATGTTTTTGCAATGGACAAGGTATCACTTTGTTCATTTTGATACTTATAAACGCGTCTAAAGTAATCTAATGCAACATCACTATTTTCTACCCTCGCATTTACAATTGCAAGGTGATTTTCTAAAACATATCTTTCTGGGTATTCTTTATCCTTGTAAAAATCATAGGCCTTTAGGTAATAATCTAAAGAGATATCTAAAGCATCCTTTTGATAATATATTTCTCCAGTTTTTTTTTGATAATCCGCATATACCTGAGGGTCATCAGAAGCCAAAGCGGCAGATTCAGCAACTTCAATATAATATAGTGATCGTTCCCAATCAGTATTGGATAATTCTGAAGCTATTTTTAGACTAATTCTCGATTTTTCACTTTCACTTGAAACAACCGACAAACTATCTAAAAGGGGAGTAACAACCTCTTGTGCTATTGAATATTGAACAACTAATAATAGTACAAAAACACGAAATAACATAAATCGGATTAATTTAGCTTACAAATTACATAAATTACTTAATAGCTTAGGAAATGTCTCTGGAGATGTAAATATTATAGTATATCCTAATCCTTTTGATTCAAAATTAAGCATCAAAATTCCACAAGAGTTTTCCCAGGTCAAAGCGCAACTTTTTGATATAAACGGAAGACAATTATATCCGAGGAATCTTTTGTCAAATAGTAATAGTTCGAATACAATCGTAGTTAATCCAAATATTAGTCAATCCGGAATTTACTTCCTGAAAATATCTTCCGATAAAGGATTAGTATTATCAACGGTAAAATTAGTTAGAGAGTGATGTAGAGTGATTTTTTAGTTAAGATAAAAGGTCATATGTAAGGTATGGCCTTTTTTAATGCATATCTTTAAAACTTCCGTTTTACTAGAAATGTTATCTTTACGAAAATACTTTTTATGAGCGCGGTCGATATTATCTTAGGCATCATACTTATCATAGCTTTTTATACTGGAATTAAAAAAGGCTTATTTGTTACGTTGGCTTCCCTTGTTGGCCTTATCGCGGGTGTTTATGGAGCCATTTATTTTTCCCACTATGCAGGTGCTTTTCTTTCGGGTGCTTTCGATTGGAGCGAGCAAACCACCAACCTAGCCGCTTTTGCCGTTACTTTCTTAGTAATCATTTTTGTGGTGACCGCTGCGGGGAAACTGCTTACCAAGATTGCAGATTTTGCTGCCTTGGGAATGATTAACAAATTGGCAGGTGGAGTTTTTAGCACCCTTAAATACGCATTTATCATTAGTGTGATCTTTATGTTTATCAATGCATCTACAGACGTAAGTGGTTTTCTTATTTCTGAAGAAAAAAAAGCAGACTCTGTACTTTATGAACCTATTGCTTCGCTAGCGCCTATGGTGCTGCCTAATCTTCTAGCAGAGGTTGAGAACTACAGAAAAGGGGAGGAAGAAGAAGCCCCAGCGCAGGAAAAACAATAACTACAATCCTTTCAAATCACTTGCCGGAATCCAACCATCTTTGCCATCTATTAAGGCAATGCGAACCCAGCTATCATCTTGCCCAATAATCTGAACCTTGGTTCCTTCATGGAGGGTAAATGCCGCTTCGCTTCCCATATTAGGTTCACTTTTTACCTCACTGCTTTCAGCAAAAATAATAGCAGGTTTATCGTTTATACTATCGCTATAGATTTGAAAAGCCATTGCCAAAGAAACTAGTAATACTAGCACAGATAACACCGATCCTACAAACAACAACCGCTTTTTTCTTTCGGAAATGGAAAAATAGTATAGCAAGAATAAGCTTATAAAAAGCATCGAGAAAATAACAGACGTCCAAGCCCAACCATTAAAACTAAGGACTCCTGAAAGACCTGTATACCATTTAGAAAAAATCGTTTTTGGCAAAGGTTCAATGGCATCGATTCGAGCATTTTCTGCAAAGGCGAGATTGGTTTTTATTTCACTATCCAAAGGGTCCAATTGCAAGGCCTTCTCAAAATAATAAATACTAGGTCCAACATTATTCATTTTATAATGTGCATTCCCAAGGTTGAAATAAAGGCCTGAAGAATGTGTTCCCTTATCCAAAATTTTCATCCAGCTATTGATAGCATCTAGATATTTTCCTTCCTTATAACGTTCTTTCCCCTGTTCAAATAAAGGGTCGCCTTGTGCAAAACTCAAGGTCGTAACTAAAAAAGTAAGCATGTACAGTAGGTGTTTCATTTTCTTTGGAAAGTTTACTGTATTTGTTTATCAATAACGGTAATCACTTCAACCGCTTTATTATAATCCGTCTGGATGGTCACATTCGAGGTTGGCGTATACCGAGCAAACTCGCAGCTCTTCAATAAGCTCACAAAGTCAGTTACTTTTCCAGTATTTACCCCTCGTTCTATGAGCAATCCAGAAATACCCTCTTTCGAAAACTCGGAAGTTTCAATATTTAATTTTGCCTTCAAATAATTATGTAAAGCTCTTTCGAGAGCCTCATAGAATACCACTTGACTCCCCATATTCTTCTTTGCTTCCGATAGGTGTTTTCTAGCAAGTTTATCCGCCTTCCGAAGTCTATTCCCCTCCACATCTGCCAAACGTCTCTTACGTTTCTTTCCACCAATAATAAACAAAGGAATCAACAAAACGGGACCGCCCAATAAAGACCAAAACAAGGTAGATTTAAAGAAAGGCTTCGAAGTTATTGGCTCCAAATCCGCGTCCAACTTGATATACTTAAACTGCTCTTTTGAAAGGATTACAGCTTGTTTTGAATTCCCAGTTTCTGCAACTGCCTCTTTCTTAACAGAAACAGGTCCATTCTCAACGTTGATAACAATCTCTTCGGAAGATAGAGTCTTAAACGTTTCCGTTTTTGGATCAAAAAAGGAGAAGGTGATAGGTCTAATTGGGTAATTTCCCTTGTATTGAGGCACTACCGTATAGGTTTCTGTAATTGATCCCGTCATCCCAGATCTCTTGGTACGAACACTTTCGGAGTGTTCTGGCTCATATACCTCAAGCGAGCTTGGAAGCTTTGCGCTGGGAAGATCAAAAAGTTTTAAATTACCATTCCCCGAAACCCTTGTTTTCAACTCAAAAGCCTCATTAGCGTCCAAGGTATTCTTATTAGTACTCACACCAAACTTAAAATCTCCTACGGCTCCTGTAAAATTATCTGGTCGCCCATCAAAAGGAATTGGCTTCACGTCAATCTTTCTATTTCCGGCCGAAATTGTTTTGTTCACGCGAGTCGTCAATCGCCGACCAAATAAATCTCTTCGTTTACTAGGCACATCAATTGGTACATCCAAGGTAAGAGGTTCAATATCTAATTTTCCCGTTTTTTGTGGATACAACACTGTGGTTCGCAAAATAACATAGCGATAATCTTCTCCCCTGTACTTGCCTTCGTATATTTTATAATTCCCTTTACTGTCTATATTTTGACTCCAAAAATCAGCATACTTAGGGGTGTCAATCTCTCTCCAGCTACTGGTAATGCTAACATCATGAGAAACATACATTTTATAAACCACCGTGATAGCCTCATTTAAATACGGATTCGCATTTGATACCTCAGCTACCAAATGTACATTCTCACTAGCAACATATTCGGCGTTATTACCGTCTTTTGGTACGGCAACGGCGGACGTAATTTCTATATCAATGGGTAGTGTTTTGTAGGTTTCACCTTTGATTTCTATACTGGCCTGACCAATTTTTAGCTTTCCTCTTGTTTGAGGAGATAAAAAATAGGAATAGGTCTTCGAATAGCTTCGTTTCCCGTTCATCCAGGAATTGCTTACAGATTGGTTTGGGCCTCCAACTACGCGAAAGCCTTTGAAGTCTGGTGGATTAAAATTATCTCCATCTTGATTCATTTCAAAATCTACCCGTAACCGTTCATTAATCCCCAGTCTTTTTTTGCTCACCTTAGCATCAAAACGAACTTGTGCTTGAACTGCACTGCAGCTAAGCATAAAGAAAAAAACATATATAAAATACTTCAACTTCATAACATCACCAATCTTTATTAGATTTCACCTTAGCACCTTTCTGTTTTTGGGCGTTAATTTTATCCTGTACTTTCTTTTCTTCATTATTCATTGCCTCTAGTAAACTCTTTACCTGCTGGGGTGATAATTGACCAGGAACAGGTTGCTGCTGTTGTGGCTTATCTCCTTCCCCTTCCTTAGGCTCATCAGGTTTTCCTTTACCCTCTTCTTTATCACCATCCTTATTTTTGTCTTTCTCGTCTCCCTTGTCCTTATCTTCTTTATCCTCTCCATCATCTCCTTCTTTATCCTCTCCATTCTCGTTCTTATCCTTATTTTCCTTGTCTTCGTTTTCTTTGTCTTGATCTTTATTCTCATCCTCTCCATTATCATCTTGCGGAGGATTTTTCTCCAACATATCTTTCGCCAAGGCCAAATTGTAACGGCTTTCATCATCTGTTGGGTCATTTCTTAAAGCATTTTTATAAGATTCCACAGCCTCTGCATACTTCTTTTCATTCATATAGGTGTTCCCTAAGTTATGATACGCTTTATGCTTTTCAGATTTGGCATTAGCTACTGAAGCCGCTTGCTTAAAACGATTTAGAGCCTCTGCATTTTTACTTTTTCCATAGTAAGCAGTTCCTAAATTGTACTTTCCTGTTTCATCAGAGGGGTTTAAGGCAATGGCCTTTCGATAATCAGCTTCGGCGCTAGGGAATTCTTCCTTTTGAAGTGCCAAACTTGCATCACTCAGCAATTCCTGAGATTCTTTTAGCTCTTTTAACCTCTCTTTGTCCTCCTGAGCATATAGTACTCCAGAAGTCATTCCCAAAACAACAAAAAGCAGTACAACTTTCAACAAGTTGGCCACTTCTAAGATCGATATGTTACTTCTAACTTTCATTAAATAGATTCAGTTTTTTTAACCATGCCGTTTTACGTTCTAACAATAATACATCAAATACTAGCAAAAATAATGCCCCTGCAAGAAACCATTGAAACTGATCCTTAAAATCTGTAAACTGCTTGGCTTCAAATTCCTTCTTATCCATTCCATTTAAAATTGCACGCACCGTATCAACTACTTCGGTAGTGTTTGCTCCATTGATATAATCTCCATCTGCGGCATCTGCAATCCCTTTCAAAGTCTCTTCTCCTAGGCGTGTAATTACTTGTTCATTGTTTTGATCTCGCTTATAAGATTGGAGTACTCCATTACGCTTTATAGGAATTGGTCCTCCTTGCAAGGTTCCTACGCCAATTGTAAAAATCCGAATCCCTAGTTTGTTAGCTTCGGAAGCAATAGCTTCGAAATTCCCTTCGTGATCTTCGCCATCGGAAACAATAAACAACACTCTATTGGTTTGTTCTTCATCGTTATAATAAGTTTCCGCCATCTGAATGGCCTCATTAATCGCAGTTCCTTGAGACGAAACCATATCGGTATTCATTCCTGAGAGAAACAACTTAGTCGAAGAGAAATCGGTTGTAATCGGAACCTGCGGAAAGGCACTTCCAGCATATCCAATAATCCCTATTCGATCTCCAGCAAGACTATTTATTATTTGAGTTACCAACTGCTTCGATTTCTCCAAACGGTTTGGTGCAATGTCTTCAGCAAGCATACTTTTGGATACATCCAAAGCAAAAACAACATCTACGCCTTCTCTTTTTACTGTTTCTAGCTTGGTTCCAATTTTAGGGTTAATCAAAGCAAAACTCAAACAAGTGATTGCCAAACTCAACACCAAAACCTTTAAAATAGATTTAAACACTGAACGACTTGGACTCAGTTTTTTTAGCAAATCTGAATCCGCAAAACGCGTTTGTGTTCGCCTTTTCCAAACCGCCACCAATAGAAAAAGTACAATCACCACCGGAATGGCAAACAATACATAAAAAAATATGGGTTCTTCTAATTGATACAAACTATTCTCTATTTAGTATTCTATTCTTTATTTTCATAATTGCCTTTTCTCCTTGCTTAGTTTAAACAAAACTTCTAAAAACTGTATACCTTAACAACAAATCCAGTCCTAATAACCCAAGGGCCAGCAGCACCCATGGACGGAACATTTCATCATAATTTGTATATTTAAATTCTTCAATATCTGTTTTTTCAAGCTTATTAATCTCTTCATAAATTTCCTTCAACTTTGTCGTACTGGTAGCTCTAAAATATTGTCCGCCCGTGGTTTTTGCAATTTCTTTTAGTAAGACTTCGTCAATTTCGACCGCTACATTTCCGTATTGGAATCCACCGTCTGGTCGAAGCCCAATGGGCGAGGATGCCATTCCGTTAGACCCCAGCCCGATGGTATAAACTTTTATTCCGAATTCCACAGCCAGCTCACTTGCTATCTTTGGATCTATAAAGCCTGTATTATTAACTCCATCGGTTAGTAATATAATAACCTTGCTTTTGGCTCGACTTTCTTTAAGTCTATTCACTGCAGTCGCCAATCCCGAGCCAATAGCTGTTCCTCCTTCAATTATAGTATTATAAACGATCGCCTTCAAAGAAGATAATACGATACTTTTATCACTGGTTAAAGGTGTCTTTGTAAAACTCTCCCCAGCATATTCTACCAGTCCAATACGATCATTAGGTCGTGCATTAATGAAACGAGCTGCCACTGTTTTTAAGGCTTCCAATCTATTTGGCCTTAAATCCCTAGCCAACATACTGGCCGAAACGTCAATGGCCATTACAATATCAATTCCCTGAGACGTCTTAATATGCGTTGACTCATCTACTGTTCTTGGCCTCGCCATAGCAACAATAAGTGCTGAAATAGCCAGAAGTCTAAGAAAAAACAGCAATGGGCGTAACTTAGCCATCCAATTCTTTCCCGTTTTGAACCCTTTAATACTCGAAATTTTCAAAGATGCGGTTTGCTGTTTCCGCTTCCAGAAATACCATAGCAATAGGGCTGGAAGTAATAAAAACAACCAGAAGAATTGCGGATTTACAAATTCAAAATTATCAAACATTACTTTTTAGTTTCAGAAACTTCAAGTTCTATAGATTCTACAATTCGTTTTTTTATGTCTTCAGCAAAACGACCATCGTCTTGATATACAACTAGTACTCTTTGTAAGCTTTCTTGTTGGGCAAAAAACAAAAGTTCGTATTGACTCGTTTCTTTGCGCACTTTTGTATCTGAAACTTGAACATTAAATGTCCCAAAGGCCTTTATTCCCTTAACACCCTTGTCCGTTTCAAATTCTTCCTGTTTTACAATCATGTTCTTGGCTCCCTTTGCTTCAATTTCTTCTAGTGAACTTTGAAGTGCATCTTCTAAGTTAATCTCTTGTGGCTGCCTAAGTTTTGTTGTTGTAACAGCGATGAAAAATGGATCTAGCCTGTTCCCAAAACTAAAAGTACCCATCTCTTTAATGACCGTTTTTAGGTTTTCTGGAATATTGACATCAGTCCTTATCAAAACTTCAGGGGTTTCAATAATCACCGCAGGATTACCATATTCACTTTTAATCCATTTACCTTCAGCAAGTTCCCGGATATCGTTTCCTAATACTGCATCTTTAAGGTTATCAAACCCCTTAATGCTTCCATAAATAACCCCAGATAAAACCAGCGCCGCCAAAACAACAGTCACTCCTGCCATCCACTTTTTACGCAGTTGTTTTTTCCGAAGTTCTTCCAAATATTGCGCATTCTTCAATAACTCTTCCTCTGTTGGTTCAGGAATAACCTCATGAGTTTCATTGATAATTTCCTCTATGGTTCCTCTATCTGCCTCAACTTGTCCAATCACCTGCTCCATCTTGGCAAACTTTACCAAATCGGCACGCTTCAATATTTGATCCAGATGTCTAATTGTCTCTCTATCAAAATCGAAATTTCCTGCATCCTTGTGTAAAATTAAGCGTTCAATTAATTCGCCTGTGGTACTCTCTAAGGCCGAATCGTCCACCTCCCGATCTAAATATCGCTTTACAATCTCGGTTAGGTTTGAATAATATTCTTTGGATTTATTTTCCTGAAGTAAATGAGAATCATCCAATCTCTTTAAAGCAACCAAGGCTTCCTCATAAGGAGGGAGTATTTCTTCTTTTGCAGCTTTTCTCTTTTTCCTTCTGAATAAAATATACCCTATCAAACCAATCACCGCAAGAATTGGCAATAGCCAAGTTAACAACTCTTTAAAATCGAATGGTGGGCGATCCACTTCAACAGCAGGTTTAATATCGAACATTTTCTGCTTTGTGGTATCGACAACTATATCGCGAACCTCAACTTTTACCGAATCCGTTAAAAATGGTTTGTTATTAATCAATATTTGCTGTCTTGGTATTGTATAATGACCAGAGTCAAATTGGGTCAAACCATACTTCTTTATAAGACGATACTTAGCTTGCTCAAAAGTTGTGTCAAGTTTATATGATTCAATCATCTCTAAAGGCGAGAAAGTTGGTCCCTCTGGGAAAAGTACCACAGCTGTAGAATCTACTTGAACTTGAATTGTGTATCGAATCTCTTCACCAATCTTTACAGACGTAGAATCAATAAAAGAAGTGACTTGAGCGAAAGAGTTCGCTGTAAACATAAGTGCCAAAACAAGTATGAGTTTCGTCATAGATGCTTTAAACAATAATCGAATTCTATTAAATATGCTCTCTAACATATATGTTTTAATCTCTTTATCTTCTTTTAAAATACCCCAGTAATTTTTTCACATAGCTCTCATCGACCCTACAACTCAGGACTCCAGCACCACTCTTCAAAAAGGCATCTTGAAAATAATCAACTCGCTCTCTATAATAAGCATTGTAATTTCTTCTTACGCTTTTTGACCCTGTATTAACCAACATCAATTCTCCCGTCTCTTCGTCTTCCATTTGTACCATTCCCAAGTTTGGAATCTCCTCCTCACGACGATCATAAATTCGTATTCCGGTAACATCGTGCTTTCCTGCAGCAATTTTCAAGGTGTCTTTATATCCATCTGTAATGAAATCTGACATCACAAAAACAATAGCCTTTTTCTTCATTACATTCCGAAGGAACTTCAGTGCCATAGCCAGATCCGTCTTTTTATTTTTTGGTTGAAACTCTAGCAATTCGCGAATGATTCGAAGTACGTGTGATTTTCCTTTTTTTGGCGGAATGTATAGTTCAATTTCATCGGTAAATAAAATGAGTCCGATTTTGTCGTTATTCTGTGTTGCCGAAAAAGCCAGAGTTGCCGCTATTTCAGTAATGATTTCGTTCTTAAACTGCGCGTCCGTTCCAAAGAGTTCCGAACCACTTATATCTGCCATCAGCATCAACGTTAGTTCGCGTTCTTCTTCAAAAACTTTTACATAGGGTTCATTATAACGCGCCGTGACATTCCAATCAATATTACGAACATCATCGCCAAATTGATACTGACGCACCTCACTAAAAGTCATTCCACGTCCTTTAAAAGTACTATGGTACTCACCTCCAAAAACATGATCGCTTAAGCGACGTGTTTTGATTTCAATTTTGCGTACTTTTTTAAGAAGTTCTTTAGTATCCACGGGGTATCAGTTAACTACTTTTGGTCGGCTAAGCTTAGCTTAAATCTTTAACTATTTACATTTAAGGGACTTCAATCTCGTTTACGATCTTGTTAATGATGTCTTCGGAAGTCACATTCTCCGCCTCCGCCTCGTAGGTAATCCCAATACGATGGCGTAGCACATCATAAACTACCGCACGAACGTCTTCAGGAATAACATACCCACGTCTTTTAATGAAAGCATAACATTTTGAAGCCATTGCCAAGTTGATACTTCCCCTTGGAGAGGAACCAAAACTAATAAGTGGTTTTAAATCTGCTAAGCGATAGTTCTCTGGATTACGTGTTGCAAAAATGATATCAAGAATATATTTCTCAATCTTCTCGTCCATATATACTTCGCGCACTGCTTCCTGTGCTCTTTTTATTTGATCTATAGTCACTACTGCATTTACTTGCTCGTAGGCACCTTTTAAATTCTGCCGAATAATCAATTGCTCCTCGGCCATTTTAGGATAATCAATTACCGTTTTCAACATAAAACGATCGACTTGTGCTTCAGGTAACGGGTAGGTTCCTTCCTGTTCTATTGGATTTTGCGTTGCCATCACAAGGAAAGGCTTGTCCAGAATAAACGTCTCATCACCAATAGTCACTTGCTTTTCTTGCATCGCCTCTAGTAAGGCAGATTGTACTTTAGCAGGTGCACGGTTGATCTCATCTGCTAAAACAAAATTAGCAAAGATGGGGCCCTTTTTTATGCTGAAATCGTTCACCTTCATATTATAAATGAGCGTTCCAACAACATCTGCAGGCAACAAATCTGGAGTAAACTGAATTCTACTAAAGCTTCCATGAACCGCTTTCGACAGCGTGTTAATGGCTAAGGTTTTTGCCAGACCAGGAACCCCTTCTAGTAAAATATGTCCTTGTCCTAACAATCCAATCATCAATCTCTCCACCATGTGTTTCTGACCAATGATCACTTTATTTATCTCTAAAGAGAGAATGTCAATAAAGGCACTTTCCTTTTCAATTTTTTCATTTAAGGCGCCAATATCTAAGGCAGTTGTTGTTTGTTCCATATTCTATTTCTTTCTATAAAAGCTATCGTATTATAAAGACGACGCAAATTGAAGATTTATTACTTAAAATCCTGTTAACAATTGGTTAAAAATATCACTAAAATAATGGGGTATGACAATTCATAATGCTTTCAATTTCCCTATTTTTAAAATGAAGTTTCAAATATATTTTTCTTCAGAAAAAAAACAAAATAATTTTAATGAAAAATAAAATCGCGTTAATTACTGGAGCAACTTCGGGCATTGGAAAAGCAACAGCGGCACTCTTTGCCAAAAATGGTATACGTTTAATTCTTTGTGGAAGAAGACAAGAACGGCTTGAAGCAGTTGCTTCCGAATTGAAAAAACACACCGATGTGCACCTGCTAAACTTTGATGTTCGCGACAAAACATCGGTTTTTGAATTGCTGCAGAATTTACCGGAGGCCTTTTCAGAAATAGATATTCTTATAAATAATGCAGGAAATGCCCACGGTTTGGATACCATTGCTGAAGGTAATCTTGATGACTGGGATGCTATGTTGGATATCAATGTAAAAGGACTTTTATATGTGAGCAAGGCAATTCTTCCAAAAATGCTTGCTAAAAAAAGCGGACATATTATCAATATTGGCTCTACGGCTGGAAAGGAAGTATATCCAAAAGGAAACGTGTATTGCGCTAGTAAACACGCGGTAGATGCCATCAACCAAGGGATGCGCCTTGACCTCAACGGGAAAGGAATTAAAGTGGGTGCCATAAATCCAGGGCTGGTTGAAACAAAATTTAGTGAAGTACGTTTTAAAGGAGATAGCGATCGAGCCGGGAAAGTGTACCAAGGTTTTACACCACTACGCCCAGAAGATATTGCAGATGTTATTTGGTTTGCTGTAACAAGGCCTCCACATGTGAATATCGCAGATCTCACCGTAATGTGCCTAGACCAGGCATCCTCAACTATCGTGAATAAAGTATAAATTTTGATCAACAAACGCCTTCTTATCAAAAATCTTTTAGCTCACAACGATGAGAGTAGTTTCTATGATAAAAAACGAAAGATCGATCTAGGAAGCAAGGAAGGGAAAGCTAAGTTCTTAAAACACATTTGCGCTTTAAGTAATAGTAATCCAGCCAACAACTCGTTTATTGTGATTGGCGTGGAAGACGAAACCAACGAAATTACTGGGGTTGATTTCTTTGATGACAGCAAGATCCAAAACTTAATAAACGCCTACCTAACCAATGCACCACTCATTATATACGAGAACGTTGCTTTTCCCAATCTTCCAGCGGACAAAGTAGTTGGGCTGGTTACCATAAGACCTCACGGAAAAATCACTTCCCTTCGGAAAAATATTTGGAAGTACTGGGGTGGTTCTATCTTTATGCGAGATGGCAGTATTTCGATGCCCAAGGATTTCGATATTGAGATAAAGGATGTGAATTCTGAAATCGTCCAGGCTATTGAAACCAAGGCTAAAAACAATATCGAGATGACCCTAGATGGGGTTATTGATTTTATAAATGAACGCCACAAAGATCTAGATTCACATTACAAAGTTTTTAAAGAACTCTTTGTGGTTTGCTGGGCTGGAAACACAAAGAAAGTGAAGGGTGAACTCTATTATTCGCGTGTGGATATCGAACTGATAAATGAGCAAGTGCGACTATTTTATTCTGCTTTGGACGAGGTGAGCATTTCCTTTACTGAAGATGAATTTAAAATTACTGAATACGTTCATTTGGGGCTCAACAATCAATTTAGGTACTATCCCTTGGAAGAAGTTCGGATTAGCTTTGAGGAAAATGGTTCGCATCAAATCGATACCGAGCTTGTTTTTGAAGCACCCCGTTTTAATAAAAAGACGTTACACCATATTTACAATACAAACAACTCGTTGGTTGAAAAACTAAAGAAAAATATTGAATTAACGCCTTCAGAAAAGAAAGACCTAAGGAGCCTTCCTGCCACTTATCTTATTTGTTTTTTAAATGACTTCCCCGACGCGAAAACGAAGCTATATGAGGCAAAACCCTTCCTTAAAAATTTTGATGAAGACAGCTACCACTCCTATAAGGAATCTGTGCGGATACTAAGAAAAGTGAAGTATAACTAATTTTCGTATATTGAATAGTAAACCTTTCGAGTCATGAAATTGTGGTTTGTATTTAGTATTCTTTTTTTTTACCAGTATTACTTCATTTTCTCAATGTGAGATCAATTCATATAGAGGATAATTATATTGAAGATGCCTGGATCATGGTATTTCGTGATTTTATAAACAATACTGATCACCCTAATTATGATATCCCTTTTATAGATGCCCCGGAAACAGAACCATACCTGGAAAAACTGACAGCAGTTTATGAAGAGTTTCCAAATAATCAAAGCGTTGATTCATTATTCAATATTTTTTCTATAAAGACAAATTCTTTTTTTCCAAAAATTGTTTCATTTGGCAAATTAAACTTTTGGACTCCTGAGTCCAATACCTGGATCGAAGACTTTATTAATACAGGGATTTCAGGAGTTGCAGAGCTAGATCAATTAATGACAACGTATTAGTTTGAAATTATAAATGTTGGGGTTATTGATCCTGATGGTATTTTTATTATCGATTTAGCATCCCCAATGCCTTATTTAAACTACTTATGCTTTAATTGATGATTTTGATGCAATAGATGGTGTAGAAAATGTTGAGGTGGGCTATCCAGATATTTTATATAACTATACAGGTATTCCTTTCGAAATTGCTAATGAAGAGGTGCGGGCGAGTAACATAACCTACTTTAACAATGAATTTATATTCTCATTACACACCGCGAATTGCTGGACAACATGTCAAATTGCTAAAGGATGGAGTGTTTCCATTTCAGAGGACTGTGACTTTATTTCCATTGAAGCCCTGGGCGTAGAGAATTTCAATAGGGATCGAATTTCGATACACCCAAATCCCGTTTCTAAAACTTTATACCTTAAAAACCTGAATTCTGAAAGCTACACAGTTAAAATCTATTCCGTACAGGGACAACTTTTAAGATTTATTAATTTTTCCTCAGAAGAATTAAACGTGACCAACTTGAAAACTGGAATCTATTTTATAGAAATTACATCCTCTAAAGGGTCTAAGCAAGTGGAAAGATTTATTAAACTTTAGGTCTATTCCTTTATCAATTTCTTACTCAAAATACCTTCCTATGTTTCAATCTTGACTAAAAAGACACTGCTTGTCATAGCACTTAAATCTATTTGATTCACACTTTCCTTTTCCTCAAGGACCAATCTTCCTACAAGATCAAATATGCTCACATTGTAAATCGCCAAATCACTTTCTATAATGAGTTTATTTTGAACCGGGTTTGGATAAATGGAAACTCTATTTTCTAAATCGTTGTCCTCAACTCCTAGGATAGTTAGGTTTTCGTGCCAAACCAACTCCCTGCCTTGATTTGATAGAGCCGCAGACAACACATCTAAATCGCCATCTCCATTAATGTCAAACAAGTAAACATAATTCTCGTATAATCCCAAAGGATCAATAATATGTTGGTTAGCAAAAGACCCCAAACCATCAACATTCTCATACCAAGAAAGATACGAACTTCCATTAGAGTTGGTCAAAATATCCATATCACCATCTATATCACCTATAGCCTGTGCTCTAGACTGAGAAATACTCGCGTTTATAACAATTCTAGTGCCAAACGTACCCAAACCATCTAAGTTTTCTATCCAGTACAATCCATTTCCGTTCGTAACACCCAATACGATATCCATACCATCATCCCCATCCAAATCTGCAGCTGAGACTCCACCTGCAATTAATAGTCCAAAGTCTAATAATTGATTTACAAAGGTGCCATCGCCGAGATTGTGATGCCACTGTACTTCATCTGCATCAAAAAAACTAACCACCAAATCAATATGACCATCATTATTAAAATCTGCAGGACATAGAGAAAATGATTGCCCCTTACCTTCTTGAATTGGAATAGCATCGCTAAATTCTCCCAATCCGTCTAAGTTTTCATACCAGGCAATTAAATCAAATGAGGCAACTACCACATCCAAATCTCCGTCCTGATCAAAATCTGCTGTTCGTACCATTCTTATCGTACCAGCATCTTCCTTAATTATTTGACGTGGTCAGAACTGAGCATGAGTGGAAAATACATGGGATAGCTCCCAATATAGGGTTCATATAAAGCGGCAATAGTAGTTTGAGTATTAGAAAATCGATTACTAATATCATACTCAATAGTCTCATGTATTCGTACTCCTTGTCCAATACTAAACGTACGAGGGCTGTCGCAACGCGTATATCCCATAAAATTGCGCACATCAGATTCAAAAATAATATAATCATCACCTCCACAACCCCCGTTAGAACCAACATATTGACAAGTTGTTGTATTCAAATAATAGTATTCATTACCAGTTCTTCCAGCACAGTCACTATATGGTAATCCATTAACCCAGCAATATTCAATATCAAATCTGGGCACGGCGGCAGTATCAACTACGTAATCCCCAGCAACATCGGCATTAAAATTCATATTGGTAATGTCTCTAGTTACACGCTCACAATTGGTCCCGTCAAAACCTGCCCAAGTATGCTCAAGATTAAAAGCATGTCCAATTTCATGGGGGAGAATATTGTTTGCTAAATTGGATATCGGCATAATTAATCCATAGGGGTTATTTAACCAAGAAACCCCTCCAAAATCATGCGTGCCCGCTGGAACATACACATTGAATGTATCTGTCTTTCTGAAATCGTATAAAAATGCATGATGCAACATATCTTGATATTGACACCTACTTAAAATACTCCATCCATCAGGATCGACTGGTTCTACTTCTTGGCACGATGCACCCTCCCATCGAACATCTGGAATTCCTGTAAAAATGTCGATGTGGTGTTTAACATAAAAACACAAAATAAAAGGAAAAAGGAAGCTCTTATCCCCCCAAAGGAAATAATGTCTTCATAAAAAAGTGCTTAAAAAATTAAATAAATATGTTTGATTACGATACATCGCACAGGGGAGTGATATTTAAATGTACGAATTATTTACAACATCCATCCTAAAATATAAATTTTACTATCTTTAAACTTCATCATTTTTAAACACCCATCTTATGAGCCTTTTTGATAAAATAAAAGAGAAATTAAGTCATGAATTTATTGATATTATTGAGTGGCTCGACTATACAGACGACACCATTTGCCATCGCTTTGAGCGCTACCAAAACGAGATAAAAAACGAGGCACAACTTATTGTTCGTGAAGGACAAACGGCTGTTTTTATTAATGAAGGACAATTGGCAGATGTATTCACACCTGGAACCTATACTTTAAATACACAAAACCTTCCTATTCTAGCCACGCTAAAAGGTTGGAAATATGGATTTAACAGTCCGTTTAAAGCTGAGGTGTATTTTGTAAATACCCACCTTTTTACAGACGAAAAATGGGGAACCAAAAACCCAATTACCTTAAACGATGATCGTTTTGGGCTAGTAGAAATTCGCGCTTTCGGAACCTATGCCTTCAAAATAAATGATGCTGGAAAGTTCATTGTCGATATTGTTGGAACAGATAATAATTTTACCAATTTCGAAATCAACGAGCATCTTAAGAGTTTAATTGCCACACGCTTTACAGATACGGTAGGTGAAGCAAATCTTCCTATCGAATTATACGCAGCGAACACTACGGAGCTTTCAGAAACTTGCCAAGAAGTAATGCAAACGGAATTTAACAGCGTTGGTATATCCTTGGAAAAGTTCTTTATTGAGAATGTTTCAATGCCCGAGGATCTTAAGAAGGAAATCTTTGAGTACAGTAGAATTGACAAACTCGATTTGGACAAATTAACCAAATTCAAAACTGCAAAAGCTATTGAAGCAGCTGCCAAGAATGAAGGTGGAACAGCTGGTGCTGGAATGGGAATGGGAATGGGTTTTGTCCTTGCCCAACAAATGGGTGGCTTAATGAGTCCACAGATGGGTGGTCAAACCCAAATGCCTATGCAGCAAGGAGGGGTAATGCCTCCACCAATCCCTCAGGCTATTCAATATTTTTATGCGACAAATGGTCAGCAGGCTGGCCCTGTAGGGTTTGAACACCTTAAAGCACTGTTTGCCAATAGAACCATAAATAAAGATACACTTGTTTGGAAACAGGGAATGACGGGTTGGACTGCTCTGAATGAAGTGGAAGAACTTAAAGCCTTTTTAGGTGGAAATATGCCACCTCCATTGCCTGGAGCATAAAAAGCTATTTGATCGAAATTATTTTGAGATGTCACACCGAGCTTGTCGAAGTGTTATTAAAAATCTAAAATTCAATGAAGGATACCCCTGTCCAAAAGTCCTTACATAAAAAATCTTGTGTCAATTGTGGTGCAGAGTTGACCTATGCTCCAGGAACAAAGGAATTGAAGTGCAGCTACTGTGGGCATACAGAGGAGATAGCAACTTCAGAAAACGGCTTTGAAGAATTAGAGCTTAAGAAGTACCTTGATGAAATGGGGTCTCAATCACATAGCGAAGAGATTACCATGCTGCATTGTAAAAACTGTGGTGCCAATCAGCATATAGAAGAAAACTACAAATCCTTACATTGTGTTTATTGTAGCATGCCACTAATTGTTGAAGACGCTTATAAAGAGGATTGGATTCTACCAGGAGCGGTTTTGCCGTTTGAGATAGACCAGAAAAAGGCACATCAAATTTTTAAGAAATGGGTGAATGGCCTTTGGTTTGCTCCAAATAATTTGAAGAAAGCGGCGATTGATCCTCAGAATACTAAAGGATTGTATTCTCCTTATTGGACGTTTGATGCACAATTGATGGGCAATTATACAGGGCAACGCGGTGATTATTATTATGTGAGTGTCCCGTATACAGACAGTAAAGGAAAACGCGGTACACGTCAAGAACGTAGAACTCGATGGTCTCCAGTAAGCGGGACTATCAAAGGTTTTGTAGACGACACACTTATTAAGGCGTCCAAACAAAGGGCTGGTGTAATACCAAAAGCAGTGGCCCTTTGGAATTTAAAAACCCTTCAACCTTTTGACAGTAGTTTTTTAGCAGGTTTTGTAACCGAAAAATATACAATCTCATTAAAAGAAGGGCATCTTGCTTCAAATAAAGAAGCTAAGAAAATCGCTACTCGCTGGGCAATGCGCAATATTGGTGGCGACACCCAACGTGTTTCGGCTATTGATATGAAGTTACATGATGAAACCTTTAAACATATTTTACTTCCTGTTTATGTGAGTGCTTATAAGTTTAATAGAAAGCGCTACAATTTTTTTGTGAACGGGCAGACAGGAACCTTGACCGGGGAACGACCTTATTCTTTCTGGAAAATATTCTTATTGATATTATCGGTTATTATTGTAATAGTCCTAATTCTATCGCTTTCTTAAAATGCATAAAACCTACGTAATTGGAGATATACACGGTGGCCTAAAAGCCTTAAAACAAGTACTGGATTTGCTTCCAAAGGCCGAAGACGATCTGTTTATTTTTTTAGGTGATTATGTAGATGGTTGGAGCGAGGCTTCGGAAACAGTTTCTTTTTTGATTGATTTTTCTGAAGGGAATAATTGTGTTCTGTTACGGGGAAATCATGATGAATTGGTTTATACCTTCCTGAAGGGAAAAGAAAACAACACCATGTGGCTTGCTCACGGTGGGGAATCAAGCAAGAAAAGCTATGAGAATCTTTCCAAAGCAATACTAAAAGAACACCTTAAGTTCTTCGAAAAGCTAAAAAATTATTACATAGACTCCAGCAATCGACTCTATCTGCACGCTGGATTCACAAATCAAAATGGACCTCAACATGAGTACTTCCCGAACACCGTTTATTGGGACAGAACGCTTTGGGAAATGGCCTGCAGCCTAAATCCTTTGCTTGCAAAAACCGATACGAACTACCCGAAGCGCTTGCTACTTTTCAAGGAGATCTACATCGGTCATACCCCTGTCACTAGAATTGGTAAAACCAAACCCGTTAACCACGCCAATGTTTGGAACATTGATACGGGTGCGGCATTTAAAGGTCCTTTGTCTATAATTGATGCCAATACAAAAGAAGTTTGGCAAAGTGAACCCGTTTGGACTCTCTATCCAGAAGAAAAAGGAAGAAACTAGAACTTTTGAAGCTAAAAAAATAAGGTTCTTCCTATCTTTGAAGTTCAAAGCTATTTATAGCTGAACCTTGAAAAAACAATGGCCTTAGAAAATATCCGATTAGAAGTAATGAAGACGGTCGAGAAATCGATTGATAGCTTTGTAGATAAATATTTGATTCCGGTTGAAGATATTTGGCAGCCTTCAGACCTGTTACCCGATTTACAACAAGAAAATTATATGGATGGTATCGCTCAAATTCGGGAAGAGGCCAAAGAATTAGGATATGATTTTTGGGTTGTACTAGTTGCCGATATGGTTACCGAAGAAGCACTTCCCACATATGAGTCTTGGTTGATGGATATGGAAGGAGTGAGCCAACATGGTCAAGATGGGTGGTCTAAGTGGATTCGGCATTGGACTGGGGAAGAGAATCGTCATGGTGATGCGCTAAATAAATATCTTTATTTATCTGGTCGGGTCGATATGCGAGAAATAGAAAAAACCACGCAGTATCTTATTAGTGATGGCTTCGACATTGGAACTGGTAGAGATCCATATCGTAATTTTATTTATACAAGTTTTCAGGAATTGGCTACCAATATCTCTCATAAACGCGTTGGGCAATTGGCAAAGAAAAAGGGGAATAAAATACTAAGTAAAATGTGCAATGTAATTGCGGGGGATGAAATGAGGCATCATTTAGCCTATCGAGAATTTGTAAAGACTATTTTTGAATATGACCCTAGCGAGATGATGTTGGCCTTTCAATACATGATGAAGAAAAAAATTGTGATGCCCGCCCAGTTCTTACGTGAATCTGGTGAAGGAATTGCCTCTGCATTTGAAAATTTCTCTAATGCGGCTCAAAGGTTAGGGGTTTATACTACCTATGACTATATTGATATTCTTGATAAATTGAACGACTATTGGGAAATTGATAAAATGACTTCCCTAACAGACGAAGCAGAAAAAGCAAGAGATTATTTAATGAAATTACCTTCTCGAATGACAAGAATCGCTGAACGTATTTCTATACCGCAAGATCTCACTACATTTAAGTGGGTAGCGCCTAACGGTGTTATTTAAGTCTTCAGAAAAAAACATAAAAACTGTCTGAAAAGACATCAATTTCTATCGCCAAATGAAACCAGTATGCTCGTTAAACTTGTGAGGTTTGACAAATAAAAATCCCTTTCAGACAGTCATTAGACCTTTACTCTTTACCGTGGTCAAGGATATCCTGCCAGTCTAAGAGTTCCTGCCAACGTCCTTCATACGCCATTTGAGCTTGTCGCGGCCAAGTACCCGGATTATGTACTGTATAACGTTCTCCTCCTGTATCCAAAATTTCTTGACAACGATCCACACTTGTATCAGACAGAGCGTTCCAAGTATGTACCCCGTGATTGTGAAACAGCTCTTGAATTTTAGGACCTATTCCCTCGACAAGGGTTAAATCATCTTGTTTTATTGTTTTGCCAAACACTCCTTTAGCAGCAACAGCATTAAAAGCAATGGGCGCGCCGGCCGAAGCAGCGGCAAAAGACGAGGCGACATTGCCAGCTCCAGCCGAAAGCTTAGAGCGACAGGCCTTCAAATCTGCCTCTATTTGAGCATTTTTATTTCTCCAAAGTTCTATATCTGCAGAATTATCAGTTCCCCCTCCAGAGGAAAGCCTTCCTAGCAAATACCCAAGAAATGCACTTATAAGGCCTATTAGTAATGGAATTAATATACACCAGTTCATAATTTATACTATTTTTTAATTTATAATTTGATTAGTTAACCGTAACGACCGTACGTCTATTTTGAGCACGCCCCTCTTCGGTCGCGTTACTCGTAATGGGCTCATCTGGACCTTTACCAATAGCACTTATTCTTGCTTCGGAAATACCATTTCGCACCAAATACTCTTTGGCGAAATTGGCTCTTTTTTGTCCTATAGAAATATTGCCTGCACGACTTCCCGTATTATCGGTATGACCTGCAACAATGGCTTTTCCGCCTTCCGATTTGTCCAGATAACGTATAATATCGGCTATCTTTTGTCGCTGTGTTTCAGTGAGGTTAATACTAGATTGCGCAGCGGCAAAATTGAGAATTAGAGGGTCTGCATGGATTCTTTTTCGAAGTGCATCCAAGTCGGCTTTTTGATTTGCAGCGGAATTATCATCGGGTTCTGAAAAACCAAAATTAATAGGTCCTCGATATATCTTTCCGTCGGCTTCCATATTATCACTTAGACTTCCGAAGAGATTCACACGTGAAGAAGGAATCCCTCTTGTAATCAAATAACTTTTTACGGCATTAGCCCGAGCCATTCCTAAATCTGGGAAGGCTGAACTATTCTCTTCGGAAGAAACATATAATCCGGTAATATCAATCGACTTATTCTCATTACCACCTAAATAAATTTGTAGTTTGTCGATTCCACTGTTTATCGTTTCTGAAATGGGTTGTAAGATATTAAACCCTGAAGTGCCAAAGTTAAAGTTGTCATTGCTATTAAAGGAAAAATCTCCTTCTGAATCGTTTAGCGAAAAAGGATTACTCGTAGCACTCACTTTCGAAGCATTTGCATCTTCTCCCCGAGTACCTGTATCTACCAATTCTTCTTTGTTGTGATTTGCGCCAGAAGACACATCTCCTCCACAACAGAAGTTCCAATAGAAATAAGTACCAATAAGGATTGTAAGCAAAATACCTAACAGGTATGCTGTTTTTCTACTCATTTGGTTTGTTTGTTAATGATTAACTTACCCCCAAGTTAATAAATAAAGTAATTGATTTTGATGAGTTTAAATGGAAAGGAAGAATTTTTCGTTTTACGCAACAAAAAAGCCGTTTAACGGTGTGTTAAACGGCTTTTAGCAATGATTTTATCTTATAACTAACTATAAATCGAATTTAATTCCTTGGGCCAGAGGAAGTTCGTCTGAATAGTTTACGGTATTCGTTTGTCTGCGCATATACACTTTCCAAGCATCAGATCCAGATTCACGTCCACCTCCTGTTTCTTTCTCACCGCCAAAGGCGCCACCAATCTCCGCACCTGAAGTTCCAATATTAACATTGGCAATTCCACAGTCTGAACCCGCAAATGATAAGAATTTTTCTGCTTCCTTCATTTCATTAGTCATAATTGCAGAAGACAATCCCTGCGCAACACCGTTTTGCAAGTCGATTGCGTTTTCAATTTCTCCTGAATACTTCATTAAATACAATATGGGAGCAAAAGTCTCATGCTGTACAATTTCAAAGTGATTCTTAGCTTCAATAATTGCAGGTTTAACATAGCAACCACTTTCATAACCTTCACCTTCTAAAACACCACCTTCTATAAGCACATTTCCTCCTTCGGCTTTCGCCTTTTCAATCGCCGCTAAGTAAGTATTTACAGCATCTTTGTCTATTAGGGGCCCCACGTGATTGTTCTCATCTAATGGATTTCCAATTTTTATTTGCCCATAAGCACCAACAATTGCATCTCTTACTTTATCATAAACCGATTCGTGAATAATAAGTCTCCTAGTTGATGTACAACGTTGCCCGCAAGTACCTACAGCGCCGAATACGGCACCTGGCACCACCACTTTTAAATCGGCCGTTGGAGTAATAATTATAGCATTGTTTCCTCCTAATTCTAATAATGATTTTCCAAAACGTTCAGCAACAGTTGCGCCCACGATTCTTCCCATTCTGGTAGATCCTGTTGCCGAAATAAGTGGAATTCTATCATCGGTGGTCATCATTTCACCTACTTTATAATCTCCATTGATAATACAAGAGATCCCTTCAGGCAGGTCATTCTCTTTTAATACATCTGCAATGATATTTTGGCAAGCAATGGAGCAAAGCGGCGCTTTTTCAGAACCCTTCCAAACACAAACATCACCACAAATCCAAGCTAAAGCAGTATTCCAAGCCCAAACTGCAACAGGGAAATTAAATGCGGAAATAATACCAACAACACCTATAGAGTGCCATTGTTCTCTCATTACGTGTCCAGCGCGTTCTGATGGAATTGTCTGTCCGTTTAACTGTCTTGACAATCCTACTGCGAAATCACAGATGTCGATCATCTCCTGAACTTCTCCGTAACCTTCTTGCAATGATTTACCCATTTCGTAAGAAACCAATTGTCCAAGAGGTTCTTTTAATTCTCGTAATTTGTTTCCAAACTGGCGTACAATTTCTCCTCTCTGAGGTGCTGGTTTTGTTCTCCACGTTTTAAAAGCAGCCTGCGCCGTTTCCATTACTTTTTCATAATCGGCTTTGGTAGTCGTTGTAACTTTACCTATAAGATTACCATCTACAGGAGAGTAAGAAGCAATTTCCACTCCATTCGAAAACCAATCACTTCCAGTTGAAGTTCCTTGATTTACGGCCTCAACACCTAATTTTTTTAAAGCATCTTCAATTCCAAATGCTGTTGCTACGATTGACATATATCTAATTTTTTTTTCGTGAATGTGAGCGCAAAGGTACATAATACTTAAGGAATTTAAAACAAAATATATCTTGCTTCCTATTGAAAAACCCGAAGTTTAAAAAGATAAAAAGGTCAAGTATTTAGTTAGTAAAACTAATCTCCTATAAATCGTGGATCAGTTTCCATTATGGTTCCACAATTATCACAAGTGCGATGTGCTTCTGAATTATAAAAGTCTTTAAAATGAGGTTGGAAGTCTTTTTCAACATCATGCAATTCAAAATAAACTTCATGAATTTTATTATTGCAATTGTCGCAAAACCAAAGTAGACCATCTGTATAGCCCTTGCCAGAACGCTTCCGTTCAATTACAAGACCTATAGAGTTATCTCCTCTTACGGGTGAATGAGGTGTTTTAGCAGGGTGGAGATACATATCTCCTGGACCTAGTTCCATTACTTTGCGCTCTCCATCATCTTGAACAATTACCTGAATACGTCCTTCTAGCTGGTAGAATAATTCCTCTGTTTCATTATAATGATAATCCTTTCTAGCGTTCGGACCAGCGACAACCATAACAATATAATCATCTGCATCTACGTACAAATTTTTATTCCCCACTGGAGGTTTAAGTTTGTCTCGGTTGTCTTCAATCCATTTATCGAGGTTGAAAGGTTTACTAATAGCCATTGCCTTATTTTTATTATTTGTATAAAAATAAGGCAAAAGCTTGAAAGGAAAAAGTTAAGAGGAGTATATTACTTTTTATAGAAAAGTTGTGTAAAATAGTATCTGTTATCGTTAGTTTTCATAACTCCAAATCCAGAATGACTAAAATTACCTTCTATTATTTTTCTGTGTCCAGGGCTATTCAGCCATGCGGTGACAACGTCTTGAGCAGTATTGTATCCGTAGGCTACATTTTCTCCTACAGTCTTTGCTCCATTATTTTTTAAAGCTTCAGAACGAACACCAAAGTTATCATGATTTATTTGCCCCAGGTCCATCATGTATTTTGTATGATCTACGGCGTATGCTGAAGCGTATCGTTGATCCTTTGTGATTTTATTAAGACCCAAAGAGTTTCTATGGATATTTACCAGATCCAAAATTTCATTCGCCATGTCCCAATCGGTTTCATTGGCTAGGTTAAGATCAATTGAGTAATTCGCTTCTTCGATGGCTACGCCATCGTCTTTTTGGCAAGAAACAGTTAGACAAATTAATGCCAAAGCAAGTAGGTTAATTTTAAGTAGTCTCATAATGTGTGTAGGGACATCAAATTTGGGGCTTGACGCTTTTCAAAGATATATAATTTCCTACACATTAATGCACTTTATCGATAAATATGTGCTTTTAATCTTATAAATATTATGATTTTATTGTATTTTCCTACATATAAACCTTTCCTGGGCCTACGTGAAACCAGAGATTTTAGATTATCTTAGCAATCCATAAAAAAATTGCACATGCGCTCTAATTTATCTCTATTTTTTGCCATATTCCTACTTTTTGGATGCAAAAACAATGGCAAAAACATCGATGAAATGCAAATCTCAAAGGTCAAAACGCTAGAATCAATCAAAAACTTCGGAATTGTAATCCATGGAGGAGCCGGAACAATTCTCAAAGAAAACATGAGTGATTCACTAGAAATGGCCTATCGGGAAAAATTGAAAGAAGCCATTTCGGTTGGACATAGAATTCTCAAAAATGGAGGAACCTCCATGGAAGCTGTCACAAAAACCATCAAAGTGATGGAAGACTCTCCATTATTTAACGCTGGGAAGGGCGCAGTATTTACGCATGAAGAAACTAACGAACTCGACGCCTCGGTTATGGACGGTTCTAATCTAAATGCCGGAGCGGTTGCCGGAGTTACGCGTGTTAAGAACCCAATTGATCTTGCCCTAACCGTAATGAACAATTCACCTCATGTAATGCTCAGTGGAAAAGGAGCCGAAACCTTTGCCCAAGAAAAAGGATTTTCCCTTGTTGATCCATCTTATTTCTATACTGAAAGACGTTTCAAATCTTTACAAAAAATAAAACAACGGGAAAAAGATAAAGTTACAAGAGCATCTTTTAAAGATCCTTTTATTAAAAATTCAAAGTTTGGAACTGTAGGTTGCGCAGCTCTTGATAAAAATGGAAATCTCGCAGCGGGAACCTCCACTGGAGGAATGACCAACAAACGCTGGAACCGTATCGGTGATGCTCCAATAATAGGTGCTGGCACCTATGCTAACAATGCCACCTGTGCGGTATCTTCGACGGGTTGGGGAGAATACTTTATTAGAGCAATGGTAGCCCACGATATTTCAGCGATGATGGAGTATAAAGGTGTCACCTTAAAGGAAGCGGCTCGTGAAGTTATTCAAAACAAGGTGCCTGCACTAGGAGGAGATGGCGGAATCGTATCTATAGACAAAGATGGAAATGTGGCTATGGAATTTAATACAGCAGGAATGTATAGAGCTCATATGAACTCAGAAGGTGAGCTCGTTATACGTATTTATAAAGAAGAATAGTATATGGATGCATATTATGCCGTTATTTTCACAAACCTTCAAACAAAGGAGGTCGAAGGTTATATAGAAATGGCTCAAAAAATGGAAGAACTCGCTAGCAAGCAACCGGGGTTCATAGACTTTGAGCATGCAAGAGAAGAACTGGCTATTACTATTAGCTATTGGAAAAGCCTAGAGGCAATTGCTAATTGGAAAGCAAACCTAGATCATTTGGATGCACAAAGACGAGGTAAGCAACAATGGTATCAATGGTATAAAGTTCGGATTTGCAAAGTGGAGCGAGAATATGAATTTTCAAAAGGCTAAACTTTACACCTAACATTCCTGCTTTCTGTTAAACTCTTCCTAAATCTCATTCCTCAAAATACGAAGAAGGTTTTTTATCCCGTTAGCAACAAATATCTCCCTCCCTTTATTCTATAAGTACGCAATCAATTTCTTGATATATAAGAAAATTAAAACGGATTCCCCGTTACGAAAACCCTTTTTTACTGTACTTTTAATAACGTCAAAACCATCACTCATGAGAACTATGAACCGCCTTATTGCTCTAATTTTACTTATTTCTTTTTCTTCTTGCGATATTAAAAAGAAAACCTCTGAAACTGATAATCTCTTTAAATTCAAAGAATACATTTCTTATAATACCAATGGAAATATTTCTATCACAGATCCCATTCGTGTAGACCTAGCTAAAACCCTAGAACAATTTGATATAACTCAGGAGGTTCCATCAGGATATCTAAAAATATTCCCTAATATTGAAGGAAAACTTAGTATAGAAAATGGACGTTCCTTGGTTTTTCTACCGTCCTCAAATCTGAAACCCGATACCGAATATTCAATAACTGTAAAACTAAACAAGTTTTATGAGGATATTGGCCCAGCATTCAAAAATTACACTTTTAGCTTTAAAACAATCCAGCCAAACTTTAAATTAGATCTAGGAAACTTACAGTCCTACAGTAAGCAATGGCAATATATAGAGGGTGTTCTTGAGGCGAGTGATGTGATTTCGACAGAAAAGGCAAAACAACTGTTAAGCGTCTCTCAAGGAGCTAAAGCCCTCAATGTGAAATGGCCTTCGGAAGGTGAAGACGGTAAATATTTCAATTTTATAATAGACAGCATTCAACGCAACGTCGAAGATAGTGAGATTAAAATTTCTTGGGACGGAAAAGCAATCAAAGCAAAAAGCAAAGGTGAAAACAGTTTTGCAATTCCTGGACAAAATAACTTTGCAATCATTGATGTAAAAAGCACAGCTGCGCCTCGGGCATCATTAGCAATTAACTTTTCAGATCCGTTAAGAGAAAATCAAAATTTCACAGGATTAGTGTCGATTGAAAGTGCCGAAAACTTGAGCTTTGAAGTCGACGAAAATGTTCTTCACGTATACCCTTCTTCACAAATTATAGGCAATGTACGCGTCACACTTTTCAACGGAATTAAAAATACCGAGGGCTATAATTTGAAAAAAGAATTCTCAGAGGTTATTTCTTTTGAACAATTAAAACCAGAAGTTCGATTGCTTTCAAAAGGTGTCATTTTGCCAAACGCCTCTTCTAATCCGTTCTATTTTGAAGCCGTAAATCTTTCGGCAGTAGACGTTCGTGTAATAAAAATATTTGAAGACAATATCTTGCAGTTTTTGCAGTCTTCCAATATCAATAGTTCTAGTTGGTACGACATAAAACGCGTGGGAAGAAGAGTAGCAAAGAAAACGGTTCAACTTGAAGGTAATTCAACAAATTCGAAGGGCTCTTGGAAAGCACACGCCATCAATCTTTCTGAATTTTTTAAAGCAGATCCTGGCGCTTTGTATCGCATCGAACTTAGTTTCAAAAAAGAGTATAGTAACTATGATTGCTCAATAAATCTATCTGAAGCAGACTTGCAAGGAGCGCCATACGAAGATGATTATTATTACGAAGGCAATGATGCTATTGGCGATATTGATGAAGAAGAACACGAAGAACGCTATTGGGATAATGAACTATATAACTGGCGAAGTAATAGATATAATTGGCAACAACAAGATAATCCTTGTCACATAGCATATTACAATAACGACCGAGTTTTATCCACAAATGTATTGGGTTCGGATTTAGGGCTGATTGTGAAAAAGGGGAGCAATAGGTCCTATCATTTCGCAGCTAACAATTTACTCTCTACTAAGCCTGAAGGCGACGTTAAAATCAAACTTTATAACTATCAGCAGCAACTAATTGAAACGGTCACCACAGATGGCAATGGTTTCTCTATTTATGATAGTGAAAAAACAGTCGCTTTCGCTGTTGCTCAAAAAAGTGGAAACTATGCTTATGCAAAACTAGAAGATGGAAATGCTCTCTCACTTAGTAATTTTGATATTTCTGGGAAGCAATTACAAAAGGGGTTAAAAGGTTTTATATATACTGAAAGAGGTGTGTACCGTCCAGGCGATAGCATTCATCTTACTTTTGTATTAAATGATATTGCAAATAAGCTGCCCAAAGGTCATCCTGTAAAGCTTGAAGTAACCGACGCCCGTGGAAAGGTAGTTCAAAGAACTATCGCCAACCAAGGTATTGATGGCTTCTATTATTTTCCCATTACAACCGAAAATTCAGCACCCACTGGAAATTGGCACGCCGTCATTAGCGTAGGAGGTGTTCAATTCTCCCAATCTATTAAAGTTGCGACAATTAAGCCCAACCGACTTAAAATTAAACTCGCTTTTGACGATGAAATATTAGATGCAAGTAAGCCTATCAAGGGTTCCGCTAGCGGGCTATGGCTTCACGGTTCTCCTGCTAGGAACCTTAAAATTGAAATGGATGCAACGCTTCGTTCTACAACAACGGCCTTTCCAAAATTTAAAAAGTATATTTTTAATGATCCTGTTCGAAGTTTTAATGAAGTAGAAATTCCTATTCTGAAAAATAGTTTGTCTCCTGAAGGAGTCATTAACTTCAATGAAAAAATCGACCTCAGCGAGAAAGCTCCAGGAATGCTTCGCGCTACTTTCTTAACCAAAATATTTGAAGGCGGTGGAGATTTTTCGATCGATGTCTTTTCGAAGAATTTAGCACCTTACACCCATTTCGTGGGGCTTAAATCCCCCGAAGCACATCGCTATGGATCTTACTTTACAGATGAGAATACTGTTTTTGATATCGCTTCAGTTGATGCGCAGGGGAATGCCAGCGGGAATCGAGAATTGGAAGTCAAAGTGTTTAAAATTGAATGGCGCTGGTGGTGGAATAGAGGAAATGATAACCTTTCGAGATACGAAGATGCCACCATTCATCGCCCCATCAAAGAATTTAAGGTAACCACTAATAGTGCTGGAAAAGGAGATTTCGACCTAAATATTCCAGAAAAAGAAGGGGGTCGCTATCTAATTCGCGTAATAGATAAAAAGAGTGGGCACGCTACTGGTAGGATTACATATTTCTATAGAAATTGGTGGAAAGCTCCTATGGATGGTAATTCTGAAAGCGCAAAAATGCTTGTTTTTTCAGCAAATAAAGAAAAGTACAATGTGGGAGAAGAAGCCATTATTAACTTTCCTTCTGGAAGCGCTGGTAGAGCATTAATTAGTGTTGAAAATGGCACCGAAGTACTCTCGACCCAATGGATCGAAACCAAGAAGGGAGAGACAAAGGCCACTATAAAATTAACTGAAGACATGACGCCAAATGTATATATCAACATCTCTTTGCTTCAACCGCACGAGCAGACAAAAAACGATCTGCCTATACGTTTATATGGCGTAATTCCTATTCTAGTGGAAGATCCAGCAACGGTATTGCTTCCGAAGTTAGAAATGCCCGAAGTGCTAAAGCCTGAAGAAAAATTTACAATAAATGTTTCCGAAGAACAAGGAAGGCCCATGACTTATACCATTGCGATGGTAGATGAAGGATTATTAGACCTCACTAGATTTGCTACACCAAAAATTCATGAAGCATTCTATACGAGAGAAGCCTTAGGGGTGAGAACCTTTGACATCTACGATTATGTAATAGGCGCCTATTCTGGTAGTGTAAATAATATTTACGCAATTGGTGGTGGTGACGAGGCGGCCGGAGCCAAAAACAGAAAAGCGGATCGTTTTAAACCTGTGGTTCAATATTTAGGGCCGTTTGAATTAAGCGAAGGACAGAAAGCAAGCCATCAAATCACAATGCCAAACTACATAGGGTCTGTTAGAACAATGGTAATTGCAGGTAAAAACCCGGAAAGTGCCTATGGAAAAACAGACAAAACAACTCCTGTTCGTAAGCCATTGATGGTGTTGGCTTCATTGCCTCGTAAACTATCCCCTGGAGAGAAAGTGACCTTACCCGTAACGGTTTTCGCTATGGAAAAGAAGGTGAAGTCAGCAAATGTTTCGGTAAAAGTTGGAGATGGTTTAAAACCAATAAATGGTACATCAAAAAGCATTAATTTTTCTGAACCCGGTGAACAAATTGTCAATTTTGAATTTGAAGTAATGCCTACTTCCGAAATACAAACAATCGAAGTTTTAGCTTCGGGAAGTGGTGAAAAGGCGAGCTACAAAGTTGAAATTGATGTTGAAAATCCGAATCCGGTTTCACAAAAAACAACGGGGTATACTCTAGCCGCCAATGGCAATCAAATTATAGATTTTAGCACCTTTGGTGTTTCGGGGAGCAATGCCGCAACTCTAGAGTTTTCTACCGTTCCTCCTATGAATTTTGGGAAACGAATGGAGTATCTAATTCAGTATCCCCACGGTTGTATTGAACAAACTACTTCGGGAGCCTTTCCGCAGTTATTCTTAGCGGATGTATTCGATATCACCTTTGACAAGAAACAAGAAATTGAGGGTAATATAAAAGGAGCTATACAACACTTAAATAATTTTCAGGGAAGTGATGGAGGTTTAAGTTATTGGCCTGGGGAACGACAAGCAGATGCCTGGGGAACCAATTATGCTGGGCACTTTATGCTAGAAGCTAAACAAAAAGGCTACGCGCTTCCTATTACATTTATGAGCAATTGGTTGCGTTACCAAAAAGATACGGCGCGCCAATGGCGCAATAGTGATACACGCTACAATTCTGGCTTAACACAGGCCTATCGTTTGTATACATTAGCCTTGGCTGGGCAACCAGAACTAGCAGCTATGAACCGTCTTCGAGAATCTAAAAACCTTAGTAATGATGCAAAGTGGCGTTTAGCTGCCGCTTATGCTTTGGCAGGTAAAAAGAAGGTCGCAGAACAACTCGCCCAGATTGCTAACATCAGTTTTGTGCCGCATCAATATGACTATTACACCTATGGTTCTCCGTTTAGAAATAAGGCTATGGCCTTAGAAACAATGGTGGCAACCGGGGATTCTAGACAGCGGGAAATGGCCGTGTCTCTTGCAAAAGAACTATCATCTCAACGTTGGTATAGCACTCAAGAAACCGCTTATGGCTTACTAGCTATGGCAAAAATGATAAACAAAAATGGTGGAAAGGCCATGGAACTTACCTTTACTCAAAGCGGGAAAAACACAATTGTGAAAACAGATCGCGTAGCTGCCCAAAGAGATCTTGAAATTGTAATGGGCGCAAACTCATTGACTGTTTCGAATAAGAAAGGAAACATAGTTTATGTAACACTTGCGCAAAAAGGGAAATTACCTTTGGGAGATGAATTAGCCGAACGGAAAAACCTCAACATCAAATCACAATATCTAGATGGTGAGGGCAAGACGCTAGATATAAATAAGCTTCGTCAAGGAACCGAAATTCTTTCAAAAATTACGGTTACAAATACTTCAAGCGATTGGGTGGGCAATGTTGCTTTGTCCAAAATATTCCCTGGAGGCTGGGAAATAGTCAATACAAGCTTTACTGAATTGGGAGGAGGTGCAAAAGGAAATACGAGATATACGGATATTAGAGATGATCGTGTCAACTTCTACTTTGATCTGGACCGTAAGGCGTCAAAAACATTCACAATAAAATTGAATGCCTCCTACTTAGGAACCTATTATTTGCCCGGCACGCAAGTGGAAGCCATGTATGACAACACGTACTATGCGCGTAATAAGGGAATCTGGATTACGGTAGAGCAATAAAAACAACTCCAACCCTTTGAAGGGGATGTAACCAACGGCATAAATGAAAAAGATAATCAAAATAGTTCTAAAAAAGCACAAAATCAAACTCGCTATTGGTTTTACTGCTTTTGTATTCTGGTTGTTTTGTTTGCCTTCTGTGTTGTTTGATGTTCCAACAGCAACCGTCGCGGAGAGCAGAGAAGGGATCATGTTAGGAGCTAGAATAGCAGATGATGGCCAGTGGCGATTTCCAAAAATGGATTCAATTCCTTATCGTTTTGAACAGTCCATTTTACTTTTTGAGGACGAGCATTTTTATTATCACCCTGGATTCAATCCAGTTTCTATGAGCAAGGCCTTATGGCAAAATATAACAACAGATAAGCGTCGCGGGGGGAGTACCCTTACTCAACAGGTGATTAGGTTATCAAGAAAAAACAAGGAGCGTAGCTATTTCGAAAAGCTCATTGAGGTAATCAAGGCTACTAGACTCGAAGTGGGTTATTCTAAAAAAGAGATTCTAAACTTATATGCTTCTTACGCACCCTTTGGAGGAAACGTAGTAGGTCTTGAAACTGCTTCTTGGCGATACTTTGGAATTCCATCACAAGAGCTAAGTTGGGGGCAGTCTGCTGCGTTGGCGGTATTGCCAAATGCTCCGTCCTTAATATTTCCAGGGAAAAACGAACCTATCTTACTTGCGAAACGAGACAAACTCCTTTTAAAACTGTTTCAAAAAGAAGTTATAGATCAAACAACTTATGAGCTGGCCTTAGATGAAAAACTTCCCGGAAAGCCCTTTCCATTGCCAGAAATCGCACCGCATTTAACCGAAAAAGTAAGAAGCAATCATCGCGGCAAAAGAATTCAAACCACGGTAGAATATGCACTTCAGAAAAAAATAAATCGAATCACAAAAGAGCACTATTATGCATTGAGTCAGAATCAAATTAACAATCTAGCCGTTCTCGTTCTGGACGTTGAAACTAGAGAGGTTCTAGCATATATTGGCAATGCTCCTACCTCTCGCGAAAACAATAACTATGTCGATATTATTGGTAAACCTCGAAGCACAGGCAGTGTTTTAAAACCGTTTTTATATTCGGCTATGTTGGACAGTGGGGAATTGCTTCCAAACACCTTGGTGGCAGACATTCCAACGGTTATAAACGGTTATAGCCCCGAGAATTTTGACAAAAAATTCAACGGCGCCGTACCCGTCAGCCAGGCTTTAGCCCGCTCTTTAAATATCCCAGCCGTGCGAATGTTAAGAGCTCACGGCCTAGAGCGATTTTACAATAAACTTCATCTCATGAACTTCACTGATATAAAACATCCAGCCGATTACTATGGCCTCACGCTTATTCTTGGTGGTGCAGAAAGTTCGCTTTGGGATATCACCAAGGCCTACGCGGGAATGGCATCGACTCTAAATTATTTTAATAGCTCATCTAGCGAATACCGAAGCTCCGAATTTATCGACCCTATTTTTATCAGGGATGAAAAAGCCAGCTTCGGAAAAGTAGAGGGCAATTCGAAAGTCATCAATGCTGGAGCGATTTACAGTACTTTAAACTCACTTCAACAAGTGAACCGTCCAGCAGGACAAGAAAATTGGGGGTTCTTTAGCAGTTCGCAACCTCTCGCTTGGAAGACAGGAACTAGTTTTGGCTTTAAAGACGCCTGGGCCGTTGGAGTTACTTCCAAATATGCCATTGGGGTTTGGGTTGGGAACGCCGATGGAGAAGGACGCCCTGGACTTACCGGTGTACAAGCAGCCGCTCCAATTCTGTTCGATGTTTTAGATGTTCTGCCAAAATCTAATTGGTTTGCCACGCCCTATGATGAATTAGTTGAGGCCGAGGTTTGTCAAAAAAGTGGACATTTAGCTGGTATATTTTGTGATGCAATCGCCTCAGAGTTTATTCCGAAGAATGGCATAAAGACTCAAGCCTGTCCTTATCATCAAAAAGTATTTTTAAATGCTTCTGAAAGTATGCAAGTTAATTCTTCTTGTTATCCCTTAGCCAATATGAAACAAAGAAGCTGGTTTACCCTTCCTCCAATCCAAGAGTATTATTATGCGCGTTTGCACCCGGAATATAAATCACTCCCTAAATTCGCTCCAGATTGTTTGCAGGACGGTGAGCGCACCATGGAATTTATTTTTCCGAAGAAAAATGAAATCGTCTTGCTTGCCAAAAATTTTGGTGAAAATCTCAACGAGGTTATTTTTAAAATTGCACATCGTTCCCCCGAAACTATCGTTTATTGGTACATCGATGAAAAATTTATAGGCAGTACTGAAACCTTTCACGAAATAGCCTTAGCCCCTAAGCCTGGTTCATATGTGCTAACGGCTACAGATCAAGAAGGTAACGAGTTAAAGCAATTGGTAGAGATAAGTACTGCTTCTCTTTAATTTGTTATTTTAGAACAATGAAAATAGAAATTTGCGCCAATGGTTTTGAAAGTGCTAAAGCGGCCCAAGATGGCGGTGCAGGTCGCATTGAACTATGCACAGAACTTTCAGTAGGTGGTTTGACTCCAAGAAAAGAAATAATTAAAAAGGTCTTGGAAGAGCTTGATATTTCCACTCATGTTTTAATCAGACCCAGAAGCGGTGATTTTGTCTATTCCCAAAAAGAGCTAACTCAAATGTTGGATAGCATTGCTTTCTGTAAAAAGATAGGCTGTCAAGGGATTGTAAGCGGTGCTTTAACCGCAAACAATGATCTGAATATTGAAATAATAAGGAAACTGATGGTCGCTTCGGAAGGAATGGAGTTTACTTTTCATCGGGCTTTTGATATTTGTAAGGAGCCACTGCAGGCTTTTGAAAATTTAAAACAGCTCGGAATTACTAGGTTGCTCAGTTCGGGACAACAAGCCAAGGCAATTGATGGGATTATATTATTAAAGAAACTGAAAGCTCTTTCAGAAGCTAAAATTCAAATCATGCCTGGAAGTGGTATTACCAAAGAAAACGCAATCAACTTTAAGAATGCTAACTTCGAAGCAATTCACTTTTCAGGCATAAAGAAAAAAAACAATGCTGAGATCAAAATATTTTTCGATACTGGTATTGAAGGAGTTTCCAGCATTGATCTTATTCGAGAAACAATTAACTCATTAGCGTAATGGAAATCCTTTTCCCGCCCACCAAGGACGTATTTCAATGGTTAATCGCCCCGCCTTTACCATGGGGTCCATATTCGCCAAACTATCTGCCATTTTCAAGGTAGGCACATTGTAAATCGTAATTCCGAGAACACCATCATCGTCTCCAAAAGGCCCTGATATATCCGCATAACCTTCCTTATACATCCTACCTAGGTGTTCCATATGTAAAGCTTGAAGGACTATCCCTCTCTTCTTTGGATTGAGATCTATTAGGCCCTCTTTTTAAAAATGCCATAAAATACTCTTGCATAATGGTAGTATCTCCAGTTTCATCATCTACATAATCGAAAATCTGAAAACCCGCTTCATTAAGCGCTGCTATTTGATGAGCTATCGATTTCTCTTTTTCAAAAACAAGATCATCTTCAATGGCAACAGGAGAGGTTTCAGGTTTCTGGTTACAGGACAACAATATTCCAACCGTGATTAATGCAAATAGATATACGTTCTTCATTTATCCCAGGTATTAAAAGGATTTTTGCTTAGTTGTGAATTATAATATTTTACCTTGCCTGTAACTTCTTCTCCAAGCCAGGCTGGTTTTTCAAAGTCTTCATTTTCTGAAGTTAGTTCCACCTCAGCAATTATTAATCCTTCATTTTTTCCGAAGAATTCATCAACTTCAAAAATATGATTTCTCTCTTTTATCTCATATCGAATTTTATCAACTACACCCTCTTCGCATAGCTCGAGTAACATAGCTGCCTCATCTAAACCAATCTCCTTTTCCCATTCTGTGCGAATCGTACCCGCTTCATTCGACTTCCCCTTCACCGTAATAAATCCCTTATCACCCTTAATACGAACGCGTACCGTGCGCTCGGGATGTGTATTCAAAAACCCTTGAACAATACGAGAACTCTTGAAGGCACTAGCCTTAAAGGCTCTGGACGTCACGAGGAATTTACGTTCTATTTCAAACATCTGCAATTTCCTTTATTTTTTCTGAAGTAATTATGGTCTCCAAATATCCTTTATCGGCCAAACGGAACATCGCTAATGCAATAGCCTCTGGTTGAATTATTTTGTATTGTTTCGGAACCAAAAAATCAAATACGCTCATTCCAATTTTCGCAATTCGCTCACCGAGTCTATTTTCCTTTCTGGCGCCTCCAATTAATGATGGTTGCACAATATAGCAGTTTTTAATTCCTTCCCGAAATACATCACGCTGCATTTCCCCCTTGGTTTTATTATAAAAAACATTGCTATTGACATTTGCTCTCATAGCCGAGATTACAACAATAGTATCAATTTCATTGTGCTTACAGAGCTTAGCCGCCGTTACTGGAACACCATAGTCAATTTTTCGGTACAGCTCCTTATCTGGTGTCTTGGCATTAGTCGTTCCAATACAGCAGAAAAGCACGTCGGCCATAAAATCCGGCTTATACGTTTCCAATTGAAGCATATCTATCAAACGCTCCTCAATCTTAGGCCCGACTTTCTCAACAGAAGTTCTCCCAAAAATTTTAATTTTTGAATAGGTGGGATCATCAATTAATAAATTAAGAAGGATGCCTCCCGTTAAGCCTGTAGCACCCAAAATAATTGCTGTTTTGGCCATTTAATCTTCGAATACACAAATAAGTCTCACTAAGATATCATAATTTTATGGGATGGAGATGCCATTGCCTTTACGAAAGATCATCCACGTGGATATGGACGCGTTTTATGCTTCTGTGGAGCAACTGGATCATCCAGAATTAAGGGGTAAACCCGTTGCCGTAGGTGGAAATGAAACACGCGGTGTGGTAAGCGCTGCAAGCTACGAAGCGAGAAAATTTGGCGTACGATCAGCAATGAGCGGTGTTGCCGCCAAAAGAAATTGCCCCGAACTTATTTTTGTAAAACCTAATTATGAACGCTACAAAGAAGTTTCCGCGGTTATCAGGAAAATATTCCGCGAATACACCGATTTGGTAGAACCCCTGTCTTTGGATGAGGCTTACCTTGATGTAACTCAAAATAAAAAAGGAAATCCTAGTGCCACCTTGATCGCAAAAGAGATTCGACAAAAAATAAAAAAAGTCACTGGTTTAAATGCCTCTGCAGGAATTTCTATAAATAAGTTCATTGCCAAAGTAGCAAGCGATGTCAATAAGCCCAATGGACAAAAAACAATCCCCCCAGAAGAGGTAATTCTTTTTTTGGAAGATCTGGATGTAAAAAAGTTCTTTGGTGTTGGAAAAGTGACTAAGGAGAAAATGTATCGCCTTGGAATTTATACTGGAAAGGATCTAAAAACAAAGAAAGAAGATTATTTAATGGAGCATTTTGGAAAAAGTGGGGCTTATTATTATGAGGTAGTACGGGGAATTCATTTAAGCACCGTAAAGCCCTCGCGTAAACAAAAATCGTTAGCCGCTGAACGTACTTTCGACCAGAATATCGCCAGTGAAATTTATATGCTGGAAAGGCTCGATGAAATTGCCAAAGAAGTAGAAAAACGTATGCTTAAAAGTAAATTAGCAGGAAAAACTATTACCCTTAAAATTAAATATAGCGATTTTACGTTACAAACAAGAAGCAAGACGCTACCCTTATACATATCCTCAAGTGATCTAATTATGGAAACTGTTAAAGAACTGTTATTTCAGGAGAAAATGAAAGATTCGGTACGTTTGTTGGGAATATCCCTATCAAACCTCAACAACGAAGGCAAGAAAAAACCTGTAATAGTCAAAGAAAGTATAGACGTTCAACTTAAACTCGATTTCTAACGTATGTAAAAAACTACTTGTATTAATTAGTAACTAAAACCCAATAATTATGAAAAAAGTAGTTTTAATCACAATCGCAGCTTCCATCCTTTTTGTTTCTTGCAAAAACGAATCCACAACAAACACTTCTGACGTTGAAACGGTCAAAGACCTTGCTCTAACAGATACTCCTATCGAAGAAATAACGCCACAATATTTATACATCACGGCCCATAGTGGCCTCAGCCTAAGAGAGTTTAACAATTTAAACAGCGAGAGACTTGCAAAAATGCCATATGGAACAAAGGTTAAAGTCTTGACATCTGAAAAAAATCTAACTATGAACGTGGGTGGAATTAAAGGAGGTATGAATGAAGTTGCGTTTAATCATAAAAAAGGATTCGCCTTTAATGGATACCTATCTAAGTTTTTTCCTCCAGAGAAAGACAGCAAAGCCAAGGGCTATGCAGAAGAATTAAAAGAACTGTTCCCAGCTGTGAAATTTACTGAAAGCACTGGAGGTACGGCTAGTAAACCAACAAATACCGAAACGCTAATCCTTCCCACGACGCAATGGCACGACGCATTTTTTGTAGCACAGCAACTTTTTGATTTTCCAAAGGATTTTGATTTTCCGAACCCTAAAGGAAAAGACACACAAGTTTATAAAGACAAAAAGCCCGTAAAAAACACTTGGATAAGTGAATTACGAGTGAGTCGAAAAGACAACATTTTGGAGAAGATCGAGTATGTATATACTTCTAAAGGTTTTGGATATAACGTAATTCTTACACAAGAGGGGGAGACGATGAAAATTGAAAAGACAGAGAAGGTAGAGTAGCCCTTTCCTAATATTAGAGAATACAAAACGCCCACTAAAAAAGTGGGTGTTTTTATTTTAAGGCGACCTAATCGCCAAATTGTTTTTTAATCACCTCAAATGCCTTTAATATAATAGCTACGTTCAGTCCTT
Organism: uncultured Ulvibacter sp.; assembly: GCA_913063405.1. Lineage (GTDB taxonomy): Bacteria > Bacteroidota > Bacteroidia > Flavobacteriales > Flavobacteriaceae > Ulvibacter. The sequence continues at coordinate 90,473 of CAJXZB010000003.1, forward strand.
GAACTAAAATACTAGCCGGCGCGGCCACTACAACAAATAGAATAGTAAGGAACATTCCCCCTATGATTATCTGCATTATTCCCGCCACCCTTGGAAGCACCTCTAGGCCTTTTAGCTTCAATAAAGCCAAGCCGAAAAAAACATACATAAGGCCATAGAACACACAAAAAATAATGGCGAATGCTTCTTGAGGCATATAATTAAAGTTCAAATCAACAATGGCATAAAGTATAATAAGTGTATTTATTGCAATAAATAATACAGATACTATTTTCAAGAAATAACTTTTAAAAATTTCACCTAAAAGCACAAATGCCCGCATATGCAAACCAAACATAATAATAGAGATAATCCCTAAAATCACATAAAACAGCTTCCCAAAATAATACTCTCCTGTAGAAATATAATAGGTATCTTCTATAAATTGGAACACAAAACAAATTATACTTAAGATACCAGCGATCCATCCTATATGCAGTTGGGTGAATAGAAAAGAAGCATCTTTGTTCTTATCTATTTTAAGCAGCATCACTTCTTTTATTTTCTCTTCCAAAACAGAATCTACTCTTAAATCCTCAAGATCTCTGTCTAATGCTGCAAGTATCATTTTTATTGTATGGGCTCTTGGTGTTACATCACCAGCTTCTATTCGTTGTATAGTGCGTACACTAATGTTGCACTGCTCTACTAATTCCTCTTGGGTAAGTCCTTTTTCTCGACGCAGTTCTAAAATTTTACGTCCTAATTCTGGTTGTTTCATCATAATACTTTTGCCTTGTATAATGGGTACCTCAAGATACAAGAAGTTTAACATTACAATAGTACATAGGGTTTCAGGTTTGTTTCACTTTTTTGAAGGCAGTTTACCCGCCATTTGCACGACAATACAGTGTTAATAAGGGTTTCCGCTATTGACAAAATTTAGAACTTCAAAGAGTGTTGCATAATAAAACCCCATTATTAGATAGATATCAACTAAAAAAACGGGAACACAACGGTTCTTCCTTTTTAAAAAAGCAATCTTAAATTTAGATAAATTGACGTGTTTAAACCTGAGAAACGCGCAAGGTATTTACCATTCCCTTGTCCACAATAGGCATAGCGGCTAGATTAATTAGATATTCATTTTTAGCCACGAACCCTCGATCAAAGGCAATCTTGTTTACATCCTCAACGGTTTCGTCCGTACTCACATACTTATCGTAGAAAAAAGCTTTCACACCCCACAATAAATTAAGGCGAGAAAGAATTCTATGGTTAGAGGTAAATACTAGGATGTGCGCCGAAGGACGCCAAGCGGAAATCTGAAAAGCTGTATACCCGCTATTAGTAAGGGTACAAATGGCCTTTGCTTCTATCTCATTAGCCATATGAGCAGCATGGTAACAGATGGACTTTGTTATGTATCTGTTGGTTCTAATGTGCGGTGGCTCATGCGGAACACTTATCAAAGGTGAATTCTCTACATTACGCAAAATATTGGACATCTTCTTGATCACCTCTACAGGATATTTCCCAACAGAAGTCTCCCCAGACAACATTACAGCATCAGCTCCATCCATTACAGAGTTTGCCACGTCATTAACCTCAGCTCGTGTTGGTGTAAGTGACGTGATCATTGTTTCCATCATTTGAGTAGCAATAATCACCGGGATTCTCGCGCGTTTTGCAGTAAGCACAAGTTCTTTTTGAATAAGTGGAACTTCCTCTGCAGGAACTTCCACGCCTAGGTCTCCTCGAGCGACCATTAGTCCATCACAATAGGCAATTATCTTGTCAATATTGGCAACAGCTTCTGGTTTTTCTATTTTCGCTATAATAGGAATTTTATGTTCGCTGTTAGCTTCAATGAGAGTTTGTAATTCCTTAAGGTCTTCGGCGTGCCTAACAAAGGATAAGGCGATCCAATCTACCTCCTGAGAAATAGCAAAAATAGCATCTTCCTTATCTTTTGTTGTGAGTGCAGGAAGTGAAATATTCGTATTTGGCAGGTTCACTCCTTTTTTAGAACGCAACGGGCCACCTTGAATTACTTTTGTCTTTACTTCATCTATCCCGTTCGTTTCGAGCACTTCAAACATCAATTTTCCATCATCCAGCAATACCCGTTCTCCCTTTTTCACGTCTTTCGGAAAATTATTATAATTCATATACACCTTTTTACTAGTGCCTTCAAATTCATCACCGGTACAAAAAGAAATTTGATCACCAGGTTCTACTACCACTTCCTCTTTCATCATTCCAACCCGAAGCTTTGGACCTTGCAAATCTCCTAAAACTGCAACCGTGGTCTCCATTTCCCTACCTAAATCACGAATGGTAGCAATGGTCTTCTTAGCGTTATCGTAGTTGGCGTGAGAAAAGTTTACTCTAAAGACATCAACGCCTTCCAGTATCATCTGTTTTAAGATATTCCTATCTGAAGTAGCAGGTCCTAAAGTCGCAACTATCTTTGTTCTTTTCTCCTTTGGCATTAATCAAATATTAAATTATTCTTAGATTTTATATTTTCGGGGGCAACTTCATAAGCCGAAATCACCTGTTTAATTTCATTGACAGTTGCGATGATATTCCGAAGTGGAATGGTTGAAAATTCTGAATAAATTTTCAGAAAGAAATCTACCTTCTTATGTTCCGGAAGTAAATAAGCAGTTATATTTTTTTCCGAAGCCTCCTCACTAAACAATCCGCCCTCTCCTAGCACATTTTGCTCCGTGGACTTGCATTTATTCGTTACCAAATCGTAGCTAGTGTATAGCAAATCACTGGTATATTGAAATAAAGAGAAAGTCGCCTTTAGTCCTTGGTTTGAATAGTCTAAATCGACGGCTTCTCGCTTTAATCCTAAATCAAGATGTCTATTGAGTAAATAAGCCATTTTGTAATCCTCTTCGCTACAATGAACAGCAACCAAGGAGAATTCCTCCTTGAAATCATCATCCAATATTAACTTGTGATGTCCCATCCCTAGAAAATTACGATTTGCTAAAAATTGAGCCATTAACGTATTGTTATCATTTAATTTTAAACAATAACTCAGGTTAAAGTCTCAACAAGGCGAAATGTAAAAATAAGGTATTTACTCCAATTAAAAAGGAACACTAAGCAGTTTCGCCATCAATTCTCACCTGAAGTTTATAGTAGGCTCTCTTCGCAGCACTCTCTTCGGCTTTCTTTTTGGAAGTGGCTCTAGCTTTTCCAACGGTCTCCTCCTCTAGTATCAGTTTCACAGCAAAGTGCTTTAGGGTATCGTTTCCGGTATCTTCGTATACTGCAAACTTGAAGTTTTTCTTGTGCTTTTGACACCATTCAATGAAGAGGCTTTTATAGCTAATTACCTTCCCTTCTAACTTCTCTATATCGACATAAGGTTTTATGACGCGTTTATTAATGAATTTTTCACAATAGCCGTAACCTCTGTCGAGATAAATTGCCCCTACCAAAGCTTCAAAGACATTCCCGTGAATGTTGCCTCCAAACTGTTCAATTGGGATCGTAGTTTTTACATATTTAATAAGCTCAAGGTCTCGTCCCAATTCGTTAAGGTGTTCTCTACTCACTACTTTTGAACGCATCTTTGTGAGATAACCTTCATTTCCACCAGGAACTTTTTTAAACAAATGAGCGGCGATTACAGAACTTAACATAGCATCTCCCAAGAATTCCATGCGCTCATAATTTTGAGGTTCTCCTTCACTATTTTTTTCATTCGTAGAACGATGGGTGAAAGCTACTTCATAGAAAGAAATGTCCTTTGGTTTAAAACCCAGTATTCGTTTCAGTTCTAAAAAAAAATCCCCGTCCTTTTCAGTACGAGAATTAAATATGTTTTTTAAAGAAGCCATTTAACTTAATCCAATTTTTTGAAAAGGACACAGGCGTTATGCCCTCCAAATCCGAAGGTATTGCTTAACGCTACTTTTATGTCTCTCTTCTGAGCTTTGTTTAAAGTTAAATTAAGTGAAGGGTCAATATTTTCATCAACGGTAGTATGATTTATTGTTGGAGGTACAATTCCGTTCTCCATAGCGAGTATAGAAGCAATAGCTTCAATTGCACCCGCAGCACCCAATAAGTGACCTGTCATTGACTTGGTCGAGTTGATGTTGATATTCTTGGCATGTTCGCCAAATACTTTTGTAATTGCTTTAAGTTCTGCAACATCTCCTAAAGGCGTTGAAGTACCATGTGTATTAATGGCATCCACATCTTCTGGTTTTAGACCTGCATTTTCCAAACAATTAATCATTACGCGTTCTACTCCTATTCCATCTGGATGTGGAGCCGTCATATGATAGGCATCACTCGACATTCCACCACCAACAACTTCGGCGTAAATTTTTGCACCACGCTTCTTAGCGTGCTCGTATTCTTCCAAAATAAGTGCTCCTGCTCCTTCTCCTAAAACAAATCCATCACGAGTAGCATCAAAAGGTCTTGACGCTGTTGTATAGCTTTCGTTTAACGTTGAAAGTGCATGCATAGCATTAAAACCACCCATTCCTGCTTTTGTAACTGCTGCCTCACTTCCTCCTGTCACAATAATATCACAAGTTCCTAAACGTATGTAGTTTAGGGCATCAATCATTGCGTTGGCAGAAGAAGCACAAGCGGAAACTGTAGTGTAGTTGGGTCCCATAAACCCATGCTTGATAGAGATATTCCCAGGGGCGATATCTGCTATCATTTTAGGAATAAAAAAGGGGTTGAAACGTGGTGTTCCATCCCCTTCTGCAAAGTTTATTACCTCATTTTGAAAAGTCTCCAAGCCTCCAATTCCTGCTCCCCATATAACACCTACGCGAAATTTATCTACCTCCTGGAGGTCAATTCCCGCGTCTAATATTGCTTCATCACTTGAAACAAGGGCGTATTGAGCGAAACGATCTAATCTTCGTGCTTCTTTCCTATCAAAATGTTGTAGTGGATCGAAGTCCTTAAGCTCACAAGCGAATTTTGTTTTGAACTTTTCAGCATCAAAATAAGTTATAGGTGTGCAACCACTTTTCCCATTTTTTAGGGCATCCCAATATTCTTCAATATTGTTGCCAATGGGGGTAAGGGCTCCTAGGCCTGTAACTACAACTCGCTTTAATTCCATATAGAAGTTTTATTATTTAGCTTCCTCTATATATGAAATAGCTTGACCTACTGTGGCGATATTTTCAGCTTGATCGTCTGGGATTTGAATATCAAATTCTTTTTCAAATTCCATAATAAGCTCTACCGTATCTAGTGAGTCTGCTCCTAAGTCATTTGTGAAGCTAGCTTCAATAACAACTTCGTTTTCGTCTACACCTAATTTATCAACGATGATAGCTTTTACTCTTGATGCAATGTCTGACATAATTCTTGTTTTTTAATTTTAATTATAAGTGGCAAAAATAAAATATTTTAATTGAAAACACCATTTTAACATTTAAAATGTGAAATCCATATTGTAAAAAATTCAATAAAGATCTTAATGTCTCTAAGCGATAATCTTTCTCTCTCTATTTTTATTTTAATTGGAAAGATTAAAGCAAATTAAACAATTTTGAGCGAAGTAAAACTCGATTGCCGTACTTTTGTTATTTATTTTTATAATTACTTCAAAACTACCAAAGAAACTCTAATGAAGAAGCGTATAGTTATTTTTGCTTCGGGCAGCGGTACCAATGCTCAAAACTTAATTCAATACTTCCAACAAAGTGAATTTGCTGAGGTTGTTCTAGTGCTGTCAAACAAGAAGGATGCCAAAGTTTTAGACCGTTCTAAGAAATTGAATATCAGTAGTTTATATTTTGACAAAACAGCTTTGTTTTCATCGGATGGAGTATTGAACTTACTAAAAGAAGCTAACGTCGACTATATAATCCTCGCGGGGTTCTTGTTAAAATTTCCGGAGCTTATTTTGAAAGAGTTTTCCAATAGAGTCATTAACCTGCATCCAGCCTTACTTCCAAAATATGGTGGAAAAGGCATGTACGGGAGTCATGTCCATGAAGCGGTAGTGGCCAATCAAGAAAAAGAAACAGGTATCACGATTCATTATGTAAATGAGAACTATGATGAAGGAGCAATTATTTTTCAAAAAAGTGTTGCGCTTTCAAAAAAAGATAACCCTGAGACTGTTGCGGAGAAAGTACACGCATTGGAGTACGCTTATTTTCCGAAGGTAATAGAGGAAGTAATTCTTTCAGGAATGAGTGACGAGAATTAATTATGGCCAAAAAAAAAATCTATGTTGTTTGGTTCGGAAATCCAGCTGGAATCTTTGATAGCTGGAAAAAATGCCAACTTTCAATAAAGGGAGTAAAAGGAGCACAATATAAATCCTTCGAGACTTTTGCAGAAGCAAAAAAAGCTTATAATAAAGAATATGCCGATTACAAAGGAAAAGGCGCAAAGAAAAAAACCTTATCGGCTACAGCCTTAGCTAAAATTGGCAATCCAAACTTATACTCCCTTTCTGTTGATGCCGCCTCTAGCGGAAATCCAGGAGTTATGGAATATAGAGGGGTAGACACACAAACCAAAAAACAGTTGTTTCATCAAGGACCGTTTCAACAAGGAACGAATAACGTAGGGGAATTTTTGGCTCTGGTCCACGGTTTGGCATTTCTGAAACAACAAAAAAACGACCGTATTCTCTATACAGATTCTCGAATCGCTATGGGTTGGGTTAAAAAGAAAAGGTGCAACACCAAACTGAAGCAATCTGCAAAAAACAAGAGTCTTTTCGAATTAATCACCCGTGCTGAAAATTGGCTCAAAAAAAACACCTATTCTACTAAAATTGTTAAATGGGAAACAAAAGCCTGGGGAGAAATTCCAGCCGATTTTGGTCGAAAATAGATTGCATTTTTATTTTGGTTTATGACTTAACAAAGCCGTACCTTTGCACCTTCTTTTAAAACTCTTTTATGAGCAAGTTAGTAATCGTTGGAACTGTAGCTTTTGACGCTATAGAAACCCCCTTCGGAAAGACAGATAAAATCCTAGGTGGTGCAGCTACTTATATTGGGCTATCAGCTTCTAATTTTGGAGTAGACGGGGCAATCGTTTCTGTAGTAGGTGGTGATTTTCCAAAAGACTACATTTCCATGCTCGAGAATAAAGGAATGGACATTGAAGGACTGGAAGTTATTGAAGATGGCAAGACCTTCTTCTGGAGTGGAAAGTATCATAACGATATGAATTCGCGAGATACACTAGCGACCGAACTTAACGTTTTGGCCGATTTCAACCCTGTTGTTCCAGATTCTTATAAAAACGCCGAAGTAGTAATGCTAGGCAACCTACACCCTCTTGTTCAACTAGGAGTTATCAATCAAATGCATAACCCTAAACTTATTGTATTAGATACGATGAATTTTTGGATGGATTGCGCATTGGAGGAGCTAAAACAGGTTATTGCCAAGGTAGACGTGATTACCATTAACGATGAAGAGGCAAGACAGTTGAGTGGAGAATACTCTCTTGTTGTTGCCGCAGAAAAGATTATGGCAATGGGGCCTAAATATATTGTTATTAAAAAAGGAGAGCACGGTGCACTTCTGTTCCATGATGACGATATATTCTATGCTCCTGCATTACCATTGGCAGAAGTTTGTGACCCGACCGGGGCGGGAGACACGTTTGCAGGTGGTTTTTCTGGCTATCTGGCGAAGACTAGAGATTTCAGTTATGAAAATATGAAGACAGCCTTAATATATGGAGCGGCCTTAGCATCCTTTTGCGTCGAGAAGTTTGGAACAGAGCGAATGCTCAATCTCTCAAAAAAGGAAGTGCATCAACGCTTGCAGCAATTTAAAAGCTTAACACAATTTGACATTGAATTAACATAAATACGCGCCCTAAAATTTAGGGCGTTTTTGTTTACTATTTTTCTGAAATAATTATGAGCGACGCTTTAAAACATGAATGTGGAATTGCAATGGTTCGATTGCTAAAGCCACTAGAGTACTACAAGGAAAAGTATGGCACTGCTTTCTACGGAGTAAATAAGATGTATTTAATGATGGAGAAACAACATAACCGCGGTCAGGATGGCGCGGGTTTTGCCAGCATCAAATTGGATGTAAATCCAGGTGAACGATATATAAGCAGAGTGCGCTCAAATGAGTCCCAACCTATACAAGATATCTTTGCGCAAATTAATCAACGAATCAATCAAGAATTTGAGACATCACCTTCTATCAAAGATGATGTGGCTGCTCAAAAAAGAAATATTCCTTACCTAGGAGAGCTATTTTTAGGTCATGTGCGCTATGGTACCTTTGGAGGCAACAGTGTTGAAAATGTACATCCATTTTTGCGAACCAACAACTGGATGCATCGTAATTTAATTATTGCTGGGAATTTTAATATGACCAATACAACTGAGCTTTTCGATAATCTAATCAAGCTTGGAATGCACCCTAAAGAAAAGGCAGACACCATTACAGTAATGGAGAAAATTGGACATTTCTTAGACGATGCTGTAAGAAAACTTTATAAGCAAGCAAAGGCTAAAGGGATGACTAAGATTGAAGCTTCTCCTTATATCGCGGAAAATCTCAATCTTGCTAAAATTCTTCGGAAGTCTGCTAAGAACTGGGATGGTGGTTATGCGATGGCAGGGATGTTAGGACATGGTGACGCCTTTGTGATGAGAGATCCGGCTGGAATTAGACCAGCATACTATTATGCAGACGACGAGGTCATTGTTGTAGCTTCGGAAAGACCTGTAATTCAGACCGTATTTAATGTTGCGTTTGATTCAGTAAAAGAAATTGAACCAGGAACCGCTCTTCTACTAAAAAAAGACGGAAGCTTAAGTACTTCACAAATATTAGAGCCAGTAGAACGCAAGTCTTGTTCTTTTGAACGTATCTACTTCTCTAGAGGAAGTGATGCTGAAATTTATCAAGAACGAAAAGAGTTAGGGCGCTTGGTGATGCCCAAAGTGCTAGCTGCAATTGGCCATGATACTGAAAATTCTGTGTTTTCATTTATTCCCAATACGGCCGAAACTTCTTTCTATGGAATGCTTGACGCAGCTCAAAATGAATTGAACAAACAGAAGAATGAAGCCATACTAAAGGAAAAAGAAACGCTTACTCCAGAACGACTTCAACAAATACAAGCACATAAAATTAGAACTGAAAAAATTGCGATAAAGGATGTAAAATTACGAACCTTTATTACTGATGATAGTAGTCGTGATGATTTGGTCGCGCATGTTTATGATGTGACATATGGCGTTGTAAAACCCAATGACAACCTTGTTATTATTGATGATAGTATTGTAAGAGGAACAACTTTAAAAAAGAGCATTCTTAAAATGCTGGATCGTCTTAATCCTAAGCAAATAGTTGTAGTATCATCTGCCCCACAAATTCGCTATCCAGATTGTTATGGCATAGATATGGCTCGTTTGGAGCATTTAGTTGCATTCAATGCCGCGCTAGAATTGCATAAAGACAGGGGGACTTTTGGAATAGTAGAGGAAATCTATTATAAATGTAAAAAACAACAAGAATTGGTAGACGTTGAAGTTGTTAACCATGTAAAAGAACTATATGCTCCTTTTACGGATGAACAACTTTCTGACAAGATTTCCGAAATTATTAGTGACGAGTCAATTAAATCTAACGTAAAGCTTATATTTCAATCGGTTGAGGATTTACACAAAGCCTGCCCTAAAAATCTTGGAGATTGGTACTTCACCGGTAATTACCCAACGCCAGGTGGAAATAGAGTTGTAAATAGAGCTTATATCAATTTCTATGAAGGTAATCCCGAAAGGGCCTATTAAATTAAATGTTAATTAATAGACAAAAAGGTCATGATTAAGCTTTTAATCGGGGAAAAAACCTTTTTATCTAAAAGTAGGAAAATCTCTTATTAATACCCATTAATCTCTTACATTTGACTCATACCATAGCATAAGTAGGTTAAGTTTATGGTAGATTTGGGGCAAAAAAGGTAAACAACTAGTTTACCTTTTTTATTTACCTAAACTTAAAGGAATAAGAATCTCTGCACAATTAAAAGTTGTGATAGAGATAAAACGCGCCTTGCCATTTCAACCTATTTTTTACTCACATTCACTTCTTTGTTTCTTAATTCCAGACATATAGTGCACTATTCTTTTATACAATTAACATCTTGATTTGCGAACTTTTCCTATTTAATTACCTTTTAACGAAAAAAGAAGCGCTTTGTCTAAAAATTCATTTTTTCAAATAAATTATACATTATATTTGGATTATACCATAGCATAAGTAGGTTAAGTTCATGGTAGATTTGGGGCAAAAAAAGGTAAACACTCGTTTACCTTTTTTTATGCGCTAAATTTAAGGGAGGGGAGCGATCGAAGAGAGCCGTATACATCCTCCACAAACTGATTGGTTTATTTTTCTTTTCAAAATTCACCCTAAAATACCTCCAGAATTTTAGTGCTATTTTTTTTGTAACTTTCAAATAACCGTTTCGGTTTTACTATACTAATCAATGATAATAAGATTCTATTTGAACTCTAACTCCATCAAGCAATTAAAAATTTTATATTCAATTCCAATATAATACACTCCTAATACTATGCAGATATTGAATATAGGAGAATACACGGGTGAAATTGTTCAAAAGACCCAAGTTGATGATACCGTTATAACTAACACACTTTATTCGCCAAAACAAAGCAATCCGGACTGGCACTATCATAGAAACCTTCATATATGTTTTGTGTTTCAAGGGGGAAAGCCGAAACCCGTCGTGAAACCAATTACACAGCTAAAGAAGGAAGTATTTTCTTTTATCATTCTGAAGAAAGGCATCGTTGGATTTCTCCCCAATCGATATCCAAAAGTGCTAATATTGAAATGGGAAGAAACTTTCTAAAAAAAACACGCCCTAAGTGAAAATCAAATTAACGAGGCTATTAAAAAAAGAATCGATATCACAACTTTGATGTTAAAAATGCAAAAAGAGATGTTGGTAAATGACTCTAATTACAAGGTGACAGTTGAGTCACTATTATTGGAATTGATTTCTATTCCCTTGAATGATTTGTATTAGAGATTCTCCCATTTGGGTTATACGATTGAAGGAACTCCTCCATGACAATTGGAATAAAGAAATGTCTCTAGCTGAAATCTCCCAAATTGTTCAAGTACATCCCGTGACTGTTTCCAAGTATTTTAGGAAGTACTTTTCAAATACCCTTGGTGAATATAGACGTAAGCTAAAAATTGAAAAGAGCATCAACCTGATTAAAAACTCTAATAAATCTCTATCCGAGATTGCTTATAATTGCAACTTTTCAGATCAAAGTCATTTTATTAGGAATTTTAAAACACACACAGGTTTCCTGCCTAAAGACTTTAGGCGTTTCTAAATTTTCCGCTAATTTCATTCTATTTTTAAAACCTCCTCCTTTTTATATTTGGGACTCTAAAATCCCGAAAAATGAAAAGACTCATCTTGTCAAACCGTTACATCTTTATCTTCTGCATAATAGTATCTAGTTTTTCGGCACATGCTCAAAAAGAAAGTAATCAAATCATACAAAATGGAGAAGTAAAAATTTTGATTGACTCCATTGCCAAATTAGTTCAACACTACTATATTTTGGAGCAAACAGGCAGAGATGTAGGGGCTTTTATCAAAAAAAAACAAAAAGAAGGGGGCTATAATAATTTATCCTATAAAGAATTCGGAAATCAATTGACTACAGATTTAAGAGAAAATAGTAACAATGTCCATATGTCTGCTTTTTATAGTGAACAAAAGGAAAAACGCCAAGAGACTATTCTCTCAAAAAAATTAGATCATGCGGGAGAAATAAGTAATTATGGACACAAAGAAGCTAAAATTTTAAATGGAAATATAGGATACTTAAAAATTACTCATTTTACAAAATGGAAATTTTTTGAAGAAGCGAAAACAACCGTTTCAAATTCTATGAATTTTTTACAGAACACTGATGCGCTAATAGTTGATGTACGAGATAATCCTGGAGGTTTTGAAGACATAGTCGCATATTTAACTAGCTATTTTTTTGATGCGGATTCTATAAATTTACAAGAGTATTATTGTAGATATCAGAATAGCAGGAGAAAAATACGAACTACAAAAGAGGTTCCTGGGAAAAAACTATCAACTATTGCTGTATTTATTCTTGTTAATAGAGGCACAGGATCTACTACCGAATCTTTTGCGTACATACTAAAACATCTTAATCGAGCAACTATTAATTGGGGAGACTACAATTGAGGCAGGAAACGGCGCTGGTAATTATCGTGTTTCTGATAAGTTCATGGTTCAAATTGCCGTCTGCGAAACCATAAATGCAAAAACTAAAATTAGTTGGGAAAAAGTTGGTGTAGTTCCTCACATTAAAATCACGAGTAAAGAAGCCTTTTCCAAAGCTATTGAATTAGCAAGGGTAACGAGCAAAAAACACAGGGCTCAAATGAATGAAAAATACAACAACCCTCTCAATATTATGGAAGAAGCCCTTCGAGATCATTCTAACAACACAGCTCAAAAATTTATAATTCAAAGTATCTCTGATTGTTATAATTCTGGGTTGTTGGCCGAGGGGGAAATAAATGACATGGGGTATAGGCATCTACTTCAGTATAGACGTCCTGAAATGGCTCAAATCATTTCCAAGACTAATACGCTACTACACCCCAACTCAGCCAACGTATATGATAGTTATACCGAAGCCTTGGCTCACAACGGCTTATTTAATTTGGCTGTTTTGAATTATGAAAAGGCAGTTGAAATAGCGAAACGCAATAAAGATTCAAACTTGGAGTTTTTTATCGAAAACTTAGAAAAAGTCAAACTACAACTCCATAAAAAAACTAGCAATAAAAAAAACCAAACACTCTGGTGAACGGGTTAATATTATGTTTTCTATTATTGAACCTATTTATTGGCCGCGTATCTTTTAGACACTTCATCCCAGTTAATCACATTGAAAAACGCACCAACATAATCTGGTCTACGGTTTTGATAATTTAGATAATAAGCATGTTCCCAAACATCTAATCCCAATATTGGTGTTCCTCCACAACCTACTCCTGGCATTAGCGAATTATCTTGATTAGGGGTTGAACACACTTCCACTTTTCCTCCCTTGTGAACACAAAGCCAAGCCCATCCAGAACCAAATTGTGTTTTTGCAGCAGTAGAGAATCTCTCTTTAAAATCCTCAAAGCTTCCATAAGCACCGTCAATTGCATTTGCCAATTCTCCTGAAGGAGTTCCCCCTCCATTAGGAGACATCACAGACCAAAACAAACTATGATTAAAATATCCTCCCCCATTATTTCTAACAGCTTTGTTATTCATATCTAAGTTGCCTAAAATATCCTCAATAGACTTTCCTTCCATATCGGTGCCAGTGATGGCCGCATTCAAGTTATTGGTATACCCCTGGTGATGTTTTCCGTGATGGATCTCCATGGTTTTCGCATCAATATGTGGTTCTAATGCATCGTGTGCATAGCTTAATTGTGGTAATTCAAATGACATATTACTTCAAATTTATGGTTATTATTCTCTTAACTTTACCCCAAAAATACATATTAATCATCTTATATCCTGTTATAGCCTTTATAAGATTTTTATACCGTAATAGATATTTTCAATTACCTACACTGATCGCCTGAGATTTGATTATTTTAGTAAAAAAATCCACTTGGAAAAAGATGTTTCATTTAAAATCTACGATGCCTCTGCAGGAAGTGGTAAAACCTTTACACTAGTTAAGGGGTACTTGGCCAGAGTTCTAGAATCAAAAAGTGAGGGTTACTACCAACATTTGTTAGCTATTACTTTTACTAATAAGGCAGTCGCCGAAATGAAACAGCGCATTCTCAATAACCTAATTTCATTCTCCGACCCCAAAGTCATAGCAGACCCTTCTGAAATGTTTCTTCAAATATCTAAAGAACTGAACATCCAACCGTCACAAATTCATAGACGATCAAATAAGGTTTTAAAGCATATCCTGCATAACTATGCTACTTTCAGTGTCGAAACTATCGACAAGTTTAACCACAAGCTCATTAGAACTTTCGCTAGGGATTTGAAACTTACTTCTAACTTCGAAGTAAGTCTCGACGCACCCCAATTGCTTCTGGAGGCTGTTGACCAACTTCTTAGCAAAATTGGCGAAGATGCTAAAATCACGCAGGTTCTCTTGGACTTTGCCCTTGAAAAAACTGATGACGATAGGTCTTGGGATATTTCAAAAGATATTGCCCAGGCATCCAATCTTCTCTTTAAAGAAAACGACGCGGCACATCTCGCAAAGCTTAAGGAAAAGACATTTGATGACTTTGCCGGTTTTAAGAAGCAATTGTTAGTTCAGAAAAAAACACTTTCAGAAAAAATTCAAAAAATCGCTACTAAAACATTAGAGCTCATTGCCGAAAGCGGCTTAGAACAAGAGGATTTTAGTAGCGGGTTTTTGCCTAAACACTTTCAGAATTTAAACGCTGGAAGATTCAATATTAATTTTAAAGCCAAATGGCAGGAGACTTTGGGAGAAAAGCCTCTTTACCCTAAGAGGGCGGAACTACAAATCGCTAGTATCATAGACGAACTCACTCCAGTCTTTATTGACAACTTTAATAACACTAAAATAGCAACGTATGAGTTGTTGTTGATTGATTCTATCCTTAAAAATTTGACCCCTCTATTTGTGATTAATCTTGTGAGTCAAGAACTGGAAACAATAAAAGAAGAAAAAAACCTGCTTCCCATTTCAGAATTCAACGCACTTATAAATTCAGAAATAAAGGATCAGCCAGCTCCATTCATTTATGAACGTTTGGGAGAAAAATACCGTCACTTTTTTATTGATGAATTTCAAGATACATCTCTTTTACAATGGGAAAACCTTAAGCCTCTAATTCACAATGCATTGTCCCAGCTTGATGCAAGCGGAAAACCCGGCTCGTTGCTTTTAGTGGGTGATGCAAAACAGTCAATTTATAGGTGGCGAGGAGGACTTCCAGAACAATTTATAGGTCTTAGCGGTGATTTAAACCCTTTTGTAGCTTCAGAAAAAACAACTATCAATTTAGAAACAAACTATCGTAGTTGTGAGAAAATAATTGACTTCAATAATCAATTCTTTTCTTTTGCAGCTAAATACTTCGGTAACGATGTCTACAAAAAACTCTATGAAACAGGGAATCATCAAAAGGCAAATCATAAGAAAGGTGGATATGTCAAGTTTGAATTTATAGAAAAGCACATCAAATCGGAAAAAAATGAAATTTATGCCCAATATGTTCACAAAACTATAACCAATTTAAAATCCCGTGGATTTAAGGAAAAGGATATCTGCATTCTAACCCGAAACAAGAAAGATGGCATTTATTTAGGAGAATATCTTATGACGGTTGGGGTTCCTGTAATTTCTTCGGAAACATTGATGCTAAAGTCTTCTACTTTGGTTCAATGTCTCGTCCACACCCTAGAACTAAGCACTTATCCTGAAAACAATGAAGCCAAAATATATTTGCTAGATTTTCTTCACAATCATCTTTCCATAACGGAATCAAAACACACTTTTTTTTCTAATTTCTTGGACACAACTGTGGACAGCTTTGAAACACAATTAAAGAAATACGATTTAGACTTTAGCTTGATACACCTCAGGTCCGTCTCTCTTTATGAAGGTTGTGAGTACATCATTAGACAACTCCGGCTTCAGGATAAAGCAGACGCCTACTTATTCAGTTTTATGGACCTAATTTTCGAATTCGAAAATAGTCCAAAAGTAAATAAGTCTAACTTCTTGGAAACCTGGGAACTTCAAAAAGACAAGCTCTCAATCCCGTCAAATGACAGCGTAAATGCCGTGCAATTAATGACTATACATAAGGCGAAGGGTTTGGAGTTTCCAGTAGTACTATTTCCGTTTGCAGATATAGAAATTTACAAAACAAAGATGGATACTCTTTGGTATCCACTGGAGGAGAAACTTGGGTATGATTTTGAAGAAGCTCCAATACATTATAAAAATGAACTAGCACACTATAGCGAAGTAGGGACAATGCTTTATACTGAACATAGAAACACTCTTGAATTAGACAACCTAAACCTCTTATATGTAACACTTACTCGTGCTATCGAGGAATTGCATGTTTTTGCCGAAACGCCTTCCCTGTTAAAAGATGGAAATCCTAAAAACTATAACCAACTGTTTGGAGAATTTCTGAAAAGCTCAGGAAAATGGGCTGATGAGCAGAAAATATACGAATTTGGTGTGGCCAGTAAAAGTTTAGGCGGTGATTCAGAGCTCAAGTCGGAACAATCTACTCCTTTATATATAGCAACGCCCCCGGAAGTGCATAACTTAAAAATAATTACATCTGAATCATCCTTATGGGAAACTGAAGCTCAAAGCGCCATTGATCAAGGGAATCTATTACACGATATTATGGCAGAAGTTAAAAGGAAAGAAGACATTGAATTCATCTTCGACACACTCAAAGATAGGGCCTTATACGCTTCAGAAGAAATCGAAAAACTTAAAATCAAAGTCTTATCCATAACAAATCATCCAGAACTAGAACATTTCTTTAGTGCTTCTGCAATTGTAAAAAACGAAAAAGACATCATTACGGCTTCTGGAATGCTATTAAGACCAGATAGACTCAATTTCCATTCGTCAAATTCGGTAACAATTATTGACTATAAAACCGGTGTTCCCAATTATCATCACGAGGATCAAATTAACTACTATGCAACCGCCTTGCAAGAAATGGGGAAAATAGTTTCAGAAAAAATATTAGTCTACACAAATGAAGCGGAAATTGTGATAAATAAAGTATAAATTTGACGCTTCAAACTGTTTTAAAATTAACCTATGTACGGAAATATCAAAGACCATTTGCAACAGGAGCTTCAAGAGATAAAAGACAACGGACTCTATAAAAAAGAACGCGTTATTACCTCTCCTCAAGATGCAGTAATTAAAATTTCTACTGGGGAGGAAGTAATTAATTTTTGCGCAAATAATTATTTAGGGCTTTCATCCAATAAGGAAGTAATTCAGGCTGCCAAAGATGCTATGGATACACATGGCTTTGGAATGTCTTCAGTTCGTTTTATTTGCGGAACTCAAGACATCCATAAAAAATTAGAGCAAGACATTGCAAACTATTATCAAACTGAAGATACAATTCTTTATGCCGCAGCATTCGATGCTAACGGGGGGGTTTTTGAGCCTTTACTCGGTCCTGATGATGCAATTATTTCCGACTCGTTGAATCACGCTTCAATTATAGACGGTGTACGGCTTTGCAAAGCTGCCCGTTATCGGTATCAAAATAGCGATATGGAAGACCTAGAGCAGCAATTAATTGCTGCCTGTGACAAAAAAGCAAGGTTTAAAATCATCGTTACGGATGGTGTATTCTCTATGGACGGTGTAGTCGCTCCTCTTGATCAAATTTGTGATCTTGCCGATAAATATGACGCTTTGGTCATGATTGATGAGTGCCACGCAGCTGGATTTATTGGTGAAACAGGACGAGGTACGTTAGAAGAAAAAGGTGTAATGGGCAGAATAGACATCATTACAGGGACTCTAGGAAAAGCATTAGGAGGAGCGATGGGTGGATATACCACGGGTAAACAAGAGATAATAGAGATACTTCGTCAAAGATCCAGGCCCTATTTGTTTTCGAATTCATTGGCTCCAGCAATTGTTGGTGCCTCTATTAAGGTATTTGAAATGCTTTCGAATGATACCTCATTGCGAGATAAACTTGAAGAAAACACAACTTACTTTAAGAAGGGTATGAAATCTGCTGGTTTTGACATCGTAGATGGGGGTTCTGCTATTGTTCCAGTAATGCTTTATGATGCGAAACTATCTCAAACTATGGCAGATATGCTGCTTGAGGAAGGTATTTACGTTATTGGGTTTTTCTATCCAGTTGTGCCAAAAGACAAAGCTAGAATTAGAGTTCAACTATCTGCAGCACATACAAAACAACATTTAGATAAGGCTATAAATGCTTTTATCAAAATTGGGAAAAGATTGAAAATAATTCAAGAGTAAGTGGGCTTATTTGCTTCCCCAAAGCTTGGTAATTCCAAAAAATTTAATAGATTTGCTTTTGTTTATAAGTTTTAACAACTTACTTTTGCTCATAATTAACACTTAACTTAAAAAAATTAAACAATCGAATATGAAACATCTTAACAGTATTTTAGTTGCTGCCCTTATCTTCTTAGTAGGAGGTGTAGCAAATGCTCAAGACGAAAAGAATCCTTGGGCTATCGAGGTTGGTGTAAACGCTGTTGACACTTACTCTGCTGGTCTTCGCGACGGTCAAGACGATACCGATTCTCAAAACGGGACAATCTTTGACGAATATTTTAACGTTGAAGATCACTGGAACATTCTTCCTTCTGTATCTAAACTATCAATTGGTAGATATATAGGGAGTGGATTTACATTTGCTGCTGTTGGTACAATCAATAGAATTGAGCAAAAAGGTGATGTAGCTGTAAATGACGAAACTTACTATGGTGTAGATGGTGAGATCAAATATAGTTTAAGAGACCTTATTAAGCCAGGTGGATTTATTGATCCAACTATTGGTATTGGTGGAGGTTACTCTTGGTTTGACGATATCGGATTTGGTACTGCTAATGGTCTTGTTGGACTTAGGTTTTGGGTAGCTGAAAATCTAGCACTAAATTTCCAATCAACTTATAAGCATGCGTTCGAAAAGACATATGGTCAAAAGCATTTCCAACATTCAGTTGGTGTTGTGTTTAAGTTTGGAGGAAAAGATACTGACGGTGATGGAATCTTCGATCAAGAAGATGAATGTCCTGAAACTCCTGGTTTACCAGAGTACAATGGATGTCCTGACACTGACGGCGATGGTATAGAAGATAGAAACGACGCTTGTCCTAACACACCTGGTACTGCAGAGTACAATGGATGTCCTGACACTGATGGCGATGGTATCATCGATAACAAAGATGGTTGTCCTACTGAAGCTGGTCCTAAATCAAACAACGGTTGCCCTATCTTGGATAGAGATGGTGATGGTGTTAATGATGATGTTGATGCTTGTCCAGACGAAGCTGGTCCTAAAGCAAACAAAGGTTGTCCTTACTCTGACACTGATGGCGATAGCGTTCTTGATAAAGACGATGCTTGTCCAGAAGTTCCTGGTACTGTAGCTAACAAAGGTTGTCCAGAAGTATCTGTG
Organism: uncultured Ulvibacter sp.; assembly: GCA_913063405.1. Taxonomy (GTDB): domain Bacteria; phylum Bacteroidota; class Bacteroidia; order Flavobacteriales; family Flavobacteriaceae; genus Ulvibacter. The sequence goes on from CAJXZB010000003.1 coordinate 109,705, forward strand.
GAAATCATCAAGCAATTGAATGATTACTCTAAAACAATCTTGTTCGATACTGGTAAATCAACTATTCGTCAAGAATCTTACGTTGTTCTTCAAAGTATCAATGATATTATGAGAGAATACCCAACTGCTAACTTCGTAATTGAAGGTCACACAGATAGTCAAGGTAGTGAAGCTACTAACCAAAAACTTTCTGACAGCAGATCGGCATCAGTTGTAGCGTACTTATCTACAATTGGCATGAGCCAAAGTAGAATGTCATCAATTGGTTATGGTGAAACTAGACCAATTGCTACTAATGCTACAAAAGCAGGTAGACAACAAAACAGACGTGTTGAGATTTCTTTGAGAAAATAATAAGAAAACTCTCCAAATAAAAAATAAGAAACGCCTCCATTTATGGAGGCGTTTCTTATTTTTATCGTATGCAAACATTTCTTGAGGAAACGCTGAGTACCCTACGAAAAGAACACACCGATCTTTCTTCCCTTACCCTTATTCTTCCAAGTAAAAGGGCAGGAGGGTTCCTTAAAAACTATCTTCGGGAGACAGCTACCAAAACGAATTTCTCTCCTAAAATAATTAGTATCGAAGAATTTATCGAAGAGCTTTCTGATCTTAAAATAGTCGATACTACCGAATTGCTTTTTAAGAGTTATGAAGTCTACCTCAACACTAGCGCTATTCATGAAAAAGAAGATTTTGAGGTTTATACTTCTTGGGCAACGACCCTTTTAGCCGATTTCAATGAAATAGACAGATATCTTATTGACCCTGAACCATTCTTTAATTATCTCAGCAGTATTCAAGATATTAACCATTGGTATGTAAAAGACGAAAAGACACCTCTTATAGAAAACTATTTAAGATTTTGGAGCGGTCTACACGACTTTTACGAAAACCTTAAATCAGCTCTACTTCTGGAAAAAATAGGGTATCAAGGAATGGTGTATCGAAAAGCAGCAGAGGACATAGAACATTATTGTAGTATCAAAGACGCTCGGCAGCATGTTTTTATTGGTTTTAACGCGCTAAATAATGCTGAACAACACATCTTTCAAGAATTATTAGAAACAGGTAATACGAGTGTCTTTTGGGATGCTGATGCTCATTTCTACACGGACGGCAAGCACAGTGCATCTCTTTTTTTGAGAAAGTATACCAACGAATGGAAATACTACCAATCAAATACACCAAGGATAATTGGAAATCACTTTCAAAAAGAAAAGCAATTTCAATTTGTTGAGACTCAAAAGAACATTAGCCAGGCAAAATATGTGGGAGAGCTTCTCTCTAACCTATCCGAAAATGAAATTCAGAGAACGGCCATTGTCTTAGCAGACGAAAAATTACTAATTCCCATACTCCATTCATTGCCTGATAATATTTCTTCGGTCAATATTACCATGGGAATTAGTCTCAAAACATTCCCTATAACCCATTTTTTTGAGAATCTATTCGCGCAACACGTTAATTCAAGAACTACACTATACTATAAAGATGTTCTTAGTATCTTAAATCACCCTATCACTTCCTCCATTCTTCCGGATGCTCCGGATATCATAGGAGTAATTCACTCAAAGAACATTTCTCATATTTCATTAGAAATGCTTTATAGTCTCTCAAGTGAATCAAACAGAAACATATTGAATGACTTGTTCGGAGATTGGGAAAATAGCAGCAAAAAAGCCCTCCGTATTTGTGTAAAAATTGTAAAACGATTAAAAGACAAACTTAAAGATAATCTTGTGGAAATTGCTGCTCTACATCAACTCTACTTAGTATTTTCAAAAATTAACGCTTTAAATGATTCTTTTTTTTACCTCAAAAGTATTAAAACGATTCACGGTCTATTTTCAGAGTTAGCCTCTTCTACCACATTGGATTTTAAAGGGGACGCCTACAAAGGGCTTCAAATAATGGGTATTCTAGAAACTAGAGTATTAGATTTTGAAAATGTGATTATGACTTCCGTAAACGAAGGAGTTTTGCCTGCCGGTAAATCGAATGCTTCGTTTATTACCTACGACTTAAAACAACAATTCGGTTTGCCACATTATACAGAGAAAGATGCCATATATACGTATCATTTTTATCACCTCCTTCATAGGTCTAAGAATATAACGTTATTCTATAACAATCAGAGCGATGGTCTTACTGTTGGCGAAAAGAGTAGGTTTCTTTTGCAATTGGAGGTTGAGAAACATCAGAATCACAGCATTCAAAAATTAGTGCTGGCTCCAAACGTTACCATAAAACCAAACCAACAAAAGACTATTCAAAAAACTCAAGCAGTCCTGAAGCAGCTCGAAGAAATTGCAAATAAAGGATTCTCTCCTTCAGCATTAACTTCTTATATTCGAAACCCAATTGATTTCTATTTCCAAAAAGTGCTTCGAATAAGGGGATTTGAAGAGGTAGAGGAGACAGTGGCAGCCAATACATTAGGAACCATTATACATGATACGTTAGAGGCATTTTACAAACCTTTTGAAAGTGTGTTTTTAACTTCAGAAATACTTGTTCAAATGAAGAGGCAAATTGATGAGGAGGTTACAAAGCAGTTTCACACCTCCTTCAAGGCTGGAGCTTTCGATAAAGGAAAAAACCTTCTTATTTTTGAAGTCGCCAAACGTTATGTCTCAAACTTTATAGATTACGAACTGTCCGAAATAAAAAATGGTAACCAGATAAGAATTGTACAAATTGAAACCAACCTGGAGGTTGCAATCCCAATTTCCGAGCTTAATTTCCCTGTAAAAATTAGAGGAAAAGTGGATCGCGTTGACGAATATAATGGACAACTGCGAATCATAGATTACAAAACCGGAAAAGTGGAGCAAAGTCATCTAGAAATCATAGATTGGGAGAAAATTACAGAAGATTATAAATTTAGTAAAGTAATTCAGGTGTTGGCATATGCTTTAATGATCAACAAGGACACTCCAATACAAAAGGTGGAAGCGGGAATTATATCTTTTAAAAACCTCAATAGTGGTTTTCTAAAATTCGCAACCAAAGATAAACCAGGAAGTAGAACGAAGCTAGCGGATGTTACGCAAGAGACACTCGATTTATACATAACCGAATTGAAGAAATTAATTCTTGAGATATGCAATCCAAGCATTCCGTTTATCGAAAAAGAAATTGATCCATGACCATAGAAAAAAACCACGTTCTACATTCCGAAGGAAAAAAATCAATAGTATATGATCTATACTTTACCAAATCTTCTATAAAAAAACCGCTGGTTGTATTCTGTCATGGTTATAAAGGGCTTAAGGATTGGGGGCTTGGCATCTAGTTGCCAAGACATTTGCAGCTGCGGGGTACTTCTTTTTAAAGTTCAATTTTTCCCACAACGGCGGTACTATGGAAAACCCTATCGATTTTCCCGATCTAGAATCTTTTGCGTCAAATAACTTTAGCATAGAATTAGATGATCTGGGTAGAATGCTGGACTTTATTACTTCCAAGAAAGCATATCCTTCAGAAATAGATACAGAAGCTATAAACCTTGTAGGTCATAGCCGCGGTGGTGGTATAGTTTTGATTAAAGCCGAAGAAGATTCAAAAATTAAAACAGTAACTACTTGGGCGGGGGTCCGATTTTAAAATGCGTTTCTTAGAAGGTTCTGAGGCCTTCGACCTATGGAAGAAAACTGGAATCACACACATAGAAAATGGGCGTACTAAGCAACAGATGCCTCACTATTTTCAATTTTATACAGATTTTAAAGAGAACGGAAAAACGTCTTACGATTAGGCGTGCTGTTGAAAATTTACAAAAGCCACAACTTATTATTCACGGTAGTGAAGATCCTACCGTTTCAACAAAAGAGGCACAAGCATTACACCAGTGGAATTTTAATAGCCAACTAGAAATTATTAAAAGTGCAGATCATGTCTTAGGTGCTACACACCCATGGGAAGAAGACCAATTACCTAAAGATCTTAACAAAGTAGTTACCCCCACAATCAGATTTTTAAAATAATATAAACTAAAAGATTATTCAGACATAGAGCGTCCTTTTAATCTCACTTCGATTTTACGCTTAATAACTGTTAATCTTTTCATTAAATCCATTACTTCTGGATCCTTATTCACCTTATAAATATCGTTTAAACTAAGAATAAGTTCTTTGACCTCTCTAGAGGCAACTATTCTATCACTCGTATTTTGAAAGGAAAGCTTTCTTTGCTCAAACTCAAGAGCCCTATCTAAAATTTCCATGTGTTGTTGTTTTTAAAGTATTATTTAAAACTATGCAAATATATTCAGGTAACAATAAATATATTGGATTATTCAATCGTTTATATCAATACAACAATTGCACCAGTTTATTTTAATGTACGAAAATAGGGGTTCTACGCCAAATTGTCATTTTTTATCAAAAACCCTTCGTTTAGGGCAAACAAAGAAAAACTCAAAAAAATAACACGATTAACAAATTCTTATGAAAGACTGTCGCTATTGATTCTTCCAAGTAAAAAATTAAAAGATGTTGTAAAGTCCAGAAACCAAAAGACGTGTCAATAAAACACCCTCCATTGCTAAAAAAGCATTGGAAGGTGTTTTGTGGAGAATATCGGAGTCGAACCGATGACCTTTTGGCTGCCAGCCAAACGCTCTAGCCAGCTGAGCTAATCCCCCTTCAAACTTAATATTCGTCAAACACGAAGAAAGAGTGTACGCGAAAATAGTAAAAAATTATTCTTGCCCTCTTAAAATGAGTAAAGGTTTACTCGTATGAAACTCTTTCTTTAAAATAGAATTCTTTTCCCATAATTTCTGGAAGAATCCTCTTTTACGTCGAAGGACACACAACATATCTGGATTGTGGGACTGAAAATGCTCCAAAACTCCCTGAAAAATAGTGGCATTCTCTGTTTCCTTTACAGACGAATTAAGCATAAGCAAGTCCTTATCTAAAGGTGTTTTGTCGTCAACCGTGTCCGGAGTTTTAACATGCAAAAGATTGACCTTAGCGCGGAATAATTCTGCCATATCCTTCAAAGGGTCCAAAACGTTTTCCTTTTCAAAATAGCCTCGTTTAAAAGCGAGTAAAATAGTTTCGGCTTTCCGAAATAAATAATTCTTGGGAACTATTAGTGTTGGGATATCAGTTTGTTTAACAATCTTTCCTGTGACACTCCCAAGATATAATTCTGCATTTTTATCTACACTCTGAGGAGATACAATTATTAAGTCTATATTCAAAAGTTTCGAAAGTCGGTCAATGGCTGCAAACGGATCTCCTTTAATAGGCTTAGCAATTACCTCAACTCCCTGAGTATCTATCTCTTTCATCAGGTCGTCAAGCAATGCTTCGCTATCCTCTATCATTAGTTGATTTACCTTTGTCAATCCCGCAACTTTGGAAAATTCCTTGTAAATATTAACTAGATAAACACGTGCTCCTGTCATAGCAGCAAAATTAACAGCATATCGTAGATTATTCAATCCGCCCTCTTTAGAACCTACAGGAACTAATATATTTTTCATACTATATTATTTTCACTTACTTTTAAATCTGATACAAAATTAATTCTTATTAATGATTCGGAAGGCAAAACTTTCAGAAATTGAGGAAATTATGTCAATTACTCGTGCTTGTGGAGCAAATATGGCTTCCAATGGGATTTTTCAATGGAATGATTTCTACCCAAATCGTGACGCATTTGTGGTAGATGTGGCCCGTGATGAGTTATATGTGCTATCCTCTAAAAATAACATCGCAGGTTGTATCGTTATCTCTTCGGAAAAAGATGCAGAATACAATGATGTAGATTGGCTCACAAAAGACGGCCAGAACTACTATATCCATCGCCTTGCTATACATCCCTCTTTTCAGAAAATGGGACATGCCAAAAAACTTATGGACTTTGCTGAAACCCTTGCTTTAGAAAACAACATTGTTTCAGTTAGATTAGACACCTTCAGTCAAAACCACCGAAACCAAAAATTCTACAAGGCAAGAGGTTACACTCGTTTAGGAAACATCTTTTTTCCGAAACAAAGTGAACACCCTTTTCATTGTTATGAAAAAGTGTTCTAAAACAAGTATCCTCATAAATCCAACAATCATTTCAATTGTTCTACAGCATAATTAAGTAGCTTTGCCGCATCAATATGCTAAAAACAGACATCTCTTTCAAACGCATTCAACAACTCGCTATTCCAGCAATAGTTTCGGGAATAGCAGAACCTGTACTCTCTAGTACAGATGCTGCTGTTGTTGGAAATATTTCTGAATTTGGAACAGAATCACTGGCTGCTGTTGGGATCGTTGGTGCTTTTCTTTCAATGCTTATTTGGATATTAGGTCAGACACGTTCGGCGATATCTGCCATAGTTTCTCAAAATCTCGGTGCAGGAAAAATTAGTGATTTGGGTAATTTCCCGGCGCAAGCTATTTATTTTAATATTGGATTAAGTATTATAGTATTATTCTCTACGTACTTCTTCGTTGAAGAAATATTTACCCTCCTAAACGCCAAGGGCATCATTCTTCAATTCAGCTTGGATTACTATAACATCCGTGTTTGGGGCTTCCCTTTTACCCTTTTCACTTTTGCAATATTTGGTTTATTTCGCGGACTTCAAAACACCTTTTGGCCTATGGTAATCGCTGCCGTTGGAGCAGGAGTTAATATTGGTTTGGACTTTGCATTCGTGTATGGAATAACCGATTATATTCCTGCAATGGGAGTAAAAGGTGCGGCGTGGGCGAGCCTAATTTCTCAAGGAATCATGGCTCTTTTGGCATTAGTCATCCTACTCAACAAGACTGAAATCTCACTTCGATTGCGCTTTCCACTACATCCCGAGGTGAATAGACTGGTCTCTATGAGTTTCAACCTCTTTATACGCTCACTTGCCCTAAACGCTGCCCTAATACTTGCCGTTAGAGAAGCCGCTGGTCTCGGTAAAGAATATATTGCCGCCCATGCAATTGCCATAAACATTTGGTTGTTTACCGCGTTTTTTCTTGATGGTTACGGCGCTGCTGGAAATGCACTTGGAGGAAAGTTACTTGGGGAAAAGAATTACAATTCACTATGGCAGTTAACCAAAAAAGTCAATCTGTATAATTTTGGTATTGCAACAATCCTTATTGTTTTAGGATTAGTTTTTTACAAACCATTAGGAACACTTTTTAACAAAGACCCCGAAGTGTTGGCCATTTTCTACGGTATATTCTTTATGGTGTTAATAAGCCAGCCACTAAATGCGCTAGCCTTTACTCTGGATTCAATATTTAAAGGCATTGGTGAAATGGCCTATTTACGAAATGTTCTACTTGGTGCGACTATATTTGGATTTATCCCTGCTCTTTATTTTGCAAAGTACATGGATTGGGGGCTCGTTGGTATCTGGAGTGCACTATTAATTTGGATTGCCTATCGGGCAATCGCCCTTATAGTTAAATTTAAAAGGAAGTACGTCCCTTTAGTTGAAAATTAAATACATTTACAAAAAATTACTCCAATGGATAATGGATATATTACAATTTTTAAGCGGAAGTGGGTTCTTCGTGGTTCTTGGATTTTTTCTTATTGCTGTAGTCGTTTACAATAAGATTAAAAAACGAAAATAGAAAGTTTTGGTCTTGGATTTGTCTAAAGGAGTTTAATTACAATTATGGAAGTGTTTGAATACCTCACCGGAAAAGGTGGTTTAATGATTCTAGGGCTAATTATTGTCTTTGCTGTTCTTTTTAAAAAGTATCGAAATTGGCGCTACTTTAAAAGTGCTGAAAAACGAAGAAACAGGAAGTAATTTTATCTTTATATAATCGATTAAAGTTACATTTACGCTAACATTAAAAAAAATTCTGCTTTTGCGGGGAATAGTATGAGCAACATTCGCATCACCAAACAATTTTCTTTCGAAACAGGTCACGCCCTTTATGGCTACGATGGCAAATGCCGCAATGTTCATGGTCATAGTTACAAACTATCGGTAACCGTGATTGGAACTCCAATTTCGGACTCCAATCATGTAAAATTTGGCATGGTGATCGATTTCTCCGATTTAAAAAGAATTGTAAAAGAAGAAATAGTTGATGTGTTTGATCACGCCACAGTTTTTAACAAAAATACACCCCATGTAGAATTAGCCAAGGAGTTAAGTGATCGAGGACACAATGTACTATTAGTTAATTATCAGCCCACAAGTGAAATGATGGTGATAGATTTTGCTCAAAAAATTAAGAGTCGTTTGCCTGAAAATATCGTGTTACATTCGTTGAAACTTCAGGAAACTGCAACTAGCTACGCGCAGTGGTTTGCCAGTGATAATTAGAAGCTTTATCCCATATACTAACCGTTCGACAAGCTAAGAGGGAACATATTCATTTTTACCACTATCTTTACCTAATGCAAATTCCGAAAGGCAAAAAAATATATTTCTCCAGTGATAACCACCTTGGTGCTCCCACTCCAGCCGAAAGTCTGCCGAGAGAAAAGATATTTGTTCAGTGGCTCGATGAAATTAAAGAAGATGCCGCTGCTATTTTTCTTTTAGGCGATCTTTTCGATTTTTGGTTCGAATATAAAACAGTCGTGCCAAAAGGTTTTGTTCGTGTGTTAGGAAAACTCGCTGAAATAAGTGATAGCGGAATCCCAATTCATTTTTTCGTGGGAAATCATGACCTGTGGATGCGCGATTATTTCGAAAAAGAACTCAACATTCCTACCTATCGTGATGTAAAGGATTTTACTTTCAATAATAAAACCTTCTTGTTAGGTCATGGAGATGGTAAGGGACCCGGTGATAAAGGTTATAAGCGAATGAAAAAGGTCTTTACAAATCCTATTTTTAATTGGCTGTTTAGGTGGTTTCATCCAGAATTAGGAATGCGTTTGGCGCAATACCTTTCGGTAAAGAACAAATTGATTTCTGGAGATGAAGACAAGGTGTTTTTAGGGAGAGAACAAGAATGGTTGGCACTATACGCCAAAAGAAAGCTTGAAACTAAACATTACGATTATTTCGTTTTTGGACATCGCCATTTACCCATGGAGATCAAAGTAGCTGAAAACGCTACTTACTTCAATTTGGGAGATTGGATAACTCATTTTACGTATGGTGTTTTCGACGGTGAGTCTTTTCAATTGAAAGAATTCAAAAAGTAAATTTTTTTTAATAGTTGTAAAAGATATTCATTAATAGAATCTATATGACCTATTCGGATTTTCGAGTTTCACAAAGGACCTTTCAGTCAACAGAAGGGGCTATTAAATATATAGACAAAGGAAAGGGCGATGTAATTCTTTTGTTACATGGAGTTCCAACATCTGGCTGGTTATATCGACAAATGATCGACAAATTAGCCCAAAACCATCGCGTCATTGTACCTGATATGTTGGGTTTTGGCAGTAGTGATTCTCCAAAAGGATATGAGACCTATTCTGAGGTAAAACACGCAGAACGTTTGCTTAATTTAATGAATTTTCTTCAGATCGAGAAATGGACGCATGTTTTCCATGATGCTGGAGGACTTTGGACCTGGGAGCTTTTCAAGATAGACCCTCATCGTATCAAGAAACTTGTGGTTCTAAATACTATTATTTACGAAGCGGGTTTCAAACCTCCCATCCGTTTTAAAAAAGGCTTCCTCGCGCGTTTGGTGATGTGGAGCTATCGAAATGGATTTACCACAAACAGTATGCTTAGCGGTTTATTCAAATCAGGTATTACAAAAAACACTTTAGAAAAAGAAGATCTTGAAGGCTATAAAACACCGCTCTTGGAGGGTAAGACAAATGCCATGTATTACTTCTTTACTCGAACTTGTAATACGCTACCTAAATATAAAGACACGCTTCAAAAGATTGAATTACCGGTTGCGGTAGTCTGGGGGAAAAACGATTCCTTCTTAAAATGGGAACCCCAAAAAGAGCAAGTGATAGCGAGTTTAAACATTTCAGAAGAAAATATTCACCTCTTGGATGCCAAACATTTTATTCAAGAAGAGCAACCAGAGTATATTGCTAGGCTAATAATAGAGTTTCTTCAGTAACTTTATTTCAACAAGTGTTCTAGCGAAATTGCATCTAATTTACCATCAGGAAAAAGACCATTCTTTCCTTCAAAGGCTTGTAGCGCATTGAAGGTTTCCGTACTAAACAATCCATCGTGTTGGATAGAATCCTCCTTTTGCAATTAAAAGACCTTGTATTTCATAAACTAGAATACTTCGTTCGCCAAGACCTAAAGAGTTTCCATTGGGATTGGAATAAAAAGTTTTTTTAATTAACTTCTTCTTTTTCTCAGCTTCGGAAAGATGCTCTTGAGCTCTTTCTTTTTCTGAAGGGTGTAATAATTGCGCCTCATAAAACTTAACATTTGCCAACTTCTTTCTGTATTGGGAAACAACGGCCAATTTCTCTTCATCGTCATCGCCGGGATTTCTAACATCTATGCTCTCTGAGCTCCACTGCGTGATAACATAACCGTTCACCGCCTCAACGGCCTCGTAATAATCCAACAACACTCCTTTATCGGCATTTGCAATATCAATAGTCTCTGGAATCTCATATCCATATTCAGATAATGAGAAACGCTTGTATTCTTTATATTGACCATATACAATAAAGCCTAGGATAACTAAGAGAGGAAAAATAATAATCTGCTTCATAACTTGACAGGTTTGGTAGATTAAAAATAGGGAATTTTAATTTATGGCTTAATGTCTTTCAACCGAAGTTGCAAACTAACGTTTCCTTGCCAATGATTTTCGTCAATAACATAGGCCGCTTTAAATCCAGCTCCTCCACAAGCAATTTCCTTCTTATCACCTAGACCAAAACCTATTCCTACATACTGTTGAGAGTTACCCTGTTTTATAGTGATACGCAGATGTGTTTTATCTTCTCCAACGCACTTTCCCCAGCCAGTTTCTGTGAGGTTTCGTGACATAAAAACTGGTGTCATATTGCCTGGTCCAAAAGGTGCAAATTGCTTCAAAATACGAAAGAACTGAGGAGTAATATCTGCCAAGTTTATTTCGGTATTGATTCCAACCTCCGGGGTCAATAATTTGGAATCTATAGTTTCTGAAACTACTTTCTCAAACGCTGCTTTAAACCTTTCATAGTTCTGTTCAAACAACGTAAGCCCAGCGGCATACATATGTCCTCCAAATTGCTCAATATGTTCAGAGCAAGCCTCAAGGGCATTATACACATCAAAGCCCTTTACAGATCTCGCCGAAGCCGCTAATTTTTCACCGCTTTTTGTAAATACTAAAGTAGGTCTATAATAAGTTTCAATGAGGCGAGATGCAACTATTCCAATGACCCCTTTATGCCAATTTTCACTATACACCACGGTCGTCTTACGACCCTTCTCATTCTGAGTAATTATTTGATCCAAAGCTTCGGAAGTAATCCGTTTATCCGCTTCCTTTCTATCTGAGTTAAACCGTTCAATTTCTAAAGCATATTGAGTAGCGAGTTTGCTATCAGTTTCTGTCAATAAGGTCACAGCATAATTTCCATGCTTCATTCTACCCGCCGCATTTATTCTTGGCGCAATAATAAAAACCACATCGGTAATAGTGAGTATCTCTTTTTTTACCTGTTCAAGAATAGCTTTGAAACCGTTTCGTGGATTAGAGTTTATTATTTTCAGCCCATAATGTGCTAAAATCCTATTTTCTCCTGTTATGGGAACAATATCAGCGCCGATTGCGGTGGCAACTAAATCCAAATACAATAATAAATCATCTATCGTAAGACCTCTTTTTTCTGAAAGCGCCTGAACTAATTTAAATCCAACACCGCAGCCACATAGTTCTTTATAAGGATATTCACAATCGTCCCTTTTTGGATCTAATACAGCAATTGCCTCTGGAATTTCTAATCCAGGACGGTGATGGTCGCAGATAATAAAATCCACCCCTTTTTTCGAAGCATATGCAACTTTATCAATTGCCTTAATCCCACAATCCAGCGCAATAATTAAGGAGAAATCATTATCTGCTGCAAAGTCAATTCCTTTATAAGATATTCCGTAGCCTTCATCATAGCGGTCCGGAATATAAGTATGTACATGTGGGTAGTATGTTTTCAGGTAAGATGAAACCAAGGCCACACTTGTTGTACCATCAACATCATAATCACCATACACCAAAATATTCTCGTTATTAGTAACGGCCTCCTCAATACGTTTCACGGCAAGATCCATATCTCTCATTAAAAAAGGATCGTGTAATTCTTTTAAACTCGGTCGAAAAAACCTCTTGGCTTGGTCAAAATTTTCTATTCCACGCTGCATCAATAGCGTAGCAATAAGTGTATCAACTCCAAGTGAATTCGCAAGATCAGTTGTTTTTTGAGGATCGGGTTTGGGGTACAATGTCCAGCGCATATGTTACTAATGTTGTTTGGGGAGCAGAAGGTTTAAAATTACTAAATATAGTTTCAAATTAAGTGTTATACCAGTTTAAAATATTAGATTCAGCTCAGGGATTTCAAGCTTTCTCCCTAAGCCTTTAACGCTTTTGTTCAAGAACTGCCATTGGTAATATGATAATTTCTGATACCTGTTTTTTTTTAAAGTACAGAGTTTGTACTTTCGAGCAACTCAAAACCAATACCTAAAAACTATGCCCTTAGTAACCCCACTTTCTCCAGATCACGATAGTGAAACCACAGAACTTGCTGCGTTTTTTAATGAAACCCTTGGATTTTGTCCTAACAGTGTACTTACTATGCAGCATCGCCCTGCAATAAGTAAAGCTTTTATAAATCTGAACAAAGCCGTAATGGCCAACGAAGGAAGGGTGACTTCGGCACTAAAAAGAATGATTGCTTGGGTAAGTAGTAATTCCACAGGGTGTCGTTATTGTCAAGCCCACGCCATTCGTGCAGCAGAGCGCTATGGCGCTGAACAAGAACAGCTAGATAATATTTGGGAATACAGAACACATGTAGCTTTCTCTGAAGCAGAACGCGCTGCACTAGACTTTTCACTACAAGCTTCTCAAGTGCCAAACAATGTAGATGAAGAGATTAAAAAACGTTTATATGAACACTGGAACGAAGGTGAAATTGTAGAAATGCTTGGAGTAATTTCATTATTTGGATACCTCAATCGCTGGAACGACTCTATGGGAACATCGATTGAAGATGGTGCAATAGAAAGCGGTGATCAGTATTTAGGAAAACACGGTTGGAATAAAGGAAAGCACCTTTAGATTGACGATTTTTGATTGATTTATGAAAAAACACTTTCAACTTACAGACGCTCAATTTGAAGTACAGTTTGCAGATTGCAGTCTTGACCCAAAACCATTTAGTCATCTGGCTCATATAAGACTCGCGTGGACTCATATAAGCAATTATGGTGTTAATAAAGCTGCAATACAGGAGATGTCGCCAAATTTCATACGACCATAACGGGCGCCTCCATACGAATGGTTTATCACTTTTTCCTGAAATCTCAAGCAAAAAGTTTGAGCATTTTATTGCAGAGTTTCCAAGGCTTAAAAACAACTTCAATGACTTAATTGATGCTTATTACGGGTTTAATCTTTTTACTTCTGAAAAGGCATAGGGGAATATATCGAACCTGATTTATTACCCTACAATTAAATGAGCTACCTGTTTCTGAAGCTCTGGTACCACCTTTTTTTCAAACCATGGGTTCTTAGTCAACCAAAAACGATTTCTGGGAGATGGGTGTGGCAATGTGAAATACAACGGCAAGTGATCTCTGTAATTCTTTACTGATTCGGTCAATGTTTTACTGGCTTTTTCCTTTAAGTAGTATTTCTGTGCGTACATACCAATAAGAATTACCAGTTCCCGTTTTGGCATTTTCTCAAGAAGACTCTTGTGCCATTGTGGGGCACATTCCGGCCGAGGAGGTAAATCCCCTCCCTTTCCTTTTCCGGGATAACAAAAACCCATTGGTACAATTGCAATCAAGCGCTCATCATAAAACACCTCATCGCTAACATTGAGCCATTTTCGCAATTGCCTGCCGCTAGGATCATCCCACGGAATACCTGTTTTATGAACTTTAGTTCCAGGCGCTTGCCCAATAATGACAATTTTAGCCTCAGGATGCGCTACGGTGATTGGTTTTGGACCTAGTGGCAGGTGTTCGTCGCAGATGGTGCATGCTCGGATGTCTTTTAGAAGTGTTTTCATTATTTTTTTCCAGCTATAACAATCACGATCTCTCCCTTTGGAGACTTCATTTCAAAATGATTTAAAATCTCCGCTGCACTTCCACGAACAGTTTCTTCGTGTAGTTTAGAAAGTTCTCTTGATACCGAAATACTTCGGTTGGCTCCCAAATATTCAACCAATTGTCCTAAGGTCTTCAATAGTTTATGAGGAGATTCGTAAAGAATAATTGTTCTGGTCTCTTCAGCTAGTAAAAGCAAACGAGTTTGTCGACCTTTTTTCACAGGAAGAAAGCCTTCAAATACAAACTTATCATTAGGTAATCCGCTATCTACAAGTGCTGGCACAAATGCCGTAGCTCCTGGGAGGCATTCTACTTCAATTCCCGCTTCTATACTAGCGCGAGTTAAAAGAAACCCAGGATCGCTAATTGCAGGAGTTCCTGCATCACTAATCAAAGCAATATTCTCTCCTCCCTTCAATCGTTGAACTATACCATCTGTTGTTTTATGTTCGTTATGCATATGGTGGGAATGCATATGCGTACTGATTTCGAAATGCCTTAGAAGTTTAGCGCTTGTTCGAGTATCTTCGGCTAAAATAAGGTCTACTTCTTGTAGCACTTCAATGGCGCGAAACGTCATATCTTTTAAATTGCCGATAGGCGTAGGTACCAAGTATAATTTTCCCATAATTTATATGCGAACTACTTTTCCAAAGAAATAAGAAATCAATAAAACGACAAGTCCTGCCAATGGTAGCGTGGTTCCTAAGTCTCCAGCCATATGATGCGCAAAAAACGCAAAAACCATATCAAAGAAAAGCCCTGCATACGCCCATTCGGTGAGCCAATTGTTTTTTCTCCAAAGAATCATTATCATCGCTAAGACTTTTGCCACTGCCAAAGGAATCACTATATACGACGGATAATTAAAAGATTCGAAAAACCCTTTTACCATTTCCGTATTCGTAAAATACATACTCGCTGAATACGAAAAAAGTCCACAAAGTAGTACTGTTGCTATCCAGTAAATAATTTTGGTTGTATTCATAAATAGACCCTTAGTTAAAATTCTTTTTAATAATACTCATAAAACGATCACGGTACATATCTTTTTTAAGCCAATAATTATACTCTGGCTTGACCCTAACCTTGATAAAAGTCTCAGCCTCCTCATAAGAACTCATCGTACTAATTTGAGATAAAACTCGACTGTAATCATCCGCCTTATCATCAAACAAATGCTTAACAAATGCCAGCCTATCGTTTAAACCAATATGAAGCCCCTTATTAACAGAGTCATTAATCGATTTAGCCTTGTTTTCTGAAGTACTACCGATTGTGTTTATTGATTTGTCTTGTGCCTTGGCCGAAGTTTCAGCTGGTATGTGGACAGAAGGAGTTTCAACTTCCTTACGTTCAAAGGTAGGTGTTTTCTGATAGGCCGAAGCAAACTCTTCTAAGTCATTCTTGATATATTTTCCTGCCCGTCCGGCAGGCGGGTTCTTGGGAAGCACCTCCTCAAGTAGGTCATCTATCTGTTGAGATTCCTGAGGCATCTGCGCCACAATATCTTTAATTTTTTCCATCAAGGGCTCTACTAGTTCCTCCTTATGCTGGGATTGTGGCACTGGCTCTGGTTCGGTAAACCAATTTTCTTCTCGAAAGCTCTTCGAATCTAAAGCCTGCGGCTCTTCAGCGCCCAAAACATCATTAACTTGAGCCTCTAAATAATTAAGTACGGTAAGTTGTTCATACAACTGCCCCACTCTCATTTTAAAACTGACCGCGTCAAATGAAGCTTCCTCTGCAATAAGTTGCTTGGCGAGTTTGGTGATTTCTGAACGAATCTTCTTTTTCATCTGTTTTTCTATTTCGCTTTTCCTTTGGGCGGCATAACGGAGTATTATTTTCACCAGAATTTGCCTCTATTTTGACTCCTTCCATAACTTTTGAAAATATTCTATTTTTCTCTATTTTGTTTTTATAAATTTACGCATCCTTTATGTAAACGTCAACTATTTTTGTTTTCTTGTGTTTTGATAAAATACTTTTACTATTCACAGAAACATCCTTATAAGACATTTTGATATATGGTTGTATTATAATGCTCATTGTTTCGCCTAATTTTAACCTATGTTTCTCGAAAATACTGTAAATCAAAAAGAGCAATTTGGCTGGATTGAAGTGATTTGTGGCTCCATGTTTTCTGGAAAAACAGAGGAACTCATTCGAAGGTTAAAACGTGCTCAATTCGCTCGCCAAAAAGTGGAGATTTTCAAGCCTGCGATCGACGTACGTTATGAGGAAGATATGGTTGTTTCTCACGATAGCAATGAAATTCGATCCACGCCTGTCCCTGCCGCTGCTAATATTCCTATTCTCGCAGACAACTGTGATGTTGTGGGAATCGATGAGGCACAGTTTTTCGATGATGAAATTGTAAAGGTCTGTAACGATCTTGCCAACCGAGGCGTACGTGTTATTGTCGCTGGTCTAGACATGGATTATAAAGGAAATCCTTTCGGCCCAATACCCGCTCTTATGGCAACAGCAGAATACGTAACCAAAGTACACGCGGTATGCACCCGTACCGGAAATCTAGCACATTATAGTTACCGAAAGGCAAAAAGTGATGACCTTGTCCTTCTTGGAGAAACCGAAGAATATGAACCTTTAAGTAGAGCAGCTTATTACAAGGCAATGCTCCGGGAAAAGGTAAGCAAAATGGAAGTTAAGGATCCTGAAGAGTTTCCACCAAAAAAGCAAGCATAGCCAATGCCAAAAGCTACAGAAACTACACTAGAAATAGACCTCAATGCACTAGGTCATAATTACTTGTATCTTTCTTCAATAATAAAACCTGAAACCAAAGTACTTGCCGTTGTAAAGGCCTTTGGCTATGGAAGCGACGCAATTATTGTTGCCAAAGAACTAATTACTTTAGGTGCAGATTACTTCGCCGTTGCTTATGCAAGTGAAGGGGAAGCATTGCGCGATGCTGGTATTGAAACGCCTATTCTAGTTTTGCACCCGTTGCCGGCCAACTTCTCTCTTGTCCTAAATAGGTGCTTGGAACCTAGTATTTATTCACGAAAAATGCTACTAGAGTTTATAGCCTTTGCTGAAGACCAGAAACAAAGAAACTACCCTATTCATTTAAAGTTTAATACAGGATTGAATCGCTTAGGCTTCGGAAAAGGTGATGTCTCATTTATTTCTGAAACCCTTTCAAAAACAGAAAGTGTTAAAGTAAAATCTGCATTCTCCCACCTCGCAGCCAGCGAAGACCTTTCCGAAGAAAACTTTACAAGAACGCAATTAGATTCCTTCCGAAGCATTTCAAAAGAGCTTTCCGAAAAATTAGGTTATTCCCCAATACTTCATACCCTAAATACATCTGGAATCATTAATTACCCAGATGCTGAGTTAGATATGGTACGTACTGGTATTGGGCTTTATGGTTTTGGAAATGACCCACAGGAGAATAAACAATTAAAACCCGTTGCGACATTAAAAACCGTTATTTCCCAAATTCATTACATACAACCTGGAGAAACAGTGGGCTATAATAGAGCGTTCGAAGCTTCTCAAATCACTAAAACAGCTACGCTTCCTATTGGACACGCCGATGGAATTAGTCGCTCCTATGGAAATGAAATTGGCTGGGTAACCATTCGTGATCAAAAAGTTCCTATTATTGGCAATGTTTGTATGGATATGATCATGGTTGATATTAGTTCAATTGAATGCAATGAGGGTGACGAAGTAGTAATCTTTGGTGATAATCCCACAGCCAAAGACCTTTCATCTTCGATAGGCTCAATTCCATATGAGTTACTTACCGCTATTTCTCCACGTATAAAAAGGGTCATATGTCGAAAATAAGTGTTCCTCATCCACAGTTTTGTTAAAGCAAGCCACTTTTTTATTAAATTAGATTCTTATTAACATATAAACCTATCAAAAATGTTTAAAGAATTCAAAGATTTCATTATGACTGGCAATGTTATGGACTTTGCCGTTGCTGTAATTATGGCAGGAGCCATTGGAGCAGTAATTAACAGCTTCGTTGCTGATATTATTATGCCAATTATTGGCCATTTTGCAGGTGGAATCAATTTTGCCGATTTGAAACACGTACTATCCCCAGCTGTTATGGGAACAGATGGAGCGGTTACTACTCTAGAAAATGCCGTTATGTATGGTAAATGGATTAACACAATTATTAGTTTGATTACTGTTGGGTTTGTAATGTTCTTGATTGTGAGGGCTTACAACAAAACAAAAAAACCACCTGAGCCTACAGCTCCGGCGGGACCATCAGACATCGATTTGCTATCAGAAATTAGAGATCTTCTAAAAAAGTAAAGAACGATATATAGCACCGTTATACTATTCATTCTAATTAACCCCCTTTGCGTAAAGCTTGGGGGGTCTTTTTTATCATTTTATTCTGAAAAATTACAATTGTATCGACTATTTTTGAGCCAATAAAACAGATTCAAATGAAAATAGCCCTTGTTGGTGCAACCGGTATGGTTGGAGCCGTAATGCTTAAAGTTCTTGAAGAACGTGATTTCCCTATTTCAGAATTGCTCCTTGTTGCATCTGAAGCTTCCATTGGAAAGGAAATTAAATTTAAGGGGGGCATCCATAAAATTATAGGGATACAAGAAGCAATTGTTGCCAAACCCAATATAGCTATTTTCTCTGCTGGTGGAGGAACTTCTTTAGAATGGGCACCAAAATTTTCGGAGGTCGGAACTACAGTAATCGATAATTCATCTGCATGGCGTATGGATCCAACAAAAAAGCTTATCGTTCCAGAAATAAATGCCAGTGAGCTTACCGCTCAGGACAAAATAATTGCCAATCCAAATTGCTCCACCATACAAATGGTTATGGCGCTTGCACCCTTACACAGAAAATACAAGATGAAGCGCATTGTTGTCTCTACTTATCAATCTGTTTCTGGAACCGGAGTTAAGGCCATAAGACAAATGGAAAATGAAATGGCTGGCGTGCAAGGTGAAATGGCGTATCCTTATCCAATTCATAAAAACGCCATTCCGCATTGCGATGATTTTGAAGCGAATGGATATACCAAAGAAGAAATGAAATTGGCAAGAGAGCCACAAAAAATATTAAACGACCGTACTTTTTCAGTGTCGGCAACCACAGTACGTATTCCAACGGCTGGAGGACATAGTGAGGCAGTTAACGTTGAATTTTTAAACGATTTTGACCCGAATGAAGTACGTACATTACTTCACGAAACCCCTGGAATAACTGTTCAAGATAATCCAGATACCAATACCTATCCAATGCCCATGTATGCTCATAATAAAGACGAAGTTTTTGTGGGACGGATTCGCAGGGATGAAACCCAACCCAATACTCTAAACATGTGGATTGTAAGCGATAATCTTCGCAAAGGTGCTGCTACTAACGCTGTTCAAATTGCAGAATATCTAGTTGCTAACAACTTAGTATAAGCTTTTATTTTTCACTTTGTAAGTGCTTTGGGGTAAGCGCGTCTAAAACCAAATAACCAAAAAGAGCTATTATGAAAATCTTTCACATTATTTTACGCATCGGCTTAGGGCTAATGCTTTTAATCTTCGGCCTAAATAAATTTATCTGGTTCTTACAAGACTTTGATTTCACAGGTTTTCCTCAAGCTCAGTATTTATTTGATGCCTTTCGTTATTCTTGGTCTGAAAACAATGGGAACGGATATATCATGGCGTTAGTTGGTCTTACTGAAGTGGTGGTAGGATTACTTCTCATACTAAAAAAATGGGTGCCTTTTGCCTTGGTGATGTTAGTACCTATTTCCATTAATATTGTATTGTTCCACGCTTTTTTAAATATTCCAAACATCGGGCCAGCAATTGTTGTAGCCTTGATCAATGGATATTTAATGTATAGAAATTGGGATACATATCGAACGTTGTTCACATAGAAAAAGGAAAATTATGTTGCTAAAAACTCGGTTTCAAATAATTTGAAACCGAGTTTTATTTTTTTCAATATCTTTCAAATTATAACACTTAAAACTATCCTATGAATTCCACATTTACCAAAATCCTTCGCATTGTTCTTGCGCTAGGATTAATCGTTTTTGGCCTTAATAAATTTATTGGTTTTATGTCAATGCCTGAGATGCTAGCAAATGCTGGAGAATTTATGTCTTCATTACAGGCTACTGGCTACGTTTTGCCAATTGTTGGAGCTCTTGAAATTATAATTGGGCTGCTGCTATTGGTAAACAAATCGGTTCCTTTCGCCTTATTGCTATTGGCGCCAATCTCAGCAAATATTCTTTTATTTCATCTATTTCTAGATCTTCCAAGTATTGGTGGAGCTTTGGTAATTGCTATTATTAATGTTAATTCTTATATACAAGCATTAGAAAGTGTACCGCCCGTTGTTTTGATTTTTCAGGAAAAAATCAATGTTTAAGTCTTCAAGCAAGATTATAAGCAGCTGACAGTATAGTTTTTATTACTTTTACTACCTCTAAAACCTGGAAAATGATAAAAGCTCAGATTTCTATTTTACTTGCCATAACTATCTTAGGGTGTAAAACCGAAGACCCTAAAAGAGAAAAAATTATTGTGAACTATACTAAAACGCAAAAAGTAGATACAGTTGATACCTATTTTGGGATAGAGGTAAAAGATCCATATAGATGGCTCGAAGACGACCGTAGTCCAGAAACTGAAGCCTGGGTAAAAGATGTAAACGAAGTTACCTATGGTTATCTTGACAAAATTTCCTTTCGTGAAGAATTGAAAGAACGCCTTTCTTCGCTTTGGAATTATGAAAAAATGAGTGCTCCATTTAAAGAAGGAAACTACACTTACTATTATAAAAATGACGGTCTTCAAAACCAGTATGTGATGTATCGCTACAAAACAGATGAAGATCCTAACACAGCAAATATCTTTTTAGACCCAAACACTTTTAAAGAAGACGGAACTATTTCTTTAGGAAATATGAGTTTTTCCGAGAATGGAAAAATCGCAGCCTATAGTATTTCTGAAGGGGGAAGTGACTGGAGAAAGGTGTTGGTTATGAACGCAGAAACACGAGAAATCACAGAAGACACCTTGATCGACGTTAAATTCAGTGGGCTTTCTTGGAAAACTAACGACGGTTTCTATTACTCCAGTTATGATAAACCCAAAGGGAGTGAACTTTCAGCTAAAACAGATCAACACAAACTTTACTATCATAAGCTTGGAACCTCACAAAAAGAGGATCAACTTGTTTTTGGAGGGATTTCTTCAGAAAAACACCGCTACGTGAGTGGTAATGTTAGTGAAGATAATCGATATTTACAGATTACTGCTCAAGTATCAACTTCTGGAAATAGATTATTCTTGAAGGATTTGACCAAACCTAATAGCAAATTCATAACTATTCTAGACCATACAGATACCGATTCATATATTATTGATAATGTTGGTTCAAAACTCTACATCGTTACTAATATGAATGCGCCAAACAAAAAAATCGTAACTGTTGATACCTCAAACCCTGCTCCAGAAAACTGGGTAGATTTTATTCCTGAAACCGAAAATGTATTAAGCCCTTCTACGGCGGGAGGATCTTTCTTTGCTGAATATATGGTTGATGCAGTATCTAAAGTGATGCAATATGATTATGATGGAAAGTTGATTTGCAATGTTGAATTACCAGGTGTAGGTAGCGTTGGTGGTTTCAATGCCAAAAAGGGGGAAAAAGAGGTGTATTACACCTTTACCAATTATATTACATCGGGAAGTATCTATAAATTTAACATTGTGGACGGGACTTCTGATGTGTATCGCAAATCTAAAATAGATTTCGATTCTGAAAATTATGAAAGCAAACAAGTATTCTATACTTCTAAGGATGGAACCAAAGTTCCAATGATTATAACCCATAAAAAAGGATTAAGACTCAACGGGAAAAACCCAACGATTTTATACGGGTATGGAGGATTTAATATAAGCCTCACTCCTAGTTTTAGCATAACCAATGCTGTATGGATGGAGCAAGGTGGTGTATATGCGGTTCCGAATCTTAGAGGTGGTGGTGAATATGGTAAAAAATGGCATAATGCAGGAACTAAAATGCAAAAGCAAAATGTTTTTGATGATTTTATAGCTGCTGCCGAATACCTTGTTGAAAACAAATATACTTCTTCAGACTATCTGGCAATTCGAGGTGGCTCTAACGGCGGATTGTTGGTTGGTGCGACTATGACCCAGCGTCCAGATTTAATGAAAGTTGCATTGCCTGCGGTTGGAGTATTAGACATGCTGCGTTACCATACATTTACATCTGGAGCAGGTTGGGCCTATGACTATGGGACATCGGAAGATAGTAAAGAAATGTTCGAATATATGAAAGCCTATTCTCCCATCCATAATGTGAAACAAGGAGTTGAATACCCTGCCACATTGATCACAACAGGGGACCATGATGATCGGGTGGTACCAGCACACAGTTTTAAGTTCGCTGCCGAGCTGCAAGAAAAACAATCGGGGGATAATCCCGTCTTAATTCGTGTTGAAACCGATGCCGGGCACGGTGCAGGAACTCCAGTGAGCAAAACAATTGAACAATACGCAGACATTTTTGGGTTCACCCTTTATAATATGGGATATGAAGTACTTCCCGAAAAGGTAAACACGGGAATTAAATAATAAATGCTAGAGGTCAACATAATATCTTTCTCGTATTCGGAAATTCAAATTCTGAATAACATCAGCTTCAAACTTGAAAAAGGTGAACATCTGGCAGTTTTAGGCGAAAGTGGCTGTGGGAAATCCACACTCTTACATCTCATTTATGGATTATTACATCTAGAAAATGGCGATATTCATTGGAACGAGAAACAACTTCTCGGCACCAAATACAGCCTCATTCTAGGTGAAGCTTTTATAGAGCTAGTGGCATAAGAGTTTAATGTGATGCCTTATGCCACAGTTTCAGAAAACATTGCCGCCCACCTCACCAAAATGGATGAGGAAAAAGATGAAAAACGTGTTTCCGAATTGCTCCTGGTAGTCGATTTGCAAGGCTTTGCTAATATATTGGCACAACCTTAGTGGTGGACAAAAGCAGCGAGTAGCACTTGCAAAAGCCTTGGCTAATGAACCCGAACTTCTATTGCTGGATGAGCCCTTTAGCAATATTGACACCTTCATAAAAAACGAATTAAGGAGAGACCTTTTTACCTACCTCAAAACGAATAATATTGCTTGTATCACCGCTACGCCTGATAGCGAAGAAGCTCTTTCCTTTGCTGATAATTTACTGCTAATTCAAAATGGTAAGCCCGAAAAAGTTTTCAATAAAATTCAAACGGTCTATCAAGCGGGGGTTTTTGGAGAGGTAAGTGTATTGCCTTCCGGTGTATTTCATTCGGTTAGCTCTTCCGAAGAAATTATTCTACTACCACGCCAATTGAAAGTTTCGAAAAACAAAAATGCCCTTCAAGTAACCGTAAAAAATCGTTCCTTAGAGGAAGCCATAATATTATTCAAACTAACTGGAACGGGCGGAATCTCTTTTTTGAAAATTGTGAAAGATTAGTTGAAGGTTCCACTGTAAAACTTGAAAAAAAATGAAAAAGCTAATACTATTTTTCTACCTTCTTTCCTTTTCCAATTTGGAGGCTCAACATGTCTATATCGATAAAGTAAAGCCCCTAGATCCAACCTAGAAACACTTTACGGAGTTATTTCTGGTGAAAAAGGTGAAGAGCGTAACTGGAAACTTTTTAAATACCTATTTAAAGAAGAGGCCAAACTAATACCTTCTGGGAAAACAAGGAAGGCGTTCATAAAGTTCGATATATGACACACAATGATTATATTGAAAGCTCAGGAAAATGGCTTGTTGAAAACGGATTCTTTGAAAAATAAATTCATCGCAATGTCCAAACTTTTGGAAACATCGCACAAGTCTTTAGCACCTATGAATCATTCCATAGTGAAAAAGATACCGCTCCATCTATGAGAGGAATAAATAGTATTCAGTTATTATATGACAACAACCGGTGGTGGATTGTAAATATTTACTGGATGCAGGAATCTTCAGAAAATCCAACACCTAAAAAATACTTACCAAAACAATAATCTATGGCCATCGCGATCAAAATTTTTATAGCTTTTATTCATCTCTATATTCTATGGTTCGAAATGTTCGCATGGACCACAAGAGGGCGAAAAGTATTTAGAAACTTCCCAGCAGATCTTTTCGAAAAAACAAAGGTTATGGCGGCCAATCAAGGTTTGTACAATGGTTTTTTAGCTGCGGGGCTTATTTGGACTTTCTTTATTCAAGATGTAGAATGGCAAACCAATGTATCATTATTCTTTTTAATCTGCGTAGCCGTAGCAGGAATTTACGGAACTTTTACCACCAATAAGAAAATATTTTTTGTGCAAGCATTGCCGGCCTTTCTGGCTATTTTATTGATTCTAGTCCAGTAGATAGTTGTGACATATATTGACACACGTCATTATATAACCCTTTTCTTCCGCTGACTTAAAAGACACTTGAGAAACCGAAAACTCAAGACAATGTATTTTAAAAAATTTATTTTATTTTTAATTATTTTGTTATTAGTAACTTCTTGTAATAAAAATAGCGACGATGAAGATGATCTTGGCCAAGAAGGCGACTTCGGGTCTATTACTTTCTATAAAAATGATCCTTTTCCTTGTAACACCATTTCAATTAGCCTAACAAATTACAATGGTGATGTTTTGGTAGGAGAACCCAGTGGGACTGCTGTTGTTTCAGGAACACCATGTGTGACGTTGCAAATACCTTCACATCTTTAAATGTTCCTTACGGTGTTTACACTTTCTCCTATACTTGTGAGACACTTCCGGTAAACGGTAGATTAGGTGTGAATACGAACTGTTTTGTCATGCGGATGATTAACTAGGAGATCTTTGTTACACGAAACTCACCTCCATTAAAGATTAGCTGTGCTCCCTCCTTTTTTCCAATAAGAACCTGTCCTATTGGAGATAGAGGGGATACGGCAAGGTATTTTTTTGAATCCACTTCTATGATACCTGCAGAAACACTTATAAAATACGTCTCCTTGGAAGTAAATATAAGACTGCCCAAATGAGCAATATCCGTTTCAACATTGACATCTATTCTTTTAAGTAGTTGAAGTGTTTTTTCAACTTCATGTAACTGATTTCCTGCATTCTCCCGTTCGATTTGAAGCATCGCCCTACCCGTTTCATGCTTGTCTCCAGCACTACTTTTAGATTCCTCAAACAAGGATTCTTCAATTCCCTTTATGGATTGTTTTATTCTTTGGTGGCGTTCTTCGATCATTATAAAACATTCTTGAAGCAAAACCGATTTTAAATCTTTATTCGTCATTTTGAAACAATTTCTGTGACGTTAAAAGTACCATAATTACGCATCTGTTTGACAATCCATGTTTTTCTACTCTCAATATATTTTGTGCGAGGAGACGCATTGTAGCTTCTAGGGTTGGGTAGGATCGCTGCAATGGAAGCCGCCTCATATCGAGTAAGGTACTGAGCCTCTTTATTAAACCAAAATTGAGATGCAGCCTCTGCACCAAAAATACCATTTCCCATTTCGATACTATTAAGATACACTTCAAGAATTCGCTCTTTGCTCCATAAATTTTCAATGAGAAAAGTAAAATAGGTTTCGAGTCCTTTACGAAGCCAACTGCGTTCGGGCCATAAAAAAACATTCTTAGCGGTTTGCTGTGAAATAGTGCTTCCGCCTTTCATTGGCTTTCCAGCTTTATTTCCCCGATATGCTTTTTTAATTGCCGTGTAATCGAATCCCCTATGCTTTGTAAAATTTTGATCCTCAGCGCAAATAACGGCCAATTGAATTTCAATAGAAATGGCATCCAAAGACTTCCAGCTATGTTTAGTTTCATGGGATTCATCCGCTTCAAAATAACGGATAGCCATTAAAGGAGTATACGGCACAGGAACGTATTTGTAGAGTAGTACCCAGAGTACACTTAAAACCCCAAACCACAGAAGCGCCTTGACGAAAAAGCGAAAAAATCGTTTCATTCAATACTTAGATTAGCAAGCTGTACTCCAATAGAACTACCAATCGCCACGCCCATTCCGCCAAGTCTAACGCCACAACACACATGTTGAGAAAGACGCCTAACAATTGGTTTTTTTTGTTTGCCTACCCCCATAATGCCGCTCCATCGAGTATCTACCTCAAACGGTATATTTGGTAAAATTGTTGTGGAGAGCAGTTGTTCCAATCTATTTTGAACCAGTTGAGTAAGTCCAAATTTGGAGGTTTCTTCTGTTGTAAAATCCAAGTTACGCCCACCTCCAAAAAGAATTCTATCCTCAATGTTTCGAAAATAATAATATCCTTTATCCAAATGGAAAGTACCCTTGATTTTAAGGTTTTTTATTGGTTTTGTAACTAAAACTTGTGCTCGAACAGGTGTCACATCTTCATCCAAAAACTGTTTGGCAAAACCATTTGTGGCAATCATTACTTGATTTACTGACAGCTCTTCCGCATTATTTAATTCGAGCGAAACTCTCGCCTTCTCTTCTGAAATAGAAGTGATCTCTGCATTGTTAAGAATGAGAATATTTGCCTCCGAAGCCTTTTTTATTAAACCTCGCATCATTTTTCCAGTATCAATTTGCCCTTCAAATTTGTTAAAAATAAGCTTTGGATGGATGTTTTGAAATTCGAAGCTATTGTTTCCTATAGAAAATACTTCGGAATTGAAAACGGGAGAAAGCAATTGATTAACATATTTCATCTTATACTGACATTCTTGAAAGAGCGTTTTATCTTCTAGCCCGAACAGCTCGTATCCACCATTTTCTTGATAGTCTAGTTGAGTGTCGCCCAAAGTCCCTCGAAGCAATTGAAGTCCATTTAACCGGTCCTTAACGAGTTGCACCACCTCTTCTTCGGAATGTGATTCAAGGTCTTCGAGAATTTCAGATAAACTCCCAAAACAAGCAAATCCTGCATTTTTTGTACTTGCACCACTTGGAAGCATCCCTTTTTCAAAAACTACAATTTTACGTTTCGGAAATTTCTTCCGAAGTGAAAGAGCACAACTAAGTCCTACAATTCCACTACCAACAATGGCAAAATCGATATTGCAAAGCCAACTTTTTCGTTCCCAATATGAGAGATTCATAAAATTAATCTATTAAGTAAAGTTCAAAAAGAAAGCACCAAATTCCAAAGGAATCAATCTCTTTTTGGAATTTGGCGCTTGCGATACGTGTATTGGAAAAGCTTACTCTTCCTCTGGTTCGTTCATTTGCCAGTCATTCATAAAGGCAGTTGTATAATTTCCCTCTACATACGCGGGGTCATCCATCAATTGTCTATGAAAAGGAATAGTTGTTTTTACACCTTCAATAACGAATTCATCCAAAGCTCTTTTCATCTTATTAATTGCCTCTTCACGTGTTTGCGCTGTGGTAATTAACTTTGCAATCATCGAATCATAATTTGGAGGGATGGTATATCCAGCGTATACATGTGTGTCTAAGCGAACCCCATGGCCTCCTGGCGCATGTAAAACCGTTATTTTTCCAGGCGATGGACGAAAATCATTATAAGGATCCTCAGCATTAATACGACATTCTATTGAGTGTAAATTGGGTGTATAGTTTTTACCAGAAATTGGTACACCTGCTGCCACAAGAATTTGTTCCCGTATTAAGTCAAAATCTATCACTTGTTCCGTTATAGGGTGCTCTACCTGAATACGCGTATTCATTTCCATAAAATAGAAATTACGATGCTTGTCTACCAAAAACTCGACAGTACCAGCACCTTCATATTTTATATATTCTGAAGCTAAAACAGCCGCCCGACCCATGTCTTCACGCAATTTATCCGTCATATACGGACTTGGAGTCTCCTCAGTTAATTTCTGATGACGTCTTTGAATAGAACAATCTCTTTCACTTAAGTGACATGCTCGTCCTGTACTATCACCTACAATTTGAATCTCAATATGTCTTGGTTCTTCTATAAGCTTCTCCATATACATATCGTCATTTCCAAAAGCCGCTTTGCTTTCTTGTCTTGCCGACTCCCATGCATCTTGAAGTTCATCTGCTTTCCAAACGGCTCGCATTCCTTTACCGCCTCCACCCGCACTAGCCTTCAGCATTACAGGATACCCCGTTGCCTTTACCACTTTTTTACAAGTTGCAAAATCGGGAATCACACCTTCACTACCAGGAACACAAGGAACCCCAGCTTCAATCATTGTGGTTTTGGCCATTGCCTTATCACCCATTCTATCAATCATATCAGGGGAGGCCCCAATGAACTTAATATTGTGCTCATCACATATTTTCGAAAATTTGGCATTCTCTGATAGGAATCCATATCCCGGATGAATAGCATCTGCATTGGTTATTTCGGCCGCCGCGATAATATTCGAAATCTTTAAATAACTTTCACTACTAGCTGCCGGTCCAATACAAACAGCCTCGTCTGCAAACCGAACGTGCAGACTTTCTTCATCTGCTTTTGAGTAAACTGCGACAGTTTTAATTCCCATCTCTTTACAAGTTCGGATAACTCGTAGTGCAATTTCTCCCCTATTTGCTATTAATATCTTTTTAAACATACTTTCTAAAATTTCAAAACTCAAACTCTTAACTGATCTATATTGACCTGCAATTCCGAAGAACCGAAAGAACTGAATATAAGATTATTACTTAAGATGGATCTACCAAGAATAAGGGCTGATCGAATTCTACCGGAGAGGCATCGTCGACAAGTATTTTTACAATTTTACCTGAAACTTCACTTTCAATTTCGTTAAAAAGCTTCATCGCTTCAATAACACAAAGTACGTCTCCTGTTCCTATACTAGAACCAACCTCAACAAACATTGGCTTATCCGGAGACGGCTTGCGATAAAAAGTTCCAATTATTGGAGATTTTATCGTTATATATTTTGAATCATCATCCGAAGATTCGGCTGTTGCCGCCGGAGCTGCTGCCTCAGCTTGAGGTGCCGCAACTATTTGTTGTTGAGGAGCAGCCATAGCTGGCATTTGCTGAATATAAGTTGTTTCGCCTTTTTGATCTTCTCTTCCGGTTCTAATGGTGATCTTTATATCTTCCATTTCCAGTTTTACTTCACTGGCTCCCGATTTAGCCACAAACTTGATTAGATTCTGAATGTCTTTTAAGTCCATATTTTTTAATTTAAATCTCTTAGTTAGTTATTATTCCGGATCATAGGCCCATTTAACATAGACGGCACCCCAAGTAAAGCCACCTCCGAAAGCCGCAAACATTAAATTATCTCCTTTTTTAAGGTGTTTTTCATAATCCCATAAACATAAAGGCAACGTAGCTGATGTTGTATTTCCATATTTATGAATATTGATCATTACCTTATCTTCTGGTAAATTCATTCGACGAGCAGCGGCATCAATAATTCTTTTGTTGGCTTGATGTGGCACGAGCCATTGAACGTCCTCTCCTTTAAGGTTATTAGCCAACATCACTTTTTCACAAACATCGGCCATATTTGAAACTGCAAATTTGAAAACAGTCTTTCCATCTTGAAAAACATAGTGTTGTTTATTAGTAACCGTTTCTACTGAAGCTGGTAACAAGGATCCGCCTGCATCAATTTTAAGATGTGGTCTCCCAATACCATCCGTTCTTAAATATTCGTCCTGAACACCCAGTCCTTCGGTATTAGGTTCGAAAAGAACCGCACCTCCTCCATCGCCAAAAATGATGCTCGTCGTTCTGTCTTCATAATCTAATATGGATGACATTTTATCGGCTCCTAGAAGCAGTACCTTTTTATATTTTCCAGACTCAATATATCTTGCCGCGGTTGACATTCCAAAGAGAAAACTTGAGCAAGCAGCGACGAGGTCAAAAGAAAAAGCGTTTACAGCTCCTATTTGGGTTGCTACGTACACACCTGTTGCTGCGACCGGCATATCGGGTGTGGCTGTCGCCATTATCACCATGTCAATATCCTTTGGGTTGGTATTACTTTTTTTAAGAAGGTTTTTAGCTGCCTCAATAGCAAGGTAAGAAGTTCCCTTGTCTTTGTCTTGTAAAATTCTACGCTCTTTAATTCCGGTACGGGTCGTGATCCATTCGTCATTGGTGTCCATCATTGTCTCCAGAATCTGATTGGTCAAAACGTAGTCTGGAACATAGCCCCCTACAGCGGTAATAGCTGCTGTGATGTTACTCATAAACTTGAATTAAATTCACAAAAAGAGGTCAAAAATCCTCTAAAAGGAACGAAAATTACTAAATTTTAATCAATAACGTGCAAAATAGCCTCGTTTTTAATTTTTAAAAAACAAAAAACTCTCACAGTGAATGTGAGAGTTTATATTTTGAAAGAAAATATGACTATGCTTCTACCTCTTCAGTAGCATCAATAACAATCTGTCCACGATAGTATAATTTTCCTTCGTGCCAGTGTGCTCTGTGATATAAGTGCGACTCTCCTGTTGTAGGGTCTGTTGCAACCTGAGGTGCAATCGCTTTGTAATGTGTTCTTCTTTTATCTCTTCTCGTTTTCGAGATTTTTCTTTTAGGATGTGCCATTACTATATATTATTTGTCCGTTAATAGTTTTTTTAATGTGTCCCACCGTGGGTCAATATCACCCTTAGAATCATCTTTATCATCAATTCCTTTTGGGCTTAATTCTTCAAGTTTATCAAGTATATCACTTTTTAAAGTGCCATCTTCAATACCCGGATGAATTCTGCGACTTGGTAACCCCAAGACTATAGACTCATATATATACTGTTGAATATTCACTTCATAACTTCCATGAGGTAGAATTAGTAAGTCCTCATTTTCATTATTAAAAGCGTCACCAAACTTTACAACAAAGTGATAATCTCCAGAAACATCCTGATTATAGGGTTCGTTGGTAATATCACAATTGACATTTACATGTCCTTTGAAAAACAATGTAAACTCAAGTAAAGTGGTCTTTTTATTCAGCAATATATCGAGATTAATGACAGCGTCATTAAATTCGTCATACTCAAAATGCTCAAAGAACGATTTTTTAATTTCAAAATTAAACCGGTGTTCGTCTAATTTTAATCCCACAAAGGGAATGGTAAATTCTTTCAATTCCTTCATATTCCCACCTAATTTTTCTACCCAACCTTGCAATTAAGGCGGGTGCAAAGATAAAAAATTATTTCAATAGCAAATTATTTTATCAATTCTTTTTTACAAAGGGTTTTTTTCTATTTATTTTCAACGGATTGCTTGAAAATTCGAGGTGCTCTTTTCTTGTCTCAAAAATCCTAATCGCGCTAAAAACAGCCGCTTGAAAAGAATCAAAATTTGCAATGTTCTTTCCAGCGATGTCATAGGCAGTACCATGATCCGGCGAAGTTCTAACCTTATTGAGGCCAGCTGTAAAATTAACACCAGAGCCGAATGCCAAAGTCTTAAACGGAATTAAACCTTGATCGTGATAAGAAGCAATTACAACATCAAAATTTTTATAATTCCCAGAGCCAAAAAAACTATCGGCTGCATAGGGACCTAAAATCATTTTTCCATTGTTCCTAATATTGTCTAATGCTGGCCTTAAAATTTTATCATCTTCATCTCCAATTACACCGTTATCTCCATTATGAGGATTAATTCCTAGGACCGCAATTTTTGGTTTCTCAATTCCAAAATCTTGAACCAACGTATGATGAATAGTGTTGATTTTTTTGTCGATTAATTCTCTGGTGATATTGCTAACAACATCTTTTACCGCTACGTGATCCGTTAGCAGCCCAACACGTAAAGTTTCAGAAATCATCAACATCAAACTATCTCCTTCCAATTCTTTGGCGAGGAAATCCGTATGACCTGGAAAATTAAAACTTTCGGATTGTACATTGGACTTATTAATTGGTGCAGTAACCAGGACATCTACTCGAGAATCTTTTAAAGCCAAAACGGCCGCCGTCAAAGATTTTATAGCATAAACACCTATGATTTCCTCTTCCTTTCCGAAATTGATATCTACAGGCTCTTTCCAAACATTAAAGACGTTTATTTTTTTGGGGAGTATATCTTCGAGGCGATCAATACCGTGGAGGTTAATATCCACTCCATACGCCTTCTTAAAAAAAGAAAGAAGCTTAACTGAAGCAAATATGACTGGGGTACAAAATTCCAACATCCTGGCATCCTGAAATGTCTTCAAAACAATTTCGCTCCCTATGCCATTCAAATCTCCAATAGAAATTCCCACGATTATTTTATCCCGATTACTCATTCTTGCTGTGATACTTTTTTTAATTATTACTTTTGTAGCACAAATGTAATTAAATGTATTCATGTTTACGGGAATAATTGAGTCTATTGGGGAAATTGATGCACTGGTTAAGGAGGGCGAAAACCTTCACATAACTGTTAATAGTGATTTGACGGACGAACTTAAAATAGATCAAAGCGTATCTCACAATGGCATTTGCTTAACAGTGGTTTCCCTAAATACTGGAAGTTATGTGGTTACTGCAATCAAAGAAACTCTTGACAAAACCAATCTTAAAAACCTTATTGCGGGTTCTAGGGTTAATCTTGAGAGGGCTATGAAGCTAGGTGATAGGCTTGACGGCCATTTGGTACAAGGTCATGTTGATGAGGTTGGAGTTTGCACTTCCATAGAGAATATGGACGGAAGTTGGTTGTTTACGTTTCAATATAACGAATCCTCTGGAAATATTACAATTGAAAAAGGTTCTATAACTGTAAACGGAGTTAGTCTTACAGTAATTAATTCAAAGAAAAACGAATTCAGTGTTGCGGTTATACCATATACTTATGCGTACACAAACTTCAAACAAATAAAATTGGGAGATGCGGTAAATTTGGAGTTTGATCTAATTGGAAAGTACCTAAAACGACTTAGTCTAGAGTATTCTTAACTCGGTATTGTTTGCAAGCAACATAACAACCATACGCCAATCCTAAAGCTACAAGAATCAATAAATTGTCATCAATAGGCAACTCAGGGCCTCGCTGATTGGTAGGGGCTGGTGGTCCTGAACTGCCAGCATTGGCTTGTCCAAAGACCATAGTACTTGTTAAAAAAAACAGTACCGCAGGGGCTGATATTTTTATCTTTTTCACGATTTGGGGTCGCATATGTATGAGCTAAAGTAATGATTTATTTTAAATTACAAAGAAAAACGATGGTTTATCAACATACTTATCAACGTTTTCTTGGTGACATATTCGACAAAACAACGAAAAACAACGAAAAACAACGATTAAGCGCTAAAAATCTCAAAGAATTCTTAGTGCCTCAATAATTTTATTTCCGTCAATTTGTTTTCATTGATGTACTAACGTCTCTTTCTCAAAAAAATTATATTCTATGCGAATTCAACAAATCAAATTACAAATCTCTAAAAAAAGTGGTCCCACATGGGCTCGAACCATGGACCCCCTGATTATGAGTCAGGTGCTCTAACCAGCTGAGCTATGGGACCAAAAACAGTTTGCAAAGGTAAAACTCTTTATAAACACTACAAACTATTTGTGCCAATATTTATATCCTGACAAAGTTCGATTAAAACTCCATTAGCCGACTTAGGGTGTAAAAAGACCACAAGTTTACTGTCAGCCCCTTTTTTCGGTTCTTCATTCAACACGACAAAGCCCTCTTTCTTCAGCCTCTTAACCTCGGCTTTAATGTCTGTTACTGAAAACGCCATATGATGGATCCCCTCACCTCTTTTCTCAATAAACTTAGCTATTGGACTATCCGCTCGTGTTGCTTCTAGCAATTCAATCTTGCTTTCACCACAACTAAAAAAAGACGTTTTTACCCCTTCATTTTCGACAATTTCTGTCTTGTAATGTTCGTAGCCCAGCAGACTTTTATAAATCTTATTCGCTTCGTCAATATCTTTGACAGCAATGCCAATGTGTTCTATCTTATTCATTGAAAACTATTCTGTTCTTTCAAAAATAACGAATCTTGTTTCTTTTTCACCTGCCTTTTTGATAGATTTTTCCAAATCTAATTGATCAAAAGACCTCGATATAGTTGGAAACGCATTAATTGTGCTATTTTTGCAGTATGGTAGAAAGTAATAGACAAAAAAAGATTGCAGGAGTTTTGCAAAATGACCTCGCCAATGTATTGCAGAACATGCTTCGCGAAATGGGGCAACAAGGTATTCTAATTTCTGTGAGTAAGGTGAGCGTTACGGTAGATCTCTCTATTGCAAAAATTTATGTAAGTGTTTTCCCCCCAGATAAAGCTGTCAAGCTTGTAAATGAGCTTAACGAACTTAAACCAAAAATAAAACATCAGATTGCTCAGCTTACAAAAAATCAGTTTCGTAAAATGCCTGACCTAAGCTTCTTTAACGATGACTCTTTAGAATATATAGAAGCTATTGATAAAGCGGTTAAAGGAGAAGAAAACCCAATTAACAACCCTGATTTACTTCCCAAAAGAAAAAAGTCTTAGCGTGAACTTCCCGTTCTATATTGCCAAACGATACTTGTTTTCTAAAAGCAGCAGTAACGCAATAAACATTATTACCATTATTGCGGCAATCGGTGTTGTCGTTGGTGCTATGTCGCTTTTTATAGTGCTTTCGGGTTTTGCGGGATTAAAGGATTTTAGCCTTCAGTTTACCAGTGTTTTTGACAGCGATTTAAAAATTTCACCTACTATAGGAAAGACGATTACCTTTTCTAAAAATTCAGAAGAGAAACTTAAAAAGATTGCGGGGATTGCTAGCTTTTCGAAAATAGTAGAAGAGCGCGTCTTTTTAAATTATCGGGATAAAAATGAAATTGCATATGTAAAAGGCGTAGACGCTAACTACGGTATGGTAAACCCTATTGATAGCATTCTTATTTATGACTCTTGGTTTATTCCAAACCAAAAAGAAGTGGTGATCGGGATAGGAACCTCTCAAAAACTATCATTAGGAACCCGTGATTATGGTAGCCCTCTAGAAATTTATGTGCCAAAACCTTATTCTGGACAAAAGCTAGATCCATCAAAAGTGTTTAACAAGGAAAGTGTTTTAGTTTCAGGAATTTATGAAATCAACGAAGAGCTCAATTATAAATATGTTTTTTCGGATATAGAATTTGCTCGTTCTCTCCTTAAAATGGACTCATCGAAAGTATCTTCGATAGAGTTAAAATTGGCCCCTAATACTTCAGAAAGTGACATCCGTAAAAGGCTTCTAGATGTTTTTTCCCAAGAGGTTCTTATTAAAAACCGGATTCAACAGAACGACGCATTATACAAAATGTTGAATACCGAAAATATTGCTGTTTACCTTATTTTCACTTTGATCCTTATTATAGCCTTGTTTAATGTTATTGGATCTATTATTATGATGATCCTTGACAAACGAAAAAATATTAAAACACTCTATAGTCTAGGCGCGAGCCTTAAAGATATTCGAAAAGTTTTCTTTCTTCAAGGTACTCTTATGACAACCTTAGGAGGTTTGTTGGGAGTCTTGTTAGGTGTTTTTGCTGTTTGGGTACAGTTAAAGTTTGAATTCATTAATATAACTGCGTCCCTACCTTATCCTGTTAAACTTAAAAGTGTGAACATTTTGGTTGTAATGGGAACGATAACAATTTTAGGAATTATTGCATCAAAAATTGCTTCAAGCAGAGTACGAGAAAAATTACTCAACTAGGCAAACTGAAAGCCCTCAAACTTATTCAGAATCTCATCGAATGCTGCAAATACAGCTGTTGAATCATCGCTTGTCACCATCTTCATTCGATACTCTTTAAAATTTGGTATTCCTTTAAAGTAATTGGTATAATGACGACGTGTTTCAAAAACCCCAAGTTTTTCGCCTTTCCAGTCAATTGCCATCTCCAAATGTCTTTTAGCTGCCTCTACCCGCTCAGACATTGTTGGTGGGGCACAATGTTCTCCTGTTTCAAAAAAGTGCTTTACTTCTTTAAAAAACCAAGGGTATCCAATACTTGCACGACCAATCATAGCCCCATCAAGCCCGTACTTGTCGCGCATCTCCATGGCCCTCTCGGGTGAATCTACATCACCATTTCCAAAGACTGGTATATGCATCCGTGGGTTGTTTTTTACTTCAGCTATAGGGGCCCAATCGGCATCTCCTTTATACATTTGGGTCCTAGTTCTTCCATGGATTGAAATCGCCTGGCAGCCAACATCCTGAAGCCTCTCTGCGACTTCTACAATTTTTATCGAATCGTGGTCCCAGCCCAATCTGGTTTTAACCGTGATAGGAAGTTTAGTATGTTTTACCATAGCTTCGGTTAAACTCACCATAAGATCAATATCTTTTAGTATTCCCGCTCCAGCACCCTTACTCACAACCTTCTTTACAGGACACCCAAAATTAATATCAATGATGTCCGGATCACTAGCTTCAACGATCTCAACGCTTCTTAACATTGATTCTAAGACAGCTCCAAATATTTGAATTCCCACTGGCCGCTCTTTCTCATAAATATCAAGCTTCATGACACTCTTAGCTGCATCTCGAATTAATCCCTCGGAAGAAATAAACTCTGTATAAACTACATCCGCACCCTGTTCCTTACAAAGTGTACGAAACGGAGGGTCACTTACATCCTCCATAGGAGCTAAAAGCAACGGAAATTCTGGTAATTGTATGTCTCCTATTTTTGGCAAACCGCATCAATATTTAAGTTGCAAAAATAGGAAATCCGCTGAACAAATCCGCTTTATTGAGAGTTTAGACGATCGCGTTCGGTCTTGTTGATTAGGCGCTTGTTGTCTTGTAATCTGAAATCTCCAAAATTATAAACAAGCCCAAAACAAAGAAACTGAGTTTCAGGAACTGCTATGTATGAATAATCCTGGTTAAGGTATCTTGAGGTAAGACGAGCATTTTCCTCTCCCAAAATATCTTCACTTGCCAAAGTTATTACCGCCCTTTTATTCCAGAGTGTTTTCCTCAATCCAATCGTCAAATTAGTATGTGAGCCTTGCTTAAACGATCCAAAAATAAATCCTGACCAATAGGCAACGGACACCTCTCCAGTAAGCGTTTTATCTTTACTCAAGGTAAAGCCGTTATATAACTGGGCAAAGACGCCATTATAGTCATTGGTGACTTCTTGGTTGCTGCTCTCGACTGCTAAGAAAGTTTCATCTTCATGAAATACTGATATATAGGTATAAAAGAGCCAGAAGTTTGTAATCGATCTGGAATGCACAAAATCCAAACCGTAGGATGTGGCCTTAATTGCATTCTGTTCGGAAGTTCTAACAGATAAGTTATCATTATCCTGAAAGCTAAGTGTTGTAATAAATCTTCCCCGATCACGATAATAAACATCAAAAAAGTAACTATTCTTTAAGGAGTAATTGAAATTAAATCGATGACTAAAGCTAGGTTGTAAGGTTGGGTTTCCTGTTTGAAAGGTATTCTCGTTTAAGAAATAGGCAAAGGGGTTTAAGTCTTCGTATCTAGGTCTGCTTATCCTTCGGCTATAGTCAAAAGCAATACTGTGATTCTCATGCAATTTATATTGAAGGAATACTGATGGGAAAAACTCAAAATATTCCTGTTGATTCGTTTCACTCAAGCTAATAGAAGTCCCCTTCGCCTCAATTTGTTCTGCTCGCAACCCCAACTTAGCACTTAATTTGCTCCAATCATTTGAAACATTGGCATAACCAGCGTACACCTTTTCATCATAAAGATAGTCGTCCGAGCGAGATTCATTAAACCAACTGTCCCCATTAATATTATCATAAAATTTTATTCCACTTTCTGAATCAATTACCGAAGTCTTAACCCCAACATTAAAAGATGCTGTACCAATGGATGTTTCATAATCAAGTTGGCCAGTGTAAATCGCAATATCTTGAGCTGCATCAGTAAAAAAGGATACATTCCGAAGTAGGGTATTATCCGAAGCAAAATAATTGGTGTTAACATTTTGATTCCTTTCCCTTTCATAATCTGTATAATGAAAATTCGCACTAATGATTGCGCCTTCTTTTTCAAAAGAATGCCTATAAGTAAAGTCTGCGGCAATATTAGACAAATCGTTTCTGAGGTTACTTTTGCTAATAAACGTAGAATCCAGTTGATGCTGCCCATTAAAAGACTCGTTTATTATATTATTGTTGAAGGTTCGGTTAGGAGAGTGAAGTAAGTTCGACGTTAAATTAATCGCATTACGTTTATCCAATTCGTAGTCTAAAACAAGATTCGCATTATGGGCTTTCGATCTTGTAGTCCGATTAAAATCATTTTCCCAAGTAGTAAAAATCGAATTATTGTCATTGATAAAATTCACCCTTCCCTCATCTTCTTTAAACTCTTTCTTGGGGCTGAAACTATAATTAAAAAAAAGGTCTAGATTTCGATTTTTATAAAAATGACTACTCCCTATATTAAACTTTGGAAATACGGCTTGTGTATAGGATCCGTCTATTCTTCCTTTATACCCCAAGGACACAATCTTCCTAGTTGTGATATTTAATATAGGGCCGCTTTCCGCATCATATTTCGCAGGTGGGTTTGTAATAACCTCAATCGATTTTAC
The DNA here is from genome assembly GCA_913063405.1 of uncultured Ulvibacter sp. GTDB lineage: Bacteria > Bacteroidota > Bacteroidia > Flavobacteriales > Flavobacteriaceae > Ulvibacter. Next base: position 148,466 of record CAJXZB010000003.1, read on the forward strand.
ATTTGCTCCAGAAAAGCCTTCAAGAAAGGTTTTTAATTCTGAAGAAGAAATTTGCACTTTTCTACCATTCAAATAAACCGAAGCCCCTTCCCCTCTAATCATTAAACTTTCTTGTATGATAATAACTCCAGGGGTTCTTTTCAAAATACTCCAACTATTTCCAATAGCTAAAGTTGTGTTTTCAACATTGAAAATTAATCGGTCTACTTTTCTAGTGATCGTCGGCTTTCTTACAGTCACGGTAGCCGCGTCCAATACCTCCAGAGATTCTTCCAAAACAATGGAGCCCATATTTTTTACTGAAAGCACCTTTATTTTTACTTCTTTCGTTTCGAATCCAACGAAGCTAAGGGTCACTCGATAATTTCCTTCATTAAGCTTGTGAAGAGAAAAATTACCGTTTTCATCTGTTGTCGTCCCTTTAAATGGAACTGAGGCCCCTTCATTATATAGCAGTACGCTTACAAAAGAAATAGCATTATTATCCTTGTCTAAAACCCTTCCCCCTATCGACGCGCTCTGTGAAAGCACAGAAGCCGTAAACAATAAAAGAAAAAAGACAATGCTGTTTTTCATAACCGATTGTGGGGTTAACGGCGTACTAGTATATTTGGACAGGATTTAGTTTATAAATAAGTATCTCTCATTGGTACGGAAATGAAAGAAATTTCATGCCAAAATTGGTTCTGCTAAAATTAGAGCAATCTTTTTATTAAAAAAAGAAAATATAGTTTTTTCCTTTTCCCAAGCATACCGAAAAACCTGTCTTTTTAATCTATATTTGCACTCTAAAAGTATCGAGGTTCGTTTTTATGAAGAATATTAGAAATTTTTGCATCATTGCACATATAGATCATGGAAAAAGCACTTTAGCAGATAGATTGTTGGATGCTACTGGGACCGTAACTTCTCGTGAATCACAAGCCCAACTATTAGATAGCATGGATCTCGAGCGAGAGCGTGGAATTACTATAAAAAGCCACGCTATTCAAATGGAGTATGAATATGAAGGTGAGAACTATACCTTAAACCTAATCGACACCCCCGGACATGTTGATTTTTCGTATGAGGTCTCTCGTTCTATTGCTGCTTGTGAAGGTGCTTTACTAATTGTAGATGCTGCTCAAAGCATCCAGGCACAGACAATATCGAACCTATACTTAGCTCTAGAAAACGACTTGGAAATTATTCCCGTTTTGAATAAGGTGGATTTACCTTCTGCAAATATTGAAGAAGTAACAGATGATATTGTAGATTTATTGGGTTGTGATGCCGAAGAAGTTATTCCCGCAAGTGCCAAAACAGGAATAGGTGTCAAAGAGATTCTTAAAGCAATTATTGATCGAGTTCCTGCTCCAAAGGGTGAGCCAAATGAACCGTTACAGGCCTTGATTTTTGATTCAGTTTACAATCCATTTCGAGGAGTAGAAACCTATTTTAGAGTGCTCAATGGGGAGATTAAAAAAGGACAGCACATAAAGTTTATGGCTACTGACAAGTCTTATTTCGCAGATGAAGTTGGAACTTTAAAATTGAAGCAAGTCCCAAAAAGTGTGGTTAAAACGGGAGATGTGGGCTACCTCATCACTGGAATTAAAGAGGCGAAAGAAGTGAAGGTTGGAGATACCATTACCGATTCTAAAAATCCAACCACAAATATGATTGAAGGTTTCGAAAACGTAAAACCAATGGTATTTGCTGGGATTTATCCTGTTGATACTGAGGATTACGAGGAGCTTAGAAACTCAATGGAGAAACTACAATTAAATGATGCCTCTTTGGTTTTTCAACCCGAAAGCTCAGCGGCACTTGGTTTTGGTTTTCGATGTGGGTTCCTAGGGATGTTGCATTTAGAAATTATTCAAGAACGCTTAGAGAGGGAATTTGATATGACCGTTATTACCACCGTTCCTAACGTGTCGTATCAGGCCTACACACATAAAAATCCAGACTCCGTTATATTGGTAAATAACCCCTCAGATTTACCTGAACCTTCCTCTTTAAATCGAGTAGAAGAGCCATATATTAAAGCAACGATTATTACCAAATCCGATTTTGTTGGAAACGTTATGTCTCTGTGTATTGAAAAGCGTGGTGAAATTACGAATCAGACCTATTTAACCACCGAAAGAGTTGAACTCACTTTTGATATGCCTCTTGCTGAGATTGTTTTCGATTTTTACGATCGTTTAAAAACTGTTTCAAAAGGGTATGCATCCTTTGATTATTCGCCAATTGGAATGCGTGAATCTAAACTTGTAAAAGTGGATGTTTTATTGAATGGAAATATTGTGGATGCACTTTCGGCTTTATTACACAAGGACAACGCCTATGATATTGGTAAAAAGATGTGCGAAAAATTACATCAGCTTATACCTAGACAACAATTCGATATTCCAATACAAGCTGCAATTGGAGCGAAAATTATCTCTCGTGAAACCGTAAAGGCATTGCGTAAAGATGTAACAGCAAAATGTTATGGGGGTGATATTTCTCGTAAGCGTAAACTACTTGAGAAGCAGAAAAAAGGAAAGAAACGTATGCGCCAGGTAGGGAATGTAGAAATCCCTCAAGAAGCCTTTATGGCTGTTTTAAAGTTAAACGACTAGTATTTAGTTAATTACACTGTTTGCAAAATCAAGATAATAAACTTTGTATTTTTAAGTATGAAAAATAGCTGCCATTCTATTTTTTTTCTTGCCTATTTCTTTATTTCATTGGTCATTCTCAAACTATAGAAAAAGTGGACTTGCAACAAAAAAGTGGACATTTAGTTAAGAGTCATGCTGCTACTTTTTGATTAAACATTTCGATTTCAAATTCTTCTATAGTTTTATACCCCAAAGTGGAGTGTATTCTTCTTCTATTGTACCAAGTTTCTATCCATTGAAAGATTGATAGCTCAGCTTCAGATCTAAGTCCATAGTTATGTTTGTATACCCATTCTACCTTTAAGCTCTTAAAGAATGATTCTGCTACGGCATTATCCCAACAATTACCTTTTCTGCTCATAGATTGCTTAACCCGTCCATTATAACTTTTTAGGATATTGGTAAATTTATAACTGGCATATTGAGTTCCTCTGTCAGAATGAAAAATAAGTTCTTTAGTAATTTCATTGTCTTTAATTGCCATCTTCCATGCAGGTATGATGGTAGCCTCTGTACTTAAATTATCACTCATAGCCCAACCAACTACTTTTCGATTAAACAAATCAAT